>CAZSRS010000001.1:0-331946 GCA_964609625.1 uncultured Desulfovibrionaceae bacterium
AGTGCAACCTTGCCAAGGTTGAAGTCGCGGGTTCAAATCCCGTCTCCCGCTCCAGAACCATCAGCCGGCCCGAGGCCGGCTTTTTTATTGCCATAATCCCACTGAAAGGGGAGTTTGCATCTCTGCCGGCTTGTGCTATTCGCTAGGCACGCACGATACATTTCATCCTTCAGGAGTATGCATGCTGCACGACATCTTGAACGCCCCCCTCGATGTACTCCTGGACCTCGCCAGGGAGCGCTTCAGCGTGGGCTTCGAGCCCGTGGCCGTCGGGGATGTCCGCCTCGAGGCCCTGCAGATCACCGACATGGACCGCTATGTCGAATCCATTGTTGAGCAGGCCAAGGATCAGCCTCTGACACTGCCCTTCTGGGCCAAGATCTGGCCGTCCAACCTGCTGTTGAGCCATTTTCTCGGCAGCCTTCCACCCCAGGGGCGTATGCTGGAGATCGGCGCCGGTATCGGCGTGGTCGGCCTGTTCGCGGCCAGTCGCGGCTTCGACGTTACCATCACCGACGTGGAAGAAAACGCCTTGCTCTTCGCGCGCATCAACATCTTGCACAATGACCTGGAGCACAAGGCCCGCGTGCGGTACGTGGACTTCACCGCCACCAGGCTCGAGGAACGCTTCGACTTGATCGTGGGCTGCGAGATCCTGTACAAGGAAGAGGTCTACCGCCCCCTGGTGAAGTTCCTGTTGCGCCATCTCGCCCACACGCCCGAGGCCGAGATCGTGCTGGCCATGGACCACGTGCGCAAGGCCAAAAAGTTCTTCCAGCTCGCCGAGCACGAATTCCTGATGCAGGAGAAGACCATCGGTTACAAGTCCACCGAGCCCAACGGCGAACGCCGGCTTTGCACCATCCACAGACTCAAACCCAAGAAGCGGACATGATCACACTCGCACCATGCCCCAAACACTATACCACGGACCAGGACAAGGCCGTTCCGCCGCAAGAGACCCTGGCCCGCGTCAGGGAGCGCCTCGCGGCCACCGGCAAGAGCATTCTCGCCAGAACACGACGCATCGACACGGGACGTCTCGGCATTCCCGTGTTCCTCAGTGAATGCGGCGCCGACGCCCGTGCGGTTATGCCCACCCGCAAGCAGATGGGCAAGGGCGCCTCGCCTGAACAGGCCGAGGCCTCGGCCCTCATGGAGCTTGTGGAACGCTACAGTTTCTTCACCCGCTGGAACAGCCCCGAGTTTTTCACTGTCCTCACCTACAGTCAGGCACTGCGGGGTGACATGCCCGTGATGTCCATCGAACATGTGCTTCGGTCGGTACTCGAGGACATGCCCGAGCGCAAGGCAGTGGAAATCCTGGACCTACGCCCCTGGCGTTTCCACCCGGCCACCGACATCGGCGCGGGACGCGAGGAACTCATCCCTCTGGAGTGGTTCAAGGCCCTGGGTGAATTCAACGGCTCTTCGGCCGGCAACACCCCGGAGGAGTCCATTCTGCAAGGGGCCTGCGAACTGGTGGAACGCCACGTCTGCGCCCTGGCCGAACGAGCCCGGCGGCCACTGCCAACCATCGATTTGGCGGACATCCAGGCCAACGGCGACCCAGTGCTCCGCGATCTACTGACGCGCTTCCAACGCCAGGGCATCTCCGTGCTGCTCAAGGACATGACCCTGGGCATGCCGGTGCCCACGGTCGCCGCGCTCTGTCACGACCCTGGGACCTTTCCCCACAAGTCGGAAATCGTCTATACGGCCGGAACGGCCACATCGCCCACAAAGGCCGCCATCCGCGCCCTCACGGAAATCGCCCAACTAGCGGGTGATTTCTGCACCTCGGCGGTGTACGAGGCCTCTGGCCTGCCGAAATACCCCGATCTGGAGCAGGCAGCCTGGCTCTTCCAAGGGGCGCTGGTCCGGCTCGACTCCCTGCCCAGCATCGAAGGCCCGGACTTCCGCGACGAGCTTCTCCGCCTCTGCCAGGGCCTGGCCAAGAACAACCACCACCTCTTCAGCGTGGATATCACCGCTCCCTCCCTGGACCTTCCGGCACACTACAACATCGTGCCCGGTTTTCAGTTCCGCGAACGTGATCCCAACGCCAGCCTCGGTCTCTTCGTGGGGCGGAAGCTGGCCGAGGAATCGCCCCCTGACCAGGCGTTCGCGGGTTTGAAAACCCTTGCCGCGCATTACCCCGATGCCCACTTCCTCCCGTTCTTCCATGGGCTGCTCACCTTGCGCCTTGGGGACGCTCCCGGCGCGGCCCGACTGTTCGAAGCCGCCGCTCCCTTGCAGCCGGATACGGATTCGCAATCCCTGGCGTCATTCTACGCAGGCTACAGTCTCACGCAGACCGGGGACTGGGAGGCCGCACTGCCCTTCCTGGACCAGGCCGTGGGGCTTTGCACCGAGCACAAGGAATATTTCAACCTCAGGGGGGTAGCCAAATTCAAGCTGGCGCGGTATGGTGCGGCAGCAAGCGACTTTGACGCCGCTTTGAAACTGGATCGAGGTTCGGCCATGGACTTGGCCAATCTAGGCCTTTGCCACAAATTCATGGGACAGGGAGCCAAGGCTGCCGAGCTGCTTGGCGCGGCCTTGGAGCTGGATCCCTCCCTGGAGTTCGCCCGGACGCACTTGCTCGAACTCGGCGCGTGAGTGATGTGCGGTTTGTCACAAAACAGCCCAAGGGCATTGACAAAAGCCTGGCCTCGACGTAAAAAAGGCCGATATGATTTCCTTATGTCATTTCAGTGTCCTGTAGACAGACTTATTGTTTCTTTGCCGTCCGCGTGTGTAAGGTCCGGGATACGGGCCACTATTTGACACATACCATGGCTAGTGGTACAACCCCAACAACGAAAAAATGATGTGAGGAGGAATCCACATGGCAACTGTTGAGTTTGGCGGTAAAAATTTTGAAGTCGACGAGGACGGTTTCCTGCAGAAGTTTGAAGACTGGTGCCCCGAGTGGGTCGAGTACGTCAAGGAAAGTGAAGGCATCAAGGAAATTACTGACGAGCACTCCAAGGTTATCGAGTTCCTTCAGGACTACTACAAGAAGAACGGCATCGCCCCCATGGTCCGCATCCTGTCCAAGGTGACCGGCTTCAAACTGAAACACATCTACGAGCTGTTCCCCTCCGGCCCCGGCAAAGGCGCCTGCAAAATGGCCGGCCTGCCCAAACCCACCGGCTGCGTTTAGTCCTCGACGCTGTACACGCGCACGCAAGCGGAGGTCGCAAGACCTCCGCTTTTTTTATGGGGCCGGATGATGTTCCATAAGCATCTCAAGCCTTCCACGTGACGGCGAATCCAGGGATGACCTTCAGCCGCACGTGATGACGGGTCTCAGCGCAATCCCAATTGGTGATAGAACTTCCTATGCTCGGGAGGGAGGGGCAGGGTCTCGTCCGTGGCCAGGAATTGCCAGACGTTGCGCATGTGCCACCGCACCCGCTCCATGTTTCCCAGACGCTTGCGATATGCCCCGCTCTCCAGTAGCTTGGTCGTAATATTCAGGACGCGCTTGGCCCGGCGCTCCACGGTGTGCCGCAGCAACACCTTCTCCCGCCCCGCCGCGGCCACTTCCGCCAACTCGGGCCGTTGCAGCCACACCTGGGCTATCCTGGCCGCGGCAACGGCATCGCCCCTGGGGTACAACAGCACCTCCTTGTCCGGGACAAACAAGTCGCGCAGGCCGTTCTCCGTATCCTCGGTGAGGCAGACCGCGCCGCAGGCCATGCTCTGGAACAATCGGTAATTCAGCTCCCCTGCCGCGCTCTGGTTGAGTACCATCCGACTCCGGTTGAATACCGGGACATAGTCGCCGCTGGTGACAAAAAGCGGGGCGTGGGAGCGAAAAGCATGCAGGAACGGCTTGCGCTCCCTGTTGAATCTCCCCTCCAGGGTGCCCACGAACCCCACCGGCACGTCGCGCACCAGGCCCTGATCCCGGTCCTGTTCAGGATCGCAATACAGGGGGAACCATTCCAGGGGGCGCTCCAGTTCCTGTATCTGGAAGAGCCGCAGATAGTCCTTCTGCGCCAGGAGCAGATAGTCGAACGCCGCGCTGTAAGGCACGTGCCATGGGTTGCAATACTGGTCGATGGAAAACCCCACGATGGCCGAGGGCAGGTGCTCCAAGCCCACCACGAGGGGGGGCTGGCAGTTGTCGCACCAGAAGATCACGTCGGGCACGAAATCCTTGGCGCGCAGCAAGCCTTGCAGCTCGGCCAGGGACAGGATGCTGTCGGGACGGATGTCGCAACCTTTTTCCGCCCCGATACTCAGTACTTGGTGCCCGAGGCGGCGAAAACTGCGTACAAGGCTCTGTGCCTGAAGATTGAGAATCCGCATGGATCGAATCACCCTTGCACGAAGCCGGTGCGGGGACGCTCGACGCCGCGCGCCTCCTTTCTCCGTGCGACCAGAAGTGGATCGCCCGTCCCAGAACTCTTGTCAAGCCGGGGCTTTCACAATAGGGCTGTGCCGGCTCTTTCCTTTTCCTCCGTCCGGCGGTATCATTCCTCACCAACGCGGCATGGCCGCATCCATCCATTCGCCAGGGAGCAGCGTGCCATGAACGAGCTTGTCTTCGACATCGAGCAGACCATCGCGGATCTGGCAGCCAAGGCAGCCTATCTGAACATGCCCGAACCCCCGGACCAAAGACCGGCGCCTCCGCCAGGGTGGTGGGTGCTGGCCGTCGGCGAAATGCTGCTCGACGACTCGTTCGCCCTCAGGGACCAGGCTCGTGAGCGCCTGCGCCTGCAGGTCCTGAAACTGGACCTGCACCTCAAGGAGCACGTCTGGGTCTGGGACCAACACAACAGAGCCCAACTGGTGCTGCGGACCTTCAGAGACAGGGGCACGGCCAAGGCCTACGCCGCGGCCCTGGAACGCAAAGGCCTCGCGGTCCGTGTGATCCGGGAGTGGCCGCAGGACAAACCGTAACCCATACATGCCAGGTGGAACACATGGAACGCAACAGCATGAACCTTTACGAGTTCTTTGACCACGCCCTGCGCGAACTCTACAGTCTGGAAGAGTTGTTCGAGTCGTTCGGACAGAACCAGACCGCCGACGTACTGCGCAGCGTCGTGGAGATGGCTTACGCCAAACTCAGCGACATCGGCGCCGTCATCGAACGCGACATCGGCCAGATCCAGGTGCGCATGAACGACGCGGGTGAACCCCTGCACGCCGAGATCGCGGTCAAACCCGCCGAAGAATCCCTGCATTGATCCCCTGAAACGCCCATCGCCGGACAGGATGCCTCCTGCCCGGCGATATTGTTTCGTCCAAGAAAAATCAGCCTTCCAGCCGTGCAAGGACCGCGCGCAGGTCCCGGGCCATGGCCCCGGCCGTGGCGTAACGCTCGTCTCGATCCTTTTCCAGCGCCTTGTCGATGATCGCGCTCACTACCTTGGGTATGCCGGGGTTCAGCGACTTGGGATCAGGGTGCCGTACGTTCATGATCTGATGCATCAGCGAGGCCATATTCTCACCCCTGAAGGGGTTGGCGCCGGTAAGCATCTGAAAGAGCATCACACCCAGGGAAAAGATGTCGGATCGCCCGTCCACCTTTTGCCCGGAGATCTGCTCCGGCGACATGTAATGCGGCGTACCCTTGACCACGCCGGTCTGGGTCTGGGAAGTGGCCGTGATCCGGGCGATGCCGAAGTCCGTGATCTTGACCACGCCGCTGTCAAGCAGCATGACGTTGGCCGGCTTGATGTCGCGGTGCACGATGCCCTTCTGGTGGGCATAGTCCAGTGCCTCGGCGATGTCCGCCGTGTAGGAGAGCACCCTGGGGATTTCCAGCAACTGGCCGGGCTTGATGTAGCGCGTGAGGTCGTGCCCTTCCAGAAATTCCATGGCGATGTAGGCCAAGTCGTGCTCCTCGCCGGCATCGTAGATGGTCACGATGTTGGGATGCGTGAGGGTGCCGGCGCTTTCGGCCTCCTGGAAGAAACGCTTCTTCAACTCCTGGGTCTGCTCCGGATCGATCTCCTCCGGGAACTGGAAGGTCTTGATGGCCGTGGTCCGGTTGATGCGCGGGTCCTTGCCCAGGTACACGATACCCATGGCGCCCTTGCCCAATTGCTTGACCACCTCATAACGCCCCAAGGTGGGGCGGGTGTCCGTGCCCGTGGCCAACAAAGGATCCACGGTGGCCGCGCCCAGGATAACGGTCTCTCCGGTCTGGATCAATCTGCTCTTACGCTCCTTGATATCCTTGAACTTGGGATCGTGGGCCTCGATATGCTCGTACACGGCCACGGCCTTGTGGTACTGCCGCTTGCGCTCGTAGTCTTGGGCCAGTCCGTAGAGGATCTCCTTCATGCCCTTGTCCACGGGGCAGCGTCGGTACTTATCGAAGGCCATGTCCAGACGGCCTTGCTCCTGAAAGGAAATCCCGAGCATACGGTTGGACTCCGCGCTCTCCTCCTCCACCTTTTCCTTGTCGGTCTCGGTGACGAAATACTGCAGGCTAACCACGCCGATGTATCCCACCACGAGCTGCACAAGGGGGTAGGCCGTGGAGACCCAGAGGCCCTTGGTTACGAAGAGGTACACCGCGCCCGCGACAAGACCGCCGAAGAGCAACAGGAAGAGGATGCCGCCCATGAGCGCGCGCATGCGGGGCAGAACAAACATGATCAGCAGGCCCACGAGAAGTATGACGCCGAGTTCAGCCGTGGCATCCCAGGCGGGCTGTTCGATGTAGCGCTGGTGCAGCATGGACCAGAGGGTGTGGGCGGTGAATTCGCCCAGGGGCATGACCGGGTCCACGGGCGTGGCCAGGGGGTTGATCAGGCCCGCGGCGGTGACGCTGAGCAGTACGATCTTGTTGTTGAAGATGCTGGCTGGAATCTTGTCGTTGAGCACGTCGAAAAAGGAATAATGCTTGAAGGAGTCACGCTCGCCCTTGAACGTGACGAGGTATTGGGAGTTCAAGGTCAAGGGAATCCGTTGATTGCCCAGTTGCACGTATTCGCCCATCTTGGCGGTGATCTGCTCTCGAGGCACGTTGCGGTACAATGCCGCGAGTTGCAGGGTGTAGGCCGGCACGAACAGTCCGCGATAGCTGTAGAGCAGGCTCTCGCGCCGAGCCTTGCCGTCCGGATCGGGGCGCAGGCTGATGTGCCCCAGGCCCAGGGCCGCGTCCCGGAGTTCCGGAATGGGCAGAAGGATCTCGTTGGCGACGGGGTAGCCCGCGCCCTCGGCCACGGTGACGTTGGGCACGGCCACTGCCTTGAGCGCGGGGTCGGGCTCCAGCCCTCCCTCCACCACCATCGAGGGCACGAACACCAAGGGCAGAACCACCCTGCCGGACTCACGCATGGTCCTGGCCAGGATGGCGTCCGAATCCAGCTCCTTTTTCAGTTCGCGCATGGCCTCGAGAAAAGCGACCTCATTTTCGTTGGTCTGGTCCTGGAACTGTTCGGAGAAGAGTTGATCGAGCTTGTTCAGGACCATCAACCCGCTGTTTTCCTCCGCCTCGGAAAAGAGCACGTTGAGCCCCAGGATACGCGGCTGTCCGGCCATGATCTTCTCGATGCCCTGGGCGATACGCGTTCTGGGCCAGGGCCAGCGACCGAGCTTGTCGATGGAGTCGTCGTCGATGTCCACCAGGACGATGTCGCTGGGTGCGTCGGGCGCGGTTTTCAACCCCATGCGCAGATCGTAGAACTTGAACTCCAGGGAGTCGATAAAATCCACGCGCATAAGCCCCAACCACAGAAAAAACACGGTTACGACAAGCCCCATACAGAAGGCAGGATGGCGTCGAATGAAACCCATGACATCTCCCCCGCGGCAACGCGCGGTCACCGGGCGTCGTGGCCGGCGTCAGTCTACTTGAAGACGAACTTCATCTTGGACGATCCGATCTCTATCTCGTCGAATTCGTCAAGTCTGCGGGATTCGGTCACAGCCTTGCCGTTCACCTTTGGCTTGGCCATGCCGCCTACATAGCTGAGATAGTATCCCTCGGGCAGTTTGCTGATGGTGGCGGCTGTCTGGCCCACGGTAAAGCCCTGAATGACGACATCGTTGGAGTAATCCTTGCCGATCTTTGTCAGCTTCTTGGTCAGGGGGTACTCTCCCAATCCGCCCTTGAGAAAGCTGAGGATGGCCGGGGCCAGTTGCTGTGTTACCGAAGGTGCGAATTCTCCGGTGCCAAAGACCATGGTCTGTTCCATATTGTCTTCGACATCCAGTGAAAATGCCTCTTCCTCGTCCACGATGAGCATGAGCTGGTGCTTTCCGATGCGCACCACGTCGCCGTCCTGAAGCCAGTGGGACGTGATGGGTGTCTCGTTGACAAATGTGCCATTCTTGCTGCGCAGATCGGTGAGCAAAAAGCCTTCGTCCAGTGAGTCGATCTTGGCGTGGGCCCCGGAAATCACCAGATTCTCAATGACAACGTCGTTGGTGTCACGACGTCCGATTGTCAGAGTCTTTCCGGGGGGGAGGTCATATTCCCCCTGCACCTCACCCTCATACATGAGTCTCAATGTTGCCATTTCCAATCCCTCCTTGCCGCTGCCCGGCAGCGAATCACCGCCCGATCAATCGGGAGAAGAACCCGAAAAAGGCCGAGAACAGGCCCTTTCTCTTGCCCAGCTTCACGACCACCACAGTGATGTTGTCTTCGCCTCCACGACCGTTGGCCAACCCCACCAACACGCGGCAGGCTTCGGAAGCGCTGTTGGCCAGGATGATGTCGCGCACCTCCTCGGCCGTGACTTTGTTGGAAAGGCCATCAGAACACAAAACAACAATGTCGTCGTCATAAAAAGGCGCCTCGACAACGCTCGGGTGTACTTCTTCCTGTATGCCAACCGCGCGTGTGAGCATGTGGTGGTAGCGGGTACCGATGGCATTTCTGCGTTCACTGGACAGTTGCTCCAGTTCAGCTTCCACAGTGTGCGTCTGCGACAGCGGCTCTATGTATCCATTGCGCACCAGGTATATCGGGCTATCGCCCACATTAGCCGCAATGATCGTGGAAGACGTGCAATACAACATCGCAACAGTCGAGCCCATGCCACGCTTTGTCATACTATTGATAGACCTTCCATGAACTTCTCTATTGGCCTGCCGGATTCCCTCCAAAACCATATTTCCTTCCGGCGAAAGTGTTTCGTCCTGTATTTCTACATGAAACGCACCGGAACGATATTCCTTGAGAAAGCGATCCAATGACTCTACAACCATGCGGCTGGCAACCTCACCCGCCAAATGCCCGCCCATGCCATCGGCCACGACGTAACTTTGCAGATCGTCATTGACGAAAAACGAATCCTCGTTTTCCTCACGCTTCCGGCCTACATCAGTCAACCCTGCTGATTCAATAATCATCTAGGAATGCTCGCTTTGTCTGCCGTGAGGAACTATCTGTAATAATACCCTGGGACATATCTCTGATCGAGAAGCCTCGTGGCGACCGCGTCTTCTTCAAGAGCGGAAAAGTCAACAATTTTCTGCTCCTGGTGATACCCCTTTTTTATCACAGCATCAAGACTCGCCGACGAAAACGCTTGCCCCAGCCGCGATGATCTCTGATTCACCATCCTTGTTCAATGCTTCTAAAGATTCTCTAGAAGGATGACAACTGTTTTGTTTTATGCGATATAATAAAGGGCTCGCAAACATTGCTCCGTTCACCCGCTCAACAGGAAAACACCATGCCAGCAACGGACATGATCCTGACCCTCCAAGCCAGGGACCGAGACATGCAGCAAACCGTCACCGCCCTGTGCGAAAAGGGCTTTACCGCGACTCTGGCAAGGGACGCCGCTGAAGTGATCCTCAAGGCCAACAAGGGGGGCTGCGGCCTGCTCATCTGCCCGCAATTCCCCTTGGCAGCCACGGACGGCATGGACTTGTGCCTGCAGTTGCACGCCGTCAGAAGGGAACTTCACCCCCCAGTGCTCCTGTTTCTCGAGACCATCGACCTGCAACAGACGACCCGCGCCCTGCAAGTCGGCGTGGATGCCTTGTTGCCCTTCGGTTGTCCTGAAAGCGCCGTGCTAGCCCACGTGCGAAGACTGCTGCAACCGCCCCCTGCTCAGGGTGTGGATACACAATCCCTGGATATGTTGTTCGGTGAGGCTATCATCTCCACCCCCCTTCCCGCGGAACGCGCTCTGCACCTAGCCCTCTCCGCCCTGGCCTGGCTGTCTCCTTCCGTACCCAGGCATGGCGGGATTCCCGCACCCGCGGAGCAGTCTTCCAGGGAACCAGCTTCCCAAACGGCTTCTCCAGAGGTGCTGGACAGCGCCAAGACCCTTGCCAGGCTCAGGGGCGACGCCCCCTTCCTCTCCCTGCTGTACCAGACCTTTCTCAAGGATCTGGACAACCGCATCCTTTCCATGCGCTCCTCACTGGAGAAAGGAGACCTCGAGGGTTTGTGCAAACTCGCGCACTCGCTCAAAGGCGCCGCTGCCACCATCGACGCCCTCGCTGTCCGGGAACTGTCCTTCCAGACTGAAATCGCGGCCCGTGAAGGTGATGCGCAACGTTGCGAACAGTGCCTGAACACCCTTTCCTCTGATCTGGAAGTGCTCAAAAACGCTTTGCTATCCCATTTGAATCATGGTTGATTGACGCGGCGTGACGATGTTTGAAGGAAATGTGTTGACAGATCCCCTCTCCTCGGAGAATTACATGTTGCAGCATCGCGTACAGCACATGGTAAGGTTGACCACGTGAAAAAAACTATCCTGTTGTTGACTCTGCTTTTTTTACTCCTCTTCGCCGCCGTAACCAAGGCTACGGAGACCACTGCGAACACTGCCCAGGACGTACAGACGGATGATCTTTCCTACACCGTCGACAGGACATCCCTGGCATTCCATTTCGGCCTGCTCACCCCGCAGGCCTTCACGGAACTCTACACAGGGCCCAACGAATTCGTCGCCGCCAACATTCTGGCCATGAGCCTTTCCAGGGAGCTGTTTTCCGTGGGACATGTCTTCGACATCCCGAGACTGCAACCTTTGAAGCTGGAAGTGGAAGGTACCTCCGCGCTGCACTGGGGAACCTGGGACACTGAACAAACGTTCATGGAATTCGCGGCGTCCCTGAACATCCGCTGGCACCGCTTCCCCTGGAACAAATATGTGCTCACCACGGCAGGCTTTGGAGAAGGCGTCTCCGTCACTACGGAACTCCCGAGCTACGAGGACAGGATCAACAACAAAACCGCACACTTCTTGAATTTCCTGATGTTCGACATCACCTTTGCCCTGCCGGAATACCCGAATGTGGCCCTGTTGCTGCGCTTGCACCATCGCTCCGGCATCTTCGGCCTGATAAGCGGCGTCAGAGGCGGCTCGGACTTCTTCACCGCGGGACTGAAATACACTTTTTAACCCTGGCGCCCCACCACGGGGCAACGCCATCCAAGGCCGTCAGCATTTCACATCCGGCCCCTGCACCCGCAGCAGAAAACTCCTGAAGCCAAACACCGGTTCGGGACGTAGTGCTTCCCAGCCCAGCACCGTACCAAGGGGGGCGCAGAGCCCTGCCCACTCCTCCGGAGAACGGAAGCTCATGGGCCTGGGCATGCCGCTGGGGGATACCATGCCCCAAAAACTCTCCACTATCTTCGCTGCAAGCGTGGGAGCGGTTTCAATGACCAGGATCCTGCCACAGACCCGCAAGGCATCCTGAAGCAGCGGTCGTTGCAACGCAAGGGGAACATGGTGCAGACTGTAGCAAAACAGCCCCACGTCGAAACTCTTGCTGGCGAATCCCAGCTTGTGGATATCGGCCATGGACGCCGTGGGGATGGCTCGTTTGAGAGCGAAACGCTGGTCAGTGCCCCAGACCACGCATCCCAGCCCCTCGCCCAAAATCCAGGCCAGTTCACCGCTACCGCAACCGATATCCAGCACGGATTCCGAGGGAGCGATCCACCCGCGCAACACTTCATACAAACGCTGGTGCCCCCTGCCCATGCCCTTCGCTTTATTCAAGCCTTCCCATGATCCCACACACTATTACCTCGAAATGTTGTCTGAAATATCAGGGGCTTTCCTTCGATTGAAAAAGGGTCTATAGCTAACCAAAAATTCCTGGAGGGAAATCGTGGAGCTGAACATCCTGACCCCCGAATCACCACTTCCGGTGGAGCGTGTCTACACCGTTTCCATGATCATACGCAGCTTCAAGGGCCGCAGGAACGTGGAGGTGCACCTTTTCCGCCCCGATTACGACATGGACGCGGAAGAGGGGCAGTATAGCTGGGACAAGCTCATCGGCGACCCCGTGCACCCCGATGTCCAGGTGAACCTGGACAGCCCCAGGAGGATCCTCCTGGAATCCTTCACCCTTGAAGAACGCGATGCCGTGGTCCAGTACCTCAAGGACCGCTACGACGAACGGCTTGCCGCCATAGCCTCCGGGCCCCTGGCCCTGCCCATCCCGCTGGGGATGCCCGCCCTGTCTGAAATCCCCGGGGGCAAGACGCTGGGCTTCATCCATTTCGAAAGGGTCCCCAACTATACCCTGCCCTTCGTGGTACACGGGCTGTACGACTTGGCGCAACACGAACCTTTGGTGCTTGGCGAGGAAGACGCATCCGCATGATGCCTCGCCGCTCCAAGGGGCGGACGCCCATAAACGCCCTCGAGCTGAGTCCCTCGTGCATGACCCGATGGGCCTACCGCCCATGCAGGGTACTCTGAACCTCGATCGTAGCCCGCCCCTTGTTTCTCAAGTGCACCCCGCAACCCACGAGGAGACGACAATGGAGTGTGAATTCCCGCGAGAAAACGCTCCGGATGAAACTATCCAGGACCTGCTGCGCGCAGCCAGGACCATCGCCGTTGTGGGCCTGTCCACCAAGCCTGACCGGGACTCCCACCGAGTGGCCAAATACCTTCTGGAGCAGGGGTACACGATCTACCCCGTGAACCCGGGCTGTTCGGAAGTCCTGGGGCTGCCCTGCCATCGCGATCTGCGCGGCTTGCCTGGCCCCGTGGATATCGTGGACATCTTCCGCGCCCCTGAATACATACCGGCTGTGGTGGACCAGGCCATCGAGATCGGGGCCAAGGCGGTCTGGATGCAGCTCGGTCTGGCGCACAACCAGGCCGCGGACAAGGCCAGGGCAGCCGGCCTCACCGTGGTCATGAACAAATGCATCAAGATCGAACACATGCGCATGCTGGGGTGGGGGAGGCAGCCGTCCTCGATGTGACGCACCTCTTCTCCAGGTAATCAGGGACACCCGCCATGACCTGGAAAGACTTCATCCGCGGCCTGGTTCTCGACTTCTGCAACCAGCGTGGCAACCGAACATTCACCTTGGGGGAATTCAAGACCGCCAGGGGTGAACACATCCAGGGTTTCAGCGCCCGCGCCAGAACACCACTGAACACCACGCGCCGCATCCTGCAGGAACTCCGGGACGAGGGATTCCTCTCCTTTGTCGACAACTCCGGCACCTACATGCGGGGCGTGGAGTTCCTGGACGGAGAGCTGCCCGACGCCCTGCTCCTGCCGCCCTACGCAATAACCCCTGAAAAGCGGGAATACCTGGTGGAAACCTTTGCCCGAAGCGTGGACTGGGCGCGGCTGGCCAAGGAAACCTTCGGGCCGTACTGCATGTATCCGGCGTGCGGTAACACCTTCCCGCGCCCCGATGGCACTCCCTACATCGAGGTCCACCACATCGTTCCCCTGTATCGAGAGGGCGAGGACGGCATCTGGAACCTGGCCGTGCTCTGCGCCCACCAATACCGCATGGCGCATCACGCGGCCCCTCCCATGGTGCACGAACTCCGGGAACTGCTGCAACGCGAAAACGCCCGACTCCGCGCGGAATTCTGACTTCCCCCTACCCCTTCCTTCGCAGCCAGTAGGGGTTGGCCAAGTCCTCGAAAGCCGAAAGCGCCGCAGTGGAGCCCTCGCCGATGGCCGTGACGATTTGCTGCACCCCGCCGGTGACGTCTCCTGCCGCGTATACGCGCGGAATGTTGGTGCGCATGCTCCGATCCACCTTGATGAAGCCTTGTTCGTCCAGGTGCAGGCCGATCTGCATGGCCAAATCCACATTGGCGTCCAGACCGACGGCCACGAAGAGCCCCCCCAGGCCGAACTCCTCCTCGCCGCCGTCCTTGGTGTCACGCAGGCGTACGCCGCGCACGCGGCCCTCGTCGTTGCCCAGTACTTCCAGCACCTCGCGATTCCAGAGCACCGGAATCCCGGTACGTTGCACCGCCTCTTGAAGGTGCTTCTCGGCCCTGAAGGAGTCGCGGCGGTGGATGATGGTCACGTCCACGCCCAGGTTTTGCAGGTGCAGGGCGTCGGTGAGCGCGGTATTGCCGCCGCCCACGATGGCCGCCTTGCGCCCCTTGTAGAGATAGCCGTCACAGGAGGCGCAATAGTTCACGCCGAAGCCGAAGAAGCGTTCCTCGCCGGTCACGCCCAGCTTGCGCCAGGTGGCGCCCGTGGCCAGGATCAAGGCCCGGGCCAGGAACACGGTGCGGTTGGTGTGGACCTCGATGTTCCTGCCCACCTTGATTTCCAGCACATCCTCGCCCTCGAGGATATTGGCGTACTCCCTGGCGTGATCGGTCATGATCTCCATGAGCTTCTTGCCCGGCACGTTGGCGAAGCCGGGATAGTTCTCCACCACGGGCGTGAGCGCCACCTGCCCCCCGACAACGCCCTTTTCCAGGATCACACAGGAGAGGCCGCTACGCTCGGCGTAGATGCCGGCAGTGAGCCCGGCCGGTCCAGCGCCCACGATGACCACGTCGAACTCCTCCACCGGAAGGTGATGATGGTCATGGTCATGCTCGTGCCCCGCCTCGTCCGAAAGCGCATCCACGCTCTTGAGAGTCAGCAGTTGGGCCACGAAGCGCTCCTCGGGCTCCAGGCCCAGGCTGAAGAAGCTGTCGTCGATCACGGTGTGCGGCACCGAACCCACGCCGTAGCGCAGGGCCAGCTCCGGGTTCTCCGCCGTTTCAACGCATTCGGCCCTGACCAGATCCGGCTTTTCCACGGCGCACTTGAAGGCGTTGACCACTTGCCCCGGACAATAGGGGCACGTGGGAGTCACGAATACCTGGACGTGACGCTGCTCCTGGAGCTGGTCCAGCATGTCCCTGGAGACGTCGGACAAGCCGCTCTGCCCCGTGGAGACCATGAGCATGGCCTGGATAAAGGAACGCCCTTCCTCGCCCAGGGGCGCACCGAGGAAACGGATGTGGCAGGAATCCGGATTGAGCAGCAGGGCCGGGGACGTCTCCACACCATATTTCCTGGCCTCGTCGCTGTCCAGGTCAAGGAAGCGGGCGGTGATCAGGTCACTGCTGCGGGCCACGTCGCGGACGAACTTGACCATGTAATCGTTGTAGGCGTCGTTGGTACCGTCTTCGGTGAAGACCACCAGTTCCACGGGCTGACGCAGGAGCTTGAAGTGTTTATCGAGTTGTTTGCGGCCGTCCTCGGGAATGAACCACTCCTCCGCGTCTTGTTTTTTCTCTTTTCTGAACAAAGGGCTCATGAGCGCTCCCCATTTGGTTGTAATGATTGTTGCGAGGCAATTGCCCCGACCTGCCCTGGCCCGGGAGCGTATGCTCCGGACCACCGCGGCGGCAAGCCGATAGAACGGTTGAAGATCTCCAGACGCAGGCAGTGCAGGAGCAACCCCTGTCCACTTGGAGGGGCGCCGTATTTCAGGTCACCCAGAATGGGGAATCCCCTGGCTGCCAATTGCACGCGCAACTGATGCGTACGTCCCGTCTCCAACCGCAGAAGCAAGAGGCTGGCCCGCTCCTCCACCCGCAGGGGGCTGACCCGCGCCCTGGCCTCCTTTCCCATGTCGTCTGTAACCATGCGTTGTCGCCCCTTGGATTCGACCTTGGCCAGCCTGTCGCACATCAGGAAGTCCTGGCTCCAGGGCCAAACCCCAGCCACCCAGGCCAGATATTCCTTGCCCACACGGCCGGCCTTGAATAGCTCCTGCATCTCCCGCAGCCGCGCATAGGAGAGTGCCACCAACAGAACCCCGGAGGTGTCGCGGTCGAGCCGGTGCACCGGGGTGGGAGCGAAGTCAGCGTCCGGAAACATGCCCAGCAGTCGCGACCGCACACTGTCGGTATGGCCGGTGCCACCATGCACGGGCAGGCCCGCAGGCTTGGCCAGGGCAAGGTAGTCGGACTCCCTCAGGAGGACCTCCAGCTCTCCGGCCGGTGCCGGGTCGTGCAGGGCCTTGGCTTCGGCCTCTGCAAAGGCCTGTGGCGGCAGACGGACCTCCTGGCCGACTTGCAGACGCTGGAAGGGCTTGGCGCGCCGGCCGTCCACGCGTATCTGCCCGGTGCGGATCCAGCGCATCAGCACGCTCCGAGGGACGTCCCGCCCCACCCTGCGGGCGAGAAAACCGGTCAACTTCTGCCCCGCCTCTTCGGGTGTCACCGCAACGGGAGCGTGAGCCACGTGCGCTGCTCACTCCACCCGAAAGGAGTCTGCCACGGGCTTGACCAGGGGATCGAACTCCTGCCGCAGTTCCCTGGGATAGAGCAATTCAAAGGTGTAGTAGGCATCGCCGCCTTTGCCGAGCATGGTCTTGCGGTAGAATATCCGTCCCTGGTCGTATCCAGAGATCACAAACCAGTTGTCTTTGATGGTCTTGTAAGTGACCTCGCGGTGCCGGTCAGTGAGCGCACTCTCGAATTCCTCGTGCAGGGGGGTCTCCAGGGCGTTGAAACCGGCCCAGACCATGAGCATGGCTGCGCCGTCCGGCGAAAGGAAACGCTGGCCGTCGCCGTTGTCCGACTCCCCCTGGGGGATGAAATCCGCAGGATAGCCGATGGAATAGCCGAAACGGGCATTGTGGTACACGGCCAAATCACCCGCCACGGCCATGGAGGCGGCTGTCATGAGGGCACAGGCGACCGCCAGCATTACCACCGTTCGCAGGAGTTGAGCAGACATGATCCCTCCCCGCGACAACAAGGGGTGCCGCGGTTTTCAATTGGATATCTCGATTCATCTTTACCCGGAGAACCGCATCCGCGCAACACGCTTTCATTTGACACGCCCCTGTGCCATACTCCAGGGTCATGATCCGGCCGGGAATCCCCGCGCCGGCGCATACAAGCAACCACGTTCAGGAGCGACCATGAACCAGACCAGCTCACAGCCCAAGGAAAACAGGGTGTTGAAGCGGACGCCGGAGTGGGTCAAACGCATACTCCCCCCCTTCAACATCTTCACGCTGCTCTTCATCTTGATGATCATATGGCCGGTCATCCTCGGCGCCTACTATCTGGGCTACTCCCTTTATCGCGGCGTGGATCCCACGCGGTTCCCGGAAATCAGTGCGCCACTGGTCAAGGAGATGCAGGAGGTGGGACCCAGCGCCGACGCGGCCCAAAAAGGCGCCTTGCTCATGCACTCGGTGTACGCCCGGCTCCAGGAAGAGCTGGACTCGCCCTTCGGTTGGAGCGTCAACGACCTCTTCATCTCGCCCACAAGCTGGATGGACAACCGCGACAACAGGCAACGGGGTGTGCTCTTTGCCACGCGCATGCTGCTCAATTTTTACAGCATCAACTTCGCCAAGCTCGGCAGCGCGGACCCGGAAAATTCCGGACTCAAGGATGTGCGCGAAAAACGCCTGGTCTACGGCGAGGACGTCTGGGGTTTTTTCAGGCCCTCGGCAGAGAACGAATACGAAAGGGCCATCAAGCTGATGCGCCAGTACCAGCAGGCCCTGCTCGAGAACAAGGCCGTGTACAACATGCGCACCGACTCGATCTATAACGTGCTCAAGTTTATCAGCGGCGAGGAACTCTTGGGACACCCCCTCGGCCTGCTGGTGCAGTCCAACGATGACGTGGGGTTCTTCGAACTCGACAACCGTATCTACTACTCTCAGGGTGTGATGCTGGTGGTACGGGACTTCTTGCGCACCCTTGCCCACCTCTACCCCGAGATCAGGGAAAAGGGCGGCGCGGAGAACCTCGACGTGGCCTTCCGGGAAATGGACCGCATCTGCACCTTTGACCCGCTCATCGTGCTGCGCGGCGACCGCGACTCCATGCTCGCCGACCACAGGGGCAAGATGGCGCGCTACCTGCTCACCGTGATCAAACGCATCGAAGACGTGCAGGAGTCCATGCGGCGCTGAAGGATTGAGGAAACAGCCGGCATAAGGAGGGCCGCCCACGGATTGGAGGCGGCCCTTGTTCTACCCAGAGCAGTTCACACCGTCCCGACAGGGACACTCCGAGACGGGTTGCTACGTCCTTTCCACCCTGTCCTGCCCCTTTTCCATCAAGTTCCTGAAGTAGGTGATGGTTTTTTTCAGTCCCTCGTCCAGGGGTACCTGCGGGGACCACCCCAACTCCTTGCGGGCCAGCGTGATATCCGGCTGTCGCTGGGTGGGATCGTCAAAGGGCAGAGGCTTGAACACGATCTTGGAGCGCGATCCGGTCATGGCAATGACCTTCTCGGCCAGCTCGAGAATGGTGAACTCGCCTGGATTGCCCAGGTTCATGGGGCCGGTGCATTCCGGCGGAGTTGCCATGAACCGCACGAACGCCTCGATGAGATCGTCTACATAGCAGAAGGACCGGGTCTGGCTGCCGTCGCCGTACACGGTCAGGGATTCGCCCCGCAACCCCTGAAGGATGAAGTTGGAGACCACCCTGCCGTCGTTGGGATGCATGCGGGGGCCGTAGGTGTTGAAGATGCGCGCAACCTTGATGCGCAGCCTGTGCTGCCGGTAATAATCAAAACACAGGGTCTCGGCGCAACGCTTGCCCTCGTCGTAGCAGGAGCGCGTACCGATGGGATTCACGTTTCCCCAATAGCTCTCCTTCTGCGGATGCACTTTGGGATCTCCGTAGACTTCGGACGTGGAAGCCTGGAACATCGTGGCCTTGGTGCGCTTGGCAAGGCCCAGCATATTGATGGCGCCGTGCACCGATGTCTTGGTGGTCTGCACCGGATCGAACTGGTAGTGAATGGGCGAGGCCGGGCAGGCCAGGTTGTAGATTTCCTCCACTTCGACATACAGCGGAAAGGTCACGTCATGCCGCATGAGTTCGAAGTTGGGATTTTGCAGCAAATGCCCCACGTTGGAGCGGGTACTGGTGAAGAAATTGTCCACGCAGATAACTTCATTTCCTTCGGCCAGAAGCCTTTCACACAGGTGCGAACCAAGGAATCCCGCGCCCCCTGTAACCAGGATACGCTTGTTGAGATGCATGCCTTCCTCCTGAAGATGCCTGAAAAGGAAACCCCCGGGCTGTGGTGAACAAAGGTGGTACCGGGGGTCACAGACAGGGAAATGTGCGCTAAAAGCAGGAAAAACACAATCCCGTTGTGCAGGATAACCACCCTGGAAAATACTTTTTTCGGCTTGAAAAAAGTCGCACTGTTCCGTAAACAGTTCCTGTGACTTGCAACTTCACATAGCAAACAGCTTGAGCTGTGTCACCCGGCGCTGCACTCCCTGCAAGGCCGGGATATCAGGGGCATCCCCTGAAAGCGGGTGCTGAAATTATGGTTTTAAAAAGGCTGCTGCGGCTTTTCAGCAAAAACATGGCCATGGATCTGGGCACGGCCAATACATTGATCCATGTTTCCAAGCGTGGCATTGTGCTCAACGAACCCTCCGTGGTGGCGCTTGATGAACGCTCCCACAAGGTTCTGGCCGTGGGTGCCGAAGCCAAGAGCTACATGGGGCGCGAACCCCAGGGCATCAAGATCATCCGTCCCCTCAAGGACGGTGTCATCGCCGACTTCGAGGTCACCAACCGGATGATCTCGCATTTCATCCGCAAGGTGACCACGGGCCTGCGCCTGATCTCGCCCAGTATGGTCATCGGCATCCCGCCTTATATTACCAACGTGGAAAAGCGAGCCGTCATCGATTCGGCCAACGAAGTGGGCGTTCGCGAAGTGCGGTTGGTGGACGAGGCCATGGCCTCGGCCATCGGCGCCAGCCTTCCCGTGGACAAGGCGGTCTGCAATTTCGTGGTGGACATCGGAGGCGGCACCTGCGATGTCGCGGTCATCAGTCTCTCGGGGCACGTGTGCGGCGAGTCGCTACGCGTGGCCGGCGACGAAATGAACGAGGGCATCCAGAACTACCTCAAAGAAAAATTCCGTATGCTCATCGGGGAAAGCACCGCGGAGAAAATCAAGATCCAGATCGGCGCCGCCGCGCCCCTTGACGAACCTCTGGAGATGCAGGTCTCGGGCCGCGGTCTGGCCACGGGCATCCCCACCACAGTGACCATCACCGACAGCGACGTGCGCGAAGCCATCACCCCCACGGTACGTGCCATTCTCCAGGCCATACGCCGCACTCTGGAGAAGACACCGCCGAGCCTCATCGAGGACAGCACCGCCAGCGGCATTCTGCTGGTGGGTGGAGGCGCCTTGATTCGCGGTATGGACAGGGCCATCCACGAGGAGACCACCTTGCCCGTGATCGTGGACAGGGATCCCCTGACCACCTGTGTGCGCGGCGCCGGTAAAATCATCGACAACCGACCCCGCTTCGACGAGGTACTCATCACCTGAGCCGCACGCGTATGCCGTCCTGCCAGAGAAGCCTTCCCGACTACAACTCAGGCAGGTCCGGCAGGTCCACCGGCAGACGCTCCCAGTTGATCTTGCCCTTGCCCTTGCTTTTCCGCAACAGCACGTAGAGCGCCCCCGCGCCGCCGTGCTTCGGCAAGGCGGTACAAAAGGCCAGCACCACCCGCTTCAGCGGATCCCTGGTCAGCCAAGCCTGGACCTTCTCCCGCAGCACTCCCAGCCCTTCCGGAGAATTCCTGCCGCGCCCGGGTATCACCAGCAGACAGCGACGCCCATGCAGGTAGTTCTCCTTGACGAACTGCACCAGTGAGAAAAAAGCCTGCTCGGTGTTGAAGCCATGCATGTCCAGGTGCCGTTCCGGGCTGTAAAACCCCGCTTTCAACCGGACCACGGTCTTGGTGTCCAGCCCCAGGACGTGCCCCTGAATGTATTCGTCGGTGAGGTCCAACGAGAACTCCACCTTGCCTGAAACAAGATCGGCCAGATTCGACGCCACCGCGGCGTTCTCGTCCCGCTCCTGATCCCTGGCCGGGGAAGCGGGACCTCCAGAAGCCGGGGGCGCTGGGGGCACCTGCCGGCCCTGCCCCCCGCCTTGGTTGTTGTCCAGCGGCGCGACACCCTGCATGGCCCGCAGGAACAACTCCTCGGCCGAGGGTTCCCGACCGGCGTCAGGCTTGTTTTCAGCAGCCTCCTGCGACGGAGGCCGCGGGGTCTTGCCCCGTTTTGATGGAAACAACTTCTTGTCAAGCTTGGAAAAGGGATTGTCTTCACCCATGGTCATCTCGGACTTCCGTCTCCTCGTTGCCGAATCGCCCCGACACCGGGCAGGCTAACAAAAACGCCCCGGCCTTGTCCAAAGCCGGTTACACTCGCTCTTCCCTGAATCGCTTGCCGATGGTATCCACACCGTCATGAACATCGCCATCTCCCCGCGTCTCGTCGCGCCGTTGCTGATCCTTGCCGCACTGCTGCTCTGTGGCGCCTGTCGCCCCAAGATCAATCTCTATCCCGACCCCGGCGAAGCCCTGAAGGAATACACACTGGAAGGAGAGGGGCGAGACAAGGTGCTGCTGGTGCATCTACGGGGCATGCTCTCCACCTCCCCAGACTCCGGGTTGATCTCCGTGGCGCCCAGTCCGGTGCAGGAGGTGATCTCCCGCCTGGCCAAGGCCGCGGAGGACAAGCAGGTCAAGGCCGTGATCTTGGCCATCAACACGCCCGGCGGCACGGTTACGGCCAGCGACATCCTGCACCAGCAGATCCTGCGCCACAAGCGCCACACGGGACAGAAAGTGGTGGCCCTGCTCATGGAGCTGGCCACCTCGGGCGGGTACTACGCGGCCACCGCGGCCGATCACATCGTGGCGCATCCCACCACCATCACCGGCTCCGTGGGTACCGTCTTCATCCGGCCCGATCTCGAAGGCCTCATGGAAAAGATCGGCGTACAGGCGGAGGTCGTCAAGTCAGGAAAATACAAGGACATCTTTTCCATGTTTCGGCACAGCACCGAAGAGGAGCGCGACATCATGCAGGAACTGATCTCTCAGCTCAACAACCGCTTTCTCGAAGTTGTGCTTCAAAGTCGAAAACTGGACCATGAACGACTGCAGACCGTCGCCCAGGCCAATGTGCTCACGGCACATCAAGCCCAAGCATTGGGGCTGGTGGACGACATCGGCTATATCCAAGAAGCCCTGGCCAAGACCAAGGAACTCGCCCTGCTGGACAAGGCCAAACTGGTCGTCTACCGGCGGGAAGCATTCAAGGACGACACTGCCTACAACTCCCTGACCAACGCCGCGCCCCTGCGCGGAGCGGCCCTGGTGGATCTGGGGACCTCACGGTTGATGCAATCCCTCGAGCCTGGCTTCCACTATCTCTGGCTTCCGGCACTGGGTGGAGAGTAGAACCAGGCCGGTCGTGTCGGGGAGAAGCCGCGAGGACTTCCCCCCGCCCGACACCTCGATCCGGGACTCAGCCCAGTTCCTTGCTGCGCTCGCAGGCCGCCTTGGCTGCCTCGATGATCCTGCCCCTGACCGCGGCCGAGTCCAGGAGATTCGTACCGGCGATGGTGGTCCCCCCTGGAGAGGTGACCATCTCGCGCAGGACGGAAAGGTGCTTGTCCGACTCCAGAGCAAGTTGTGCCGTGCCTTTGAACAGGCCCTTGACCATGGCCGTGGCCTGATCACGATACAGGCCCAGGGCCACTCCCGCTTCGACCAGCGCTTCCATGAAGTAGAGCACGTAGGCCGGACCGCTGCCCACGATGGCCGTGAAAGCATCAAAATATGTCTCGTGCAGTTCATGCACTTGCCCAAGACCTCGAAACAACTCCAGAACGAATTCCTTGTGCTGCGTCTTGAGCATGGGATCATCAAAGCACAGGGCGAATACACCCTCCTGGACCATGGCCGGCGTGTTGGGCATGACCCGCACCACGGGGCAGGCTCCGCTGGAGTAAGTCTTCAACTGCCGCAAGGTCACTCCCGCGGCAATGGAAATGATCACCTGGCTGGTTCGCAGACGCGGAGCCGTCTCTTCGAGCAGCTGACGCACCTGGTTGGGTTTCACGGCCAGGAGAATGTAATCCGCCAGCTCCACCATGTCACGGATCCCGTGAGGCGGGACTGCCATACCAATCTCATCGGCAAGCGCCGTGAGCTTGTTTTGATCGGTGTCCACGCCCATGAGCGTGAACCCTTCCCTGCGGGCCAGACCTCGCAGGATGGCAGCGCCCATATTGCCGCATCCGATGCAGCCGAATATCGTTTGCATCAGCCTACCATCTCCAGTTGGTTGAAAAAGAAGGCGATTTCCTGAGCTGCTGTCTCCGGTGCGTCGGAGCCGTGCACCGAGTTCCGCTCCACATCCTCGCCATAGTGCTTGCGGATGGTGTTCTCCCCTGCCTTTGCCGGATCCGTGGCACCCATGAGGTCTCGATACCTGGCAATGGCGTTCTCTCCTTCAAGCACGCTGACCACCACAGGGCCCGAGGCCATGAACCCGGTCAGGCTGTCGAAAAAGGGACGCACCCTGTGCACGGCGTAGAAGGCCTCGGCCTGCTCCTTGGTCAGCATGAGCATCTTCATGGCCTTGACCTCAAGGCCGGCCTCCTGGATCATCTTGAGGATGGCCCCGGAAAGGTTGCGGGCCACGGCGTTGGGTTTGATTATGGAAAGGGTGCGTTCTGCCATTGTTGCCTCCGTGTTGGTGTTGAGTCGATTGGTATGGAATAACTATTGCCTGGCTTTACCGAGATTTGGGTGACTGCGCAAGATCGGCGTCATCCCCCTTCGCGAGCGTGCTCGCCTTGACCACCGCCACCCTCTGGGAGCGCCCTCTGTTCCAGCGCAGGATGCCCTCCAGGGTCTCGGGAAAAGGGTGGCCTATGGCCACGGCCCGCCCCTTGCGCAGGGCGATGCTCTCGGCCTTGCGCAATTGATGGGTCACGGCGTCCGCATCGCGGACAACATCCAAAAAAACGTCGCGCAGGAGTGTGGGTATTCCCTGCTGCCTGGCCAGTTCCCCCAGCACCGAACGAGGATGCGTGAGACTGTCCAGGACGAAAAAGCCGTTCCCCGGCACCCCTTGCAGCATGGCGGAAACAGCGCGGTGGTCCTGGGTGAAGCGCGACCCCATGTGGTTGTTCATACCCCTGGCCGCCGGTACCCGAGCGAGATTGTCCAGGACCACGGCCCGCAGCTGCTCCCCTGTCATGCTCCCGAACAAGGCGCCTTCTCCGGGGGAGACCTCCGGGTAGCCCATGGGCTCCATGGGCTGGTGCAGCAGCAGTTCCCGCCCCGCCTTCCTGGCGATGCTCACCACGTCATCGGAATGGGGCAACCCGGGGAGCACGGAAAAGGTGATCTCCAGCGGCAATGCGGCCAGTTGCCGGGCAAAGCCGGCATCCAGGCCGAGGTCGTCGATGACGATGGCCAGCAAACCCTGTGGCTCTGGGGTGTCGGGCATGGGCGGCTCGCCCCTGGGGGATTCGAAGCTGATCTGGTGGGTGACGCGCCCCAGGATGCTCACGTTCCAGGATGCCGGACCCGCGGGCTCTAGGCTCGCCGGCAAGGGCAACGTCGCAAGACTTTCACGCAGGTATTCCAGCAGGGCCCCGGCCGGGATGTCCTGATCCACCACGATGTGTTGGAACAGATGGGCGCCCATGCGCTCCGGGTCATCTTCCGGGTGGCGCAGGACGACTTCCCTGAGCCGCAATCGTTCCGTCTTCTTGCCAAAGCGCTGCATTCCGACGATCAGGAGATGGTCCAGCTCCTTGATGGCCTCCTCCAGGGGGCTGCCCAGGGCCTCTTCGTAAGTCTGCTCGATCTGCTCCACGGCCATTGCAGGAGGAGCGACATCGTTGCGGACAGGGAGGCGGATGCTGTTGCCAGAAGTCGTCTCCAGCGTGGCGTTGTGCTCCGGCTCCGCGACGACGAACGCGGAGGGCGCCTTGGCCTGACGGTATACGCCGTAGCCGAGTCCGCCCAGGGCAGCCATGCCAGCCAGGATCAGGAGCAGGCACAGGGGCTTCCACCTGGCGGCGATCAGTCGATCAAGGGGGGGGAACATATTCAGGCCTATGGGCTGCCCCTGGCGGCCAGGGCACGAAGGCTCGCGGCACGGGCCGGCCTCATGAGCTGGCGCTCATGGGGCCGGCCTCAAGATTTGACCAGGACCACTACCGGCTAGAAGGCGGCAGCAGGCTGTTCCTTCACCAGTTGCAAGGCGATCCGCAGCTGGTTGTCCTTCTCCAGCATCGTACGCATGCGCTCTGCGGCATCGCTTTCCTTGTCGCCCTTGCTCTTTTTGTCGTTTTTCTCGATGTGCTTGCTCAGATCGCTCTCGCGCACGATCAGGGAGTTCTTGCTTTCAGCCAGGGGGATGTGCAGGTCGGGCTCGATGCCCTCGGCCTGGATGGAACGGCCGCTTGGGGTGTAGTACAGGGCTGTGGTCAGCTTCATGCCACCGCCGTCGGAAAGGGGGATGATGGTCTGCACCGACCCCTTGCCAAAGGTGGGTTCTCCGATGAGTAGGGCACGGTTGAGGTCCTGCATGGCGCCGGCCACGATTTCAGAGGCAGAGGCCGAACCCGCGTTGATGAGTACCACCATGGGAGCGCCGATGTCGCTTACGCTGTTCTTGGCCAGATAATCCTTACGGGAACTCTCCTGCTTGCCCTGGATGTAGACGATCTTGCCGTCCGCGAGGAAGATGTCGGCCACGCTCACGGCCTGATCCAGCAGACCACCTGGGTTGTTGCGCAAATCCAGAACCAAACCCTTGATTTCACCTTTGGCCTGGAGACCCTTCAAGGCATCCAGCAGCTCCTCGGTGGTGTGTTCGTTGAACCTGGTCAGACGCAAATAGCCGTAGCCGGGTTCCAGAACATCGGACTTGACGCTTATGATGGGAATGGTGTCGCGGATGATGGTGATCCGATCCGGGGTCTTGGTGTCCTTGTGCAGGACCGTGAGCTGCACGGTGCTGCCCTTGGGCCCGCGAATCTTGCGTACTGCTTCCAGGAGGCTGATGCCTTCGGTTGGTTGGTCGTCGATCTCGATGATGATGTCGCCACTCTGCAGCCCGGCATCATAGGCCGGTGTGTCTTCGATGGGCGAAACCACCACAAGCTGTCCGTTGCGCATGCTGATCTCGATGCCGATGCCCGAAAACTCGCCCGAGGTGCTTACCTGCATTTCCTCGAACTCCTCCTTGTCCATGTACGAGGAGTGAGGATCCAGCTCCTGCAGCATACCCCGCACCGCTCCTTCCACCAGCTCCTTGCGGGTGACGTCGCGGACATAATAGCGCTCCACCATGTCCAGGACCTGGCTGAAACGTTTCAGGGGCTCATACCTGTCGTCGGCCTGGGCACCGACCACATTGACCGGACCAAGCAGGACAAAGGTCAAAAGCAGGGAACACAAAACACATTGCAATCGCATACTAGCCTCCGCATCGTGTCGCTACGATGGAGAAATTCAAGCGCCGTTCAGGCGTCGTTGTTGCTGCTCCAAGGGCAAACAGGTTACCATAACAGCCGGCCGGGCCGGTTAATGACGCTGCTTCGCCGACTGATCGTCTATTTCTGAGCACTGAGCCACTGCCGTGGGTTAATAGGTTTTTGTCGAAAACGCAATTCAAAATACAACCCCGGTCCCTTGACCTCCGGATAGTACCCGGCCTTTCCCAGCACTTGCCCGGCGGAAACTTCCTGGGCATTGGCAACGTCGCTGGTGGAAAGAAATGCATACAGGCTGTAGTAATCGCTGCCGTGCATGAGGATGATCACCCGACCGAAGCCACGCAGAACATCGTTGTGCACCACCCGCCCCCAGGATACGGCATGGACCTGGGTCTCGCTGGAGAGTTTGATACCCAGTCCGCGCATGGGGGGGGTGGCGTCGGGCTTGAATCCCGATACGACCTGCCCTTGCACCGGCCAGAGCAGCGCACCCTTGAGCTTGTCAAAGGGTTTCTTTTCCAACCCCTTTTCCGGGTCGTGCCGGACCTTGTAGTCCAGATCGTTGATGGCGGCAACCAGGTCCTGAAGCACCTGCTCCTGATCGACCTTGCTCTTGCGCACCTTGGCCAGTTCTTCCTTGAAGCGCATCCTCTGCCCGAGGAGAGCGTCCTTGTCCTTGTTGATGCCGGCGAGGGCATCCCGGGCCTTGTCGGCAAGGGTTCGTTTCTCGCGCAAGGTATCTGCGATGGCACGCTCCTGCTGCACCACCTGTTCCAGGGAGCGCTCCACTTTTGCGTAGAGCCGCGCCATCCATACGAATTCGCGGTCGGCCTCATCCCAGGCCGGAACGTTTCGCCCCTGCAAGACGCCGCGTCGGACCTGCACGGGCCAGAGACCCTGCATGATCTTGCGCAGCTCGATCAAAGACTGACGCTTGCGCAATTCCAGCTTTTCAAGGTCCTCCCTGGCCCTGCCCTCCGCATCCTCCACCTCGGTCAGGGCTCGTTCGGCCTTGCTGATGCGATCCTGCAAACCAAGCATGGCGTCCTCGGCCTTGGCAAGGCTCTTGTTCAGGCGCCGCTCCTCCTCGCTGAGTTCCTTGAGTGCCTGTTTGGCACTCTCGGCCTTGCGTCGCTGCTCTTCCAGACGCGCCTTGGCGTCCTGGCCCGCGGCCGAAGCCATCCCCACAAACAGCACCAGGGAGAAGAGGCACGACAGGACCATGACAGCGGTCCTGCGTACGGAAGCGCTGCTCACGTCAAAAAAGAGCGCAAGGGGCAGGTGTCGCATAACGGGGCCTTTTTCCTGCACCAGCCCTGGGCGGTGCGCACCAGCAGGGCGTGGAACTCGTTGTACAGCCGTACGTCCTCGGGAAGTACGTCCATGAAGAACTCCCGCAGTTCCTCGTAATCGACATCCTCCGGGAGCATGCCGTGGCGGTTGCAAATGCGCCTGGTGTAGGCGTCGACCACGAAACTCGGCAGCTCCAGGGCATAGAGCAGGATCGAATCCGCTGTCTCGGGGCCTATACCCTTGACGTGCAACAGTTTCTCACGCAAGACCGACACCTCTTCTCCGGCCATGGCCTCCAGGTCGAACAGGTACTCGTTCTTGAGGAACACCAGGAGATTCTTCAGCCGGGCGGCCTTGATCCTGAAATACCCGGCCGGTCGGACAAGTTCGGAAAGCCGACATTCGGGCAGCGCGTACAACGCCTCGGGAGTGAGCGGCCCCTCCCGCCTGATGCAGTCCAAGGCCTTGCTTACGTTGCCCCAGTTGGTGTTCTGGGTCAACACCGCACCCACCATGACCTCGAAACGCGAAGACCCGGGCCACCAAAAGCTTGGACCAAGCTCCGAGAGCATGGCGTCGTACATGTTCCGCAACAGTATCTCGCGGGAGCGCATCAAACCAGGACCTACCCTTCCAACAGTCCTTTCAGGGCATCTTGCTCGTTCTCGAAGACGTCGAAGATCACATTGACCGTGACCACGGCGAGGATCTTCGCCACAAAAGGATGCAGGCCGCACAGGGCCATCCGTCCTCCATTGTCGAGCACGGCCTTGCGTAGGGTGACCAGGGCGCCGATGGACATACTGTCGATGAAGGAAACGTCCTGCATGTCGATGAGGAGCTTGCTCTGCCGTCCGGCCCGCAACAGATCGTTGACGTCGGACTTGAGCGTGCCGCACACCGTGAAGTCGAGTTTTTCCACCCGAGGACGCACCACCAGCGTAGTGCCCACGACTCTCGAATCATAATCCATATCGAAACCTCTTGTTGTAGCAGGCTTCCCCCCGTCTATTCCGCATCTGTACATATATGAACAGCATCATCCACCTGGAGCGGAAAAAATCAACGCAGCCCACTCCCCGCGCACCAGTGCCTCGGGCTCGGGCAAGCCGCAGGCGCGGTAGGCTTCCACCACCAGCCGGCGCTGGATCTCCAGCAAGCCGGACAGTACCAGCACTCCACCAGGTTTCAGGCTCTCGCGCAGCCTTGGCGCCAATTCCACCAGCGGTTCGGCCAGGATGTTGGCCAAGATGAGATCGAAGCGTTCACCGGCAGCGCCCCCAAGATCCCCCTCCTTGACCTCGAAAAAATCCTCCACCCCGTTGACGATCCTGTTCTCCAGCGCGTTGTCGATGGACAGGGGGTCGATGTCCAGCCCCAACCCCGTCAGCCCCAGCCGGGAGCATCCGATGCCCAGGATGCCCGAGCCGGTACCCAGATCCAAAAACCGCATGCCGGGCGCGATTACCCCCTGTCGGAACAGGGTGGACACAACCTCCAGACAAAGGGCCGTGGTGGGGTGATGTCCAGTGCCGAAAGCCATCTTGGGCTCGATGACGATAGGCACGCGTCCCTGCCTGGGTGCGTCCTGCAACAGCTCGTCCATCCAGGGAGCGATGACCAGAAAATCCTCGCCGCAGGGCACGGCCGTGAAGAACTCCCTCCAGGCCTGCGCCCAATCCCTTTTGGGCACCTCGCTACGCTGGATGCGGACCTGCGGCCAACGCGCCCCCAACTCCTGCTCCAATGCCTGACAGAACTCCAGCTGCTCGATGTGCACGCTCATGAGCACCTCATCAGAGTCCAAATCGATCTCTTCCCAACCGTAACTCACCCTGTCAAACAGGAAGGCCGTGACCAGGGGCTCCATGTCCCGTGGCACGGCCACATCAAGCCGGATCAATGCAGCCACGTCCCAACTCCGTGTACTCGTGAGGATTACAAATCTTGCGCGTCACACATCCCCATGCCAGGAACAAACAATCAGGGCCAAATTTCCATCTCCCAGGTCAGGGGGATGTGATAATTAGTATCCGGCCCGAACCATTTGTTGTAAAGCGTCAGATAATGCCCGCTCGTCCAGATCTCGGCCAACGCCTTGTTGATGAAGTCACGGAAATCCGAGTCGTTTTCCGGCACGGCCACCGCATAGGGCTCTTGCGAAAATGGTTCACCCACCAGCTTCCAGCCCTCGGGGTTCTCGTCGGCCTGCTTCAACCCCAGCAGGATGCTGGTGTCCGTGGTCACCGCGTCGGCTTCGCCCCGTTTCATGGCCAAAAAGGCCTGGGGATAGGTCTCGTAGGAAAAGACGCTGACCTGGGGCTGTATCGCCTTGATGTTCTTCTCGGAGGTCGACCCCTTGGCCGTGGCCACAGTCTTGCCGGCCAGATCCTGCACCGACTCGATGGGGGAATCCTTGGGCACGAGCAGTGTCTGGCCGTCCATGAAGTATGTGATGGAAAAATCCACAACCTCGTCACGGGCGAAACTATGGGTCATGGTGGCCGCCACCAAATCCACGGAACCTTGCAACAGCATCGGAATTCGGTCCGCCGAAGTCACGGGCACAAGCCTGAGCCGCACCCCGAGTTTGTCGGCGATCGCGCGGCAGAGATCCACGTCGAATCCCATGAGCTGGTTGGTGGCTTCATCCAGATAACCAAAGGGCGCCACCGAGTCCTTGACTCCAGCCAGCAACTCGCCACGAGCCTTGATCTCCTGCAACTTCGCGGCCTGCGTAGGGAAAGGCCCCAGGAAGACCGCGCACAGCAACAGGCCGAGAATGCGAACGCTCACCACCAGCCTCCTCGAGAATTGATTAGCCCGATGTGCATCTACCCGTTATTCGAAGACAAACGCCCACAGAGCATGATCCCGCGCTCTCTCCACCACCAGCGGCAATGAGGCCGTTACATGCCCCTCTCCACCACCATCACCTGGAATGGAACCACACCCAACCCTCGCGGGGAAAACAGGCTTCAAGCAAAGATATCGGTGATACCGCCCGTGGGATTGTACACGGCACCCAGGACACTCTTGCCGAAATCGTAGTCCATGGCCGTGGGGGACTGTCCCATGCCGGGGGCGTTCAAGGCGTCCAGACTGGCACTGACCACCGAGGCGCCCACGGTGGCCTTGTCGGTCACCGGCGCGAAGGCCGAATCGGTACCATACCCCCCGCCAAAGCCCATGAGTTGTCCCAGGGCGCCAAGCCCCATGCTCGAACCCAACGCGGCCATAGATGTGCCGCCAATAGTCAGATCGGCCATGGCTGCCTCCTTCGTCCATGCCGGAATGGATAAGCCATACCACCATCTTTGGAAATACCCCAGCCCCATGAAGCTCGTCAAGCCGAACACGAAAACCATGCCAAAATCGAAATGGTGCGTACCGGGTGCCTCTCTGCCGAAACAGTGTTGATCGCTTGCCTGTACGCGACAATCGACGTATTAGCGGGGCGTTCACAACACACTACACCCTTGGACGCCGAGGATCGAACATGTTTCTTCTGAAGAGTCCCTGCCCCTTCACCGCGGTACTTGTAAGCCTGGTAGTGCTCTTGACCACCGCCGCCCAGGCTCAGGAGCCGACCGCCGCCACACGGCAAGAAGTCGGAGAGTTCATCTTCCTGGGCGTGGCGCCGGACCACTCCATAGACTTCACCAGAAAACGCGATTTCGAGGACCATACCCTGAACCAGAAGCGGTACTGCATCGGCTGCTGGTGCAACAACGCCTTTGGCGAGAACCTGAGCGAGTCCTTCAACGAATTGGTGGGCAAATCCAAGGCCTTCGAGGAACTTTGGCAGGACATCAGCGACTGCATCGCACCCAAGTACAACGCCATCCCACAGATCCGCACGCTGCCCCTGCTGCCCGACTACGACGACCTCGACTTCGGCGCCGTCCACTTCTACTTCTCCGAATTCCTGGACAGACCCCTGGCCACCAAGATCATGGTCAAGAACACCCAGGCCAGCCTTGAGAAACTCACCAGGGAGTACGGCGACCCGGAAGCCATCGACAACACCTGGTACATCTGGCAACGCCCCGGTTCCCTGCTGCTTCTGGACCTCTTCAACGTCAAGAGACACCAGTTCCCGGAAGCCGAATTGCTGCTCTACCACACAGAGACCCTGAAACAGCATCTCGAATTCCTGCATTCCGCCGTTGACACAACCAAGCCCTGAACCCTGAGGCACCCCCAACAGACACGCCTCCTCACCGAACAGCGGCCAACACCCGGTAGCCATGGTCGTAAGCCTCGAAAAAACTGCTGAAGCCATCCTTTGCATAGGAATTTCCACTACCGCGCACGATGACGGAGAACCGCCGCTCATCCTCGGTGTGAATGTAGAGAGTCCTGCGTCGGCCGCCTTTTTTCGCGTGGAAGATGCTGGTCACCTCGAGTCTCCTTATGCTCATGAAGTCTAGAAAAATTTTGGAAACTGTTTAGCAACTCCCGTGCCAGGTTCGGCAACCTCCCGAACCCCGCCATGAACAGGCCCGTCCACGGCTTTCGGTGGACAAGGACTTGACGCCTCCGTGTTCGTGCTTATTTTTATATAAACCTGGAACACAGGTGACGACGGACGTTTGAGAGAACTAACAGAGAAAGGAACCGAAGGGCGAAAGCCCATTTAGGGAAGAGTTCTCGTAAACCCCGTCGCACCGTGCCTCCGGGCTTTTTTTTTGCGCTTTGTCTTGTGCAAGCAACTGGGGGGACACTTCTTGAACAAGTTTCCCCCCAGACCCCCCTTTCAAAAACTCCTGGAATGTCCGTGTGTTTGGGCTAACCGTCGCGAAAAATATCATCTCCGCCTCGCCGTCGGGAAGCTGACGGCGCCTCATTCCTCTAGAAAATAGTCGGAATCCACACGCTTGATGTCGTAGCGCGCCTCCACCGAGACCCCCACGTTGTACTCCACCATGAGCGCGGCGAGCCGCCTGCCATCCACGAGCACGATCCTGCTCTCGATGGACGCGGCATAGGCCCGGGCCTCCTTGCTGAAATCCGAGGTGGTGATGAAAATGCCCTTCCTGGCCCGCTCCCCTTGGAGCGCTCCGCAGAATTTCTGAATCTCGGGACGCCCCACCGTGCCTTCCCAGCGCTTGGCCTGGACATAGATGCTCTCCAGCCCGAGCCTGTCCTCGGCGATGACGCCGTCGATGCCGTTGTCCGCGCCCCTGGCCGTGAGCACGCCGCCGTCCTTGAGCTCTCCTCCGTAGCCCATGGCCAACAGCACATCCAGGACCAGCCGCTCGAAGAACCGGGGCGAGCAGTGCCTGACACTCTCCAGCAGACTTTCCGACAATTCCTCGACGATCTTCCTGTATCCGGATTCGATCATCTCCCGAGGGGTGATTTCTTCAACAACTCCCCCGCCCCCATCACCCCCATTGCCATCTTGTCCGTTCTTTGCCCCTGTACCTTCTTTAAAAACCTTGAACTCCGGATACTGCATGAGAAGTTTGATCGTGATCCGCTCAGGCTGTTGAGCCAGCAGTTCCAGTCCGCGCGACGTGATGCCGTAGACGCCCTGCTGGGGTGAGTAAAGCAAGCCGGCCCGTTTAAAATACGACTTGGCCCAGGCGAGCCGATTCTTGAATACAGGCTGCCTGCCGCTGGGTATCAGTTCTCGCTTCTCCTCATCGCCCAGGGCGAAGCGCTCTTCCATGGCTTCGCGGATCTCCTGGTTGGAGCGCTCCGTACTGTCGCCAAGGTATTCCAGGAGGGGCAGCATGATGGACTGAAAATCGGGTATGGCCATTGGTTCGTCTCCCTGCTCACGTCATTCCGGAAGTCTTTGGGGAAGGGGGGGCGGGGGGAAACCCCTTTCTCCAGAAAGGGGTTTCCCCCCGCAACAATCTCCTCCCCTCTCACCACAGCCCCTCTCACCATACCTTGTTCAAATGCTCGATATCGCGCCACTCCAGGCCGAGGAGCCCTGCGGCTAGGCGGTCCACTTCCCAGGCGTCGTATCCCGCGATGATCTTGCCGGCCGGGGGCGAGAGGATGGGGCCGCCGAGATGGTAGTCTCCGAGGCCAAGACTGGCGTCCATGACCGCAAGGTCCGGGGCGCGGCAGGCGCAGAGATCCATGATCGAGCCCTGCATCCGCGCGTGGAACCGGGATTTCTTCCAACCGCCCCCGGCGCCGCCGTAATGATGCGGAGGCAGGAGCCCCATGAGATTCTTGAGGGCGCCGGTGATGCCGGCCAGGGAGTGGGCCTTGAGCACGGGCACGGAAATCAGGAAATGGGTGAAGGCGACCTCGGGCAGATACAGTTCCTGGAACACGCGGCCTGAGGGCAAGGTGACGCGCCGCAAGGGCGCGTGGTTCAAGTCCAGCAGGGGTACGCCCTTGTCCCGTGCCAGTTTCGTGTAGCCCAGAGTCGAGAAGACCGCGTCGGTTTCCCGGGCGGCGTCGCCCGTACCCTCTGCGATGACCACGCCGGCGGTGCTGTGGGCGCGGATGTAGTCCACCAATACCGCGCAGACCTCCACCGGGGTGGTCACGGGGAAGGGCGAGGTGTTGACCAGGTTCGGCTTGAGCATCACGGCCTTCTGGTCGCCCAGGAACTTGGGGGCGCCGAGGGCGTCCAGAGCGGCCGGGATGCTCGTGAGGTAGTCCTGAAAGTCTACCACCACCGGGGCGCATGAGTGCGTCTCGCTGTTCCGCGTCATGATCTTACCGCAACAACGGTGCTCAGCCCTGGGGCTCGGTTCGAGCAGCGGCCGGAGCAGCGCCCTGCAGTCCCACACCCACCAGACGCAGCACGTCCAGAGGCAGGGGGATGACCGTGGCTTTGCTCTCCGCGCTCATCTCGCGCATTGTCTGGAGATAGCGCAATTGCAGGGCCTCGGGGTGTCTGCCGATGATCTCGGCTGCCTGGGAGAGGCGCTCCGCGGCCTGGAACTCGCCCTCGGCGTTGATGACCTTTGCCCGGCGTTCGCGTTCGGCCTCGGCCTGCTTGGCCATGGCGCGCTGCATTTCCTGGGGCAGGTCGATGTGCTTGAGTTCCACGGAAATGACCTTGATGCCCCAGGGGTCTGTCTGCTCGTCGAGGAGGTTCTGGATCCTGGTGTTGACCTCGTCGCGGTGGGCGAGGATATCGTCGAGTTCCACGCCGCCGCAGACACTGCGCAAGGTGGTTTGGGCCAATTGCGAGGTGGCGAAGAGGAAGTCCTCCACCTCGATGATGGACCTGGTGGGGTCGATGACCTTGAAGTAGACCACTGCGTTGACCTCGATGCTCACGTTGTCGCGGGTGATGACGTCCTGATTGGGCACGTCCAGGGTCCGCACGCGCAGGCTCACGCGCACCATCTTGTCGATGACCGGAATGAGGATGATCAGGCCCGGGCCCTTGGACTTGATCACGCGTCCCAGCCGGAAGATCACGCCGCGTTCGTACTCGTTGAGCACTTTGAGGGCTGCGAAAAGGACGGCGGCCACGATGATCAGGAGAGGTAGGTAGGTGTACATGGTTCACTCCTTTTGACTTCTCGGGATTAGTGTTTCGAGGACTCCCGGCCATCGATCTCCACCAACAGGGTCAGGCCCCGCATGCCGGCAATGCGCACCACGTCCCCCTTTTTCAGGGGGAGTTCCGTCGCTGCGGTGGCATCCCAAAGGGTGCCCTGGGCAAAGACCTTGCCCTTGTCGCCCTGCCAGAAACGCACCCGGGCGCTCTCACCGATCATGGCCTCGCGGCCCGAAGCGGGCGGACGGCGCAGGGAGCGGCCGACGAAGTAGACACAGGCGCCGGCCATGGCGGCCACACCTCCGGCGGTGACCAGGACCATGGGTATGGGCAATCTGGAAAAACCTTCTCCTGGTTTGACCAGCAGCAACGACCCCACGAATAGGGAGAGCATGCCGGCCAGGGTCAGCAGGCCGAAGCTGGTGACCTTGATTTCCAGTAGGAAGAGGATGAAGGCGAAGAGCAGCAGCAGGACGCCGGCCGCGTTGGTGGGCAGCACCGAGAGGGCGTAGAGCCCAAGGAGCAGGCAGAATCCGCCCAGAACGCCGGGAAGCACCGCTCCCGGCGAGTTCAGCTCGAAGAACAGTCCGGCGATGCCCCCCATGAGCAGGAGGTAGGCGATCTGCGGATGCAGCAGCCAGGACAGGAACTTGTAGCGCAGACTCGGTTCGTATTCGATCAACCGCACATCCTGGGTCACAAACCGCAGTTCATCCCGGTCGCTGCCGTATCTGACCGGCACGCCCCTGCGCCCGGCCTGTTCCAGGAAGTCCATGGGATCAACGGCAACGAACTCCACCACCCGTTCCATGACCGCCTCTTCGGCCGTGGCGGTCACGGCTTCCTCCACGGCGCGTTCGTACCAGTCGAGATTGCGATTTCTGGCCTTGGCCACGCCCCGCAGCAGACCCATGAGGTCGTTCTTGACCTTGTTGGCCATGGTCTCGGGCACGTCCTTGCCCTGCACGTCCACGGGGGAGGCCGCGCCGATGGTGGTTTTGGGGGCCATGCCGGCCACGTCCGAGGCCGCCACCAGGAAAACGCCGGCGCTGGCCGCGTGTGCTCCGGCCGGCCCCACCCAAACGGCCACTGGGAGGGGTGCGTTGAGCATCAACTTGATCATCTGGCGCATGGACTCCACCAGACCTCCAGGAGTGTCGAGCCGGAGCAGCAGCAGGACCGCGCCCTGGTCCTGGGCCGTGGCGATGGCGTCCTCGAGCAGATCGACCTGTGCCGGGGTCACGGGGCCCTGGAGCTGGGCCAGGAGTACGACAACCTCGGCGGCTGCCGCGGGTTCGGGGTCCGAGGCGGCTGCCTGCCCCAGGAGCATGGCGATACCGGCACAAAACGCCAGGGCAAAAACGAAAAGTTTCAAACGTTGGCTGTCCATTGTTCCGCCTTGCGGTATGGGTCGCGATCTTGGCGCAAAGGCCGGCGATGTCTGTCAAGACATCATGCCGCGCTGCCGCGAAACGAAAACCCAGGCTGTTTCAGAGGGATTCATCCAATTGTATTTCATCTTTTTTTACCAGCGTCAACAGCCGTGTGCGGCCTCTCCGGCCGCGCCTGCCCGGTTTGACGGGCTTGTGGTCCTTGTGTTTACGGAGCGTGTTGGTTCTTGCTCTTGGCGGCGGATGCATGTATGGTCACTTTTTTCATGGCCGCCGTGCTTGACGACGGCCGCCTGCACATGTAGAAATGATTGCTTATTTTTCTTCAAGGAGCTTCCATAATGAGCAAACGTACGTATCAACCCAGCAAACTGAAAAGGAAACGCACGCACGGCTTTCTGGTCCGCTCGCGCACCAAGAACGGACGTGCGGTGCTGCGTCGCCGCCGGGCCAAGGGACGCAAGAGATTAGCCCTTTAACCTATCCCCGGGCGCACCGATTGACCCAGCGGTCGGAGTTCCAGGCCTGCTACACCAGGGGCCGCCGCTTTTTTTCCAATCGTTTCATAGTCTTCGCCCTACCCAGGTCCGCGCCTGATTTGCCCTTGCGTTCCGGAGCCGGGGTTGGCAAGAAGACGGGGACAGCGACCCGGCGCAATCGGGTCAAACGGCTTGTACGCGAACTGTTTCGCCTGTTTGGCCCAGATATTGGACCGGGGATGGATGTGGTTGTGGTACCCAAACGTGGTATCGTGGTGAAAGAGCTGCATCTCGACAACCTGAGCCGGGAACTGCTTCCAGTATTGCACCGTGCCGCGACGCACGTCACCCGGATGCATGCACGAACAGGACCCGGCTCACCGGAATCACCCGAACCGCGCCCCAATGGAGCGCACGCCGCGACCACGGGGACCGCCATGCCGGACAAGACCCTGGAAGCCCACTGAGTGAACGACATCGCATGCGCATGATCATTGCATTTGCCTTGGCGGCATATAAGTATTGCTTCTCACCTTTCCTGCCTCCAGCGTGCAGATTCCAGCCCACCTGCTCGGAATATGCCCGGGAGGCGGTCCTGCGCCACGGCGTCTGCAAGGGGGGACTGCTGGCGGTGTGCAGACTTGCCCGCTGCAATCCCCTGTTCCGCGGCGGCTATGATCCCGTGCCGGACAGCTTCCGTCTTTCCCGGCCCTTGTGCTCACAGGTCTCCAGCCACACCCCCGCCCCGGCACACCGGCATGAAAGAGGCGCGACCGCGCTCCCCCAAGAGCCCTAATTCAGGAGTAATGCTGTAATCATGGATATCAAACGCGTACTCATCGCCGTCACCCTTTCCATGCTTGTGCTCTTTGCCTGGAATTGGTTCTTTCCTCCTCCGCAGCAAGTCCCGCAGCAAGCTCCGGCACCCCAGGCCGAGCAGACGGAAACCGGCGTGGCTCCGGCACCCCCCGCCGCGGGAACAACTGTCGAACTCGGAAGCGGCGCGGCACAAAGCCCCGCGGCCAGCCAACCCGAAGGCAGGGAAATCCTGATCCAGACTCCGGTATACACCGCCGTGATCAATTCCGACGGCGGCATCCTTACCTCCTTTCGGCTGCTCGAGTACAAGCAGTCCATCGAGCCTGACGCCATGGACGTGGACCTCATCGGCAAGCGGGCGGCCACGGCCCTGCCCATGCAGTTGCTGCTCGGCGGCAAGCCGCAGTGGTCCTATTCCGGCAAGGACTCGTACACGCTCCAATCCCCCGAGGACACCGCCGTGCTTACCTTCACGGGCCTTTTGGGAGAGGTGCGTCTGACCCGCGAACTGACCTTCTCCGCCGGCTCCTACCTGATCAAGGACAAGGTGACCATCGAGAACTCAACGGCCAACAGGCTCAAGGGCTCGCTGGGCTTCACCCTGGCCGGCACGAGCCTGACCGCCGAGGGCGACCGCTACAACCTCACCCGTGTTGCTGCATTCAGCGGCGGAAGCCTGGACGAGGAGAACGATCCCGACGACATCCGCAAGAAGGGCTTCGTTAAACACGACCGGGTCCAGTGGGGCGGGTTGCAGAGCAATTACTTCCTGCTCGCCCTGCTGCCACAGGAGGGGCGGCCGTCCACTGACGAAGGCCCCACCTTCCGCGTGAACATGGACGACGATATCTTCGTCCTGATCATGGACGAGCCCCTGGGCGCCATCGAGCCCTCCCAGACCAAGACCTATTCCTGCTCCTACTTCCTGGGGCCCAAGAAGCAGGATGCCCTGGACGCCGCACCCAACAATCTGGCCAAGTCCGTGGACCTGGGCTGGTTCGACTTCATCGCCAAACCACTGCTGATCGGCCTGGAGTTCATCCACTCCTGGGTCCTGAACTATGGCGTGGCCATCATCATCCTGACCATCATCATCAAGATCATCCTCTGGCCGCTCTCCCACAAAAGCTACAAGTCCATGGAGCAAATGAAGAAGCTCCAACCCATGCTGGCCAAGATCCGCGAGAAGCACAAGGGCGACCGCCAGAAGATGAACGAAGAGATGATGAATCTCTACAAGACATACAAGGTCAACCCGGCCGGTGGTTGTCTGCCCATGCTCCTGCAGATTCCGGTGTTCATCGGACTCTACCAGGCCCTGCTGCACTCCATCGAACTCAGGCACGCGGCGTTCATCACCCATCTGCCCTTCACCGACATGATCTGGCTCGCCGACCTCTCGGCCAAGGACCCCTACTACATCACGCCCATCGTCATGGGCGCCACCATGTTCCTGCAGCAAAAGATGATGCCTGCACCAGGCGATCCCATGCAGGCCAAGATCATGCTCTTCATGCCCATCATGTTCACTTTCATCTTCCTGAACTTCCCTTCCGGGCTTGTGATCTACTGGCTGGCGAACAACGTGCTCTCCATCGCCCAACAGTGGTGGATGCTGCGGAAAACCTGATCCAGCGCGTGGGAACCATCGCCCGGCCAAAGTGACGAGGAATCTCCATGAGCGAATATGTCCAATTTGAAGGAAAAACCATCGACGACGCCATCACCCTGGCCTGTCGGCACTTCGACACGGAACGCGACAAACTCGAAATAGAAATCATCTCCGACTCCAAAGGCGGCATCTTCGGCCTGGTCGGCGCCAAAAAGGCCCTGATCCAGGCCAAGACGCGCGACGACTCGCTCAAGCTCAAGGCCATGATCACCACGGTGGTGGAGCGGCTTGTCGCGCCCATCATCCAATACCCCGACATCGAGGTGGAGATCGTGGATCAAGGGCGCGTGCGCGTCCACATCAACGATGACGAGAACTCCGGTCTGCTCATCGGCCGCGAGGGGCAGACTCTGTCCGCCGTGCAGTACCTGGCCAACCGCATGATGGCCAGCAAGTGGCCGGACCCGGTCAAAATTCAGATCGATACCGGAGACTACCGGGAGCGTCAGGACGAGAACCTGCGCCAGCTCGCCCAGCACCTGGCCGAAAAGGCCAAGTCCCAGGGCAAGTCCCAGAGCACCAAGCCCCTCAGTTCCTACCACCGCAGACTGGTGCACCTGGCCCTGCAAGACGACGAAGAAATATCCACCCGCAGCAAGGGCGAAGGCCCCCTGAAGCGCGTGCTCATCCTTCCCAAGCGCTCCAGTGGCCAGAGCCAGGGGGGCAAACGCCGCCCCTCCCAGCGGAGCGCTGACTGATACCCGGCCCCAGGCCGGAAGACACCCTTGCCGCATGCGACCTCCAAGCTGACGTCGCATGCGGCGTCTGAGCAATACCCGACGCTGTGCCCATGAGCCGACACCACTCCACCACGGATATGACGGAGACCATCGCCGCCATAGCCACTCCGCAAGGCGCCCGCGGGGGCATTGGCATCGTACGCGTCAGCGGCCCTGCCGCGCACTCCATAGCCACCCGTCTCTTCAGGTCCGCCTCGCGGCGTTTCACGGGCTTCAAGCCCCATCGCCTGCATCACGGCCGCCTTGTGGCGCCGGACAATGAAAACGACATCCTGGACGAGATTCTCCTGGCCTTCATGCCCGCCCCTCATTCCTTTACCGGAGAGGATGTTGTGGAACTGCACTGCCACGGCAGCCCCATGCTCCTGGCCACCGTGCTCGAGGCCGTGTTCGCCTGCGGCGCCCGGCCGGCCGAACGTGGCGAATTCACCAAACGCGCCTTTCTCAACGCCCGCCTCGACCTGCCCCAGGCCGAAGCAGTGGCCGAAGCCATTGCCGCGCCCTCCAGGGAGGGGCTGCGTCTGGCCCAGGCCGCGCTCTCGGGCCGCTTCGGCACGCTGGCAACATCCATCAGGGAGCGGCTGTTGGAAATCAAACAACAGCTCTGCCTGGCCCTGGATTTTTCGGAGGAAGACATCGAGGAGGCCGCGCCCGAGGCCCTTGTGCGCCTGCTCGACCCACTGCTCGAGGAGATCCGAACCCTGCTCGCCAACCACCAACGGGCGCGGGCCTGGCGCGAGGGCTCGCTGGTGGTGCTCGCCGGCTTGGTCAACGCCGGCAAATCCAGCCTGCTCAACGCGCTCCTTGGCTACGAACGTGCCATCGTCACCGCCGCCCCCGGCACCACCCGAGACTATCTCGAAGAGACCCTGCTCCTCGACGGCCTGCCAGTCCGGCTGGTGGATACAGCAGGCCTGCGCGCCACCGGCGACATCGTGGAACTCCAAGGCCTGGAGCGCAGCCGCGACCTGGCCCGGCAGGCGGACCTCCTGGTGCTGGTGCACGACGCTGCCCTGCCGCCTCAACCCGAGGAACTGGAGTTGCTGCACTCCCTGAACGCTTCCGGCGACAGAGTCCTGGCCGTGCGCTCCAAGTGCGACCTCCCGACCCCGCCCCAAAGTCTGGAGGCCTGGTCGGCCCTGGGGTTGGAGACCGTGGCCGTCTCCTCCACCTCAGGACTGGGCATCGAGGAACTGGCCCGATGCATCCGTCGCCGTCTGGCCGCATCGCCGCCGGACGCCCAGGCCGGAGACCTCGCCCCCAACCTCCGCCAGTCCGAATGCCTGCGCCGCGCCCTGCTCGAACTCCAGGCCCTGCGGGAGGAACTGCTCCAGGGTCTGCCCTACGACCTCTGTGACCTGCGCCTCGAGGCCGGCCTGCGCCACCTGGCGACGGTCACCGGTGAAATCTGCCCCGACGACGTGCTCGAGGCCGTTTTCCAGAGCTTCTGTGTCGGGAAGTAGCCCCGCTTTGCAATGCCTGGCCAAGGGCGGTATCATGGGGCGGTTCCCCAACCCCACATCCATGCAGGAGTATGTCATGAGTCCCTTCAAGGATATCTTCACGTCCCGCTCCAGTGAGGCCCCGAACATCGGCGAGGCCTTCGCCATGCTCATGAAGGCGGTGCAGAACGAGGCCGACGTGTTCATCAAGATCCTTCGCCTCTACACCCGCGGCGGCGAGACATGGCAGGAGCTGGTCAACACCGTGGAGCGCCTGCACGCGACCTCGGAGCCCGCCGACAAGACCGGCGCCCCGCCCGCTAAAACAAAAACCGATTCCCAAGCCGCACCAGCCCGCGAAGACACGGGCGATACCGAAGACAGCTGTCCCAACGGCTGAGTGATGGAGGAGACCATGCACGACAGAATCCGACTCCTCCTGGCCAAGGCCGTGCCCATCTCTCTCGCGTTTCTGTTGCTCCTGGCTGCCGGGTCTCAGACCGACGTCCAGGGCGCGGCCGCGACGGCACTCCATAGTGTAACCACCAAGGATGTTGGCGAGCCCTCCCCCCCATCTCCACTTGACAGCCTGCGCGGCACGCTCAAAATCGTGGATGCCTTGATCCTCGCCGTGCAAAAAGAATCAGAGACCTTTACCAAGCTGCTGGAGGTTTACAAACACGGCGGCCAGCCCTGGCGACGCCTCAAGCAGGATATCGACCGCGCCTGGCGCGAGGTCAGGGGCGAGGAAATCATCTGAGCCTCCTACCCTCTGCAACCCTTTATGCGATCGTGATACTCCGCGAATTGGGGTTCTGTTCACAGGGGATATCATGAACCTGGAGTACCGCGCTTCCTCGCGCTGCTTGCGCCTTATCCGGCAAGCCCGGATGATCCTCATGCTGCTCTTGACCGCGGTGCTGGTGGTCGGTCTAGTGACCTTGACGCAATGCCCACCGCCCCCTCTTCCCGAAAACGCCATCGTGGCCGAAATGCGGTTGCACAAATCCAAGAGGTCTCTCATCCTGTTGGACGCCAAGGAAGCAGTTCTGGTACGCTACCGCGTAAGCCTTGGGCGCTCGCCAGAAGGGCCCAAGCGCGTTCAGGGCGATAACCGCACCCCCGAGGGGCGCTACATAATCTCGGGGCGTAACCCGCACAGTAGATACCATCTCTCCGTGCGCATCTCCTATCCCTCGGCTGACGACAAGGCCCGGGCCGCTGCACTGAACAGTCTGCCTGGCGGTGACATCATGATCCACGGACTGCCAAACCGGCTTGGCCTGCTGGGCAAGCTGCATCGTCTCGCGGACTGGACAGCCGGATGCATCGCCGTAACCAACCAGGAAATGGAACAAATCTGGAGGCACGTCCCGGATGGCACGCCTATTCTCATAACGCCCTGACCGTAACCATCGGCTTCAACTGACCTTACCGCTCCCTCCAACTCCTCTGGCGTTGCGCCGGAAGATGGGCTACAACCCAGGGCGACACCACCCATCAGGAGACCTGAATGTTCATCGCAGCAAGCAGCAGCTTCTCCCGCTACCGCATCATCGAACCCGTGCCGGACACGCTCTGGCCCGAGATCCCGGACAGGCTCAGGCGCAACGCCATCCGCGACATCGACGAATCCCTGGACGAGCGCTCCTTCGGCTGGGTCTGCTTCGACAACATGCTGGACACCCAGTGGAAGACCGCGCCCCCGGAAAAAGGTGGCTATCTGGCCTTCAGCCTGCGCCTGGACACCCGCCGCGTGCCCTCGGCCGTATTCAAGAAGCACTTTCAGATCGCCATGGAGCGCGCCGTGCAGCAGCTCAAGCAGGAGGGGCGCAAGGGCCTTTCCCGCGACCACAAGCGCGAACTCAAGGACACGGTCATGTCCAAGCTCATGGCCAGGACCCTGCCCATACCCGCGGTGTTCAACGTGGTCTGGAACATCTCCAGCGGCGTGATCTGGTTCGACTCCACCCGGTCCAAAGTCTGCGAACTGTTCACCGAGCACTTCACCCTGAGCTTCGACCTTCACCTCGAGCCCCTCACGCCTTTTTTCATGGCGCTCAGCCATGTGGGCGAAAGCAGGATCGCACAGCTCGAGGCACTGGAGGCCGCACACTTCGCCTGATCCCCACGCGGGCAAGACGCGCGAGATCGACAACGCGACGGCGGAACACAAAGCCGACAGACCACCACAAGGAGACGCACATGGACCTCTACCTGGGGCAAGCCAAGGACATCATACTCGGTCAGGATTTCCTCACCTGGCTCTGGTTCAAGAGCGAGACAGCCAACGGCGCCTTCCGCAGCAGTGACGGCGTGGATTTCGCCCTGCACGTGGAGCAACGCATCAGCGTTCAGGGGGGCGAGGGCGACAACATCGAAACCGCCACGGTGAGCGGCGCTGTCTCTCAGCTCAGGGAGGCCCGGCTGGGCCTGAGCACGGGCAAGAAAGTCAACAAAATGCTCATCCGGGTGGAGCGTGACATGGACGAATGGCACGCCACCCTCAAGGCCGAGGACTTTTCCTTTTCCGCGGTGAAGACGCCCAAGGTGGAAACTGCCAGGGACGATGACGACCCCGATGCCGTGTTTCTGGAGAAGATCTACCTCATCGAACGTCTGCTGGGACTCATCGACGAAATCTTCGCCCGGTTCATCGAGGTGCGGCTCTCCTCCAAGTGGGGTGACGAGGAACGCGAGGTTCGCGCGTGGCTGCGGAAACAGGCGGCGTGACGGTCCCCCGCCCCTCGCCCCTGAACGCCCGACTGGCCCATCTGGCCACCCGGCTGGGCGTCAAGCTGCTCTGGGTGGCCGTGATCTTTTTCGGCATCACCGTCATCAGCTTCTGGGTCATCCATCTCGCGCCCGGCTCCCCCACGGACCTGCAGACCACCATGAATCCCGAGGCCGGCACCGAGGCCAGGGCCAGGTTGGAAAAGCTCTACGGCCTGGACCAGCCTCTGCACGTGCAATACGTCAACTGGGTCTCCAGGCTCGTGCGCCTGGACTTCGGCCGTTCCATGAGTGGTGACCACCGCCCCGTGTGGGACAAGATCAAGGAACGCCTGCCCCTGACTTTCGGCATGAACGTTGTCTCCCTGTTCCTTTCCCTGCTGATCAGCGTGCCCATCGGCGTGGCCTCTGCCTACTGGCAGGGGCGTCTCTTCGACAGACTGACCACGATCTTCGTGTTCATCGGCTTTGCCATGCCCGGCTTCTGGCTGGCCCTGCTGCTCATGCTGCTGTTGGGAATCCAGTTCCCCATCCTGCCCATCTCGGGCCTGAAATCCCTTGACTACGAACAGCTCAGCTTCATGGGCAAGCTCTGGGACTTGGCCCGGCACCTGGCCCTGCCCATCTTCATCTACACCTTCGGCAGCTTGGCCGGCATGTCACGGTTCATGCGCACCAGCATGCTGGAGGTGCTGCGCCAGGACTACATCCTCACGGCCAGGGCCAAAGGCGTTTCCACCCGCAACGTGATCTTCAGACACGCCCTGCGCAACGCCCTGCTACCGGTGATCACCATCCTTGGGCTCTCGGTGCCCTCCCTCATCGGCGGCAGCGTGATCATCGAATCCATCTTCGCACTGCCCGGACTGGGACAGCTCTTCTACCAGGGCGTCATGTCCAGGGACTACCCCCTGATCATGGGCAATCTCGTACTGGGAGCGGTGCTCACCCTGGCCGGCAACCTCCTGGCCGACGTGGGCTACGGCCTGGCGGACCCGCGCATCCGCTTCCGTGGGAGGCAGTCGTGAAGGCGCTGTTGCAGCGGCGTTTCTGGTCGCGCTACGGCCTGCTGCTGCTCGGCGGCGGCATCGTCGGATTCATGTCCCTGGTCGCGCTGCTGGCGCCCCTCATCTCGCCGGTGGACCCCACCAGCCTGGACGTGAACGCCATCCTCCAGTCGCCGGGCATCGACCATATCATGGGCACTGACGCCCTGGGCCGCGACGTGCTCTCGCGCATGCTCCACGGGGCGCGGGTCTCGCTCTGGGTGGGCTTCGTGGCCGTGGGCATCGCCGTGGCCATCGGCCTGGCCCTGGGGCTGGTGGCTGGGTATTTCGGCGGCCTGGTGGACGAACTGATCATGCGCATGGTGGACGTGATGCTCTGCTTCCCCTCCTTTTTCCTGATCCTGGCGGTCATCGCCTTTCTGGAGCCGAGCCTGACGAACATCATGGTGGTCATCGGCCTGACCTCCTGGATGGGGGTGGCGCGACTGGTACGAGCAGAGACCCTGAGCCTGCGCGAACGCGACTTCGTCTCCGCCGCCAGGCTCGCCGGCGCCGGACCTGCGCGCATCCTGCTGGTGCACGTGCTGCCCAACGCCATCGCGCCGGTGCTGGTCTCAGCCACCCTGGGCGTGGCCGGCGCCATCCTCACGGAATCTGCCCTGAGCTTCCTGGGGCTGGGTGTGCAGCCCCCCACCCCGAGCTGGGGCAACATCCTCATGGACGGCAAGGACGTGCTGGAGATCGCGCCCTGGCTTTCCCTGTTCCCCGGCCTGGCCATCCTCTTCACCGTGCTGGGCTACAATCTCCTGGGTGAAAGCCTGCGCGACCTCCTGGATCCACGGCTGAAAAACTGAGGCGAGGTGTGCCATGAGCGAGAAGACCCACTCCTGCGAGACGTGCAAATTCAGGAAGCGTGCGGAGGAAAGGCCCAAGACCTTCCTGGCCTGGCTCTGGCGGCTGCATACGAAGATCTGCCCCGGCTGGCGCGGCTACCAGAAACATCTCGCCCGTTCCAATAAAACAGAGTGAGGCGCCGCCAGCAACCGGTGCGTCCAGAACAACCCGAGCAGCCATGCGTATCTGCGCCTTTTCCCTGAGCATAGGCCCCGCGCTCCAACGCATGGGGCACGAGGTGCTGCTCTTCGACCAGCTCAAACTGCCCTCGGTCTTCCATCTCCAGCGCGAGCTTGCGGCCCGCTCCTTTGCCCCTGAGCTGATCTTCCAGGAAGAGCACCTGGGCAGGCGGGTCCTGCTCGAAGGATTGGAGACCTTTGACTGCCCCAAGGTCTTTTGGTCCATCGACACCCACCTCAACCTGTTCTGGCACGCATACTATTTCCGTCTTTTCGACGGGGTGGCCACGCCCCACGCCTCCATGCTCAAGGGCCTCGAGGGTTTTCGCACCCCACTGCTGCGCATGGCCCGTTTCGGCTACAAGCTACCCTGGAAGAGCCACGCCGAGCGCACCCATCCCATGGCCTTTGTCGGGCGATTCTCGGAACACCGCCCCCGCAGGACGTGGCTCGCCGACTTCCTGCGTGCGCAGTACAACGCCGCCGTGTTCCAGGACGTGCCGATGCAGGAGATGCTCCAGACCTACCGTGACACCCGGCTGGCGCCCAACGAGAGCATCATGGCCGAGGTCAACTTCCGGCTCATGGAGACCGCCTCCTGCGGCTGTCTGTGCTTTTCCCAGCAGGTGGGCGAGGATCAGGACACACTCCTGGCGCCGGGGCGGGAATTCCAGGTCTATGAAGACGTGCTCGAACTCAAGTCCCTGCTCGATCATTTCCTCGCCCAGCCCGAACTTGCCGAGCAAAAGGCCCGCGCGGCCTGGGAGCGCGTGCAGAAAGAACACCTGGTTGAGCACCGCACCCAGGACCTGCTGGACTTCGTAGCCACCCTCCCCTCCACGGGCGCGGGCCTGCGCGAGGTAGAGGCAGCGACGGCCTTCTGGCTCACCATCTGGAACCTCTACCGGGCGGAGCGCTGCCAGATCACTCCCGGCGCCATCGAATCCACCTTCAAGACCCTGCCCCAGTCCCCGGAGCTGCGCAGCGCCCAGATGGGCCTGCTGTTTTTCGAGAAGCGCAACGCCGACGCCCTGGCCCTGGCCGCCCAGACCTTGGCCGCCAACGATTTCCCCCGTGACATCGAATGCAATCTCGCCGGTAGTTGCCTGGGCATCCTCGCCGGAGAGTGGAGCATTGCCAAGCAGTTCTGGTACCGACACTGCAAACGCCGCGGCCTCGAGCCCATCAGGCCCGAAAGCCCGGTCCGGCTGTTACTGCTCTGGGTCACGGAGCTCAAGCGCATGGGCGCCCTGCTCAACGCCGGCTTTGTCTTCGACAAATCAAGGCACCTGCCCCAGACCGCCTACGAATGCCTGTTCCTGGCCCAGGCTCTGGAGCCGGACAACCTCGAAATCACCCGGCAGATGGACACGCTCTTCGCCCACAACCAGAAATTCGACTACATGCGCCTGGGCATCCTCTCGCTGCTCTCCCTGCACCAGCGCGACAACTGGCGCCTTGCCCTGGCCCTGGGGCACCTCAATCTCAGGTCCTACCGCCTGCACGAGGGACTGGAGGAGATCGCCCTGGCCTGGGAAATCGCCGGAAGACAGAACAAACAACGCTCCCTGCTGCGTACCCTGCAGGGCCTGGACCCCAAGGGGCGCATTCTGGCCGCCGTCAAGGCCATGGCCGGTAAAACTCAAGCCAGTCGGGCCGGCGCATGACCCTGAACCCGACGTTGATAACCGCACTCGGAGGCAGTATTACCAGGGGCGCGAGCTTGTGGCTTCGACCCGGCCGTATCGACGTCCCGCCGGCGGCACACGGCCAACCTCAACCCGGATTGCCCCCATATGCTTGAATACCTGCGCATCCGTAGCCTCGCCCTGATCGAGGACATCGAAGTCGAGTTCGCCCCAGGGCTCAACGTGCTTACCGGCGAAACCGGCGCCGGCAAGAGCTTCATTCTCAAGGCCCTGAATTTCCTCACCGGTGACAAGCTCTCGGCGGATATGATCCGCCCCGGACAGGAAAAGGCCCAGGTGGAGGCCCTCTTTGTCTTGCAGCAGGACGACCAACAGACAGAATACGCCCTGCGGCGGGAACTGATGGCCGACACCAACCGCAGTCGGCTGTTCATCAATGGAGAGTTGGGCTCCCAGGAGACAGTTAGGAACCTCAGGCCCAGCCTGATCCTGCACACCAGCCAGCACGGCCAGCAACGCCTCCTGCAGCCGGCCTATCAGAACCGCATCCTGGACGGTTTCCTGGCCGACCGCACGCCCCTGGAAACAAAGGACGCTCTGCTGGAGCGACTGCGACAAGTGGCGGAGCGTAAGCAATCCCTGGAAGAGCGCTCCCGCGGCCTGGCCGAGCGCAGGGAGTTCCTGGAATACCAGCGCAAGGAAATCGACAAGGTGGACCCGAAACCGGGCGAGGAAGCGGAGCTGGAAGAGCGGCGCGAGGCGGCTCGGACCGCGGCCCTGGCCCAGGAGAGCGTCACCAGGGGGCTTGACCTGCTCTGCACGCCTGAAACCGGCATGCGCGACCTCCTGGCCGAACTCGAACGCTGCCTCCAGGCGCTCACCGCCCTGGACCCCGGATACGAGGATGAGCGCATGCTGGTGGAGGACTTCCGGCTGCACATCTACGAGCTGGAGCGCCGCTTGCGCGCAAAGGACAGCTTCACGGCCGACGACGACGTGGACGCCATCGAGAAACGGCTCTGGGAGCTGACCCAGCTGCGTCGTAAGCTCAAGCGCCCCCTTGAGGAAATCGTCTCCCTGCGCGAGGAGATCGACCAGAACCTCTCCTTCCTGGACTCCTGCGGCCTGGAGCGCAAGCAGTTGGCCAAGGAGGAACTGGCACTCTGCCGCGAGTTGGCCGCCTGTCTGGACGCCCTGCGCCGACAGCGCGAAGACGCCGGCCAACGCCTGACCCAAGCCCTGCGGGACGAACTGCGTGGCCTAGGCTTTTCCGAACACGTGCGGGTGCTCTGCGAATTCTCCGACCACGAACTCTATCCAGCCGTTGCCGACGTCCCGCCCCTGCTGGAACCCAGGGCCCGCTTCCTCTGGCAGCCCAACCCCGGGCAGGCGCCCCAACCCCTGGACAAGATCGCCTCGGGAGGGGAACTCTCACGCTTCCTCCTGGCCGTGGTCGGGCTCATGGGCCGGGCAGAGCTGCCCACCCTGATCTTCGACGAGGTGGACTCCGGCGTGGGGGGCATCACCCTGACCCGCGTGGGGGAGCGCCTGCAGGACTTGGCCCGGCGCCAGCAGGTCATTCTCATCTCCCACTGGCCCCAGCTGGCCAGCCTGGCCCAACGGCACTTCCTGGTCCAGAAGGAGGTCGTGGAGGGACAGACCTACACCAGTTGCCGATACCTGAAGGATGGAGACGTGTTCGCGGAACTCTCGCGCATGGCCGGAGGCGGGCCCCAGGGCGAGGCCATGGCCAGAAAGCTACTGGAGGCGAGGGGATAATTCCATGACGCGCGTCCGTCTCCGGGGTTTGTTCATCTACCTTTTTTTCTTCGCCCTTTTCGTTTCTCTGTCAGAAGCCCAAGAGCCTGTCGTGGTGCCCGAGGCCCTTTCTCCGGCCTCGGTGGGCAACATGGAATACCGTTGCGGCCTGGAGAGCCCCATCCCCTTGCGCAACGGCCTGTTCGCGGAAGAACGGCCCTACCTGCCGGGGCGCACCCTGACCCTGAGCGCCAACCTGGCCGGCCTGGCCCACGGCGACCTCGACGGCGACCAGGTCCCGGAAGCCGCGGTAGTCTACATCTACAACACCGGCGGCACGGGCCATTACTACATGCTCAGCATCCTGCAGGCCACGCCCCAAGGCCCCAGGGAGGTCGACTGCCTGCACCTCGGCGACAGGGTTCAGCTTCAGGACGTGCGCATCGCCAAGGAGCGGGTGCTACTGGACATGGTCAGCCACGGCCCAAAGGACCCACCCTGCTGCCCGGAAAAGGTCGAGACCTGGGGTTTTCTCCTGCGCGACAACCGCCTGGGCCTGGCCCCAACCCCTTGAACCAACGCCTCCTTCATGCCAATCCCTCGCGGTGTTTGACTTGCCCTGGCCCCACGAATATATACTCCTCGCAGTGTCGTGATGCTTCCATCAGCACAAACGCAACGAAAGGGGGTAACATGTTCAATGCGGAGAAACTGCTCGGCGGCATGCTGGGCAACGCCATGGGCAAGGGCAAGGGCCTGGGTTCCCTGGGCCTGGGCTCTACCAAGGCGGCCGTGGGCTTGGGCGTGCTCGGGGTAGCCTTTGCCGCTTTCGAGCACTTCATGGACAAGTCCAAAGCCGGCCAGCCGGCCGTGTCTCCAGGGCAACAGCCCCTGCCGGAGCGGGCCGTACCCCAGGCGCCCCCTCCGCCCCCAGGCGGTGGGTCGCTTCAGGCCGGTCCCCCGGCCCCGCCTCCTCCGCCGCCGGTTCCCCAGGCAGCGCAACCTTCCGGGCCGGACCAGGACACCGCGATTCTGCTGATCCGAGCCATGATCGCCGCAGCCCACGCCGACGGCGTTCTAAACCACGACGAGCGTGCGCGCATTTTCCAACAACTCGAGAACCTGGATCTGAGCGAGGAAGAGCACGCGTTCATGGAGCGCGAACTGCACGCCCCCTGGAATGCGGCGGCCCTGGCCGCAAACGCCTCTTCTCCCGACGTGGCCCGGCAGCTCTATGCCGCCTCACTGCTGGCCATCGAGGTGGACACCCCCGAGGAGCGCGCCTATCTGGAGGAACTGGCTGGGCGCCTGCGCCTCGACGAGGCCGCCGTGGCCGCCATTCACCGCGAACTGGGACTGTGAGCCCCTTATCCAGCACCAAGGAGACGATGATCATGTCGCAGCAATGGTACCTCAGCTACGAGGGGCAGCAGCAGGGCCCCATGGATTTGTCTCAGGCCTGCGCCATGGCCAAGACCAATGCCAACGGCTACGCCTGGCGGCCGGGATTCGCGGAATGGCTGCCCATCGCCCAGATCGACGAACTGCTGCAGGAGACAAGCACGGGAGCGCCCCTGCCTCCGCCGCAACTGATGCGCACCTCCCATGAAATCGACTTCAAGATCATGGGCGCGGAGATGCAGTTCGTGGAAGTGGAGCTCGATCCTGGCGAAAGCGCCGTGGCCGAGGCCGGCGCCATGATGTACAAGCATCCGGACATACACATGGAGGCGATTTTTGGCGACGGCTCGGACCAGGGCGGTGGCGGGTTCATGGACAAGCTCGTGGGCGCGGGCAAGCGCCTGCTCACCGGCGAGGGGCTGTTCATGACCCTGTTCACCCACACGGGGCAGGGTAAGGCCCACGTGGCCTTTGGCGCGCCCTTCCCGGGCAACATCATCCCCGTGACCCTGACCAATGTGGGCAACTACCTGGTCTGTCAGAAGGACTGTTTCCTCTGCGCGGCCAAGGGCGTGTCCATCGGCATCCACTTCCAGAAACGCATCCTCACGGGCCTGTTCGGCGGCGAGGGCTTCATCATGCAGAAGCTCGAAGGCGACGGCCTGGTGTTCATGCACGCCGGCGGCACCATCGTGGAGCGCGAATTGCAAACCGGCGAGGTGTTGCACGTGGACACCGGCTGTGTGGTGGCTTTCGAACACAGCGTGGACTTCGACGTGCAGCAGGCAGGGAACATCAAGACCGCGCTCTTCGGCGGCGAGGGGCTGTTCTTCGCCGTCCTACGTGGGCCGGGCAAGATCTGGCTCCAGTCCCTTCCCTTCTCCCGCCTGGCCGGCCGCATGCTCAAGGCCGCACCGCAAAGCGGCGGTAGCAAGGGCGAAGGTTCCGTGCTGGGTTCCCTGGGCAACCTTCTTAACGGCGACAACAAGTAAGTCGAACTCGTGGCAGGCGGAAAACGCTCTTGCGGAAGGACTTGCGATTTTCCCTCCATGTTGTATTGATATACGGAAAACCCGACACGGTGATTGACAGAATGCTCGCGATCATTCCTTACCTTTTCTAACTTGAAAGGAGCAAAAGCATGGCAGTGAGACTCGGCATCAACGGATTTGGACGCATTGGTCGCTATCTGACACGGCTCGTGGCCGCTGAAACCGATATCGAAGTGGCTGCCGTCAACGCGCGCGCCGACAATTACTCCCTGGCGCACCTCCTGAAATACGACTCCTGCCATGGCATTTTCCAGGCCGAAGTTGGGAGCAACGACCAGGGCATGGTGGTCAACGGCAAGACCATCGCCGTGACCCGCAAGCCCCTGGGAGAGTGGGACTGGAAAGATCTGGGTGTGGACATCGCCGTGGAAACCACCGGCAAGATCAAGGACCGCGACGGGTTGCAGCAGCATATCGATTGTGGTGCCAAGAAATCCATCATCTCCGCCCCCGGCAAGGGCGTGGACCTCACCGTGGTCATGGGCGTGAACCACCAGCTCTATGTCCCGGCCAAGCACAACATCCTGTCCAACGCCAGCTGCACCACCAACTGCCTGGCCCCGGCCACCAAGGTGATCAACGACACCTTCGGCATCGAACACGGTCTGATGACCACGGTGCACTCCTACACCATGAGCCAGCGCATCCTGGATGGCTCGCACAAGGACCTGCGTCGGGCGCGCGCCGCAGCCATGTCCATGATTCCCACCACCACGGGCGCGGCCAAGGCCGTCACCGAGGTCATTCCCGAACTCAAGGGCAAGCTGGACGGCATGGCCATCCGCGTGCCCACGCCCAACGTCTCCCTGGTGGACCTGGTTTGCGAGCTGCAAAAAGCAACCGACGCCGCGGCTGTCAACGCAGCGCTCAAGGCCGCGTCCGAGGGCCCGCTCAAGGGCAACCTCGGCTACAGTGATCTGCCCCTGGTCTCGGTGGACTACATGGGCAGCAGCTATGGTGGCGTGGTGGACGGCCTGACCACCACGGTGCTGGACAAGAAGCTGCTCAAGTTGATCATCTGGTACGACAACGAAGCCGGGTTCACGCACCAGCTCCTGCGGCTGATCAAGATGGTGGCCGCCGGCCTCTGATGCCTCACCTACCTATCGATGACCACGGGACAGGGCTTGCGGGTCCTGTCCCGTTTTTTTATTGCATCGAGAAGACAAGGCTATCAAGTACGCTGCGCTTTTGTCCGAAATGGATGCAATGTTGCTCATTTGGACCTCTCACCAAAAGGAACCACCCATGCCCGGTGATATGTTTCAGTTGGCCATCGGAGGCCTCCCAGTCGAACTCAAGCTCATCGATGACCGCGAAGTGCACGACCATTTACAGAACTACATCCAGAACTTCCTGCTCGATCCACTCGTCACGGTTGTCTACATCAACAGATTGTCGCAAACCGTCAATCCGCAAGATGCGCAGAGCATGAAGGTACTTTCCTATCTGACCGACAAATACGCCAAACTCGAACCGTACGATCAAAGTGGCCTGGGCATCTCGCTTGTCTTCAACAAGGATGCCGCGATACAGAGTAGGGTCGCCTATCTCAAGGTCTGTAACGAAAACAACAGCTGGCAGGATCGGGTCGACAATCTTCTGGCCAAAAAAAACAACGAAGGCGCGCTGGCAATGCTGCGCACCCTGCTCGACAATGCGCCCCGCAACATCGTACTGGCCGACAAGTTTCTCTGGCTCGGCGTCAAGGCGGGCCTCAAGCCCATCAAAAAGCTGCTCGACCTGGAAGTGCCAGAAGAGCATCGTGAATGTTGGCAGCGCCGTCTGTTCCAGGCCTATGCCACTTGCAACGCCGTGGAACCGGCCATGGATTTCTGGAGCAGGTTGGACAAGACGAGCTGCGACGAGAACACTCTGAACCTGGCCGCCGAGATCCTGCTCAAGGCAGGGGAGCGCGAGCAGGCTGTCTCCGCCTACGCCGCCTCCCTACAGCTGGACGGCAATCAGGATTCCGTCCGCCGCCGGATCGAGCAAATCCAGAATCCCTTCCAGATCGACTGGTCCCTCCTGGAATCAAAATCCGTGAACATCTACCTGTACTCCTTCAACAAAGCGGAGCTTTTGGGACGTACTCTGCAAAGCCTGGCCGGATGCCGCATCGGCAAAGCCCGTATCAAGGTGCTGCTCAACGGCTGCACCGACGACAGCCGCAACGTGGTGGAAAACGCCAAGCAGATGTTCCCGGACAACGACTTCCAGATCATTCCCTTGCAGGTCAACGTGGGCGCGCCCGCGGCCCGCAACTGGCTCATCGCCGAACCCGACACCCGCACCGCCGACTACACTGTGTTCCTGGACGACGACATCGAGTTACAACCAGATTTCCTGGGCCATTTCCTCACGGTTGCCGCGGCAGACTCAAAAATCGGCGTAGTGGGCTGCAAAGTCCTCTTTCCAGGGGAGCGCCTCAGCTACCAGTACCTGTTCCGCAACATCTCCATAGCCAAACCCGGAGTGATCCGCATCAGCCTGGACAAGCCAAACCAGATATTCGATAACAACCACTACGATTTCCTGCGCGAGACCGCCAATGTCATGGGTTGCTGCCACCTGCTCAGCAGGGAGGCCCTGCTGGACGTGCCCACATTCGACCTCTGCTTCTCGCCCACGCAGATGGACGATATCGCCCACGACTTCGACCTTTGCCTCAAGGGCTACAAAGTCGTCTACACCGGCCTGGTGGGCTGCATCCATCACCAGAAGACGGGCAGCAAGAGTTCCGTACTCGCCGACGAGAGGCGCCTGGGTAACCTCCTCGGCAACGACGTCAAGTTCTACTATCGATACAAAAGCCAGCTCGCCCAGTTGAAAACGCTCAGGAATCCGTGAAGACTCCAACAGGGACCGCCATGCCTCACCCCTGCTCCAGATCGTCGAGCCAGGTCCTGACGTCGGCGTCGCTGGGCATACGCCAGTCGCCACGCGGCGAGAGGGCGACGCTCCCCACCTTGGGGCCGTCGGGCATGGCCGAGCGCTTGAACTGCTGCGCAAAGAAACGCCGGTAGAAGACCCCGAGCCAGCGGGCGATCTCCTGCTCGGCAAACTCGCCGGCAAAGGCGTGACAGGCCAGGAAAAGCACCTTGGAGGGCGGCGCGCCCCTGCGCATCATGTGGTACAGGAAGAAGTCGTGCAGCACGTAAGGGCCGATGCTGGTCTCTGTCTCCTGGGGGGCACCGTCGGCCGGGAGCAGCTCCGGGGTGATGGGCGTGGCGCGGATGTCATGCAGGATGGCGGCGATCTCCCCACTGAAGACCTCCTCGGCGCACCACTCCACCAAATGGCGCACCAGCGTCTTGGGCACGCCGATGTTCACGTGGTACATGGCCATGTGGTCGCCGTTGTAGGTGCACCAGCCCAGGGCGGACTCGGAGAGGTCGCTGGTGCCGAGCACGATGCCTCCCTCCTGATTGGCCAGGTCCATGAGAATCTGGGTGCGCTCCCTGGCCTGAGCGTTCTCGAAGGTCACGTCGCAAACTCCGGGATCGTGGCCGATGTCCGCGAAGTGTTGTCGCACGGCCTGTGCTATGGGAATGACACGCAGGCTCGCGCCCAGCCCATGCACCAGCCGCGTGGCATTTTCGTAAGTGCGTTGCGAGGTGCCGCAGCCCGGCATGCTCACGCAGAGCACATCCCCGCGCCCATTACCCAGAATATCGCAGGCGCGCACCGCCACCAGCAAGGCCAGGGTGGAGTCCAGCCCCCCGGAAACGCCCAGCACGCATCTGCCCGAGCCCACGTGCCGTAACCTGCGGGCCAGCCCCGTGGCCTGAAGATTGAATATCTCCTCGCACACCGCGGCCCGTTGCCCCTGTTCATGAGGCACGAATGGCGTGGACGACAGGGGGCGCAACAACTCGTTCTGTGCCGACGCGTTCCGCTCCCCATAAGAGAAGGCTACGCGGCGCGAGGCCGCACGGGCTTCCGAGGCCCCGAAGACGCTGTTGCGGCGGCGCTCGTGACGCAGGTAGTCGAGGTCCACGTCGGCCAGGAGCATGCTCCCGCCAAAACGGAACCGCTCCCCCTCTGCCAGGAGCACGCCGTTTTCCGCGATCAGGGAATGCCCTGAAAAAACCAGGTCAGTGCTGGACTCCTCGGGGCCGGCGGAGACATAGGCATATGCGGCCAGGCAGCGGGCCGACTGCTGCACGACCAGGTTCCCACGGTATGCGGCCTTGCCCAAGACCTCGTTGCTGGCCGAAAGATTGAGCAGGAGGGTGGCGCCGTTCAAGGCCATGTCCCCACTGGGGGGGTGCACGGCCCAGAGGTCCTCGCAAATCTCCACCCCCAGGACGCAGCTGGGGTTGTCCTGGGCCTCGTAGAGCAGCCCGGCGCCAATGGGGACGGACTCGCCCCACAGCTGGACGGTCTCCACCGGAAGATGCGGGGCGGGGCAGAACCACCGCTGTTCGTAATACTCGGCCGTGTTGGGTAGATGGCTCTTGGCCGTGAGCCCGAGCACCCGGCCGCGCTGCACGAAGGCGGCACAGTTGAGCAGCCGCCCCCGCACTTCCAGGGGCAGGCCCAGAACCAAAGGTGCGTGCAGATCGGCCGTGGCCTCGACCACGTGCCGCAGGGCCTCCAGAGCGGCCTGGAGCAGCCGCTCCTGCAGGAAAAGATCGGCGCAGGTGTATCCCGTGAGACAAAGCTCCGGGAAGAGGATGACGTCCGCGCCCCTGTCCGCCGCCCGGCGGGCGCTCTCGACCACGCTTGCGGCGTTGCGCGGCGGGTCTGCCAAACGCAAAGGCGGCGTCACCGTGGCCACCCGGAAGAATCCATGCCTGGTTGAGCTGTTGGATTTCATGCTCGTGACTCCGGCGGGAGGTTAGGTTTTTGGCGATTGCCCCCCTGCATGGGGCACATGCTAGCACAACCGCCTGCATTCACAAAGGGGCTCAAAGAGGTCCAAGAACCCACTGTTGAACTGTACCGGCTTCTGCTATATCACCTGCGGATCGCATCAGGCAGCATGATCCGCCCGCCGTCAACACCCTGCCATGCAAGGACTTCGTTGCAATGACCACATCGCCCCCTGCTTCCCTGCCGCGTCTTGTCCCTGACCGCATCCTGTTCCTGTGCCTGTTGCCCATGCTGCTGCTGGTCGTGGTGGTCTGCCTCTGCGCCGTGGACGTGCTCTTTTGGGACGAATGGATGATCTGGAGCAAGCTGCTGGAAAAGATACGCCACGGCCTGCCCTCGCCGTGGGCCCTGGTCGCCCAGCAGAACGAGCAGCGCAACTTCGCGGCCCGGATCTTCGGCCTGCTGTTCATGCCCGTCTGCGGTCTGAACCGCTTCTGCGAGATCGGCGTGACGCTGCTGCTGACCATGGGCAGCTGGCTCTGCCTGCATTCCCTGTGGCAGCGCACCCGCCAACGAATCGAACTGCGGGGCGGAGCCTGGCTGCCCCTGCTCTTTTCCCTGTTATTGTTCTCCCTGGTGCAATGGCATGTGTTCACCATGGGCGCCAACACCTCCATCGCCCTGACCGTGTTCTGCCTGTTGTTGGGAGTCTGGCTGCTGGACGCCAGGCGTCTCGAGCCCTGGCGGGTGATCCTGCTCGTGGTCGTGGGCTGGCTGGGATCCTTCAATTTCGCCAACGGATTGTTTTATTGGATCATACTCGCCCCGCTCTTCGGCCTGGCCCAGGAGAGCGGTAAGCGGCGCGCCACGGCCCTGGCCCTGTTCCTGCTAGCCGGTGCCCTGGCCTGGGGCCTGTATTTCCACGACTACGTCAAGCCGCAGCACCACCCTTCCCTGAGCTTTTCCCTCTCCAATCCGCTGTATTTCGTCGGCTTCTTTCTCACGTACATTGCCGCCCCCTTGGGCACGGATACCAACCTCGCACCCCTGGCCCTGGCCTGCGGCGCCGGTGCCTTTGGCCTGTTTCTCTGGCTGTTGTTGGACTTCTGGCGCCAGGAGCGTGGCCTGCTTCTTGAGCTGGCCCCGTGGCTCGTCCTCGGAATCTTCGCGCTGATGAGCAACGGCGCCACTACCCTGGGCCGCGCCGGGCTGGGTGTGGAGCACGCCCTGGAGAGCCGCTACACGACTTTCGGCAACCTGTTCTGGCTCTGTCTGCTGACGCTCTGGTTTGTGGGGCGCGAGCGCCTGGCCGGTGCGCGCTCCCCACGTTGGATGGGCCGCTACCTGCCTGTGGCGCTGTGCGTGTTTCTGCTTGGGTCGACGCTTTCCGCAATCGTGATGTACAACAGGATCGATCGGTTCGAAAAGGCCAGGAGCGAGCTGTACAGCCTGCTGGACGACAAGGCCTTGGCTGGGGTGTTCCCGGACCCCAACTATCTGCGCAAGATTCTGCCCCTGTTCCTGGAGCACAGGGTTGGACCGTTTCGCGACGTGGGCGAGTTCACCGACTACCGCCCGGCGCACTTCGAGCCTGGAGAAGCCGGGGCGGTGGAGTCCGTGGAGACCGTACCCGCGGAGGGCGATCTGCCGGCCGGGGTCATTGTCACGGGCCTGGCCCATGACCCGGACAGCAGGATGCCGGCCAGGCTGGTGCTTTTCGTGAGTCACGGCGAAATCATGTCCGTGGCACGCCCAGACACCCGGGGGCGATTCCGGGTCCTGCTGCCCAGCGACCACTTTCCCGAAGGAAGGGGCGCCGGCGGCGAGTTCGCTGCAGCGGTCATGCCCCTGGCAGTGTTCTCGGACAACGAGACCGCCGCGCCCCTGGAGATGCCGCAAAATCCCTTGCACCTCCCCGCGCCTTGGTACCCGGCGTTCACCATCGACCGCTACTTCTACAGCGAATAGCCCTTCCGGCCGAGAAGCCGGGGACCGGCCCGGGGCGAGAAAAAGCCGGGGGAGCAGCCTCACGGCTCCTCCCCCGGCATGAGTAACGACATGGAAGCGGGTGCTACATGTGTCCGATTTCTTTCTTGACCCCGATGGCGATCTTCCAAAGCACGGTGAGAATCATGGCGCCGATGGCGTAGATACCCACGGAGATGGCAAGCTCGGGGATCGTGGGGGCATACTCGGTGACTCCCTCGAACATGTTGGGCGTGAAACCGCCGACCAGCAAGCCGATACCCTTGTCGATCCAGGTGGCGATGACCAGGATGAACAGGGACCAGGGGAGCAGGTCGTGGTTGTCGCGCAGCTTGGGCGGGAGCAGCAGGACCAGGGAGAGAATGGCCAACACAGCGGCCGTCCACATGAAGGGTACCCACTGTCCGTGACCATGCAGGCCGGAGAAGAGGTAGACGATGGAGTGCTGGTGTTCGCCGATGCCCGAGTAGAAGGCCGTGAACAGCTCGAGGGCGTAGAAGAACACGTTGATGGCCATGGCGTAGGTGATGATTTTGGCCAGGGACTTGATGGCCTCGGTGCCGGGATCGAACTTGGTGAGCTTCTTCAGCAACAGCGCCAGCAGCAGCAGGATCGCGGGACCGGAGCAAAAGGCCGAAGCCAGGAATCTGGCGGCCATGATGGCGGTGAGCCAATAATGGCGGCCCGGGATGCCCGCGTACAGGAAGGCCGTGACGGTATGGATGCTGAAGGCCCAGAACACCGACAGATAGACAAAGAACTTGATCCACTTGGGGGGATCGACTTCAAAGCGCTCCGACTGCAGGGTCACCCAGCCCACGATGAGGTTGAGGAAGAGGTAACCGTTGAGGACGACCATGTCCCAGAAGAGGATCGATCCGGGTGAGGGATGGAAGATCACGTTCATGGCGCGCTGCGGTTGCCCAAGGTCCACGATGATGAACAGCAGACACATGCTGACCGCGGCGATGGCCATGAACTCACCCAGGATGATCATCTTCTTGAACGGCTTGTAGTGATGGAAGTAGTAGGGCAGCACCAACATGACGGCGGATGCGGCAACACCGACCAGATAGGTGAACTGCGCGATGTAGAATCCCCATGACACGTCCCGGCTCATTCCTGTCAGCTGGAGGCCGAAGAGAACCTGGAAGACGTAGGCAACGACGCCCACCGAGGCGACACCGCCAAGAAAGAGCAGCCAAATCCAGTAGCTCGGTGGTCCCTTGATGGCTTTCTCGAGCATTTCTCAGCCTCCTTAGATGATGTAGTACACGCTGGGCTCGGTACCCAAAGCGGTTTTGCGCCGGATGGTGAAGTTCTCCTGCAGGGCCTTGCGAACGGGTGAACCGGGATCATCCAGGTCACCGAAAATGATCTTGCCGTCGGAGGCCTCGACGCAAAGCGGCATGAGACCCTTTTCCAAACGGTCGACACAGAAATGGCACTTTTCCACGACACCCCGCATCCGGGTGGGATAGTCGGGATTTTCGTGCTCCAGGTGTCCTCTGGGATCCTTGAAGTTGAAGCTCCTGGCACCGTAAGGGCATGCGGCCATGCAAAAACGGCAGCCGATGCAGCGGTGCATGTCCATGGTCACGATGCCGTCGCTCGCCCGCTTGAACGTGGCCTTGGTGGGGCAGACACGTACACAGGGCGGGTTCTCGCAGTGGTTGCAAAGCAGCAGGAACTTCCTGTGCTCCACATCGTGGGGCAGGTACTGATGCGGATGCTCGGGAAAGACGTGATGGAAACTGTCAGTCCAGATCCACTTGATCTCCTGCTTGGACTTGTAGTTGGGCACGTTGTGGTGATGATGACAGGCATCGATGCAGGCCTGATAGTCCTCTGGGGATTCGAAAGCCCTGGTGTCGATGACCATGGCCCAGTGCTTCGCGGTGAGGGCATCGGGATTGGGCGCGTATTCCGAGGTCTGTTCAGCATTGACGAGGGAAGCGCCCCCCGTGACCTCGAGCAAGGTCCCGGCGCCGAGGCCCAGTGCCGATATTCCAGCAGTCCTGAGAAAGTCTCTTCTGCTCTTGTTCATCAGTTGTTCCCCTTTGGCTCGAGATGGCAGCTCCAGCAGTACGGGTCAACACTGTTGACATCATGGCACTTGTCGCAGAATTCAGCCTTGTTGGAGTGGCAATCCATACAGGTGTTCTGCAGGCTCATATCATACTGCTTGCCATTGGAGGCGGTGTAGACGCGGAATCCGTCGCGCACTACCAAGTCACGCCAGTCGTCCAGCATTTGCATGTGCTCCTTGCGCATGAACTCCGTATCCTCAATGCACTTGTCCATGCCTTCGGGCAGCTTGAGTTCAGGCTGAGCATAGCTCTTCAACGTAACCGTGTTGTAGAGGAAGGGCGCGAGCATCAGGACAACAAAGACCACAAGTCCCGCTATGACATATTTGCCGTTATACATGGGCTATTCCTCCTCCATCCCGGGCAGGGTTTCCTGCCTGAGATCCATGGTGCGCTTCTTCTCGCCCTTCATGACCAGAGCGTTGGCCACGAGTTCGTGCACACCGCAGATTCCGACACCCGGGGCCCAGTAGTCGGCCAGGGGAATGAGCGTGGCGCGGTCGATGGCGCAGATGCAGGACATCATGTTCACGCCGTGCTTGTCCTGGACGTGCTTCAGGGCATTGCCGCGGGGCAGGCCGCCGCGCATGCGCAGTTCCAGAATCTCGTCGGTGTTCAGGCCCGAACCGCCGGAACAGCAGAAGGTCTGCTCGCGGATGGTATTCTCGGGCATTTCGTAGAAGTTGTTGCAGACGTTTTTCAGCACGTAGCGCGGTTCCTCGAACAGGCCCATACCGCGCGCCGGGTTGCAGGAGTCGTGGAAGGTGACCTTGAGGTGGTCGTTGCGGCTGGGGTCGAGGCGCAGCTTGTCATGCTTGATCAGGTCGGCCGTGAACTCGGTGATGTGCACCATCTTGGTGACTGCCGAGTTCTCGAACACCGTTCCGGTAATGGGGTTGTACGGGGTCACCATGTTCGGCGGGGTGGGGCCGTTGTGCGTCTCCATGTACTGGTTGATCACGCGCCACATGTGGCCGCACTCACCGCCGAGAATCCACTTGACGCCGAGGCGCTCCGCTTCGTGGTACATCTTGGCGTTGAGCTTCTTCATCATCTCGTGGCTGGTGAAGAGCCCGAAGTTTCCACCCTCGGAGGCGTAGGTGCTCAGGGTGTAGTCCAGCCCGATCTCGTGGAAGAGCATCAGGTAGCCCATGAAGGTGTAGATGCCCGGATCGGCGAACACGTCGCCCGACGGGGTGATGAACACGACTTCGTGTCCCTTTTCATTGAAGGGGGGCTTGATTTCGATGCCCGTGATTTCCTTGATGTCCTCGCAGAGGAACTCCACGATGTCCTTGAAGGCGTGGGGCTGAATGCCCAGGTGGTTGCCCGTGCGGTTGCAGTTGCGCACCGGCTCCATCATCCAGTTGATGTTGATGCCCAGCAACTGCAAGAGTTCGCGGGCCATCATGGTGATTTCGCAGGTATCGATGCCGTAGGGGCAGAACAGCGAACAGCGACGGCACTCGGTGCACTGGTAGAAGTACATGAACCACTCTTTGATCACATCCATGGTCAGGGGGCGCGCACCGTTGAGTCTGCCAAGGATCTTGCCGAAGGTGGTGAAATCGTTACGATAGATGGAGCGCATCAGCTCGGCGCGCAGCACAGGCATGTTTTTCGGGTCACCGCCGCCGATGAAGAAGTGGCACTTGTCCGCGCAGGCACCGCAGCGCACGCAAATGTCCATGAAGACCTTGAAGGAACGGTATTTATCCAGGCGCTCCTTGAAACCCTCATGGACGATTTCTTTCCAGTTCGCGGGCAGCTTCCAATCCTCGTCCATGGGCGACCACTCGCGAGGGTTGGGGAACCCGAGGTCCTTGAGCACCTCGGGCTTGGCCGGATAGCAGAAATTGCCTTCCCGAAACACCGGCTTGTCGTCCATCCAGTGCTCCAGGGGCATGCTATGGCTGAACTTCAACAGCTCTTCTGGGGTAGGTACTTTAGCCATGGGAACTCCTCATTACTTCGCAGCGGTTTCGTCCAGCATTTTCTCGACCGGGAGTCCGGCTTCCACCATGTGCTCCCTGAAATCATCCTCGTACGCCGCATAGGTGTGGAACTTCTTGGGCGGGTTCCAGGGGTTCTCCCAGTGCACGAATCGCGAATTGTTGGGAATATTCCTGGTGGGACTCATGAATACCCCCCCCATGTGCATGAGCTTGCTGAAGGGGAAGTAGATCAAAAGCATGCTGACCAGGAACAGATGCATGTAGAAGATCGGACCCACACCCTCGGGAATGACGGGGGAGAAGGTCACGAGCCCCATGGTCAGGGCCTTGACCGAGTTGATGTCGGTCTTGCCGAAATAACGCATCCAGATGCCGGTGAGCGCGATGCCCAGGATCAGCAGCAAGGGGAAATAGTCCGACATGATCGAGATGTAGCGCACCTTGTCGAGAAAAATCCTGCGCAGCAGCAGGAGCAGCGCGGCCGCGGCGAGAATGACCCCGGACTGGAAAAGCCTTGGCACGCCGATCTGCATGATGCCGTCGAAAAATTCGAGGATCGTGATGAACAGGGGCACGGGGTCCAGGAAGAACCGGAAATGGCGGATGAAGACCGTCAGAAAGGCGTAGTGGAACATCAGGGCGAACAACCAGAGCCATTTGGAAGAATTGTAGGTGACACGCGGACCGGGCTGAATGCCCGTGGAGGTGTTCCTGAACAATGAACGAAAGAGGAAAACTTCCGTGATCATCCGCACCACCGCCCAGCCCTTGGTGGGAGGGTTGTCGATGGGGTTGCTCTTGATCCAGCTGAAACTTTTTTGCTGCCCGCCGGTGGTGGGAATGCAGAAAGGCACGGGCGAGCGAGCCCAGTCCAGGATCCTGTAAACGAATCCAAGGACAAAGATAGCCACTGCCGCGTAAGGGATGACTATCCCAAACAATGACTGGTAGCCGAGCTGCGCACCGAGGTAGCCTATGTACCCCAGGGCGCAGACTACCAACAAGGAAATGAAAAATGCCATGCCGTTACCTCGCTTCCTCTTGGCTGTCATGGGTTGGTGGGGTCCGGTTCCTCTGCCGATATCTCCAGGATCAAACCGGCACGCCGCAGCAGGCTGGCCTGCCTGTTCTTGATCTCATCGACGCGCATGGAGAAGATCTTCCTCTGGCACTGGGCATAGATATCGAAGGAAATCAAAGCCAAGCTATCGATTTTCGACTCGAATTGCAACAACTCCCGAGCAAGCTCCAGATTCGTGAGGTGCTTGGTAAGCTTCTCGCGCAGCAGGCTCTTGAGCAGGTACACTATGCCTATGGCCTTGGCGGGAGTGAAATCCTGGACCGCCCGAATGCGGATGATGTCGTCCAGGGGACCCTGGATTTTTTCGCTGTCAAGCCCTTCCTCCAGCAGAGCGTCCACGATTTTCGGTACAGCCTCACACGTGCGGTACCGGATGGGGTTGGCGAACTGATCCTCCTGGCGACGCATGAAGCCCACAGTATCCAAGGGATAGGTCCGGAAGATGGCTTCTTTCCATTCCTCCACGATAGCGTCCCGACTCTCACGCAAGATGTCCAATATGAGCATGGTTCTCCTCGACAGCTGGTGCCACCCGACCGGCTACGCTCTTTCCAGCGTAACGCCGCAACCTTATACTTCCTTTTTTTTTGTTTGTCCAAAAAAAAACAAAGTCTTTTCGGGATATCATCGATTATCCGCTTGAATTCATTACAAAATTATCAAGCGTACATTCCCCTTGCCGCGTGGGAGGACCACCCATGCCCCTACGCGTTAGGCTGGAATTGCTCGCCAATCTCCACTGCGGACAATCCAGGAGCCGCTGCCGTGGCCGCGGTTCAATTCCCGCTCCCGCCCCCTCCTCTGGAGCATATCCTCCCGGAATACGTCCGGTATTTCCGGGGCGTACAGCCCCGTGCGCGGGCCATTGTACTCTTCTCAAGGATGAAACGCTCCGGCCTCCTCCCACGTGCGTGCTCCAAGCGAGCAGGTGAACACTTGAATCGACGACGGAATATCATTAATATAGGAACAAGGGACTCGTCCTTCTCCGCCTGTTCTTCATCGCGACAAGGGCGACCGCCCCGCGCCACCCGAGACTGTCGGCCGTTGAACCCGGTTCCAGGAATCGCCCCTGCGGTGTGCCTGTTCCTGAAACCAGGGGCGGATGTGCCTTCGCGCCCCCCGGCAGATCCCCTCGGGTATCCTCCGCGCATGCTGTTGAAGCCCAGGGGTCCTCCCCGGGCGCGGACGCCCCTCACGAAATATCAACACTCCCCGTCCTCCATAGCCTGACTTAAGCTACAAAATTTGCAGTACGAGCTACATTATTTGTAGTGAACCCCTTAGTCAACCCTGGTGACACTCGCGTCAGACTTTTATGAACGGTTGTTAATCCCCATAAATTCAAACAGATGCGTGACAGGCTCCGATCTTCTGATTCAAAAATGCCCTTTTCGGCACGGTTGCTGCTTATTGAGGGGCAAAGGTTGAGGCAAACATTCGGGTAATAACAACCACACCCCAAACAACATCAATCACCACACCAAACTACTGGAGGATTGTATGAACAAGCAGGCTGGTTTCACCCTCATCGAAATCATCGCCGTACTGGTCATCCTGGGCATCCTGGCCGCCGTGGCCATCCCTAAGTACCAGGACCTGCAAGAACAGGCCGAAATCAAGGCCGCCCAAGGCGTCGCCGCAGCCGGTGTGTCCTACATGAACATGGTTTACGCCAGAAGGTTGCTGGAGACCAACGGTGACACCGTCACCGCGGCAGCCGATGCCTCAGGTGCCGATTGTGGCCCAGCGAACGTCGCCGTCGAAGGCGGCTTCACCCTCGCCTGCGCCGCCGGCGTAGCCACCGCCACCGGCCCCAGCGGCCAGACCGCCACTGCCCAGTGGACCGCTCCCTAACCTTTACTGACACTGCAACGACCTAGGGGATGAGCCATGCAACCGCCACGGAACGCAATCGAACGAAGGAACCACAGGCCACAGGGCTTCACGCTCATCGAAGTCATCGCTGTCCTGGTCATCCTCGGCCTCCTGGCGGCCGTGGCCATCCCCAAGTACCAGGACCTGCAGGAGCAGGCGGCACGGAAGGCGGCAATGGGCGCCGCCGCGGCCGCCATGGGCCGCCTGACCTGGTCCTACGCCAAGCTGGCCATGGAAGGGGTCTCGCCCATCGCGGTATCGGATGCGGTCGCCGAAGCGAACAAGGATCCCAACTGCGGTGTCTCCTCTCCGGGGTACACCATCGTCTGCGCCGGATCCGGTCTGATCACCGTCACCACCCCCACCGGCGAAACCGCCACGGCCCAATGGTCGGCCCCGTAATTCCAGCACCTCGACCTCATTTTTCATACGAGCCCGGCACCCGCCGGGCTTTGTTTTGACATACGCCCCTCGCGGTGGCATTCCCTCTCCATTGCGCACTCGTTTCTGATCACGACCAATCCATGACCATGCCCAATTCCCGACTTCTCCTGCTCCCCCTTTCCCTGCTCCTGCTGGTATTTCTTGCCCACGGCCCAGCCCTGGACAACGGCTTCATCGCCTACGACGACCCGCACTACGTCCATGACAACTCCCAGGTGCGCCAGGGGCTCGCCTCCGACAGTTTGGCCTGGGCCTTCGGCAGTGTGGAGCAGGGAAACTGGCACCCCCTGACCTGGCTCTCGCACATGCTCGTGGCGGAATTCCACGGCCTGGACCCCTTCTGGCACCATTTTCACAATCTCCTGCTGCACGGCTGCAACGTGCTGCTGCTCTTTTTCCTGCTGTGCCGCATGACCGGGTCGATCTGGCGCAGCGCGGCCGTGGCCGCGCTCTTCGCCGTCCACCCCTTGCACGTGGAGTCCGTTGTCTGGGTCTCGGAGCGCAAGGACGTGCTGAGCACCCTGTTCGCCCTGCTCTGCCTGCATGCCTACGCCCGTTACGTCTCCGGCCGGAGCCTGGGCTGGTATCTCGGCGCCTTGGGCTGCCTGGCCCTGGGGCTCATGGCCAAGCCCATGCTCGTGACCATGCCCCTGCTCATGCTCCTGCTGGACTTTTGGCCTTTGGGGCGTTTCGCACCCACGCCTGCCGACGGATTCTTCCGGCAGAACAGAACCGTGCTCCTGGACAAACTCCCTTTCATCCTGCTCGCGCTCGGCGTCAGCGCCATCTCGCTGTTCGGCCAGGATACTGCGGGCGCCCTGGCGCCCCTCTCGGAATTCGGCGTGTGGCAGCGCGCGGCCAACGTCCTGACGTCCTACGTCGCCTATCTGGGTAAGCTCGTTCTTCCGATGGGGCTGGCGCCCCTCTATCCCCTGGCCAAGAGCATCCCGCTCTGGAAGCCCCTGGCCTCGGGAGCGTTTCTGGCCCTGGCAACAGTACTGGTGCTGGGCTTTGTCAGGAGAGCGCCCTGTCTGTTCGTGGGCTGGTTCTGGTACCTGATCGCCATGCTCCCGGTCATCGGCATCGTGCAGATCGGCGTGCAGTCCATGGCCGACCGTTACACCTACCTGCCCTTCGTCGGCCTGTACCTGGCCCTGGTCTGGGGGGCGTGCTCCCTGGCACGCACGTGGCCGCGCCAATGGCAAGGGGTGGCCCTGGTGACGCTGGCCCTCTGCCTGGGCGCGTGTATTGTTCTCTCCCGGCAGCAGGCACGGCTCTGGATGGACACGATCACCCTCTTCGAGCACACGGTGGCGGTGACGGAGAACAACCACGTGGCCCACAGAATCCTGGGCAAGGCCTGGCTGGAGCGGCAGGACCTGGACGCGGCCCTGGGCCACTACCTGGAGCTGCTGCGCATCCGCCCCCATGATCCCGACAGCCACTGGTTCGTGTGCAACACCCTGCTCCTGGCTGGAGAACACGATCAGGCACGGGAACATATGGCCACGGCATTGGAGCGATTCCCGGAGTCGGTCATGCTCCTGAAGCTCTCTGGAGTAATGCGCTTTCATGGCGGTGACCTGCACGGCGCGGCGCTGGACTTTACTAGGGCCGTGGAGCTGGCGCCTCAGGACCAGGAGGCCAGGAAGAATCTGCTGCTCGTGACACAAGAGCTAGACAAGGAACAATCTGGACAGGAACCGGAACACAAGGACGAATGATGCTTCAGCACCTGCAACGGCGCGCGCCGGCCCTGCTCTGCGGTCTCTTCATCCTGCTCATGCTGCCCTTCCTGGACAAGGCCGTGCACCTGGACGACCCCCTCTTTGTCTGGAGCGCGGAGCGGATCCTCAAGCATCCCCTGGACTTCTACGGCTTTCAGGTCAACTGGTACGGGTGGGACATGCCCATGGCCGAGGTCATGAAGAACCCGCCCCTGACTTCATATTACCTGGCCCTGCTCATGGTCATCGGTGGTGCCTCGGAGGTGGTGCTGCACCTAGGCATGCTGGCGCCCGGCGTACTCTGCGTCCTGGGCATGTATCGCCTTGGGGCGCTGTTCTGCCGGCAAGCCTGGCTGGCCGCCCTGTTGGCCGTGCTCACCCCGCCCTTCATGGTCACGGCGATCGGCTTCATGGCCGAGGTTCTCCTGCTACCGCTGTGGGTCTGGACCGTCTATTTCCACGTCAAAGGGGAACGTGACAATGACACGCGCCTGATCCTGCTCGGGGCGGTGCTGGCGGGCTTGGCCGTGCTGGCCAAGTACAACGGCCTGGCCCTGCCCCCCTTGCTGCTGGCCTATTCCCTGGCGCGCCACCGCGCTCTTCGGCCGCGCATGGCCCTGCTGCTCATCCCCGTGGGCCTGGCCCTGGGGTATCACTGGGGCACTGCCCTGCTCTACGGCCAGGGCCTGCTCACGGACGCCATGGAGTATTCGCTCAGGACCCGTGACGCCGGCCCGCAGCTGCTGCAGGGGCTCGCCTTCCTGGGCGGCTGCCTGCCTGGCTGTCTGCTGCTGCTCCCCCTGGCCTGGAGGCGCGGGGGTTCGCTTCTTTTCCTGCTCCTGGGGGTGGCCGTTGCCTCCGCCATTCTTCTGGCTGGTGCATTCGGCGGCGTGCCCCTCGCCGGGGCCGAAGGCCTTGGCTTCGCCCTCCAGGCCGCGGTGTTCGTGACCGCCGGAATCCACGTCCTGCTCCTGGTCGGGCGGGACATGTTCAGGCAACGTGATGCCGAGGCGCTCCTGCTGCTGCTCTGGGTCTGGGGGCAGTTCTCCTTCGCCGTGCTCCTAAATTGGACCATCAGCGCCCGCGCCTTCCTGCCCCTGACGCCCGCGGCCTGCATCCTCGCGGTGCGCGCCCTTGAGCGCATGGAGGCCTTGCGGACGGAGCAGGAACCCAGCGCTCCAGGCTGGCGCATGCGGCGCGTTCTCTTGTTGCCGGCCCTGCTGCTCGCCGGCGCCTTGTCCTTTTCCGTGGCCTGGTGCGACTATCTCTGGGCCAATTCCGGCCGGAGCACGACCATCGAACTGGAGCGCGAGCGCGCCAACATCCCTGAAAACGTCTGGTTCGCAGGGCACTGGGGGTTCCAGTACCATATGCAACAAAGGGGATTCCGCCCCCTGGACCATACGTCGTCCCTCATCCACCGTGGCGATCTGCTGGTGCTGCCGCGCAAGCTCTTGCAGCGCCCCATTCCCTTGCAGTTCTTCGAAAAGCGCGCTGAACTGACCGTTCCGGGTTGCGCTTTCCTGTCCGTGCACCACGAGCGCCGGCTGGCCGGGTTCCATTCCAGCGTGTTCGGCCCCCTGCCCTATGTGTTCGCCGCGTGCGAACCACACCGCTTCGAGCTATACCTCGCGGTGCGGGATCTCCGCCTGGCAAGCCCAAAGCCGGGCAACGAGTGAGCCCCGACACCCTGCCCCCTGGCGCCCTGGGCCAATCTGGGCTACACCACCGGACATGCCAGGCTATAAAGCGCACTTCGCGGGTGGGGCGGTCTTCGGCGCCACGGCCCTTGCCGGCGCCTACACGCTGACCACCTGGAAGCCCGAGCCCTTGCCGGCTGCGGGCATGCTGGCGACCTGCGTGCTCGCGGCCCTGTTTCCGGACGTGGATACCAGCTCCAAGGCACGCCCCCTGTTCTACGGCCTGCTGGCCGCGCTGGACGTCTACCTCATCGCCACGGGGCTGTTCAAATGGGCGGCATTGCTGGGACTCGTGGCCATGCTCCCTGCCCTGGACAACCACCGGGGCTGGACCCACACCTGGTGGGGCATGCTCCTGCTGCCTCTGGTGCTCATGGCCGTGCCGTTGGTGTTCTTCGGGTCCACGCTCCAGCAGGTCGCCCCGTTCTATGGTGCGGCAGTACTGGGCTATTTCTCCCACCTCTTCCTGGACACCCTGACATGACACAGAGCATCATATTTCTCATGCGGCACGGGCAGATACCGCAGATTTCGCCCAGACGGTTCGTTGGGCAGCGCGACGTGCCCCTGGACGATACCGGCAGGAAACAGGCGGCCAACGCGGCCGACTTGCTGGCCGGGGCGCCCATCGGCAGGGTGATCTGCAGCGGCTTGCAACGTACGCGGGATACAGCCGCCATCATGGCCCAGGGTCTGGGCATCCATGAGGTGGAGGACGAGCCCGCGTTCCGGGAGATTCGCCTGGGCGCCTGGGAAGGGTTGAGCGCCGAGGAGGTGCGGGAACGCTTTCCCGAGGAATACGCGACCAGGGGCGCGGACATCGCCAACGTCCGCCCTTCGGGAGGAGAGAGCTTCCAGGATGTGCAGGAGCGCTCGCTGCCGGTGTTGCGCGACGCGGCCGCCACGGGACTGCCCACCCTGGTGGTGGGGCACGCCGGCGTGAACCGCGCCCTGCTCTGCGGTGTATTGGGTTTGCCCCTTGCAAATCTATTCACCCTGGGGCAGGATTACTGCTGTCTGAACGTACTGCGGCTGGAAAGGGGGCTCTGGCAATTGACCTTGCTCAACCTGCGCATTGGCGACATCTTGCCGGAGGCGAAGGAAGCGTTGCAGCTCAACCTCTAGGCCTGAGGCACTCCGGAAGCGATATTCTTGCCGGAATACCCATCGGCGAGGAGCACTGGACCATGAGCATCGAATCTTTCTCTGCCAATTTGTTGCATCAATTCAGCGATCGCACAGTGGCATTCATCACTGAAAACGGATTCCGCATACTGGAGTCGGTGCTGCTCCTGCTCATCGGGCTGTGGCTGGCCAGGAAATTGAGCAACCTGCTGGAACACCGTCTGTTCAGGACCCGCATCGACCCCACCATCGGACCGTTCCTCAAGAACCTCGTGTATTATCTGCTGCTCACGGCGGTGGTCGTCGCCACCCTGGGACACCTGGGCCTGAACGTGACCTCGTTCCTGGCCGTCCTGGGCGCGGCCGGCCTGGCTATCGGCCTGGCGCTCAAGGACTCGCTGTCCAATTTCGCGGCCGGACTGATGCTGTTGTTTTTCCGCTTCTTCACGGTGGGGGATTACGTCACCGTGGCCGGCACCTCCGGTACCGTGAACTCCGTGAATATCTTCAACACCGAGCTGACCACACCCGACAACCAGGCGGTCTTCGTGCCCAACTCCAGCATCATCGGCAACGTCATCGTCAACGTGACCCGCAATCCCACTCGCCGCCTGGACTTGGTCTTCGGCATCGGCTATGCCGACGACATTGAGAAGGCCAAGGCCCTACTCACGGATATCATCACGGCCGAACCCCGGGTGCTCCAGGAGCCCGCCCCTGTCATCGCGGTCTCGGACCTGGGCGAAAGCAGCGTGGATATCGTGGCCCGCCCCTGGGTCAACGGCTCGGACTACTGGGGCGTGCGCTTCGACCTCATCGAGCGCGTGAAGAAGGCCTTTGACGAAAACAAGATCACCATCCCCTTCCCGCAGCGCGATGTGCACATCGTGGGGGTGGTTCAGGATGGCGGTATGCAGGAGAAATGAGGCCGGCGGAGCCAGGGCGCCTTACGGGGCTCAGCGCTCACAGCGAAAGCGGTATTCCGGGAATACAATACCAGCCCTGCCGGGCGCACCACAGCAATGACGAGGGACGCTCCCTGAGCGCCCCTCGTTTGATGTTTGTACAAGGAAGGATCAGTTCACTACCCCCACCCATTGCCGGATAACCCCGGCCAAGGGCTAGGCCAGCTTCGCTTCCAGGCGCTTGGCCACTGCGGCGATGAATTCCTCGGTGCCCAGGTGTTTGGCCGGCCGGGGGGTGGCGATGCGGGCCATGTCGCCGGTCATCTCGCCCCCGAGCACGGCCTCGCGGGCCGCGGCCTCCAGGGCGTCGGCAAAGGCGACCACGTCGGGCGTGCCGTCCAGCTCGCCGCGTTTGCGCAGGGCGCCGCTCCAGGCGAAGATCAGGGCCATGGAGTTGGTGGAGGTAGGCTCGCCCTTGAGGTGCTTGTAGTAGTGGCGCTGCACCGTACCATGGGCTGCCTCGTACTCGAAGCAGCCGTCCGGCGAGACCAGCACCGAGGTCATCAGGGCCAGGCTGCCGAAGGCAGAGGCCAGCATGTCGCTCATGACGTCGCCGTCGTAGTTCTTGCAGGCCCAGAGAAAACCGCCCTCGCTCTTCATCACCCGGGCCACTGCATCGTCGATAAGCGTGTAGAAGTACTCGATGCCCGCGGTCTTGAAGGCCTCGGCGAATTCGGCATCGTGCACGCGCTGGAAGATCTCGCGGAACCGGGCGTCATAGGTCTTGGAAATGGTGTCCTTGGTGGCGAACCAGAGGTCGATCTTCTGGTCCAGGGCAAAGGTACAGCAGGCGCGGGCAAAGCTCTCGATGGAGGCGTCGGTGTTGTGCAGACCCTGGATCACGCCGGGCCCCTTGAACTCGTGGATGGGCAGGCGCACCGGTTCGCCCCCTCCTTGGGGCGTGAAGACCAGCTCTGCCATACCGGGGCCGGGCACGCCGAACTCTTGGTTCTTGTACACGTCGCCGTAGGCGTGACGGCCGATGACGATGGGCTTTTTCCACGATGTCACCGCGGGGGCGATGGTCTCGATGAGGATGGGCGCGCGGAACACTGTGCCGTCCAGCATGGCGCGGATGGTGCCGTTGGGGCTCTTCCACTGCTTCTTCAGGCCGTATTCGTCGATGCGTTTGGCATCGGGCGTGATGGTGGCGCACTTCACGCCCACGCCGTGGCGCTTGATGGCCAGGGCCGCATCCACCGTGACCTGGTCGTCGGTGTCGTCGCGGTGCTTTACGTGCAAATCGTAGTACTCCAGCCGCACGTCCAGATACGGCAGCAGCAATTGCTCCTTGATCATGGCCCACATGATGCGGGTCATTTCATCGCCGTCCATCTCCACGAGGGGGGTCTTCACGGTAATGGGCATACGTCACTCCGAAAGGTGGATTCGCGGCCGGCGACGGGCATTGCACAGCCGCGGGTCCGGGCCTTATTCACCACCTGGGGGGCAAAGTCAAGAAACCAACTGCTTCACGACCCGGGTACGGTGGTGATCCACTTGTGCACGACCTTGGGCACGTAGGCGGCCATGCGATCCAACAACTCCGCGGGGTTCCCGGAGCGCAGGACCATTTCGCGGTGCTCGCGCTTGAAGAACAGCTCCTGCTGTGCGTGGTCCAGAAAGTCGGCCAGCAGGCGATAGTACCCCTCCACGTCCAGCAGGCCGCAGGGCTTGGAATGCATACCCAACTGTCCCCAGGTGAGTATCTCGAAAAATTCTTCGAAGGTGCCCATGCCTCCAGGCAGGGCGACGAAGCCGTCGGAAAGCTCGGCCATGGTGGCCTTGCGCTCGTGCATGGATTCCACCACATACAGTTCATCGAGCCCCTGGTGGGCGATCTCCTTTTCCACCAGATTGCGGGGCATGACCCCCAGAACCCGACCCCCGGCCGCGAGCACGCTGTCGGCCAAGGCCCCCATGCAGCCGATGCTCGCGCCGCCGTAGACCAGGTCGACGCCACGGGCCACGAGCTCCAGCCCCAGATTCCGCGCGGCCTGGCAATAGGACGGCCTGGCTCCGGGATTGGAGCCGCAGAAGACACAGATACGTCGGAAACGCCTATCCACGAAAAGTACCTCTTGTGTTTGGATGCCGCCGGCTATGGAACCCGCGACCGCACCATGCAAAACCGGCCCTGCCCGCACCAGGGGCAAGGCCGGATGGTTTCGTACGGCGCGGCGTCAACCACGCAGTCTGTCGCGCAATTCCTCGAAAGCCCGCTCCAGGCCCTGGGGGTTGGAGCCGCCGGCCTGGGCCAAGTCGGGACGCCCGCCGCCGCCCCCTTCCACGTGCGCGGCCACGTCGTTGATCAGGCCCGAGGCTGTGAAGCGGTGGTGCAGGTCCTTGGAGACGTAGAGGATCAGCGGCACCTTGCCGTCGTTCACCGTGGCCAGGCAGGCCACGCCCGACGGCAGTTTGGAGCGCACGTCGTCCATGAGTTCGCGCAGGGCCTTGATGTTGGGCGCATCCACCCTGGCCGCGAGCAGCTTCACGCCATCCACTTCCTCCAGGTTGTCCATGAGCCCGCCCCCGGTGCTGGAGGCTGCCTTGGCCGCCAGGCGGTCGAGTTCCTTGTGCATGCGCTTGATCTCGGCCTGCATGCCCTTTACCCTGCCGGCCAGGTCTTCTTCCTGAGACTTGAAGACCTCGGCGATGGCAGAAAGTTGGGCGCGCTGCTTCTGAAAGAGCTGGATGGCGTTCCAGCCCGTGGCCGCCTCGATGCGTCGCACGCCGGCTGCCACGCCGCTCTCCGAAAGTATGGCGAAGAATCCGATCTGTCCGGTGGCCTGTAAATGGGTGCCGCCGCAAAGTTCAATGGACGTGCCGGGCACTTCCACCACGCGCACGTCAGCGGCGTACTTCTCGCCGAACAGGGCCATGGCGCCCTTTTCACGCGCCTGATCGTAGGGCATGATCGACGTGCGCACCGGCGCGTCGGCCAGCACGGCACGGTTGACCTCCTGCTCCACGGCCCGGAGTTCGACCGGGGTCATGGCCGTGATGTGGGTGAAGTCGAAGCGCAGGCGCCCCGGCCCCACCAGGGAGCCGGACTGCTTCACGTGCTCGCCGAGCACCGTGCGCAGGGCAGCATGCAGCAGGTGCGTGGCGGTGTGGTTTCGGGCAGAGTCCAGACGGGCGCCTTCCTCCACACTGAGGCGGAGTTCCCTGTCTGGGAGCAGCTCCCCTTCCTCCACTTCGACTTGTAGCACCGTCAGGTTCGGGGCCGGCTTGAGGCTGTCCGTGACCCTGGCCGCGCCGGTGTCCGAGCGCACCGAGCCGGTGTCGCCCAGCTGGCCGCCGGATTCGCCGTAGAAGGGGGTCTTGTCCGTGACCACGAAACCTTGCTGGCCCTTGATCAGGCGTTCCACGCCCTCGGCCTTGACATCAAGCAGGGCCAAGACGCTGCCCGTGGCCTCCAGGCAGTCGTAGCCAACGAACGTACTCTGCACGCCCTGCTCGGTGAGCACATGGAAGCGGGCGGAGAGGTCGATCTCACCCGAGCCCTTCCAGGCAGCCTTGGCACGCACCTTCTGCTCGGCCATGCGTTCGTTGTAACCGGTCTCGTCCACGCTCATGCCACGCTTCTCGGCGATGTCGTTGACGATGTCGATGGGAAAGCCGTAGGTGTCGTAGAGCCGGAAGGCGAAGTCGCCGGAGACGACAGGACCTCGCTCTGCTTCATTTGTTACTGAAGCCCTACCAGTAAATGCAGGCATTTCCCCTTGCCCACGTCCCACAATCCGCTCCAGCTCCTCTTCGAGCATGGCCAGCCCCTTGTCCAGGGTCTGGGAGAAACGCTCCTCCTCTTCCTTGACCACGCGGGCCATGAAGGCCCTGTTCTCCACGATCTCGGGGAAGGCCTGCCCCATGTGCTCCACCACCTGGCCGGCCACGCCGTGCAGAAAGGGGTCGCGCAGGCCCAGGAGCCGGCCGAAGCGGAAGGCGCGGCGGATGAGGCGGCGCAGGACGTAGCCGCGCCCCTCGTTGGAGGGCAGGATGCCGTCGGCCACCATGAAAGCCATGGCCCGGGAGTGGTCGGCGATGACGCGCAGGGCCGTGTCCTTTTCCGGGTCTGTCTTGTACTTTTGCGAGGCCATGTCGGCCGTGAAATCAATGATGGAGCGGAACAGGTCGATGTCGTAATTGCTGTACACGCCCTGGCACACGGCAGCAATGCGCTCCAGGCCCATGCCGGTATCGATGCTGGGGCGCGGCAGGGGCTCGCGCTTGCCGGGCTCGATCTGGTCGTACTGCATGAACACCAGGTTCCAGACCTCCAGGAAACGGTCGCAGTCGCACTTGCCGATGCCGCAGTCCGGGCCGCAGGACATGTGCTCGCCCTGGTCGATGAGCACCTCGGAGCAGGGACCGCAGGGGCCGGTGTCGCCCATGGACCAGAAGTTGTCCTTCTCGCCGAGGCGGAAGATACGCTCCTCGGGCAGGCCGGCGACTTTTTTCCAGAGCCCGAAGGCCTCGTCGTCGTCCAGGTAGATGGTGGCGTAGAGCCTGTCCTTGGGCAGTCCCAGGTCGCGGGTGAGCAGGGTCCAGGCAAAGTCGATGGCCTGCTCCTTGAAGTAGTCGCCGAAGGAGAAGTTGCCCAGCATCTCGAAAAAAGTGTGGTGCCTGGCGGTGCGGCCAACGTTTTCCAGGTCGTTGTGCTTGCCCCCCACGCGCAGGCACTTCTGGGAGGTCACGGCGCGGGAGTAGTCACGCTTCTCCTGCCCCAGAAAGACCTTCTTGAACTGGACCATACCGGCGTTGGTGAACATCAGGCTGGGGTCGTCCCTTGGCACCAGGGGGGCGGATTGCACATGGGTGTGGCTGCGCTCTCTGAAAAAATCTACGAATATCTGTCTGATTTCGTTGGCGGTTTTCACGTTTATCTCCAGGTATGATTCGGACTAGTCCTCGATGACGTCTACTTCTTCGCTGTGTGAAACTGTGGGCAGCGTGAGCCCCATGCCCAGGTGCTCCAGCAATTTTTCCTCTATCTGACTGCGAATCTCCGGATTCTCCTGCAGGAAGACGCGCACGTTCTCGCGCCCCTGTCCGAGTCGTTCGGAGCCCAGGGCGTACCAGGCGCCGCTCTTGTCCACGACACCGGCGTCCACGCCCATGTCCAGCAACTCACCCTCGCGGGAGATGCCCGTGCCGTAGAGGATGTCGAAGCAGGCCTCACGGAAGGGGGGCGCCACCTTGTTCTTGACCACCTTGACCCGAGCGCGGATACCGTACGTCTCCTCCTTGTCCTTGAGGGTCTGGATCCTGCGGATGTCCAGCCGCACGGAGGTGTAGAACTTGAGGGCGTTGCCACCGGTGGTGGTCTCGGGACTGCCGTAGCCGGTCATGCCGATCTTCATGCGTATCTGGTTGATGAACACCACGCTGGTCTGGGACTTGTGGATGGTACCGGTGAGCTTGCGCATGGCGTGAGACATGAGCCGGGCCTGGCTGCCCACCTGGGTCTCGCCCATGTTGCCCTCCAGTTCTGCCTGGGGGATGAGCGCGGCCACGGAGTCGATGACCACGATGTCCACGGCGCCGGAGCGCACGAGCATGTCGGCGATGTCCAGGGCCTGCTCGCCGTAGTCGGGTTGGGAGATGAGCAATTCCTCGGTCCTGACCCCGAGACGCCTGGCGTAGTTGACGTCCAGGGCGTGTTCGGCGTCGATGAATGCGGCGGTGCCGCCCAGTTTCTGGGCCTCGGCTATGACATGCAGGGCCAGGGTGGTCTTGCCCGAGGATTCGGGGCCGAATATCTCCGAGACCCGCCCCCGAGGGATGCCACCGATGCCCAGGGCCAAGTCGAGACCGATGGAGCCGGTGGGAATCACGGGCACGTGCACGTGGGCGTCGTCGGAGAGCCGCATCACCGAGCCCTGCCCATACTTGCGTTCGATGGTGGTGAGCGCTGTGTTCAAGGCTTCCAGCCGCATTTCCTGGGGACTGAGAGCACCTTTCTTGGCCATGGTTCATTCTCCACTGTTAAAAAGATAGATGCGGACATGCGGTGAGGCGTCACATACCAGAAGCCCGCGACAGGGGCAAATGCCGAATTCCAGGCGCGATGGCAGGGCAGAAGCCCACCGGCTTCGTGCCTCTTGCCTGTCACGCATACTTACTTCCGCCGTCACACAAATGTCATACGGCACGCGTAGACTGCTTGGCGTAGGCTGAGTCTATTCACCTGATTATACAACATGTTACCTCCACGGTGAGCGTCCTGTCCCACGTACCTCCCCCCAGACCGCCCGGCGCACAGCGTGCTTGCGTCCGTCCCCTGCCTTGCAGGCATGCTCCTTGCTTCAAAAACGTCAACTTGCCAGGACCGGTTCATGCTGGAAATGTCACAACGTGGAAGCGGGCTTGCCGGTCATATACCATACTCACTGAAGCACCGTATCCCGCCTACGAGATCGCTAATTGTCTCAGGGAGTTGCCCTCCCCACTTTACGCTGGGAAACAAAACCCGTATATACACAAGATGCTCATTGACAGGCTGCCGTCATCACTACAAGCCTTCCACCATGCAGGAAAGCAAGGCACAGCGACCCATGAACGACAAGAAAAAGAATTACATTCTCGATACAAACGTGCTCATCGAAAACCCCATGAGCGTGCTGACACTGCGTAACGGCGATGACAACAACATCTTCATCCCCTACCATGTCCTGATAGAACTCAACCAGCTCAAGACCAACAACCGCCTGCGCCACATCGTCGCCAAGGTAGTGGACGTGCTGTTGGAGAATCGTGACAACATCACCTTCATCCATAATGACTCCAGCATCTCGCCTTTTACGCAGGAGATAGTGGACAACTACATCCTCAAGGAGATCAAGAGTTCCTCGGAAATCGAAAACCCCATTCTGGTCACCAACGACCGGATACTGCAACTCCAGGCCGCGCTTGCCGACATCGCCTGCGAGGACTTCCGGGACTCCAAGCCATTCGAATCAGAATCGCAGCTCTTCACCGGTTTCAACGACAACGGCGCCCCTCCGATCCCCAACAGCTTCACCTGGGTGGAGGGCAAGCCCATGTTCCACGGCCCCAACGGTGACGAAAGCATCAACTATACCCTCAGCGTCTGGAACATCAAGCCCCGCACCGCCTACCAGAACTTGGCCCTGATGCTCATGCAGCACCCGGACATCGACCTGGTGACGGTCCAGAGCGAGGCCGGGTTCGGCAAGACCTACCTGGCCCTGGCCACGGCTCTCTACCTCGTGCTGGAGAAGCGACGCTTCGAAAAGATCTTCGTGGTCAAACCTACCATCGAACTCGGCTCCAAACTCGGTTTCCTCCCCGGCGACGTCAAGGAAAAGATGGAACCCTACGTCAAGTACATCCACGACCTGCTGCTCAAGCTGCACAACCAGCGCCCCGCCAATAAACTCTTCCTCAATCCCCAAGAGGACGTCCTGCGTTACAACACCAAAAAGTTCGAGATCCTGCCCCTGGCCTATATCAGGGGCATGAACATCGAAAACGCCGTGGTGATCATCGACGAGACCCAGAACCTCTCGCGCAACGAAATCCGTGCACTGCTCACGCGTATGGGCGAAGGCGTCAAGTGTTTCTGCCTGGGAGACACCAGCCAGGTGGACAACCCCTATCTCAGCGAGTCCAACAACGGCCTCAACTGGATCGTGCGCAAGTTCAAGGGGTTCAACAACTATGCCCACATGGTGCTCAAGGGCGATAAATCCAGAGGTCCCATCACCGACCTTGTGCTCAAATCCAAGCTCTGACGATCCTCGACGTGCGTATTCGCGCGTTCGGCTTGACCCGGAAGACCTCGCGGCTGGTTTTATAACCAGCTTCCTCGCCTGTCGGTTACCGGGGGCATTGATGACTTTCCTTTCAGGCGGACTTGGTTTAGGTTGCCCTTGTTCCATTGAACCATGGGCATAAATCCTTGAGCATGAGCCTGTCCAAATGAAAATACCTTGTGTACGCTGCGGCAAAGACATCGAAGCCCCCAACGTCTATTGCAGGGATTGTGAACGTGTCATGAGCGGAGAGGGACCTTCGGTGCAGCCTCTTCCCTCCCCGGATCACTCCACCATTCCAGGCTCGAAGCGAAAGTCGAAATTTCCCTCGCGTTTTATCGGCATCTCCCTCCTGCTGTTGATCTGCATTGCAGCCAGCGTGTTCTTCCTGAAAAAGGACATCGATGAAACGCCCTTGGTACCGACAGCAACGGAGCAACCCGCTGAAGTGGACGTCTTTGCCGGATCTGCCCAAGACACGCAGGCCGAGGTTGCCGTGCCCCATACTTCAGACAAGACATTCGAACCCGATCTGTCTGTTCCGGCGGAAGCGCCGTTCCAGACTCAGAATCAACAAGAGCACACCGTCACGCCTGCCGAACGGGGCGGCGAGCCGCATCTCCAAGGTCTCGAGATCGTCGAATTCAACAGCACTGCTTCGGATGTTCCAGGGCTCGGGGATAGCGGTCTCGCAGGCAATCTGACAGAACCACTCCCTCTTCCGGCAGAACTGACCGAGGAACAACCTCCGGCGGAAGAATCCGCACTTCCGCCCGGCACCACACCCGCGGATGAAGGAACACCGCTTTCCTCCCTGGACGCTGCCTCCCTTCCCGAAACCTCACCCGATGCCGCGCCGGAAGATTCAACTGCCGCCGAACCTGCTGACCAGGAACAACCCGATGCAAACGCGACAATCAGCGTTGCGGCAGCCCCTGAGCCGGAGACCCCTGATTCAGCCGAGGATGGCATCTGGGTCTTTCATCTGGGGCAAAACGGCCTGGACATAGAGATTGCCGAACATCTGCGGGGCAAGGGATACGCCAATGTAACAAGCAAGGGTAAATGGCCCGGACACTTCAACGACAAGAACGTGTTCCATCGTCACGAAGACGACAAAGGTCTCGACAAGCTCATGAACTCACTTCCGGCCGATGACTTCTTCCACTATTACTACGACAATGAACGCATCGGCACCAGCGTCAAGAACATCTTCCGGGACAACGCGGACGTCAATTTCCTGATCATAGCGAAATGACTCCCTGCGTGGAACGCCGCCTCAAGCGTGGATGACAAAACAGGCCGTCAGGCTGTTGGCTTGGTCCTGCCAGACGTACTCCATGCTGTCCGTGAGTTGCCGGATAAAATGGATGCCCATCCCCCCCAACTCGCGTTCTTCCAGTCCGACACGCAAATCAGACACCTTGAATACCGTGGGATCAAAGGGGCGTCCCCAGTCCCGAAGACGGACACAAAACAAACCTCCCTGGTGGCGGCAACTGAGTTCGATATCGCCTGCACCTTCAGGGTAGGCGTACTGTATGACATTGACCAGGGATTCCTCGATAACCAGCGCCACCTTGCGAGCCTGCTCCACGGCCATACCGGCTTGCAGGGCCTGCTCCAGGCCATGTGAGCGGATCACCGCCATGTACTCCATCTTCGCGGGAAAACGCAAAAAGTCCATGACTGCGGCACCGTTATAAAGACTCTCCCTTGGATAGCGCATCCGCGAGTGAGTCGTGTATGGGGAACATCGTTGCGAATCCGGATATGGAAAATACTTCCTGCACCATGCCCAGCAGGCTGCAAAAGCTGATATTGCCCTGCACGGACTTGATCTTCTTGGCCGCGGCGAGAATGCTGCGCAGCCCCGCGCTGCTGATGTATTCCAACCCGCCCAGATCGATGATCAGGGTCTTTTCTCCGGTCTCGATCCAGTCGCTGCACTCCTTTTCGAACTCAGGGGCAGAGACGGCGTCCATGCGTCCCTTGACCTTGATGACCAAAGCATTGCCTTGTTTACCGCTGTCAAACTCCATACTTTCCTCCAGAATATACGTTTCCGAATGCAAGACTCCGGACACCCGCGTGGTATGCCGTGTCAAACATCGTGATTTGTTCTTTCCGAAAAATAGCTTCGGGCCTTGGAACCTTGCCGACCTCTCCCTCTTCTCTGCCTATCCAGAATACAACCCTGCTCCGACTACTGCAATAGCTGTGATACAATTTGGGGCCATTGCCGACAGACATCGACCGACAAAAAGCACTACTCGTGAGGCGGCTCCGCTCCCAATGCGCGGGGAACGGCTGCCTGGGGTTCCGTCTCGGTGTTCGCCCCCGTGGGCGCGGCCTTGCTCTATCACCGGCAGGTAGAGAAGTCCATGTCACATGACCCGCGACCAAACAGGCACGAGAAGGGGGCACGTCTTTACAACCCTGCTTCGGGATCGTAGACTGAAACCAAGATGTGATCGCCGAGCGCAACTCGGTCTCGCGCGACAGGACGCCGCGCCTCAAGCGAAGTCCGTATAAGGCTTGGCGAAACCGTTTCTCGCCAGGACACTGCAATCAATAATTTGTTTGCATCTCGGTTTGAGAAGAAGCCACCACGTGTAACTCGCTCAGGACCAAAGGGAATCCATGGCCCCGGCTATCAGGGAATCAGGATGAACGCGCCCCGCGCCAAGGTCGGGAAACAGCGGTTGTCGGTGCTGCTCACCCCGCGCTCCCTTAAGACTTCGCTCCGCATGGAGGATGTCTTGCGTCTGGAGCAGGACTCCATCTACCTCACTCCACCGAAATGGATAAACATCGGTCCGGACGGCCGGCGCTCAACCGCCCACGGCACTCGAACATCCAGTCCGTCGATACCCGGGAAGTGACCATGAAACGCCTCCCCACGCCGCTCCCGCCCCTTGCCCTCTTCCTGGTGTTCCTGGTCTTCTTCACTCCCTGTCAGGCTTTCGCTTGGCCCGACGGCACCACCCAAGACAAGAACAAGGCCTGCACCATGAAACTCACGGACCAGGGCGACGGGAAGTTCCTCATCGGGCTCATCTGCGAGAAACGCAAGATTCTGTCCTACTGGATCTGTCCAGAAGTGGAAAATACTGTCTTCACCCCCTACGAATGTGTAGAAAGGGAAACCCAGTCCGTGGATCCTATCCACGGCAAACAGATCACCAGCACGGGGCGTGTCATGCGCATTTTCGCTCCCAGCAAGGACCGCGTCCCATTAGTGCTCTGTGGAAGGCTATGCGACCCTACCGAGTAGCGTCACTTTTCCTGACCCTGATTCTGCTGCTGCCGACCTGCACGCACGCAGCCAAGAAACAGGTCTTCTACGGATTCCACCAGGCCTTCCCGCCACTGTCCTACGTGGAAAACGGTCAGGCCAAAGGCTTTGATCTCGATCTGCTGCACGCGGCCCTGGAGGGCAGCGATTTCGAGGTCATACCGCGCCCCATGCCCTGGGAGCAGGTGTTGCTCGGCCTGCGGCAGGGAGGCATCCACCTCACCTCGGGCATGGCCAGCACCCCCACCCGCGAACAGGCCTTTCTCTTCAGCGAACGCCCCAGTGTACCCATGGTCACCCGCCTGTATCAGCAACCCAAGGGCGCACTGATGAGCTTCGCGGCGCTCAAGGGCAAGCGGGTCTCGGTGCGACGTGACTCCCTCTACCAGTACGAACTCCAGAACCTGGGGCTCCATCTGGACATCCGGCTGTTTCCCTCACACCTCCAGGCCTTGCAGGCCCTGTTCAACGGCGAAGTCCTGGCGTTCGCCGGCGGAGACCGCATCGCCGAACACCTGATCCAGACAAACAGTCTGCACGGCATCTGCGCCACAGGGCAACCCCTGTCGGTGACCATGCTGCATTACGCCCTGCGTCACGACCAGGAAGACCTCAAGAATGCGTTGGACAAGGGGCTCAATCGGCTCTGGTACTCGGGCAACTACGACACGCTCTTTCGCAAATGGTTCGTCCGGGAATTGCAAGAGGCCGAGGTGACCAAGCTCCTGGCCATGGCCAGGGAGGGTGCGAACACCTCCTACGTACCCTACACCATGAAACCCAGTGGCGCGGCCGTTCTCACAGCCTCGGGCCGCTTCTACGCCGCCGGCGCGGTTGAAAACGGCCTGCCGGTCCTGAATTCCAGCGCCCTGCGCGTTGCCGTGCAACGTGCCGTGTCCAGCGGTGACACCGACCTGCGCGCCGCACTCTGCCTGTCCTCCGAGGGGCGGGTAGTACCCCCTGACGCCGATGACCGCCAACTGCTCCTGCAATTCGGCCGCGGTGTCCTCGTGGTCACCGAACCCTCGCCCAAGCGTTATGAAGTCCGCATGGCCCCCGAACTGCTTCCCCGGAAGGATGGTTTCACCCCCTGGGAGGGCATGTTCTGATGCCTTACACCACGGTGTTTTCCAGCAACTTGACCCCGCCACGGCATCGTGGAATAGGGAAATCACGTCCGCGATTGAGAGGAGAGAATCATGACCCAAGGATCCGACTACGAACAGCGCATGATGCGTAAGGAACGCGAGGAACGTTGCAACCTGGAGAAGGTCTGCAAGGAACTGGACGAACTCCGGGGGCGGGTGCGACACCTCGAAGAACTCGTCGGTTCCCTGGCCGGCAAGATCAATGTCGACCCCAAGGAACACTGGAAGTACTGGAAGGCCTGAATCTGGCCAACGCCTCGCCCCTGTCTTTGCGTCCGGCCAAAGCCAGCCGCATGCGCCCGACTGGGGCTCCTCCCGCCGTCCTCGACGCTGCTGTACTCATCCCGCAAGCCCCAACGCCTTCCTAAGGACAAGAAACGGCGCCCGCCCTCCGATCATTTCTACGTGTCTTGGGCCCACCAGTTGGGCTGCGCCGTAAGCAGGTTTTCAGCCGCTTTGGAATCCAGGGGGCGGGAAGCCAGATATCCCTGAAAATAATCGCAGTTCATGGATTTGAGATGCTCCACTTGCATCTGTGTCTCCACACCCTCGGCCACGACCTCCATGCCCAGATTGTGTGCCAGGACCACGATGGCCCGCACGATTTCCGTATCCTCTTCATCGTTTCCCAGACGCGAGACAAAGGAACGGTCTATCTTCAAGGTGTCGAGGGGAAACTGATGCAGATAGGCCAGTGACGAGTATCCGGTGCCGAAATCGTCGATGGACAACTTGACGTTGAGATCCTTGAGCCGCCGGAGCATGATGCGAGCCGATTGGGCATTCTCCATGACCACGCTCTCCGTGATTTCCAGCTTGAGATGCTGCATGTCCAGGCCGATGTCGTTGACAGTGCCGTTGATTTGCTCGATGAGATCAGATTGCAGGAATTGTTTGGCGGAGAGATTAACACTGATCTCAAGATTGTTGCATGCCGGATAGTCCTGCTGCCACTGCCTGATCTGACGACAGGCGTCCTCCAGGGCCAGAAGTCCGATGGGGATGATCAAACCGGAGTCCTCGGCCACGGGGACAAACTCGTCGGGAAAAATCATACCCCTGCCGGGGTGGTGCCAACGCAGTAGAGCCTCGAAACCTATGATCACTCCACGCTCCAAGGAGACGATGGGCTGGTAATGGACCACGAATTCCCGGTTGTCCACGGCACGTCGCAGGTCGTTTTCCAGGCGCAGGATGTCCGCGGCCTGTTCCCGCATGCCTGACTGGAAGAGCTTGACACGGTTGCGGCCGCCGGTCTTGGCTCTGTACATGGCAATTTCCGCGTCTCGCAGGATCATCTCGGGCCGGTCGTGCTCCTCCGCGCCTACCACGATGCCGATGCTGGCCGAGCTGAAAATCTCGTGATCGTTGATGACCATGGGCCTGTTCAGGGTCTCTTGCAGGGTGCGCGCCAGATTCAAGGCCTGACGCGGCGAGTCCACCTCGTCCAGAAGCACCGCGAATTCGTCGCCGCCGAGGCGCGAGACCGTGTCCGTGCTGCTCACCAATTCCGCGAGTTTCCTGGAGATGGCGTAGATGAGCTGGTCTCCAGCCTGATGCCCGAGGCTGTCGTTGACCACCTTGAAGCGGTCCAGGTCCAGGTAGAGCAGGGCAAACAGAGGGAAGCGGCGCTGCTTGAGCCTTTGGATGGTGCGTTGCAGCCTGTCCAACAGCAGCGCCCTGTTGGGAAATCCCGTCAGGGTGTCGTGAAAGGTTTGGAACACCAGTTGCTCTTCGGCGCGCTTGCGCTCCGTGATGTCCTGATACACGATGTAGGCGCCCTCGGGACGGCCGTCGATGATCACCGGAAAGCTGAGCACGGCCACGTTGACCAGCCGGCCGTCCTTGCGCTTTCGCACGGTCTCCAGCTGCGCGGCTTTCGCGGATTCAAGTTCGCCGCGGATTTCCGGCGCCTCGCTACGCTGCGGCAAGGGTACGATGCGTTCAACCAACGATCTGCCCTCCAATTCCACCTCGCTGTACTGGAACAAACCCTCAAACGCCTTGTTGACCTTGCGCACCCGACATTCGCCATCATAAAGAGCGATGCCCAGGGGCGAATTCTCGAACAACTGCTGGAAATAGGCCTTCTGTAGCAGTATCTCGCGTTCGGTCAACTTACGTTCCGTGATGTCCGTCACGTAGGCGGCCAAGTATTCCACATCGCCGCGAACATTGCACACTGGCACGAAAATGTTCTGGAAGATGCGCCCATGATTTTCGTCCTCAAAGACAACCGTCCGCCTTTCGCAGATAGCCTCAAACCCCTTTTCATGACGCAGTTCGTAAACTTCCCAGGGAATGACCCCATGCACCAGGTTCCCCACGAGTTCATCGCGCATTCTCCCCAGGCGTGTGCAAACCACTTGGTTGACCTCCACGATGAACCCATCCGGGTCGAGCAGGATGGCTCCTTCCGGGAGGGCGTCGAAAAACGCGCGCAGGATGAGTTCACTCTGGCGCAGGCTCTGCTCCACGCGCTCCCTGTCCCGAATCTCCCTGGTCAGTTCAAGGTTACCGCGCTCCAGTTCCTGGTTGCGGGAGCTGATCTCGGCCTCGGCGCTCTTCAGTTGCTGCATGTTCCGCACGATGCGCTGGACCATGGCGGCGATACTCTGTTCCAGAATGCGCAGTTCGGTACGGCTCGCCACCTGGATGGGGTGCGTGAGATCGCCTCCCGCGATGCGGTTCACGTCGCTGATGATCCGGTTGACGGGATTGGAGATGCGCTGTGCGACCAACAGGGAAAACACGACTGCCAGGGCCAGGAATCCGAAACTAATTCCTGCCTGGGTCCAGACAAGCCCGTGCAGTCTCTCGCGCAACAGCGCCGTGGAATAGGTCAGTTCCACCACCTTGGAGGCTGGCCAGCCATCCGGTCCACTCAACTCCACGAGATGGTAGCGTACCAGGGTTCCCTCCGCCTCGTTGCGCTCCTCCAGGTCCCGGTTCTGCTTGACAACTTGCTTGATCCGCTTCAGGACGGGCTCCTCGGCCTTGGTGCGCAGGGGGTCTTTTTCCAGGTAACCGTGGCTTCCGAACACTCGGACCCGCTCCAGGGCCGGATTGAGGCGTTTCAACTCCTCGGTGACGTCGTTGTAGTTCAACTCTTGGATCAGGGCGCTGAATTCCTGGGCAAGCACCCCGATCTCCAGGATGTGTTTGCCGTTGGGCAACAACAGATAGGAGTATTGGCGCAAGACACCGGTCTTGATCTCCACGTCCACTGGGCCTGTGACGACCTTACCCGGTGCCAGGGTGGACCGCAGATGCGTCCAGAAGTCCTTGAATCGCGAGAGGTCCAAACCCACGTCCTGCGCCAGGGTGGAGTGCACCACTTGGCCGGTGCCGACGTCGACCACGTAGAAATCCAGGTGTTCGCCGAAACGGGTCTTGAGGGGCTGGAGATCCATGTCTTCCAGCCTGCCTTCGACCGCGTCATGGACATGTGCGAAGGCGGCGAAGGCCGGCCCCAGGTCTTTCTCCAGGGCTTGTTGCAACAGCCTGTACCCCCCCTCGATCTTGCGCAGGGCCGTGGCGATGCCGGCCTCGCTTTGCCGCTGCATAAGGTATTGACTGTGTTCCAGATCCTTTTTGGCCGTGAAGTAATTCGTCAGTGAGAAGGCCACAAGCAGCGGGACCAGCAACGCCAGGATGATCAGCAACACGCTGTATCTGAAGGGTAAATAGGCTTCCCGCGCTACTGGTGCCTCGCCCTTCACCTTCATAATCTGGGATGCCTGTTCCCGCATTGCCAGCTGCTCCTGAAACGAGAGTGGAAGCTACCGAACGCCTTGCTTAATTATTGTGCCAACATATTCATATCCCGGAAATATTGCAATAAGTTGTCGATTTGCCCTTGACTTCTCCCTGGGATAGACTGTTTTGCCTCCAAAACGTACCAAAGGAATCTGTTTCCCATGGCCAAAATCATCCCCATCGACCGTCCCCAAAGCACGCGCGACCGCTTCATCCAGGCCGTTGGCACAACCCTGGCAGCCAGGGGCTTTGCCGGCCTCACCCCGGACAGCGTAGCCCGTGAAGCAGGACTGCAGAAAAGTCTCATCCGCCATGTGTTCGGCACGTTCGCCGGGCTTGTCTCAACCTATGGCCGCAGCCCCCTGTTCTGGCCTTCGGCCTTGGAGTTGATGGACGACAGGAAGGACCAGCTGTGCGCACTCCCCCCCGAGCGCCAAATGGCCTGGTTTTTCAAGGAGTACTACAGGGCGTTGCGCCGCCGGCCGAAGACCGTGCGTATTCTCGCATGGGAACTACACGAGGGGCAGCACCGTTACACCCCCCTGCTGGACTATCCCCGGGTACGTTGCGCCTTGGAATTTTTCGAGTTGTTGCGCGAGGACACTCCGGACGACGTGGACCTCTCGGCCATCGTGGTTGTCCTGGCAGGCGCGGTGAATCATCTGCTGGTCATGTCCCTGACCAAGCGTCATTTCGGGGGAGTGGCTCTGGATTCCGAGCGGGGGCACGAACGCATCGAACAGGCCATCGACCTGCTCCTCGAGCATGCGCTCACTTCTCCACAACCTCGACGGGAGCAGGGATAACCGGTCCTTGCCCCATCGACCGCATCGTGGCGCACGCGGATACTATTCCACCACCCCCACGGCCTTGGCCTTTTTTTCCTCCAGGGCCTGCTCCCAACCGGGCTCGAGCCAGTCACCGTTCCTGTTGGGAATGCTCTGAACGCTCTCCTCGCGCTCCTGGTGGACCAAGCGCACCATGACGGGGCCACCAGCCTTGCAGGCCTTGGGCGAGAAAGAGGCCACAAATGCGGCCGCGCCATGGATCACGGGGAGACTCCAATCTTCCGCCAGGGGTCGGCCCAGGGCCATAGGTCCCGGAAAATCCTGGGTCTTGAATACGTAGTCACCAGGTTCCACCATCTTTTCCAGCTTCTGATTGTCGGCCTGGTTGCGTCCAATGACCAGCCAATGGGCTCCGCTCCAATACTGCCGTCCGATGTTGGCGAGCATGAAATCGCGAGGCCGGGGCACGGTGAAATGCCTGAGCAGCGGCCAGTAGCGTCGGGCCGATTCCACTTCAGCCAACATGCACCCTCCGGCCGGTGTGGGTATTTCCGGAAGCTTGTATTTCTCGGCCAGGGCGAGTTGATCCCTGCGACCGCGGCCGCTGATCGCCAGGAGACGTTCACGATCCACCAGCCCCTGTTCCTCAACTGGAGTGGGGTCCAAACGTTTGGCGCTCAAGGGCCGCAGCAGGACGTCGCGGACCCCGGCGTCACGGCGGATGATGTTCAGGGTGTCACGGCGTTGCGACATGGGGCGCTGCCCCAATACCTCCCCCGAGGCAAGGCAGAAGGCGCCCTGCTGGCGCATGAACGCCGCGGCCGTGGCCGCCATGAGAATCTTGCAATCCACGCAGGGATTGAGGACCTTGCCGAAGCCGTAGACCGGCCCTTTCACGAGCATGTCGCAGAATTCAGTCCCGAGATCGCGAATCACGACGTCGATGCCGAAATCCTCGCGCCAGCGCCGCAGCATCCAGGGCTTGCCGAAAAAAGGTGAGGTGAAGTGCAGAGCCTTGACGCGCAAGCCCTGCTCCTCCAGGACCTTGACCGCCAGAATGCTGTCGAGACCGCCGGAAAACAGGGATACCACGTCGCAAGTTCTTTCCGTATTCATCAGGGTTTTCGTGTTCATCATGTTCATCACCCGAGGATAAGCAAGCCCGCGATGTCTGGCAAGCATCGGGGCATTTTCCGACGCTTTGCAAAACCCGCTTTATGTGTCATTGAGAACATAACGGATACACAATGAAGAATCTGTTACTGGACAACGAGGATGACTATGTCCGACTCCCCTCCCATGACCTTCAGGATGCGGCTTTGGCTGGAATCGCCCTCGGGATTCAAGTTCGGCCAGGGCACAGCCGAACTGCTCAGGCGCATAGAACGGGACGGCTCCCTGCGCAAGGCGGCCAACAGCATGGGGATGTCCTACCGCAGGGCCTGGGGGCGTCTGAAACGTTCCGAAGAGGACCTGGGACAGGATCTTGTTTGTAAGCCAGGCGGCAACAAGGCCGGATACCGACTCACCGCGGTCGGGGAGAAGCTCTTACGCGGCTTCGACGCCTGGCAGGAAGAGGTGCGGCATCATGCCGCCCAGGCCTGCACCCGTTGCTTCCCGCCTCCAGAATTCGACATGCACCCTGAAGAATCCATGACCACTCCGCACGACCTGGAGGGTGAACACTGAAGCACCCCGCCTGAAAAAGACAATGAAAACAACGTGCAACATCGCCAGGTTATTCCATGCAAATGGTCTGGATTTTTGTCTTGCAGGCACAGCCCGCTTCTAGTACAGTCCCCCGCCAGTCCTCGGCGGCTGAAGCCGCTTGGTCCCTCTGGTTTCGGTGATGCGTTGCAACGCCCGCATGTCATGGATATCGCGACCCGCTCTAGTCCGGCAGGTCCGTCCTTTCCCTCTGGCCTCGCAGATCAGGGATTCCGCCAAAGCGTGCGGCTCCCGGGCAATGCGTACCCCCAATACCCCGCGACGAACGACGCGGGGACAACCACTGTTCGGAGCTAGAACATGTGCCGTCTTTTCTCCCTCACCAGCCTTGAGCCGGTTTCACCCATGCTCGCCGTCAACGCCCTGAACGTGATGAAGGAAGGGCACGACGGTTCGGGTGTCGGGCTGTACCTCAACGGACTTGGCGGTCCTTTCGGCGAAATGCCGGACTGGCCCATTCTCTCGGGCATCTTCACCGATTCCGGCCTGCGCATGCTGGAAAAATTCGCAAAGGACCAAGGCTTCGCGGCCAGGCACAGCGTGCTCATCAGACCCAAAACCGCGCCACCGCCGGGCACTCCCCAGCGGGAGACCTATCTCGTCCGCGCCTACCAGCCTCCTCCGACATGGAAAGACCTGGACCAGCTCGAACGCGGCTTGCGCATGACCCAGTTCCGTCTTGCCCTGCGCCGCATGGACGGAGAGCAGGATGACATCAAGGTCTTCAGCTTCTGGCCCGACACCGTGATGCTCAAGGAAGTGGGCGATCCGGTGGTCATCGCCGACTACCTCGACCTGGACCGCGAGGACTTCCACGCCCGCCGCATTCTGGCCCAAGGCAGGCAGAACACCAATTACGCCATCAATCTCTACGCCTGCCACCCCTTCTTCATCCAGGGCGTCTGCACAATGACCAACGGGGAAAACACGGCCTTCGTGCCCATCCGCGAATACCTGGAGTCACGCAACGTGCCGGGCTATGAGGGCTACCATTCCGACTCCGAGGTTTTCACCCACATCATGCACTATACCCTCTACCGCCTCGGCTTGCCGCTGGAAGCCTACAAGCACGTCATCACGCCCCTCACCGATGACGAATTGGAAAACCATCCCAATCAGGATTTCCTCAGAAACCTCAAACAGATCTGCCGCAAAATGATCATCGACGGCCCCAACTGCGTCATCGGCTGCGTGCCAGGGGGCAACATGTTCATGGTCCAGGATCGCAAAAAGCTCCGCCCCGGCGTGGTGGGGGGCAAACCCGGACGCTACGCCTTTTCCTCGGAGATCTGCGGCCTCAACGAGGCCATTCCGGACCGTGACAAGACCAAAGACTTCCAACCCATGTACCTGGACACGGCGATCGTCGGCCCTGATTGCTCGGAGGTGAAAATATGCCGTCAGAACCAACCATTACTCCTTCAACACTGAGCCTCAAGGACCTGCCCTGGCGGGTCAACTGGGATATCGACACCTGCACCCTGTGCGGCCGTTGCACATCGGTCTGTCCGGTGAACGCCATCGAACTGGGTGTGCACCGCAAGCGCACCCTGGACGTGCCTTTGGGGCTGCACGGCAGGGCCCAGAGCACTCCCAGCGTCTACTACAGCATCCGCCAACGCAACGACGCGGCCTATGCCTGCATCGGCTGCGGCATGTGCAACATGGTCTGCCCGAACAACTCCATCCGCCCTGTCCCCGAAGGCGGCCCGACCATGCTCAAGTTCCACAACAACCGCGGCGGACAGCCCCGCACCCGTGGCGGACGCCGCAACAACCCCGAGAGCGTGCTGGATCAGATCAAGTTCATCCGCATTTCCATGCTCACGGACCCGGCCCTGGATGCGGGGCGGCACGAGTTCGAAGTGCGTACGTTGCTGGGGCGTGTACGCCCCCCCGAGGAGGGACTGGTGGACTTCCAGCACCAGAACTGGATCCCACCGGTGCGGGAGATCTACCCCTTGATCATCGGCGGCATGTCCTTCGGCGCGCTCTCCCCGAACATGTGGGAAGGCCTGCAGATGGGCGTCGCTTACCTCAACGAGGAGTTGCACATGCCGGTGCGCTTCTGCACCGGTGAGGGTGGCTGCCCCCCCAGATTGCTTCGCTCCCGCTTCATCAAATACGTGATCCTGCAGATCGCCAGCGGCTATTTCGGCTGGGACGAGATCATCCATGCCATCCCCGAGATGAAGGAAGACCCCTGTGCCGTGGAGATCAAGTACGGCCAGGGCGCCAAGCCCGGTGACGGCGGCCTGCTGATGTGGTACAAGGTGAACAAACTCATCGCCGCCATCCGCGGCGTACCCGTGGGCGTGAGCCTGCCCAGCCCCCCGACGCATCAGACCAAGTACTCCATCGAGGAAGCCGTGGCCAAGATGATCCAGTCCATGAGCATGGCCTGGGGCTTCCGGGTGCCGGTCTATCCCAAGATTTCCGCCACTTCCACGTCCATGGCCGTGCTCAACAACCTGGTACGCAACCCCTACGCCGCGGGCCTGGCCATCGACGGCGAGGACGGCGGCACCGGTGCGGCCTACAACGTCTCCATGGACCACATGGGCGCGCCCATCGCCAGCAATCTGCGCGACTGCTACCTGAACCTGGTCAAGGTGGGGAGACAGAACGAGATCCCCCTCATCGCCGGGGGCGGTATCGGCAAGAACGGCAACCTGGCCGCCAACGCCGCCGCCCTGATCATGCTGGGCGCCAGCGCCGTGCAGGTCGGCAAGTATATCATGCAGGCCGGCGCCGGCTGTATCGGCTCCGAACGCGATCGGTGCAACGTCTGCAACATCGGCGTCTGCCCCAAGGGCATCACCTCACAGGATCCACGGCTGTACCGTCGACTCGATCCTGAAAAGGTAGCCGAACGTGTGGTGGACGTCTTCCTCAGTTTCGACACCGAACTGCGGAAGATACTGGCCCCCTTGGGACGCTCCACCGCCCTGCCCATCGGCATGTCAGACTCCCTGGGGATCAACGACTTCCACGCGGCCGAGCGCCTGAACATCAAGTACGTGGTGTGATGCAGACGCCCATGCACGGCGAGAGCTAATTTCGGAGAGCACAATGACGCAGCAGACATCAGACATTGTACGCATAGACGGCATGGAACACGGCCGGCGCATCGAATCGCGCATCCTGGAAGAGCGCATCCAGCGTGCTGTTAGCGACGGCGCCAGAACTCTCGAAATCGAGGCCCATGGCCAACACGGACTCGGAGGCCGACTCTGGGTTTCCAAACAGGAGCCCGTGACGATCCGCATCACTGGCTCGGTCGGCCAACGTTGCGGTTCCATGGGCTTTCCTGGCACCCGCATCGAAGTCATGGGCCCTGCTTCCGACGATACCGGCTGGCTCAACGCGGGTGCCAAGATCGTGGTCCATGGCAACGCTGCCAACGGTACGGCCAACGCCATGGCCCAGGGCAAGATCTCCATCGCCGGAAATATCGGAGCCCGTGGCATGACCATGACCAAGGCCAACCCGCGATTCTCGCCCCCGGAACTCTGGGTGCTGGGGTCGGCCGGCGACTACTTCGCGGAGTTCATGGCCGGCGGCACGGCGGTGATCTGCGGCTTCGAACCCCAGGACCCCGAGAACGTCCTGGGTTTCCGCCCCTGTGTGGGTATGGTGGGGGGGCGCATCTTCGTGCGTGGCCCGCACAAGGGTTTTTCCCAGAGCGACGCCCGGCTCGAACCCATCAACGACACCACCTGGCAGTGGCTGTGCGACAATCTGCGCGCCTTCCTCAGCGCCATCGCCCGGGAGGAACTCCTCGAGACACTGACCCAACGCACCGACTGGCAGTGTATCGTGGCCAGGACACCCTATGAAAAGACCGGACGATCCAGACGCTCCATGGCCGAGTTCCACTCCCAGGTCTGGGATGCCGAACTGGGACGCGGCGGACTCATCGGCGACCTCACGAGCCTGGACCGCAGCCCTATTCCCCTGGTGGTCAACGGTGAACTGCGCCGTTTCGTGCCTGTCTGGGAAAACAAGCTCTATCAGGCCCCCTGCCAGGTCAGTTGCCCCACGGGCATTCCGGTGCACGAACGCTGGCAACTGATCCGCGGCGGCCTCATCGACGAGGCCGTGGACCTGGCCCTGGCTTATACACCCTTTCCCGCCACTGTCTGCGGCTATCTCTGCCCCCATTTGTGCATGCAGGGATGTACCCGTGGCTCAAAAAGCATGACGCCCGTCGACGTTTCCATCCTGGGCAAGGCCGGCCTGAGCAGCAAACCACCCGAGCTGCCCTCCCTCTCGGGAAAGCGCGTGGCAGTCATCGGCGGCGGTCCAGCCGGCATCTCCGTGGCTTGGCAGATCAGGCTCTTCGGCCATGAGGCCGTGGTGTTCGACATGGAAGCGACCCTAGGCGGCAAAATCGCCTCGGCCATCCCCGACAGCCGCATCCCAAAAGAGGTGGTTGGCGCCGAGTTGGAGCGCGTGCGCAAGGTCATTCCCCACGTGCACCTGCAACAGCGCATGACCAAGGAGGAATTCCTGCACCTCAAGGAGGACTACGACTTCGTGGTCATCGCCGTGGGCGCGCAGAAGCCCAGGGGCCTGCCCGTGCCGGGGGGCGAACGCGGCATCCCGGCCCTGGACTTCCTCAAGAAGGCCAAGCGGGGTGAGGCAGCCATGGGCAAACGCCTGGTGATCATCGGCGCGGGCAACGTGGGCTGCGACGTGGCCACCGAAGCCGCGCGCCTGGGTGCAGAGGACATCACCCTCATCGACGTGCAGAAACCCGCGGCCCACGGCAAGGAAAAGAAGGACGCCGAGGCCCTGGGCGCCAAGTTCCGCTGGCCCTGCTTCACCAAGGAGATCACCGAACAGGGCGTGGTCCTGACCACCGGCGAACTGCTGGAAGCCGACACCGTCATTGTCTCCATCGGCGACCAGCCCGACCTGGACTTCATCACCGGCGACATCGCCACGGAGCGCGGCTTCATCACGGTCAACGAGATCGGCCAGACCACGGATCCCACGGTCTTCGCCATCGGCGACATTGTCCGCCCCGGCCTGCTTACCGACGCCATCGGCGCCGGCCGCAAGACCGCGCGGGCCATGCACGAGATGTTCATCGGAAAGCGCCCCACCTCGGATACCAGGACCATGATCGACTACTCCCGCATCCGTCTGGAGTACTTCGATCCGCGCATCGTGGCGTTCACCACCATGCAGGAGTGCGCCGAGGAGTGCTCCTCCTGCGGTACCTGCCGGGATTGTGGCCTGTGCGAATCCCTCTGCCCCACCGGCGCCATCTCGCGCAAGGACCTGGGCAACAAGGAATTCGAGATGGTCTCGGATCCCGAGAAGTGCATCGGATGCGGCTTCTGCGCCAACGCCTGCCCTTGCGGCATTTGGAACATTCGCGAGAACACACCACTGGGATAGCATTTCCCTCGCACCCGAATCCGGATCACGACTGGAAACATGTAAGGCCTGGCGAAACCACGGTTTCGCCAGGCCTCTGCATTCAAAACACAGGGCGTGGGTCTAGATTGCGGCCCTGAGGGACGTGTTCCCGGTTTGCTTTACGTGGTCAAGCCCAAACCTTTAATTGGCTCGGGTTTTCGAGGAGATGTTGCTCGTTGCGTGATGAACCGGGCACACTGATTGCGTCGCATGGCGTTAACGCAGGATATACCCGCTCATCCCGGGCGTGCATGGACGCTGCATGGCACTCCGAATCACCTTCCATACCCAGTTCAACCACCGTACGGTGTACCGTGGCATTAAAGAAAGTCACCTCGTGCCCCAGTAAAAGCAGGAGTACATTTCAGACTCCTTGTCCGCTCCCCTTCATTGATAGGTCCGTTGCCAGACGTTGGGGAAAGCTGCTTGCGGGCAGACCGAAGGGGTGGCTACTCCGGTTACAGATGGTAATCCATGTGCACGCGCTCGGAGAAAACAGCCTGTTGCCCCGAGGCAGCACAAGCAGAACGCAGGACATATTGCATTTGCCATTCTAGTGGAGTAAGTGGGTTTTACCTTCAATGGAAACAAAAAAGCAAAGGATCGATAATTTTTTCATTGCAACAACAGAAAGGCAAGTGTAAAAGAGTCAGAGAAAAAATTAAAGGAGACGTCTATGGAAGACTATCTCAAAGAGGCACTGGAGATCGTGAAGGCACAGGCGAGCGTGCGTACAATGACCGAGGAGGAGATAACCTCCATGGTAAAGAAACTCGCCAATGGAATCAGGGGGATCAGCGAGAATGGCGAAATCGTTGATACCACAGTCACTCCCGTGATGGACCAGCAAAAGGCGATCAAGGAAAAGTCCATCACCTGTCTTGAATGCGGGAAATCCTTTAAAATCATCACCAAGAAGCACCTCGCCACCCACGGCCTGACACCTGAAGAATATCGTGAGCGTTTCGGGTACAAGAAGGGCATGCCGTTGGTATGTAAGGGCCTGCAACGTGAACGCAGGAAAAAAATGAAGGACATGAAACTCTGGGAAAAGCGCAAGAAGAACCACGCTGCCTAGGTGTCTGTCGTGCATGCGTTGTCGTTCGGGTAGCGTTTTTCGCAAGGCACCATCCGCTGGAAGACACGATTTCCGGCACACCGTGCCGCAATTTTTGATCCGCCGGTTATTCGGGGGGCGCAACGGCAGTCATGGAGCCGGCGCGATACGCGCAGGCTGCACCACCATGCAGCCCTGGCTGTAAACACTGCCTGAAAAACCAAACTGGCTGGACACCTCCACAAGTATGGGAAAAATTTGTGCGATCGGCCGCGGTGGCGCTTCGCCCAGCGCCTTGGCGGCCAAGCTGGACATTCCAATGTGGACCACCTCTGTCTGATGCATTGGCACGATGTGTCGTGACGACACGCAGTTACACCATATTTCCAGCACCGCCACGCCGAACTCCTGCCTTCACGATCCGTTGCCGCGCATGCGCGGCATCCCACCGAAAACCCCAGCATTCCGCAGTGGAAGGAAAATCAATAGGCGACACTCTCGGTGGACGGGAAATCGCGTAAGTGACGGGAGAACGCGGCCATGAGAAAGGAGTCCACCCACCAGTAGATGTCGTACTCCCTCACGAACTTGCGCATGCGGCGGATCTGTTTTCGCGACTGGTGCTCGTCGAGATGAAAGGCCGAGTGGATCGCCCTGGCTACCCCCTCCTCATCGTATGGGTTCACAAGGATGGCGCCATGGCGTTGCAGTTGCGCGGCTGCTCCAGCGAATTCACTGAGGATCAGCACCCCTGATTCCCTGACCTTGCTTGCGCAGTACTCCTTGGCCACCAGATTCATGCCGTCCTTGAGGGGCGTGACCAGGGCGATGTCGGCCGCGCGGTAATAAGCCACCAGTTCCTCGCGAGGGAAGCTGGTGTAGTAGTAGTTGATGGGCACCCATCCAGGCGTGCTGTACTGGCCGTTGATCTGCCCCACAAGCTGCTCGATCTCGCTGCGAAGGCGTTCGTATTCCGGCACGGTTTCGCGGCTGGGTACGAGAATCTGCACAAAGGAGATCCTGCCCCGCAGTTCTTCGTAGTTCTCCAGGGCACAGCGCACCGCCTGCAAGCGCTCTGGAATGCCCTTGGAATAGTCCAGGCGATCCACGCCCAGGATGATTGTCCGCCCCTTGAAGGCGCGTTTGAGGCCATGTTTCATATCATTGACCACGGGCAGTTTCGCTGTCTCCGCAAACACATTGTAATCTATGGAAATGGGGATGGCGCCCAGACGGACGCCGCGATCACCGACCTGCGCGGTGACGATCCCCCCCCGTCCCAGGACGTTGACATCCGGAATCAGGGTCTGCAGACAGCGAACGAAGTTGCGCCGGTCACGCATGGTCTGGAAGCCCACGAGATCAAAGTCCAGGAGTGCGGAGAGTATTTCGGCGCGCCAGGGCAGCTTGAGAAAAATATCCGGAGACGGGAAAGGGATGTGCAGGAAAAATCCACACTTGCTCTTGAGTCCTTGCTGACGCAGGAAATGGGCAACGTGGAACAGGTGATAGTCATGTACCCAGATGTAATCCTGGGGACCGAGGTGCTCCCCCACTGCCCGGGCAAAGAGCCTGTTCACCTCCAGGTAGCTGTGCCAGTAGGCGGGCTTGAACACGCAACGAGACTGGAAGTCGTGGAACAGGGGCCAGATGATTTCATTGGAAAAGCCGAAATAGTAGTTACCCACTTGCTCCTGACTCAGGTCCACGGGAACGAGACTGTAACCGGCATCCTTGGAATAGGAGGCAAAGAGACCGCCGAGATCCTCCGCGGCGTGCGCCCCGGACCAACCGATCCAGATGCCGCCACGATCACGCAGCACGGGAGCCAAGGCGGTCACCAGCCCACCGGCACCAGGGCGGATGCTCCACTCTCCATTCTGTTTGACGAGCGCTATGGGTAACCTGTTCGAAACCACGACGAAGCGCCTGAATTCTGATCCGTGTTCCATTGACGGTACCTCCTCGGTCATGCGAGCGCGCGCGGCGACAGGAATGGTGGTGGCACTACAAGCGGAGAACCGCGCGGCAAGGGGATATGCCATTGAGCATAGACGCTCCTCACACAATGCGCAAGAAACCCGCTGGAAGCTGTTGGAAGGGAGGCGAGGGTCTTCCAAGACCCTCGCCAGGTGTGCACGAGATCCCATGCAAGTGGGTTGCCTACTACCGAGGCGTAAGCGAGCCGAAACTCCGCTTATCGGCGAAACGTTTCTTCCCAACAACACTTTTCAGCACGATGTTGTTGGGAGTCTTCCATTTAAGAAGTGAATTTCACCAAACCGATGAAGATCATGAAAGCCGCAAAGAGCGGCAGAAAAACGTCGAGAATCATGGCCGCCTCCCTTGGGGGTTTCCATATACCCTTGTTGCACCGCCCGCGTGTCATGCAGGGAAGGGATTTCCCCGAGCAGGGGCGGAAAAGTTGTCGGACTCCACTAGCAGCTTTTGTGCCAGCAAACATAACTAGTGCAACATATTACTTTTTTTTCACAGAGCCGCACGCTTGACGCAGCACTTTGGCCCGGAAGTGTCACTTTTCTCGTGGCGATTCTGCACAACGCGGTCCATCACACATGTATACAGGAATTCTCCCAGGATGCGAGGGGCTGAATGTAAATGTTAAGGAAAAACGATGCAGAGAAGAAATGGAGGGTCGAGGGGCAGGGCAACGACAGGCCCCGCCAGCCCGGTGTACCCCCCTTGTAAACTTCATGAACAACGGGGCGCCGGACCGCGGGGCCGAAATGGAAACTGAATGTGCGATGGTCAGATTTTTTCGATTGTTAAACCATCCTCGAACAATGCCGTGAGCTTGTAGGTGTTGCCTCCTGTCTGGTGCGTGTATTCAAGCCCAGGAAAGAGTTCAACGTCCGGTTCGAAGCTGCCGCCGAAAAAGATGCATTTTGCCTCGGCGTTGGATTCCCAACGGATGCTGGTGCCGTCTGCAAGCGTCAAATACTCCCCGTCCTTGAGGGTGAGGGGCAGATCGGACTCTGTGTACTCCATGGCGCGCCTCCTTTTGTTGTGCGTGGCAGACAAGGCAGCAGAAAACGCTTTTCTACTCAATAGAACTTTTATTCACAAAGTAAAGCTTTGGCAAGTGATCACCTGCAATTTCAAAATCCTGGCAAAGAAGTCGGATTTCCAACAGACATTCTCCGCTTCGGGCAGCACGTGGTATTCCAGGCCTCGGATTACACCAACCTGCTCCACTCCCTCCCTTGCCGTATGCCACAATGCGGTATCCGCTCTGGACCCGGGAGCCATGCCCCTGATATACGGGAGACATGCCCGCGCACCGCGTCTTCCACAGTATTCTGCTCGTTGTTCTTGTCCTTGGAGTGGCCGGCCAGGGGATCGCAACCCCTCCCAGCCGCGACGCAGTGCCGGACATCAACGAACTGGGCTGGAAATTTCTATATTGGGGCATGACGCAGCAGGAGGTACGCGAGGCGATACAGGCCCACGGAGGGACAGTGGGCACACCCTCCCGTCCAGTGAGTTTGCTCCTGGGCTTTGATCCCGGCTGGAACCCGCTGGAGTTCACGCTCGATCAGCAGGGTGTCGCCGCCCTGGACCTTTTGGCCCTGCCCTCCGACGTCCAGGATGCCGAGCTGCTGTTCGCGGATGACCGCCTCTTCGGCATACGCATTGCCAAACACACGCCACAGCACGTCCAGGACAAGCTCTTCAACGCCATGCGCCGCCGTTACCCGCAAGCGGTAAGCAGCATGGCCGGCCCCGGACGCTACCGTTTCCTGCACCAATCACCACAACGCGTCATTGTCTGGGATGCCAGACCCACTGGTTTCAACCTCGGCTTCTACGATCCCAGAGTGCTGGGGATCCTGCGCGATACCGCCCTGCTCGGCGATCTCCAGCGGGAGGTCACGCCGACCCAAGAGAGGGCCGCGCCCGCACCCTTGGGCCAAGAGACGCCGCGACAGCCCCTTGCCGGAGACCTGTGGACCGAGCCTCATACCGGCATGCAGTTCACCTTTCTCCCAGGCGGCTGCTTCACCACCACCAAAAGGGAGCGCCGCTGCGTGGAACCTTTCTGGATGGCTGTCTTTGAAACCACCAACGCCCAGATGCGTATCTTCGACCCCAATCACTACTCCGGAGAGGCCCCAGGCAGTACCCTGGACAGCGACACCATGCCCGCCGTGGGCCTGAAGCCCTCGCGGGCCAGGGCCTTCGCCGCCTGGCTGAGCCGCCGCACCCAGGGGCGCGTCTTCAATCTGCCCGACGAACTGCAGTGGGAGTTCGCGGCCAGACCACCGGAAGATGGGGAGCTTCCCACCTTCCAGGCAGGGTGGACTCCCTGGACCACCCCAGATGCAGCCTGCGACCATGCCAACGTGGGCAACCAGGACCCCGGAAGGGAAGACAACGCCTTCTCTTGTTTGGACGGCTTTGCCACGGCCGCGCCCGTGGGCATGTTTCAGCCAAATGCCTGGGGGCTCCACGACATGCTGGGCAATGCATGGGAGTGGTGCGAGACCGGCGCGGATACGGCGGTCGATGATCGGAATACTGCTGCCTGCGGCGGGGGGTGGGATAGCGGTCCAGGTCAGGTCCACGCCGGGGCGCGGCTCTGGCTCGAAAACATGGGCGCGAATACGCCCGTGGGTTTCCGGCTGGTCATGCGCAGGGTCCTGACGGCAGGTCCCACGGAACCCCAAACAGGAGGACGGCCGCGGACGCCTGACTCGCGGCAGGCGAAGCCACCGCGTTTCGCTCTGGAGGAGGGATGGTGAGCCCGAGCGTGGACGTCCACCCCAGTGTATCTCAGAGGGTATCGATGATCAGACCGATTTCATCCAGATACCGGACAAATTCTTCCATGGCCTGATCGTCTGGAGGAGCCGGATTCCGGCGCAGGTCCTGCAGTCGATCTTCGAGCCGCTTGGCCAGGCGTTCCAGCTCGGCGAAACCGAGAAGGTTGGACGTGGCCTTGAGGGAGTGCGCGGCCCTGAACAGGTCATGCACCTCTGTGGACAGGTCTGCGTCGGGGGTGCGCAACCGCGCCAAGCCGCTCTCCAGTTCCTGGAGACGGTCTTCGGCCTCGCCCCTGAAGGTGGCGAGTACTTCCGGATCGTTTTCCAGTACCATGATCACTGCTTCCGTGAATCCCTGCCCTCGAGCAGGTTCAGGGCCATCTCGGCCATGCGGGGCATTTCCGGCTTGCTGATCTGGATGTCCGCGCGCACGGATTTCCCCTTGTGCAGGACCTCGTCGTAGATGATGGAGGAGTAGAGAATCACGGGGAGGTGTTGTAGGGTGGGGTCCTCCTTGATGGTCTTGGTGATGCTGTATCCATCGATGCGCGGCATTTCGATGTCCACGATGACGATATCGCAGACCTCGTTGATCGGCACTCCCCGCTCTTCGGCCTGACGCTTGACCTCCTTGAGCTTCTGCAAGGCTTCCTCGCCGTTGTTGCAGATGGTCAGGGTGAAGCCCGCGGGTTCGAGCATTTTCTTGAGCATCACGCGAATGGTGGCGGAATCGTCGGCCACCAGGGCCTTGTACTGCCGGGAGCCCTTCACCGTGGGCACGTCGGAGCGGGAGATGGTCTCCGGATCAAGCTCCGCCAACAGGCTTTCCATGTCCAACAATTGGATGAAGTGGTCACCCAGGAGCACCATGCCCACGATGACGCCCCTGGCCGCATTTTCCAGATAGCGGTCCGGCGGTTCCACCTGCTGCCAGCCCAGACGGTGGATGTCGGTGACGCCCGTGACCAGGAAGCCGGTCACGGTCTGGCTGAATTCAGTGATGATCACCACCTCGTATGTATCCTGATGGCGCTGGAATCCCAACATGGTGGACAGGTCGAGCACGGGCACCATCTTGTCCCGGATGGAGATCAGTCCGAGAAAGGCAGGATTGGAGGCCGACTCGGGCCGTTTCAGGCCTGGGTTCTCGATGACCTGCATGACCTTGGCCACGTTGATCCCGAAATAACGCGGCTCCAGCGGAGAGTTGGCATCCCTGTAGTTGATGAACAGCTCCAGCACCTCGAACTCGTTGGTGCCGGTTTCCAGAAGGATTTCCTGCTGGGTCTGTTTCTGCATGGTTTCTCCGCTCCCTTCCTGCTGTTCACCGGGCTATGCGTCTGTGATTCCAGTATACCACCCGGGCAGGGAAAAGACCAGCCTGACGGCATAGTTCGCATTTGCTCCACGGACTGCAACCAGCAGGAACCGTGACCGATTCTCCGGCTCATGCAGAAGCAGCTTGGTGTCAGTCGCTCCACTGAAACAGAAAATCGCACATGTCTGCGCCTTCGCCGATGCTCTGATTCCGGGTGAACGTCAGCTTGGGGCTGTATCCTCGCACAAAGGGGGCGTCACGCAGGCAGGAGAGCACCGGCACCAGGGATGGGTGCAGGTCCAAGGACCTGTAGAGTTCAACATAGGCGCAGCGGTGGACATCGAAGGCCAGCATATGACTGGTGCGACGGACGTTCCTGATTTCCAGGGCACCGCCGCGCTGCCAGACGTCCAGCATGCCGCTGAAGTGCTCCATGCTGGGGCCCTTGGGGGCCTTGGCGGCAAAGGCCCGCCCCGCGCTGAAACCCATGGCTGAAATCGTGCGGGTGATCAGTTCCAGGGCTGCGCGCTCGCCCTGTAATCGCCGCATTTCGTTGAAAACCACCGCCAGTGTCTCGGCTTCCAGACGCCTGCGTTCGATGAGTGGAATGTCCATGGCTTGTTCTCGTGGTGTTGGTCATTATGGATGGCATTTCCACGGTACATAATCCAACGTCGCCTACTCCTCAACCCGCAAACAGCGTCGACAGGCACGTCTTCGGCGACCCCAAGCCATCTCGACTCCGGACAATCGAGTACATGGTCTTGGTTCCGATTCCACTTGTCACACCAATGTCATCGTTGTATCAACTATGGGAATCTGCTTCTGAAACGCTCCAGGGGGGAGTGGGATGCCTGACATCGAAAACTTGTCCCAGGACATCTTCGAGGCCGTGTTCGTGGCCAGGCAGCCCATTTTTGATCGAAAACTGCGCATTTGGGGTTATGAACTGCTCTTCAGGCACAGTGCCGAGGCTGTCACGGCCCAGGTGCTGGACCAGGATCAGGCCACGGCCAAGGTCATCGCCGACGGCTATGTCCTTGCCGCGGCAGGCGTGGCACCGGACAAGCGCCTGCTTATCAACTTTCCGCGCAACCTGCTGCTCCAGGAAGCCGCTCTGGCCCTGCCCCACCAAGCCTGTGTGGTGGAAATCCTGGAAAACGTCGAGCCCACGCCGGAGATTCTGGAGGTTCTGCGCAAGACCAAGAGCGCCGGGTACACCCTGGCACTGGACGATTACGTCGGCCAGGGGGGCTACGAGGACATCCTCAGGCTGGCCGATATCGTCAAGGTCGAGGTACTGAACCAGACTCCCGAGGCCCTGCGAGCCATCACCCAAGGCATGCAACGATACGGCTGCAAGCTCCTGGCGGAAAAAGTCGAGGACAAGCAGACCCTCGACCTGCTCATGGGGCTCGGATACCACTACTTCCAGGGCTTCTATTTCTCCAGGCCGGAAATCGTGCCAGGCCGCAAGATTTCCGCCTCAAACCTGGCCAAGATCCAACTGATACGAGAACTGGCCAAGGAGGACTACGAAGTCAAGGATCTGGCGCAAATCATCTCAACCGACGTCTCCCTCGGCTACAGACTGCTCAACTATCTCAACTCCCCGGCATTCGGACTGCGACGCACCATCGACTCCATCCAGCAGGCCATCACCATTCTTGGTTCGCGCAACATCCGGCAATGGCTCATGATTGTCACCCTCTCGGACCTCAACCCCTTGCCCAGGGTCGCGGAAATCGGTTTCCAATGCGTGCAGCGGGGACGTTTCTTCGAGCAGGCTGCCATGGCGGGTATTGTACGGTACGCTCCAGAGGGTATGTTCCTGCTGGGGCTGCTCTCGCGGCTGGACGCCCTCCTCGGCCAAAAAATGAGTGACCTCCTGGAACATCTGCCCCTGGAGCACGAAATCAAGAGCGCACTGGAGGAGAAACCCTCCCCTCTCGGCACGTTGCTGGATCTTGCCCTTGCAGTGGAGCACGCCGACTGGGAAACCGCCAAGGAACTGTTGGACAGTCTGAGTTTTGAACTCAAGACGGCGGCCTTGCTTTACAACCTGGCCACCCGATGGACCAGGGAGATACTCACGCAGTTCTGACGGCCGCTCGGCATCGCTGACGTCCTTCAAAGCCGCGGGGAACCCTGGGCCGGAATGGATGTGGAGTGCGGTACACGAACCGTTCCCACTGCATTTCAACGACACAGGTGGTTATAACGCCTGGAGAAGCTGTTCTTCAGAGGAACTCAACAACTTGTTCAGATCGAGAAGAATGAGCAGCCGATTGTCCAGCTTGCCGATGCCCTTGATATATTCGGATTCCACGCCCGCCACCACGGGTGGAGCCTGCTCCACGGTGTCGGTCTTGATACGCAGGACCTCGGACACCGAGTCCACCACAAAGCCCACGATCATGTTCCGTATCTCGAAGACGATGATCCTCGTGTTGTGGTCACGTGGCTTGCTCTGCTTGCCGAAGCGCTGGCGAAGATCGATGATGGGAATTACCTTGCCACGTAAATTTATAACGCCCTCCACAAAGTGCGGTGCCTTGGGCACCTTGGTGATCTCCAACATGCGGATGATCTCCTGCACCTTGAGGATGTCCACGCCGAATTCCTCACCCGCCACCTTGAAGGTGACCAGTTGCAGTAATACGTCGCCGTGGTGATTTTCGCTGCTGCCCATGCTACCCCCTTGCGTTCAAATCCGGTCTGTTCGTGACTCCCGGCACCCGATCCCGTTTGTCAATCACATGTCGAGCATGGTACAATATGTTTGAAAAAAAAGAAACGTGGCTCATCCTTGGACTCCGCCAAGCGAGAGATATTGCGTTCCAAGGAAGGAATCCCTTTGTCGGAGCGACAGACGGCGGAGCAAGGGGTATGGCCATAATGAAAATGCACCATACGGATACCATGCGGATGCGTGAGCGGAGCATGTGGCGGCAAATCGCTCCCGCTAACACCGATTTTCACATGTCCGTCACCTTGACCTGCTATTCCCTCTGTGCACCACGGCTCGCGCGCTGGGCCCCCTGAGGTCCTCCGGCGATGCCCCCGAAGGCACCCGGGGGCGACAAGGACTCCGAAGCGACACACTAAAGGAGAACATTGCATGAAACGTATCGGCGTTGTCGGCATTCCCCTGGGTTGGTCCACGGAGAGACTCCTGGACGCCCTGGAACGCAGGACCGGATACCGGCTGCTCATCGACATGTCCCGGATCACGCTGGACCTGGAAACACGCAAGGCCCGTTACCAGGACCAGGATATCACCTCGCTGGATGCACTCATCGTGAAAAAGATCGCCCCTGCATATTCCCCGGACGCCCTGGACCGCATGGAAATGGTGCGTTTTCTCCACGCCCTGGGCCTGCCCGTGTTCTCCAGCCCGGACAGCATGTTCCGCCTGATCGACCGTCTGACCTGCACCACTGCCCTGCGTCTCGGCAATATCCCCATGCCCCCCACGGTGATCACCGAATGCGTGATCGAGGCCATGGACGCCGTGCAACGTTTCCACAAGGCCGTGTTCAAGCCCCTTTACAGCTCCAAGGCCAAGGGCATGACCGTCATCGAGGACGGCCCCGATACCGTGGACGAGATCCACGATTACAAGAGCGCGGGCAACAAGGTCATGTACATCCAGAAAATGGTCAACCACTCGGGTAAACGTCTGGACCTCGGGGTCTCCTTTCTCGGCGGCACGTACCTGGCTACCTACGCCAGGCAGGGCAGCGGCGTGTCCTGGGACACAACCACCCGCAGCGGTGGAAGGTACGTACCCTACGAACCCTCCAAGGAGATCATCGACCTGGCCCACAGGGCCCAGGCCCTATTCCCGGAAATGGCCTTCACCTGCGTGGACGTGGTGGAGACCGAGGACGGCGCGGCCGTCTACGAGGTCTCCGCCTTCGGCGGATTCCGCGGCCTGCTGGAGTCCTGCGGCATCGACGCGGCCGAACTCTACGCCGAATACGTCCTGGAGAAGCTGCGATGAACGCCTCCTCCTTTCCCCACATCGCGGCCTCGCTCCTGGCCGCTGCTCCCCTGCGGGCCAAACTCGGCCTTAGATTCGTGGACCTGCGCATCGACGTGAGGTCCAACGCCGCGGAGCTGATCCAGGCTCTCGCCGACTACTATCGCGAATTCCGCCATGACCATGGCCCGGCCGCTGCCACCGTCACCGCGCTGCAAACCGCGGAGCCGCGCCTGGACCTGGATTACGTCCTCAAAGAGCCCGAACCAGGCAAAACGAGCCCAAAGGAACAATTCCTCGACTTCCCAGAGGGGCGGGTGGTGCGCAAGATCAAGACCGGCATGGTCTTTCTCTTCGGCGGCGCGGTGCGGCTTGCTGCAGGCCCCTGCTTGGACAATACGCCGCAAATCGTGAATTTCATCAACAATACGTTCATCGAGACCGTGATCAAGCAGGGCGCCCTGCTCTTCCACGCCGCGGGAGTGGCGAAAAACGGCAAGGGTCTGTGCCTCGCTGGCTTCTCGGGCGCGGGCAAGTCCACCCTGGCCCTGGAGATCATGCGCCACGGCACCGACTTCGTGAGCAACGACCGCATCATGGCCCGCCGCGACAACGGGCGCCTGTTGATGATCGGCGTGCCCAAGATGCCCCGCGTGAATCCCGGCACCGTGCTGCACAATCCCAGCCTCTGGCCCGTGATGACAAAAGACGAACGCCGCGGTTTCCATGCCCTTCCCCCGGAACGACTCTGGGATCTGGAGCACAAATACGACGCGGACATCGAAACCTGCTTCGGTCCGGGCAAATTCACCCTGCGCAGCGAAATGAACGGCTTGGTGCTGCTGCACTGGCGCCGCGACAGCTCCCCCTTGTCCTGGGGAGAGGTCTCCCTGCGCCGGCGTCGCGACCTGCTACCCGCGTTCATGAAGTCCGTGGGACTGTTCTTCGAGGCCGACGACCCGGCCCAAAGCGCCGACGCCACGGAAGATGACTACCTGGCCCTGCTGGACGACTGCCCCGTGCTGGAGTTCACGGGCGGTATCGACTTCCCCCGCGCCTCGGACCTTTGCCTGGAGTTCCTGCACCGGCATGCCGGATAATCCCTGAGATATGCCCGGTGGCATACGCGGAGCACTGTGCTCATAGCCACCTCGAGGCTCATGCGGTACCCCGTCCATTATTTCCCGACAGTTCACTGAATAGGGAAGAGCGATGGGGATAGACAACGAAGCCAAAGAAAAAAGGCCTACGGTGTTTTTACCGTAAGCCTTTGATTTTCCTGGTGGGCCATTGAAGACTCGAACTTCAAACCAACGGATTAAGAGTCCCTTAAGGTGGCCTTCACTTTCCTTCACTTTTTCGCATAAAATCCTTGACAAGAGCCAATCTGAGGGCTATACCAGTTTCACCGTACTTCACTGAAAAACACCCTGTTTCATCTAATTTCTGGGTACTGGCTGGGTACAACGGGAGCAACGGACATGGCAAAGACAGTGTGGCATAGCACGAGATTTCCAGGTGTTAGGTTTCGGGAGCATCCGACTCGGAAGCATGGTCTACGGCCCGATAGGTATTTTCAGATAAGGTACTCTCACGAGGGCAAGAGGTATGAGCAGGCACTCGGGTGGAGTTCTCAGGGGTGGACTGAGGCACGGGCGAACGCGACGCTTTCCGAGTTGTTCATGGCCGCGAAGACCGGCCAAGGCGAGCGCACCCTTGCAGAGAAGCGAGAGAAGGCCGAGGCCAAGCGCAAGGCCGAGGAATCCGCCAAGGCCGAGCGGGAGCGTGCTGCCCTGACCTTCGGCGCTTTCTGGGAGCGCATCTACCTGCCGCAATCTGCCGAGGATAAATCCTCCAAGGCATGGAGCCGTGAGGAACAGCTGGCTCGACTGTGGATCATCCCTGTCATCGGGAACAAGTCCCTGACGAAGGTATCGCCCCTGGACCTGGAGAGGATCAAGAAGAACATGGCCGATGCTGGGAGATCGCCGCGAAGCATACAGTATTGTCTCGCCACGATCCGACAAGCATTCAATATCGCACACAGGCTCGACCTGTTCAACGGTGACAACCCTGTGGGCAAGGTCAAGAAACCAAAACTGGAGAATCGCCGGCTGCGTTTTCTGACTGAGGAAGAGGCGCATCAACTGTTGCAGGCCATCCGCCCCCTATCGCAACAGGTGCATGACATGGCGCTCTTGAGCTTGCATTGCGGTCTCCGTGCTGGCGAGATATTCAACCTTACATGGCGAGACGTGGACCTTGGCAAGGCCATCCTGACGCTTCGGGATACCAAGAGTGGAAAAACCCGGTATGCTCACGCGACAGCTGACGTGGTGACGATGCTTGCCGGCCTGGGCACCGGCGATACAGAGCAACTGGTGTTCCCTGGCCGTGGTGGAGTGAAGATCAAGCAAATCTCCGACAGTTTCGAGCGTGCTGTTGCCAAGTGCGGACTGAATGATGGTGCAACCGACCGCCGCGACCGCGTTGTATTCCATACCTTGCGGCACACGTTCGCATCCTGGCTCGTTCAGGCCGGCGTGGACCTCTTCACGGTCAAGGAAATGCTGGGGCACTCCACTTTGGCGATGACGGAGCGGTACAGCCACTTGGCACCGGACGCCATGCGCCACGCCGTCAATGTACTGAATGGCAAGGGGCAAGCTCAGGAAGCTGCGCCGGCCAGGGTGGTCAACCTGAAGCGGTAGCAACCATATTTGCACGGCCTAGCAGGACGCTGCGAAAAGGGCGAATCCTGACGCCCCTGGCCGTGCATCACTTCTCAGGGAGCGACACAGGAGTTGCTGTCATGCCGAGATCAATTTTCAAGAGACCCTGGATAACGGTGAAAGAGCTATTGCAGCAAGGGATACCGCCGTTTCACGTCGTAGGTTTTTTTCAAGATGGTGGAGCAATTCACTGCGCCAGAACCGGAAAAAAGCTGGATGTCAACGCCGACCGCGAACAGTTCGAGTCGCTCGTGTTCGGCAAAGAGCATGAGGTCAAAACCGCGCATCGAGGGAAGTTTTTTGCCGATACGATCAAGGTATCAAATGACATCGTTATCCCAGCTGTTCCAGAAAGGCCGGACCTTTTATGCTGCAAAACTAAAGAAATCTTCCCATTCATCGCCAGCATAATGAAGAAAGACGGCTTTACACATGATGAAATCTTTGCTGCACTGTTTCCTGAGGAATACGAAAATGGAAGCGTCAAGGATGATGCAATCAGAAAACGTGTCCAAAGGCTTCTAGGGGACAAGAGTTGAGCACGTTTCATCGTATATCATACATAAAATACAGTGAGAATAAATTCAAAGCGCAATGATATTCTCTGAATAACAACCCCTTTCTACTGCAATACATAAGAACCGCCTCTTTGGGCGGTTTTTTTTGTCCCATTATTCCCGCTTGTGTCCCGTTGCATTGTCAATAATTCCAGTGTCTTATTCATCATCGCAAACTTTTAACCTTCATGGAGAAACGATGATGAAATCTCAACGACTGGTTGCGGCGTACAAGCGCGAGGATGTCCTGGAGTGGCTGCGGGAGAGGTATGGGCTGGATGTCGGTTTCCTGGTCAACGATTTGCCGCCGGTCATCTTGCGGCGCGAGTGGAACCGGCTGAGGGAGCGCTTCGGACTTCCGATCAGTGCGCGGTCTCTCGCGAACATGGATTCCAAGGGCGTCGGCCCCGTGCGGATCAGGTAAGGAGGCCGCCATGACAACAACGACAAAGGCCGCGCCCCCGGCCCAGGACGCGGCCCACGAAAAAAATGCTGCTGACGGCCTGACCCTGCCCGAAAATGACAATTTTGTCAATGTCCAAGTCCTTGTCCATGAAATCCAGGCTGTGGCCCCGTTCATCCGGCAACGCATCAATGGCCCACGTCCTGCGATTACGCTTGCCCGGCGTGACTCCGAGGAGCGACAGCGTGAATTTGCGCTGGACCTGGTATGCGGCATGCTGGCGGAACTCGCCGTTCACAAGTACCTTTTCGGCCCTAACGATGGACTGCACCGGTACATTGCCATGCGCGAGATCATGGCCGCATATCCGGTGACTGCCGCCGACTCCGGCAACGACGTTTGCGGCCTGAACCTGGACGTGAAAAGTTCCCGGTGGCCCTTGGACCGGAACCCCGGCGAAGCACATCTGATCTTACCGCTCAAGAAATTCCAAGAGCCACAACATGCCCGGCGCATCTACGCCCTGGGACTCGGAGCGGAGAACCCCGATCAATCCTGGACCTTTGCACTTCCAGGCTGGATCACGGGCGCGGAGATCCCGGCGTGCGAACATTGGCGCTTTCGTGGCTGCGCCGCCGTGGAGGCATCGAACCTGCACCCATGGCCGCCCCTGCGATGGTCTTTCGCGGGAGGTGGTGGCCAATGACCATCGATTTCCCGAAAATCAATTCCGCCGCCCTCGCCCAATTCAACAACCTGCTGGCCTCCTGGCTTCCGGGTGGCCGCGTGGAAGGTCACGAGTACATCTGCGGCGACCTGACCGGCGGAACTGGCCGGAGCCTCAGCGTCAACCTTCAGTCTGGTATCTGGAAGGACTTTGCCACGGACGTCGGCGGACAAGACCCGGTGTCCCTCTACGCCGCGATCAACGGCATGAAGCAGGGCGAAGCCGCCCGCGCACTGGCCCAGAAGCTGGGCATCGATCTTGGCAACGGCACGTCCGCCCCCAGGGGCAAGGCCAGGATCACGAAGACCTACGATTACCACGACGCCGCCGGGAACCTCCTCTTTCAGGTTGTCCGCCTCGAACCCAAGAGTTTCCGGCAACGTCGGCCCGACGGCAAGGGTGGCTGGACCTGGAGCGTCAAGGGCGTGGAGATGGTGCCGTATCGCCTGCCCGACCTCTTGGAGGCTAACGTGGTCTTCATCTGTGAGGGCGAGAAGGATTGCAACCGCTTGGCATCGCTTGGCCTGGTGGCGACGTGCAACGCCATGGGCGCGGGCAAGTGGAAGCCGGAATACGCTAAGTGGTTCGAGGGCAAGACCGTTTTCATCCTGCCGGACAACGACACCGCTGGACGCCAACACGCGCAACAGGTGGCTCGAAGCCTTCAGGGAAAGGCAAGCGTGGTCAAGGTACTGGCCCTGCCCGAACTGCCGGAGAAAGGCGACGTGTCGGATTTCCTCGACTCCGGCGGAACCGTGGAACAACTCCAGGTTGTTGCCCAGCAAGCGCCGGGGTGGACGCCGGACCCGGGGCAGGACAACGCCCCGGACAGCGTGTTCGCCCCAATGTCCGAGTTGCTGGCCGCCCCCGTGCGAACTGAATGGGTCATTAAGCGCATCCTCGATCGTGGTATGTGTGTGCTTTTCGGCGAAGCTGAATCGATGAAGACCTTCGTCGCCATTGACCAGGCCGTCGCCATCGCATGTGAAGACAATTGGCATGGGCATAAAATCCCCCAGAATGGCCCTGTGTTCTACATCTGCGGCGAAGGAAGGCAGGGCATCGCCAAGCGCTTCAAAGCCCGCACACAGGCCGCTAAAGCCCCTGAAGATGCCCCCGTATTCGTGTCCAACGCACCTATGCAAGGGATGGACGCGGACAGCGTGCGGGGCATCATGGACAGCATCGATGACCTGTCCAGGAAGCATGGTGCGCCCGTCGTGCTTTTCATCGATACGCTGAATCGTAACTTCGGCGCTGGTGACGAAAGCAGTACCAAGGACATGACCACGTTTATTGCCAATCTGGACAACGAGATCAAGCGAAGATTCGATGTGGCGGTTGTGATCGTTCACCATAGTGGACTGGTAGACAAGGACCGCTCAAGAGGTTCTGGAGCACTTCGAGCAGCGCTGGACTGGGAGTACAAGCTCACAACGAACAGCGACAATGTGCGCACCCTCACTTGCACCAAATGCAAAGATCACGACAAACCTGAAGCCATGCATTTCTTGCCGGAGATCATCGACTTGCCATGGAAGGATGAAGACGGCGAACCCATGACAAGTGTCGTGCTGCGCCTCACGGAACCGCCTACAGCAAGGGATGCGAAGCTTACAGGGGCAAAAAGGGTGGCAAAGGACGCGCTGTTCCACCTGACATGCCTAGCGAAAAAGGACAACCCGGACGCCCCGCTGATTGGCCCGGTGCCGATCAACATCGAGGACTGGCGAGAGGCTGCGTATCAGCGGGGCATTTCGCCCTCGGAGAAGCAGGACGCCAAGAAAAAGGCATTCCAACGTGCCGTAACCGGCCTGCTGGACAGGGGCATAGTCGAAGCCGATGGCGACTATTATACCCTTTTGTAGGTATGAAATACCCGGGACAAAGCGGGACAAAACGGGACATGTCCCGGACACGTCCTTAATGTCCCGGGACAGACAGGGACACACCCCTATAGGGGTGTCCCGTGTCCCGGTATGGATAGAAGAAAAAAAGAAAGAAAACCTACCAAACCTGGAGGAAAAAGATATGTCCAAGATGACCTTCGAAACCGCCCACGACGCCGCCCTATACGCCGCCGCGTTCGCGCATGCTTTTGAGTATGCCATGGACGGCATGGCCATCATGCAACAGCGTGGCAGGATGAGCGTGAACGACAGGCGAGGAGCACTGCGCCACTTTGCACGGGAGCATCTGGCGAAGGTGGACGCGGAGGATACCTGCGTGCTGCACGTCCCGCACCTGGAAAATTTCGTGATCGGCTACGACAAGTCCGGCGTGTTCTACGCCCGGCCAAAGCCCTGACCCTGTGGAAAAACCTGTGGAAAACCTGTGGATAACCGTTGTAACAATCTGAAAATACAAGGAAAAAAGGATACGATATGACTACTCCTACTTTGTCCCTGAAGCAAATTTTTGATTCTGGTCCATGTGTCTCAGTCCTTGTCGAGCGGGTGGATCCTGGATCCTATCGTCTCTCTAAGACTTACCGAGAGCCATTCCTTGAGGAGTTTTTCAAGATTGACGAATTACTCCAGTGCCTCAATGTGATCACCCACAGCAAGCACCTCGTAATGTGTGAGGGCACGTCTTCAGTTTCACAGTGCCTCGTAGCATGGGCGATCAACGACATCCACGACGCGGCCACTGAGAGCTACGACGCCGCAACCAAGCTGTTGCCGACGTGGTTACTGCTCTTGTCTGTCCTGGAGGCCGAAAACGCACTGGAGGCGATCCCGCTGTTACCCGAGGTCTGCCCGATGCTTTGGGGATCCATCAAGGCCTGTGGCCTGGACACGATTCAACCTGATTCCCGCGCATGGCTACTGCTGGCCCGAATCCGTGACGCCGCGCAACAGGAGTTGGATAAATTCATTGCCGGCGTGGAGCCATTGGGTACGGACATCAACGGCGAGCGCATCTACAATCTGAATGAGGTCTGCAATGTCCTTGGAATCTCCGAGGATGAAGCGGTGAAGTTTATGGATGGCTCGGAAACGCTTTCGTACATGCCTGAACCTGAAAACATGACGGTGAATTGACCGCGATAGAATCGCCTGAGAGCATCGAAACTGAAAAAGGCAAGGTCAAGTCCACAAAATCAACGAAACTCGCTTAGAAACGATCTGTGGCCGTCTGGGATCATCCTGGACGGCCTTTCTGCTGTCTAAATGCCAAGGCCGGAAACAACCTCTACAGAAAGACATGAAGATGTCTTGACATCAAGAAAGTTGTGTGACAGGGTGGACGCCATGGACGTTTTGGAAACAGTCAAAGTACCCGAGGCCGCACGAAGGCTGAACGTGTCGCGTTCTCTGCTGTATCGCCTGGTGGCACAGGGATTCGTGGCCCATGTCCAGATCGCTGGCTGCATCCGAGTACCGGCAAGCGAGGTCGAACGAGTAGCACGTGAAGGCGTGCGAAAGTGCACAGAAAGTGTGCGATTCCGCACATCTGATAAGACAAAACGCGGCAAATCCCGTGCCAATCCAGACACATAGCTACGCTTCCAGGACGCCCCTTGCTGTGAAAAATGGGTACTATCTGGGTACAAATTGCCTGAAGAAAAAATCAAGTGACTGCAAAAAATCTGCAAAGTGCTGATAATCATGAATAAAAACGAAACTGACAATCTGAAACCAAGGGACTATGAATCCGTTCCCCAAGAGCCGTATCGTGTCGGCTTGAAGGACTTGCCGCACAATGCTCTTGAAATAGTTGAAGATATGGCACGCCGTGGTTGTTCCGTGATTTCAATCAGTCGTGCTCTGAGGATCAGCTCAGAGACTTTTTACCAATGGCGGAAAAAGGGCATCGCCCCCGAGCTGTTCGAGGCTTTCGCCGCTGGCCGCGCTCGTGAACATGACACTCTCGTCGGCGATCTTCACCGTGCCAGTAAGGCCGGAAACGTAGTGGCTGCGCTGTTTTTGTTGAAGTGTCGGCACGGTTACCGAGAGGGCGAGCAGGCCGACGGCCGCGCCGGCAACGTCCAGATCAATATCTCCGTGCCTGGAGCCGCCAAGCCTGAGAGCTACCTTTCGGCCAAGGTGGTCAACGAGCTTCCCGAGGGTGAAGGCGATGACTGAGCAAGAGCCGCAAGGCCTGGAACTTTCCGAATATCAGACACGAATCCTCGAAGTACCCGAGGAATACGACGTTTTCCTTGGTGGTGGCCGTGGTTCGGGTAAGAGCTATGGCCTTGTCCTCTTGATCCTGAGGCACGTCGAACAGTACGCCAAGGATTCCAGGACGCTCTACCTCAGGAAGACGTACAAAGGGCTGGCCGACTTCGAGAGCTTGTGCCGCGAGGTGTTCGGCCTGGTTTACGGTACTGCCGCACGGTACAACGCTTCGGAACATGTCTGGCGATTTCCGAACGGCGCATATCTGGAGCTTGGTCAACTGGAATCCGAGGCGGACTATGCCAAGTACCAAGGTCGATCCTTCAACCTGCTGTTGGTGGATGAGGCCGGCCAGTATCCTTCACCCGTGCTACTGGACCGCTTGCGTAGCAACCTTCGCGGCCCGCGTCACCTGCCTATCCGGCTGGTATTGGCTGCAAATCCAGGTGGCCCTGGTCATCAATGGCTAAGCAGTCGATACGCCTTTGCCTCCGGCCCCTGGTCGCCGTTCGCTGAAACGAAATCAAACCGGACATGGGTACACGCCCCTGGTACCTACCGCGACAATGAGTTTATCGACCGCGAACAATACCGCGAGCAGCTGAAGGCGTCATGCCCACATGATCCTGAGCTTGCCCGTGCCTGGCTGGATGGCGATTGGGCGATTGCACGAGGTGCTTTCTTCGCCGGCGTGCTCTCGGAAAAGAGGTCCGGCTTCATGATGGAGCCAAGGCCTATGCCACGGCGCTACGACCTGACCACGTACCTATCGATGGATTGGGGTTCAAGTGCGCCCATGGTGGCCTTCCTGTGTGGTCGCGTCCATGGCGATGGACTGGAAATCGATGGCCGGCACATTGCCGCCGGTAGTGTCGTATTGCTGGATGAGGTGCATTCCGCACGGCCTGACGACTGGAACGCCGGCCTGAGCTGGACAACCGAGACATCCGCCGAAGCGGTCAAGGAAATGTGCGTTGCATGGAGAGTCGCGCCTCAAGGCGTAGTGGACAGCGCCGCGTTCGCGCACCATGGATCTTCCGAAGGATCCATTGGTCATGAGCTTCGCCGTTGCGGACTGCGTTTGTCACCATGCAAGAAAGGCATGCGTGCCGATGGATGGCAGATCATGCGGCAACTCATGGCCGACGCCGGCAAGCCGGACCGGCCAGGCCTGTACGTCAACCACAGGTGCAAGAATTTTTGGAACACGGTGCCGACGCTTGCGCGGGATATGCGTCGTGTCGAAGACTTGGATTCCGGCCAAGCGGATCATGCGGCGGATGCGTGCAGGTACGGCCTCATTTATCGGCCATGCCGGCCGAGCGGTCAAAGGTTCTGGAGATGATGCAATGAACGCTGAGCTTTCCTATCCGCCCCTGGTGGTGGTGACTGAGTACCGCGACAACACATGCATGGTCGATGGACAATGGTTCCCGGACATCCGAGGCGTACGCGCCGCGTTTCCGTTGTCACTGCTGTTGGTCGGCCGTGAGAACGATGAACCCACAACTGAAGAGGACATGACATGAGCGCACTGACAGATTTCAAGGCATTGTTCGAGAAATACCAACGCCGCGTGGAAAACGAGGTATCGCCGGACTTGAAAGAATCCATCCAGAAAGCGCGCCGCGCCGGCATCGACAGCGAGTTTTCCGACGCTCTGAACGTCGGCGCAAGAGCGGTTCGTGCGGAAATCCCGAAGCTCCAGGCACGCCGGAAGGCATTGGCCGATCCCACGTTGCAGCTCCTGCGGCAAGCGCTTGGTGCGCATCGTTCGCCGGTGGAAGATGAGTTGTTCACGCCGTCCAACAAGCATTTGCTCGGGGCGCTCCAGGACATGACGATATCCCAAACACTGCCAAGCTTGAGCGTGGATAACCTTGAGGCATTGGCCGGCATGGCTTCGGGGCGTCCGGCGCTGCTGCTGGCACTGCGGCAAGAAATCCAGAACCGCCCCCATGAGTCCTTCGGGAGTACGCCCCAAGAGCAGAAAGACGGCAAGGCCAAGATCATGGGATCCATCGACATCAACGTCAAGGTGGACAAGGCCGCTATCCTCCGGAGCTTGGAAGAGGAAAAGGAAGCCGAGGAACTGCTCTTCCAGTTCGAGACATCCGGCAAGGCCGACCCCTTGAGGAAGGCGGAATACGGGCACCGGCACAACGCCTTGGAGAACGAGATCAAGCGGATCAAGGAGTCCTAGCCATGGCCCTGCGATTCGTTCCGCCGCATGACGACTTCATCGACTGGCAGTCCATCCGCGACGCGCACGAGCGAAGCGAGCAATCCCGTGCCGCTGACCGTGAGGTGGAGCAGGCGGAAGCGCAAGCACGCTGGACTGCCAAGCACGGTGACTTTGTTCCGCACAAGTCCATGCCGATGGATCCACAACCAGGCCATCCTTCCTGGACAGCATACCGCCCGCGCCGTGCCGGTGAACGTGGCACACGAGAAAAATAGTTCCAACTGCCTTGGAACGCTCATGTCGTCCTCCCGTACCGAGGCCGCCCTGTATCTCCAGTCCAGGGCGGCCTCACTCATTCCAACACGCGAACAAGTCACACACAGGCCGTAGGATCAACGCAAATCGTTTTGGTGAACTCTGATATGCCCGAGGCCGTTTCCGAGGCTTAAAGCGCAACTGAGGAGGTCAAATGATGAGGAGTCCTTGCTTGAACTGCGGGAACATAGATCGAAAGTTGTGCTCGGAGACCTGCGAGCGCTTGCGCCGGTACCAGGAACTCATCGACGAACATGATGCCGACGGTCAAGAGCATCTGCAAGGGCTCCGATGCCGCGCACTGTTGATAGCGATTTGCACTGGCCGGACCAAGCGCGGCGGCATGGACGTCGAAGAATACTGCGAGCGGGAATACCTCCGACTACGAGAGCAGGGAGTGTGCCGGCGGATGGCCAGGCCGTGACGTAGCCAGCGACGTAGGAGGTCAAAATTCATGGACAAGGTTTATGGGATTCGTTGCGGACGCTGCGGGGCAACATGGAAGTGCGGCGGAACTCCATGCTCATGCAATCCAGGTTGGCACAAGCTGGTTATCATCGAGGTTCGGGGCGTGGGTCATGTGGACGGCTGAAAATTCAGCCGTCCTCCTACGCCTGCCCTGCCGGCACTGAGCGCAAAAGTGCGCCGTCCATTTTCCGCCTTTGAAAACGCAAAAATCCGCCATGGTGGACAACGGGCTGAAAAACGAGCCGGTTGTCATGGCACTGCTGCTCAAGTGGTAGGCTTTGCCTTCCGTGACATGTCGCTGCCTGCGCGGTAGATACCATCGGGACCGGCATGCGCTTCCTTTATCTCGACGCCCATTTCCTTGAGCTTGAGCAGTGCCTTAGCGCTTTCTGCCCGAGCCTGTTCAATCTTTAGCTCAAGAGCCAGTCGTGCTTTCATGGCTTTCTGGCTTTCGGGCTTTTTCAATCCGCCGGTAGCCTGGAGCAGTGCATGGGCAACCGCTTCAATCATCGTCTTGCCGTCCTGTTGGAGGCGTTGCAAGGCCTGCGCTGATTTCTTGTCCAGAATGACTTGAATCAACTTCCCACCTTCAGACTGTATGCGGTGCCGACGTTCCCGTTGCCTTTCGCTTGCCGTCTTGCCCATTTCATTGGCCTCTTGCTGATGGTTGTGTTGTGAAATGTCACGGCAACCATACACCTGTAACATGTTACGGGCAAGCATGTGGCTTGGATTCTTCGTACCGGTACGAATCCTTGACAGCCGACTTCATGGTACCTATCGTACCGGTACAAACCCTTGACAACCGAGTTCATAACGCCTACCGTACCGGTACAAAATCAACCCCGTACCGGTACACATCAAGTTAGTACCGGTACCAGGAGAATGTCATGGCACGGAAAGGAATAGAGTACGTTATGGTTTACGTTTCGCAAGCAGAAAAGGAAAAGATCAAGGAAACGGCTGACATTGAAGGATGCAGTATCAGCTCTTTCTGCCATTCTGCGATATTGAAAGCGCTGAATGATCCAAAGATTGAGGGAAAGCGCCTTATACCATTGTTCGATGTTGAAATTGATGAAGACAATACAAATCCGAGTGATGGTCAAAAGAGTGCAGAAACAATTGCTGGCGAAGTTTTTAAGGAGTTGGAGCGAAAGAATCCTACGCAATATACAGGCTTTGACCTAGACAAATACCAAAAAGAGACTGCAAAGACAATTGAATTAAGCCGGTCAATGAAGTCTTCAACTTAACTCGGGTTAATTTGAAGGATGAGCATGTCCTGCCCTGGCGTTACCTGGCGTTTCCATGCGTTTCCATGCGTTTCCTTGCGTTTCATCCGCGTTTCCTTGCGTTCGCTTGCGTTCGGGATGCGTTCGTGGTGGTGGCACCATGGCCGGACCCTCAGGATTGCTCAGGGCGGACTCGAATTCCGAGCTTGCCGTGACATGCCACGAGGTGCGGTTTCAAAACGCACCTTGCCCACTGCCCGCACCCTGGCCGGCATGGTCGGCAGCTGGCCGTGTGGACACCATGCTGTTGGTCGCCATGGCCTGGGTACTCGGTACCCATGGTAAAAAATCTGGGTACAGGCTGGGTACAAAAACGATACCAAAGAAAAAAGGCCCACGGTGTTTTTACCGTAAGCCTTTGATTTTACTGGTGGGCCATTGAAGACTCGAACTTCAAACCAACGGATTAAGAGTCCGCTGCTCTACCAATTGAGCTAATGGCCCATGTCGTTCCGAAAGAATGGTTTCTTACGGAGAGACGCCTTCGTTGTCAAGAAAAAAAACCATGTCGGAAAAATGTTCATACTACGCCCCGCTGCTCCCACCCTCCCGAACAGTGGCGGTCGAAGGTGAAATGCGCTACATCCGGCCAGCGATCGTAGACCAGTTTTCTCGCCCCTCTTGCCACCGAGGTTTGCCCATGCGCATCGTCATGATGGCCATCAACGATCCGGCCGGCGCCGCCATCGCCCAGGCCAACGCCCTGAACCGCCACACCGGGCACGAATGCCGCCTGATCACCAAGGAACTGCGCTACAACTTCATGTTCCAGAAGGACCTGCACGAGGAGTGGCTGCTCCCCGAGGACCGTCATGAAGTGGCGGCACTGCTCGAATCCGCCGATGTCTTTCACTTCCACATGACCGCCGACGAGGACCTGACCTTCTGCGGCCTCTGCCCCAGGGATTTTCTGCGTGGCAAGATCGTCGTGCACCACCACCACGGGCACCATGATTTCAGAAGCAACCCCCTGAAGTTCCAGCAAAAATACAAGGAACGCAAGCGCAGTAAACTCCTGGTGAGCACGCCGGATCTGCTGCACCTATTGCCGGGGGCGCGTTGGCAACCCAACATCGTGCCCCTCTTTGATCCTCTCTACCGCCCCATGCCGGGAAAGCCGGAGTCGCCCGTGAAGGTGGCCCACTCCCCGACCCGCAAGGACCTTAAGAACACCGACGAATTCCTGGAAGTGATGCGCCGGGTGCAAGCGGAAGGCGGCGACGTGGCCCTCGAACTCATCGAAAACACGGCCCATGTGGAGTGCCTGCGCATGAAGCGGCGCTGCCACATCCTCTTCGACCACTTGCAGGGGTATTTCGGCGTCAGCAGCCTGGAGGCCCTGAGCCAGGGGCTGTGCGTGGTGGCCGGATTGGACGACTGGAACCAAGCCGTGATCCGCGACTTCACCGGCGCCGGGGAATTGCCCTGGGTGGTCAGTTCCTTGGCATCCCTGGAACGCGACCTGCGCACCCTGCTCCTGGACCGAGACACACGCGAGGAGCATGGCCGGCGTTCACGGGAGTTCATGCTGCGATACTGGACCGAACAAGCCATGATCCAGCATTTGGCGATGTTCTACGAAGAGTGAACCGCCGGATTTGGCTCCAGAAGGGGACGTCGCCGGAGCCACCCTCCCCTCCCGCAACGACCAGGCTATAGTGCCTGGAGTGGTGGCATTCCCTGTATGGTGATGGTACGATGCGTTGTCACCGGAGTCCTCCCCGGATACGTTCGGGCTGCTCCCTGACGCGGAATGAGCGTGGTTTCGTCACAGCGACATGCCACTAATGCTGCGGAGCGTTGTTGTAACTGAACAGAACAGGAGGCGGGCATGGTACGGGAAACCAGGGAATCTTCGGAATCCTTTGAATTTGAAGGACCAGCACAGGAAGGCCCCAACAGAGGGAAGCGGGTGTTCAAACCGAAGCGAGAGTTCAGCATGCCGCGCATCAAACTCCTGCAAAGCAGAAAGTTCAAGCTCGGCCTGTTCATCGCGGCATTGCTCGTGGTCTGTTACGGCATGTTCCTGAGCTATGTGGGGCCGAACCACTACGGAATCCGCGTGAACAAGCTCATCACCCCCCGCGGCGTGCAGAAGGAGATATACCCGCCGGGTCTGCATCTGGTGATTCCAAAGATGCAGGAGATGTACACCCTGCCGCGCGACATCCAGGTGCTGGAACTGACCAATTCCCCGGACACTGCGGCCCACTTTTCCCGGATCGAGACACCTGCCGCGCACATCCAGACCTCGGACGGATTCTATGTGGATGTGGATGTATCCGTGCTCTATCACATCGAGGATCCTTACAAGACCTTCACCATGATCGGCCCCGGCACCCTGTTCGAGGAAAACGGCATCATCCCCAAGACCGAACCCGCGCTCAAGGAAGCCCTGGGCGAGTTGACCACCGAGGAATTCTACAACTCACCCCTGCGGGTCAAGAAGACCCAGGAAGCCCTGGATCGGCTCAACCGCGAGTTGCAACCCAAGGGTATCAAGGTCGACCATATCCTTATCCGCTATTTCAGTTACAGCCCGGAGATCCAGAAGAACATCGAGGAAAAGAAACTCAAGGACCAGCTGGTGTTCAAGAACCAGGCAGAGGGGCGCGCGGCCATCGAGGCCGCGAAGTTCAAGAAGGTCAGCCAGGAAGGCGAGATGCAGGTGCAGGTCACCCTGGCCGAGGGCGAGGCCTACGTGACCAAGCGCAAGGCCGAGATGGACCTATACCGACGAAAAGTCAGAGCCCAGGCCGATCTGCTCATCAAACTGGCCGAAGCCAAGAAGACCGAACTGCGCAATACCGCTCTTCAGGGCCTGGGCTCCGACCGCATGGTCGGGCTGAACATGGCCAAAGCCCTGGCCGGGCTGGAGATGGTGGTGCTTCCCAGTGATGGCGCCGCCGGCGTTAATCCTCTGGACCTGCGCAAGCTCCTGGAACTGTTCGAGGTGCGACACAATGCCGCGCAAGGAGGGTCCTTCACTCCACAACCAGCCGATTCCGCAACTCCAGGAGGTGTGCAATGAACGCCAAACGTATTCTGATTCTGTTGCTACTGTCACTGGGGCTGGGCGGATGCATCTTCAAGTCCACAGGAGAGACAGAGGTGGGCGTTCGCACCGTGCTCTTTTCCCTGTTCGGCGAGACAGGTGTGGAAGAGACCATTTACGGTCCTGGTTCCACCTACTTCATCCTTCCGATCATCAATGACTGGAACACCTTCGACACCAAGTTGCAAAACCTGGAGATGACGTTCAGCAGCCCCAGCGAAGATCGCAGGGGGCGTGACGACCTGCTGTTCAAGACCGTGGACGGCAACGACATCAGCCTGGACGTGATTATCGCATACCGCATCGACCCGCAAAAAGCGCCGCACATCCTGCAGCACGTGGCGAACAACGACTGGGAACTGCGAGAGAAGATCATGCGCACCGTGGCCCGCAGTGTGCCGCGGGATGTCTTCGGGGAACTCAAGACCGAGGAGTTCTACGTCTCCGCGAATCGCCAAGCCAAGGCCGAGGAGGCGCGCCGACGCCTCCAGGAGATGCTGGACCACCTGGGAGTCATCGTGGAGCGAGTGCTGCCCAAGGACTACCGCTTCAACCCGGCTTATCAACAGGCCATCGAGGGCAAGAAGATCGCGGACCAGCTTGTCGAGAAGAACAAGGCCGCCACCCGCGCGGCATATGAAGAATTCCAGATGAAGATCGAGGAGGCCAGGGGCGAGGTGAACAAGATGATCGCCAAGGCCGACGGTGAGTTCACCCGGAACAAGATCGAGGCCGATGCCTACATGGAACAGCAGAAACGCATCGCAGAGGCCATCGAGGCCGAAGGCCAGGCCGAAGCCGAGGGCATCGCCAAACTCAACCAGGCCCTGGCGGGAGCCGGCGGCGAGACCATGGTCAAACTGGAGGTGGCCAAGTCCCTGGAAGGCAAGCAGATCATCCTCCTGCCCATCTCGGAAGGGGGCATGAACCTCAAGACCACGGACGTGAATCGGCTCCTGGAACTCAAGGGCCTGCGCGCCCTCGGGGGGCAGTGACGGCCGACCGACACACACGGCACTCCGGCCAAGTGCGAGACTCAGGGCGGCGAGAGTTCAGCCAGCGCGCTCTTCAGGTCCTTGCCGTCCAGGACGTAGCGATGCAGCATGGCCACGTGGGTGAACCCCTTGCCGCTCCAAGGCTTACCGGTGTGACGATGCCGGATGCGCTCGACAGCCACGGCATCGGCAAGGGGCGTGGCCGCCAGTTCCACGGCCGTGGCGTAGACATCCAGGATTTCACGGCTGAAACGCTTGAGAAAGGCCGGACCGCCGCCGTCAAAACCAGCCTCGCGCCAGCGTTCGGCCAGGGTGTCCGCGAAATACTCGCGCATGACCTGCCCCCGCAGAATGCGCCCCACGCGGCAGGAACAGAGTATGGCCGGGGCCGGTCCCATGGCCACGATAAACAGCCTGTCGCCACTGCGCAGCTCCTGCCCCTGAATGCGGCCGAATTCTGGATTCTCCCGGAACTCCCAGCGCTTGCGCCCTGTGGCTATGGACGAGGCGTGGGGCTCGAGAACGGAAAGTAGGAACATGGCGGACATGGTGTCCTCACAAGCCTCGGCATGGGAAAACCGCCCGAGGGGTTCGCTGATGAGGCGCTGCATGGGACCTTCTGAACACGGGACAGAGCCATGATTGCCCATGCCGTCCCCGTGGTCAAGCCCGCGGCGACGACTGTCCCGCTCGGCGAGACACTACACCGGTCGGATGGCCTTCCTTCTCGAATCATGCTATGAGTTCCGCGTTTACTCGCCCCACAAACGCGATCCCAAAATGGCCATCTATCTCGTTTGATACATCATATCCTACCGCAGTGCCAGATTCGGGCGAAGGAACACCCATGCTCCACCCCTTTCCGAGGAAGGTTAAATGAGCTTCCAACGCTCCATGTGGTCGCACCAAGCTAAAGATTTCTCGTGTCTTGCCGTCTTTGAAGGCGGCATGACACGTGTCATTTAAACCCTGCGTCGGCTGCGGTTGGTGTTGCCTCTCGGACCAATGCGAAGTATCGCACAGAAAATATGGCTACCGCCCTCGCTGCCCTGACTTGTTCTGGGACGAGGACGCGCAGCGCTACGTCTGCCTGCTCATGCTCGATCCCGTGGCGGGGGAAACCGCCCGGCGGGAATTGTTCGCGGGGCAGGGCTGCTGCGCTCCCCTGACAACCTGGAGGGAGAACGTGCGCAACAGGGACAACGATTGACCACATACGCCGACACCCGTCGCAACATGCCCTTCGCACATGACTGCTCATCGTTCCCAACGAGGTCATCATGCCCCCGCGTTCAGTGAAAAAACTTGCACTCTTTGGCGTTCTGGCCGCTCTTGTGGTATTGTTCTTCTTCTTCGACATGCAACGATACCTCACCCTGGACCAGCTCAAGGAGCAGGCGGAGCATCTGCGGCAGCTCCATCAACAGTATACCGTCTTGTTCATCGGGTCCTTTTTCCTGCTCTACGTCGCGATAGTGGCGTTGAACCTGCCCGGCGCCCTGATACTGACGCTTGGGGGGGCAATGCTGCTCGGGTTTTGGCGCGGTCTGGTGGTGGTGTCCTTTGCCAGCAGCATCGGCGCCACCCTGGCTTGCATGCTCTCGCGCTATCTGCTGCGAGACTGGGTGCAGAAGACCTTCGGCGATAAACTGGAGCGTGTGAACAAAGGCTTCGAAGCGGAGGGTGCCTTCTATCTCTTCACCATGCGTCTGATCCCGGCCTTTCCCTTTTTCGTGATCAACTTGGTTATGGGGCTCACCCCCATGGGGCTGCGCACCTTTTTCTGGGTCTCGCTACTGGGCATGCTTCCCGGCACCGCAGTTTTCGTCAATGCCGGCACACAGCTGGGGCGGATCACCACCCCGAGTGACATCCTCTCCTGGCAGCTGCTACTGTCCTTCGCCCTGCTGGGCATCTTCCCCCTGGCGACCAAACGAATCATCCAGGCCTGGCGCAACCGCACGGGCCGGGAGATACTGCCTCCCGGCGCCCCCTGACCCGCCATATGGCCGGATGCATGCAAACCCCGCCGCGGTTGTCCATTGTCATTCCTGTCTACGAGGAGCAGGAGGGGATCAACAACCTGCTGCGCCATCTGCACGGTCTCCAGGTTCATGGAGGAAAGGAGATAGTCGTGGTGGACGGCGCACCGGATTGCACCACCCTGCAAGCCGTGGACACCGCGCTCCTCGGCACGCCGCTAACCCTGCTGCCCGCCGCGGCGGGACGAGCAATCCAGATGAACCTGGGCGCTGAGCGCGCCTGTGGCGAGATACTGCTCTTCCTGCACGCCGATACCTTCCTCCCCCCCGACGGCCTGCACTGCGTGCATAAGGCCCTGGCCGATCCAAAGGTCATCGGCGGCGCCTTTTCCCTGCGCATCCAGAGTGCCTCCCCCCTGGTGCGACTCATCGGACACGGCACCACCCTGCGCTCCCGCATGAGCCGCATCCCCTTCGGCGACCAGGCCATTTTTATTCGCAGGGAGTGTTTCTTGAAGTTCGGTGGTTTTCCGACCATTCCGATCATGGAAGACCTGGAGTTCATGCTCCGGCTGCGTCGCCTAGGGAAGCGCATCGTCATCCTGCCCCGGACGGTGTTAACCTCGGGGCGTCGCTGGGAAAAGGAAGGCGCCCTGGCGTGCAGTCTGCGCAACATGACGTCGCGCCTGTTGTATCGGCTCGGGGTTGCACCCGAAACCCTGGCGTCGCGTTATCGCCGGCACAAGGAGTGAGCATGCGCCCCCTGGTGGTGCTGTTCTGCAAGTACCCGGAACCCGGGCGGGTCAAGACCAGGCTGGCGCGGCACGTGGGTCCCGCCCCGGCGGCGGTCCTGTATGCGGCCTTTGTGTGGGACATGCTGCATACCCTGGACAATCTCCCGGCCGAGGTACTCTGTTGCGTGGACCCGACCCACTCCCTGACCGACTACGGCCGTTGGCTCGGATCGATGCGCCATTTGCTTCCGCAGCGTGGCCGAGACCTGGGGGAACGCATGGCCAACGCCCTGCATCATGCACTCTTCGGCTTGGGGTATGAGCGCGCCCTGCTCTTGGGCACGGATGTCCCGCACCTGTCCGGTACCGTGCTCCTGGAGGCCTGGCAACGCCTGCGCACTAAGGATGTGGTCCTGGGGCCCGCCCTGGACGGCGGCTACTGGCTCATGGGCATGCGGCGGGGGGGATGCAACGCAAGGGTGTTCGACTCCATGCCCTGGAGCACTCGCCATGTGCTGGAACTCACCATGATACGTCTTGTGACAGCGGGGTGCGGTACCTCACTGCTCCCGCCCTTGGGGGATGTGGACGAGATGCACGATCTGCAACGACTGCTGGACTCCCCTGCCCCGATCCCGGCCACACGACGCGCAGCGCGCTCCTTGGGGCTGTATGCACCCTGAAGGAACACCTTCGGCCACGGGGGGGTGCACCCGGCGGGGATAACTACGTCTCTTGCGGTTCCTCCGGAGCCTCCGGACTCTCGAAGTCGATGAGCACCCGCTCCTCCTTGCCGCGCTCGTGCCGGTCGATGCGACCGATGGTCCAGGCCTGTTGCTTGAAGGGGCCGCGCAGTCTGTTGAGTACCTCGGCTTCCTGCTTCTGGGGCACGACAAGGATGTAGCCGATACCGCAGTTGAAAATCTGCAACATCTCCGGCCAGGAAAGGTTGGCGGCGTCCTTGATCCAGTGGAACACGCCGGGCATTTCCCAGGATCCGAACTGGATGTGAGCGGCCACGCCGGCCGGGAGCACCCTGGGGATGTTGTCGTAGAACCCGCCCCCGGTGATATGCACCATGCCCTTGACCATGAAGTCACGCAGGACGTTGAGCACCGGCTTGACGTATATGGCGGTGGGTTCGAGCAGGGCCTGGGATACGCTCCTGCCGGCCTCCTCGCCCGTCAGTCCGGGCATTGGCTCGTCAGGGGTCAGACCTTGTCGCTCCACGATCTTGCGTACCAGGGAATACCCGTTGCTGTGAAAGCCGGTGGAGGCCAAGCCGATGACCACGTCGCCCACATGCATGCCAGAACCGTCCACGATGGCGCTGTTGTCGGCCAGTCCCACGCAAAAGCCCGCCAAGTCGTAGTCGCCGTCGGCGTACATGCCCGGCATTTCCGCGGTCTCCCCCCCCAGCAGGGCGCAGCCGGCCTGTTTGCAGCCTTCGGCAACCCCGGCGATCACGGTCTCGGCCGTTTCCGGAGAAAGCTTGCCCGTGGCGAAGTAATCGAGAAAAAACAACGGCTTGGCACCCTGCACAAGGATATCGTTGACGCTCATAGCCACCAGATCGACGCCGATGCCGGTATGCTGCTGGAATTGCACCGCAAGTTTGATCTTGGTGCCCACCCCGTCGGTGGAGGCCACCAACACGGGCTCGCTCATGCCCGTAAAATCCGGTTTGAACAATCCGCCGAACCCACCGATTTCCGAGAGCACGCCCTTGGTGTGGGTGGCGGCGACGATGGTCTTCAGACGGTCCACAAGCCGGTTGGCAGCATCGAGGTTGACCCCGGCGTCGGTATAGGCTTTACTGCGTTCAGGCATGTTCCTTGCTCCTTGTTGCCAAATGGCGGCAATCGATTCATAGACATTCCAAGACCCGAGTGCAAGAGGAGATACGTCATGGCACTGAACACAGGCGCTGTGGCAACCAGCATGGCGACGGCCGCGCTCCTTGCCCTGCTGTGCCTCTGCCCCCCTCATGGAGGGGCGCAGGACAAGGTACCGGCGGAGCCGGAACGCAAGGACAACGTCTTCGGTACGGTACACGAGGGCATCATCATGGAGACAGATCCCGACACCGGAGACAGAATCATCCAGGTCACCCCCCAACCCCAACAACAACCGCAAGAAACGCCGCAAGTGCTGATCATCCAACCGGAGATCCAGGTCAAGACGAAATACTGACGGCTTCGAACGCACAGGGAGAACAACATGCAGATCGCGCTCCTCTGGAAGAAGGAACCCGACAGTCAGGTGGTGCGCTGCCGACTTTGCAGCCACTTCTGTCGCATCGAACCCTCGCGGCGCGGCTTGTGCGGCGTGCGCGAAAACCGGGGAGGCACGCTCCACACTCTCGTGGCCGACAGGGTCGCGGCCCTGCATATCGATCCCGTGGAAAAAAAGCCACTCTACCATTTCCACCCCGGCACCATGACCCTTTCCTTCGGCACCATGGGCTGCAACTTCTCCTGCACCTTCTGCCAGAACAGCTCCCTTTCCCAGCCGCCGCGCCAGGGGCTCGCGATCGAGGGACGCGCCATCACCCCGGATGAACTCGTCCAGGCAGCCCTGAACAACAAGACCCACAGCATCTCCTACACCTATTCCGAGCCAACGGTGTTCTTCGAACTCATGCTGCCCACGGCCAAGCTGGCCAAAACCAAGGGCCTGGCAAACATCATCGTCTCCAACGGCTACCAGAGCCCTGAATGCCTGGAGGAACTCGGACCGTACATCGACGCGGCGAACATCGACCTCAAGTCCTTCCGTGACTCCTTTTACCAGGAGCGCTGCGGCGCCCGGCTCAAGCCCGTGTTGCGGAACCTCAAGCGCATCAAGAAGCTCGGCTGGTGGCTGGAGGTCACTACACTGATCATCCCAGGCCTGAACGACTCCTCCGAGGAGTTGACCGAACTGGCCCTGTTCATTGGCAAGGAACTTTCCACCGTCACGCCCTGGCACATCTCGCGCTTCCACCCCGACTTTCGGATGCTCGACAGGCCGCCCACCCCTGTGGAGACCCTGGAGCGGGCCTGGCGGATCGGCAGGGAAGCCGGCCTGGAATACGTCTACGTGGGCAACGTGCCCGGACATAACGGCAACAACACCTTTTGCCCCGCGGGCTGCGGCCCGGTGATCGAGCGTCAGGGCTTCTACGTGGCCAAGGCTTCGGCCGCCTGCCCCACGTGCGGTCGTGCCCTAGCCGGCGTGGGCTTGGACAAACTCGGGAGTTGAGCATGCTGTTGGTGTACACCGGCGAGGGCAAGGGCAAGACCAGCGCAGCTGTGGGCCAGGCCATCCGCGCCCTGGGGCAGGGCTTTGACGTGGCCTTTTGCCAGTTCATGAAGAGGTCTGGCCAGGCCGGAGAGCAGATAATGCTCCAGCACCTCCTTCCTGACGGCTTTCGCGCCGGCGGCAGGGGATTCCTGCGACCTGGGGACGACCCGGAACCGCACCGCCGTGCAGCCCGCGAAACCCTGGACTGGTGCCTGGACAGACTCGACAACGCCACGCCCAAGGTCGCGATGCTGGTCATGGACGAGGCCCTCTACGCCCTGAACGCCTCCCTCCTCTCCCGCCAGGATCTGGAGGGGGTCTTGGACAAGGCCCGCGACTCAGGCGCGCACTTGGTGCTCACGGGCCGCGGTCTGCCCCCCTGGCTGGAGGAGCGGGCCGACCTGGTCACGGAAATGCACGCCGTGAAACACCCGTACACCCAGGGCATACCGGCCGCGCGGGGCATCGAATTCTGATACCGATTCGCCATCCAAGAGCGCGAAGTGGCATGATGGGGATCGCCTTTGCTCCACAATGGTCAGGGTTCCCCCTCGAAAGCCATTGTCTTTCGTTTTGTGGAAGCAAGGGAAAGGTCAAGATTTGGCAGCAAACACATTCGTCAAACACGTCCTTGACTTCGCATCGGGCTTGACGTAACGAACTCTGTTTCATCTTCGGATAAACGAGGAGCATGATGTTCGACAGCCTGTCAGACCGCCTCAACGACGTTTTCAAACGCTTTCGCGGCCAAGCCAAGCTGAATGAGGACAACATTCAGGAGGGCCTGCGCGAGGTGCGCCTCGCTCTGCTCGAGGCAGACGTCAACTTCAAGGTGGTCAAGGATTTCGTCGACCGCGTCAGGGAGCGCTGTCTCGGGCAGGACGTGCTCAAGAGCCTGACCCCTGGGCAACAGGTGGTCAAGATCGTCCACGACGAACTCATCGAACTCCTCGGCGGCGAGAAGCAGGACCTCGACCTGCGCGGCCGGCAGCCGGCCGTGATCATGCTCGTGGGCCTGCAGGGCTCGGGCAAGACCACCAGCGCGGCCAAGATCGCCCTGCACCTGCGCAAGAACAAGATCAAGCCCTATCTCGCGCCGGCTGACGTCTATCGCCCCGCGGCCATTGAACAGCTGCACACCTTGGCCAAACAGATCGACGTGCCCGCCTTTCCCTCCTCCACAGAGATGAATCCCGTGGACATCGCCGAACAAGCGGTGCGGGACGCCAAGGAAAAAGGCGCGGCCGTGGTACTGTTGGATACCGCCGGCCGGCTGCACATCGACGAGGCGCTCATGGACGAGCTGGCGGCCATCAAGGCAAGGGTCGCCCCCCAGGAGATACTCTTCGTGGCCGATGCCATGACCGGCCAAGACGCGGTTACCGTTGCCCAGCGCTTCAACGAACTCCTGGACGTCACCGGCATGGTGCTGACCAAGATGGATGGCGACGCACGCGGTGGCGCGGCCTTGTCCATCAAGTCCGTGACCAACAAGCCCATCAAGTTCATCGGCATGGGCGAAAAGCTCTCCGAGATGGAGGTCTTCCACCCGGACCGCGTGGCCGGGCGCATCCTGGGCATGGGCGACATGCTCAGCCTCATCGAAAAGGCTGAAACCGCCTTTGACAGCGCGGAGGCCGAGACCATGGCCAAGCGCATGCAAAAGGCGGAGTTCGACTACGAGGATTTCCGCACCCAGATGCGTCGCATCAAGAAGCTCGGCTCCCTGGAAGGGCTCATGAAGCTCATCCCCGGCATGGGAGATATCCGCAGGAAACTCGGCGAAATCCAGATGCCGGAAAAAGACTTGGCCCGCGTCGAGGCCATCATCAACTCCATGACCATGAAGGAGCGCCGAGACCCCAAGCTCCTGCTCAAGGATCAGCGCCGCAAGGAGCGCATCGCCAAAGGCAGCGGCGTGGACATGGACCAGGTCAACCAACTCATCAGCAACTTCGAGTCCATGCGCAAGATGATGCAGCAGATGCTTGGGGGCGGTAAAGGCAAGAAAGGCAAAATGCCCAAAGGTCTTCCAGGGATGGGGGGCATGCCCGGCATGGGCGGCATGCCCGGCATGGGAGGTTTGGGCGGTTTGGGTGGCATGGGAGGGATGCCTGGCATGGCACCTGCCGGCCCCACCGGCAGCAAGGCCACCAAAAAGAAAAAAAAGGATCGCAAGAAAAAGAGGAAAAAGCGCTGAACTACTGGGCTTTTTCCCGGACTTGCGTTTTTCGCACAAAATCATATTATCAAGGAGAATGGTAAGCTATGCCTGTTAAGATTCGACTGACTCGGATGGGTTCGAAAAAACGCCCGTTTTACCGCATCGTGGCGATTGACGGCGAATCCCGACGCGACGGCAGGGCACTCGACTTCCTGGGCCACTACAATCCCATGGTCGACCCTGCCGAAATCAAGTTGGACAAGGATAAAGTGAAGCAGTGGCTGGACAAGGGAGCGCAGCTCAGCGACACGGTCAAGTCCTTGTTGCGTCAGGAAAAAATCTCAGGGGTCTGATTGTCGATCAGCACTCTGTGAGCATCGCGTCGGGAACGGGTTGGCAAGCGAGCACTGGCTTCGACTACGACCGGAGGTGAGCCATGTTGAAAGATCTGATCGAGTACATTGCCAAGTCATTGGTGGACAACCCGGATGCGGTACAGGTTTCGGAAGTGGAAGGCGAGCAGACGTCCGTGCTCGAACTCAAGGTCGCCAAGGAAGACCTTGGAAAGGTCATCGGCAAGCAGGGACGCACGGCCAGGGCCATGCGCACCATACTTGGCGCTGCCTCCACCAAGACAAAAAAGCGCTGCGTGCTGGAAATCCTTGAATAACGGCAACCCAGACGTCACACGCCCATGGCCGGGATCGTACACCTCGGGACCATAGGCAAACCCCACGGCATCAAGGGTGAGGTCTTCTGCGATCTCGGGCTCGAAGACCTCTCCCTGCTTGACGCGGTGCAGGTGCTCCACATCGTGCCACGACAGGGGGCAGCCTTTGTACCACGCCTTTTGCTCTCCTGGCGGGAACACAAGGGGCGTGTATTGTTGCGTCTCCAGGGCATTGAAAACCGCAATCAGGCCGAGGCATTGCGGGGCTTTCTTTATGGGGTTGATGACAGCACCCTGCCCCTGCTGGAGGACGGCGAAGTCTTCCGCCACCAGCTCCTGGGCTGTATTGCATTGCTGGAGAACGGGGATCGCCTGGGCGTCATCGAGGACATCCAGACACCGGCACCGGAACAGGAACTCTGGTTCATCCGTACCGATGCGGGCAAGGAAGTCCTCTTCCCGGCACATCCAGGCACCGTGCTGGACATCGACCTCGAAGCAGGCATGGTGCGCATCGCTCCGCCCGAGGGACTGCTGGACATCTACCTGAACGAATGAACCGCCCCCATGCGGTTGGGGCGGCAATCCGCGTCGGCAGGAACCATGCCGCCGCCCGCACCTGTCCCGGTCCTCGACCGTAAACCCCCAACGCACAAGGGCCGGCCGTGTTGTTCAACCTCCTCACGCTCTTTCCCGAGTTCTTCGACTCCCCCCTGGCTTGCGCTCTGCTCGGCAAGGCCCAGGAGCGAGGACTTCTGCGCGTGGAGCGGATCGATCCCCGCACCTTCACCACGGACCGCCATCGTACCGTGGATGACAGGCCCTACGGCGGCGGTCCGGGCATGGTCATGCTCCCCGAACCCCTGGACATGGCGCTGGCCAGTTTGACCACCCCGGGGCGCAAGCTGCTCATGGCACCCAGCGGCCGCCCCCTGACACAGGAATATGCCGAGGAACTCTCCAGGGAGCCGGTGCTGACCCTGGTCTGCGGTCGCTACGAGGGCGTGGATGCACGGATTCTGGAGTTGCACGACCTGGAGCCCGTCTCGGTGGGCGACTATGTCCTCGGTGGCGGCGAGGCCGCGGCCCTCTGCGTCATCGAGGCCGTGAGCCGACTCCTCGAAGGATTCATGGGGCACTGTCAGTCTGGAGAGGAAGAGAGTTTTTCCAATGGGTTGCTGGAATACCCCCACTACACCAGGCCGGAAGCATACAAGGGTCTGGACGTGCCCGAGGTGTTGCTCTCCGGCGACCACAAGCGGGTGGCCCGCTGGCGGAGGGAGCAGAGCCTCGAGGCCACCCTGCGCCAGCGCCCCGAACTGCTGGCCGAGGCGCCCCTGGACGACGCGGACCTCTCCCACCTGCGCGGCCTGTTGCACGCCGATCCGACTGCTGGCTCGCGGCTCTATTCGCGATTGTCCAAGAATCTCCACCTGGTACTGGCGCATTATCCTGTTCTGGACCGTGAAAAAAAAGTTGCCACCGTATCTTTGACAAACCTGGACCTGCATGATATAGCTCGCTGTTCCCGTGCGTATCAATTGGGTGGCTTCTTCGTTGCCACGCCCCTGGAAGACCAGCGGGCATTGGCCGAGGAACTGCTCGCGCACTGGACGCAAGGGGCGGGACGCAAGGCCAATCCTGATCGTGGGTGCGCGCTGGAGCGCGTCCAGGTCGTGGGACGCATCGAGGACGCCGTGGCGGCGATTCAGGCCGCGTTCGGGTGCATGCCAAAGGTCGTTGTCAGCAGCGCACGCGGCACCGGCGGGTTGCTCCCCGCCCAGGTCCGCGCATGGCTTGAAAACGAGCCGGTGCTGCTCGTTCTGGGCACGGGGCATGGATTGGCGCCCCAGGTGACACTGAGCGCGGACGGCGCGCTCAGGCCCATCCGCCCTTTGAGTGATTACAACCACCTCCCGGTGCGTGCGGCGGCAGTCGTCTATCTCGACCGCATCCTGGGAGACTGGTGACAACCTGACAAACGAAAGCAACAGCAAGTCCCACGGCCATGGCCTTGGATTTGCTGACACTCCATGCCGAGGAGGACATCATGGATATCATTCGCAAGATCGCGCGCGAACAGATGCGCATGGACATTCCCAAGTTCAAGACCGGCGACACCGTCAAGGTGCATCTGCGCATCATCGAGGGTGAGAAGGAACGCATCCAGGTCTTTCAGGGCGCCGTGATGCGCATCCACAGAGGCACCTCCAACGCCACGTTCACCGTACGCAAAATCTCCAATGGCATCGGCGTGGAGCGCATCTTCCCCTTCCACTCCCCCTTCATCGAGCGGGTGGAGTTGGTCACGGAGGGTAGGGTGCGGCGCAGCAGGCTCTACTATCTGCGCGGTCTCAAGGGCAAAGCCGCCAAGATCAAGACCAAGAACCGCTGGGCCTAAGGCAGGGATGCCCGGCCGGCGCACGCCGCAGCGGGCAGCCCCGAGGGGCTGGGAACAGGGCACGCTGCTCGATATCTCGACCACGGCCCTGTGGAAACGCTTTCCCGTGCCCTTCGCCGGGGTGGACGAAGCCGGTCGAGGCTGCCTGGCCGGCCCGGTGGCTGCCGCGGCAGTGATATTGCCGCAATCCGACTGGGACCTCCCCGGCCTGGGTGATTCCAAGACCCTCACCGCGGCCCAACGCGATGCCCTGGAACCCCGGATCAAGGCTCAGGCTGTCGCCTGGTGCATTGGACTTTCCTGGCCCCTGGAAATCGACAGGATCAACATCCTGCGGGCCTCGCTCCTGGCCATGCGGCGCGCCGTGCTCAGGCTCAAGGTTACTCCGGTGTTTCTGGCCGTGGACGGCAACCAGGGCATGGATATTGAAATCGAACAGCACTGTCTGCCAGGGGGCGATGGGATTGTTCCGGCCATTGCCGCGGCCTCCATCCTGGCCAAGACCTTCCGAGACAGGCTCCTGAAAAGCTTGGACAAGCGCTATCCCGGCTACGGTCTGGCGCGGCACAAGGGATATGGCACCAAAGAGCACCTGGAGGCCCTGCGCGCCCGAGGTCCCAGCCCCATGCACCGTACGTCCTTCCGTGGTGTGCTCGACACTCCCCACTCCGGGATGTCCCTGTGCCTGCCGGGCATCTGATCACCGGTGCCCGCGGCGAGGATATCGCGGAAGAACATCTCAAGGCTCTGGGGCTGCGTATCCGGCACCGTAACTGGCAGAACCAGGGACTGGAGTTGGACATGGTCTGCCTCGACCCTTCCACCAGGCCGGCCACCCTGGTCTTCGTCGAGGTCAAGACGCGCTCCGGGACAGACTGGGGCGCCCCTTCCCAGGCAGTGGGGCGCGGCAAGCGCGGCCGCCTGGACCGAGCGGCACGGCTCTACCTCTCGGAGCACAAGCTCTGGGACGCGCCCTGCCGTTTCGATGTCGTCTGCGTGACAAAACATGGCGACGCCTACACCGTGGAGCATCTGCCCAATGCCTTTGACAGTCCCCGGCCTCTTCGTGGTGGCGACACCTCTTGGCAACCTTGGTGATCTGAGCACCAGGGCGCGAGAGGTCCTGGAGAGCGCCGACCTCCTTCTCAGCGAGGACACCCGCCGCGCCGGGCTGCTCATGCAACGCCTGGGCCTACGCCCCCCGCCCATGCGGAGCTTTTTCGAACACAACGAGGAACACAGGCTCGAACCAGTCCTGGAGCTGCTGCGCCAGGGGAAAAGGATCGCACTGATCACCGACGCCGGCACCCCACTGCTGGCCGACCCCGGCTACCTGCTGGTACGAGCCTGCCGTGGGGAGGGGTTGCCCGTGACTCCGGTGCCTGGTCCGTGCGCCGTGACCACGGCCCTCATGGCCTGCGGCCTGCCCCCCTACCCTTATACGTTCCTTGGCTTTCTGCCCCGCAAATCCGGGGAACGGCGCGCCCTTTTCGCCCAATACGCCCGCTTGCGCTGCACCCTGGTCTTTTTCGAGCGCAAGGACCGCGTCTTCCCAGCCCTCGAGGACGCATACAGGGAACTCGGGCCGCGTGAATTCTGCATCGCCCGCGAATTGACCAAGGCCCACGAGGAGTTTATTCTCGGCAGGTTGGATGCGTTACACGAGACACGGCAGGAACTCCTGGGAGAGATCACCCTCTGCATCGCCCCCCCTGAGCGGGGCGAGGCCGATGGCACCAGCCGGGAGATGCTGTTCGAGTTGATCCGCGAGGAACAGGAGCGCGGCGGAAGCCCCAAGGAAGTGGCCCGTCGTGTCAAGGAACGAGCGGAAGGCGTGGGCGTCAAGCAGATATACGCCCTGATGCAGCACCAACGTTGACCCTGCGGCGGCACCTCCCTTGCAGGATGCTTCAACCGAGAACAACACCATGGACCTGGGCCTTGATCTGAAAACGCTGCTGCATTGCTTCGCGCGCAGCTATCTCGTGGGCGCGGCTTTCAACACCCGCGGGATGCAAAACGTCGGCATGATCTTCGCCCTGGAACCCGGCCTGCGGCGCATCTACCCCGATCCCAAGGCCAGACAGGCCGCACGCAAGCGGTATGTCAAGCACTACAGCACCCACCTGTTCTGGACGCCGTTGCTGCTGGGAGTCTTCATCTCCCTGGAAGACAAGATCGCCCGCGGGGTGTTTCCGGCCACCGTGCTCGAAGGCGTGAAAAACACCACCATCTACACGCTTTCCGCCATCGGCGATTCCGTGTTCGCGGGCAGTCTGCTGGTGTTCTGGTCCCTCTCCACCTCCGTGCTCGTACTGGCCGGACAGGTGACGCTTGCCGTGGTCTGGATTCTGCTCTGGTTCCTCGCCCTGCACCTCTTCAAACTCGCCACATTCATACTAGGGTACCGCGAGGGGCTGAAATTTCTTGTCAGACTGAAACACTGGAACCTCATCAACTGGGGGCAGCGGCTCAAGCTGATCAACGCCCTGCTGCTGACCTGGCTGCTGTATCTTGTCTGGCCCGGAGAAACACCAGGCGCGCTGTGGGCAGTGGGAGTGGGCGGCTTGGCCCTGGCAGGCTGGCTCCTGGCGCACGCGGTTTTATCCAGGGAAATCGTTGCGCTTCTGGTCCTGGCGCTTTATAGTGGTCTCCCTCTGCTCCTGGGACCATGACACTCCCAAATGGGGAGACGCTTGCCAACAGTCAACCTTATTACAGTGATTCTCATCAGGTGATTCCAGATGTTGGAAAATGGTGAAACCGAAACGCAACACTCGGTGCTGGTGCGACAGGTTTGCGTCCAGAACGAACTTGGACTGCATGCCCGCCCCGCAGGGAAAATCGCCCAGGAAGCCCAAAAGTTCGCTGCGGATATCTTTCTCGCCATTGGAGAACAGCAGGTGGATGCCAAAAGCATTCTCGAGATTCTGACCCTGGCCGCGGGGCGCGGCTGCGAACTGCAAATCATGGCCAGGGGATCAGACGCCGAAACCGCCATCGAGCACCTTTCAAAACTCTTCAAGACCAGGCTGGGGGACGAGCGGTAGTGTCCTCCATCGTCCTTTCCGGCATCCCGGTCTCTGCCGGCATTTCCATCGGCAAGGCCTTTTTCCTCAACCGCCGCCGGTTCCATCTCATCCCACGCCAGACCGTGGCGGCCGAACTCATCCCCATGGAAAAGGAACGCCTGCGCAAGGCCTTTGCCATCGAGCAGGCAGAACTCGCCGCGGCCAGGGACAAGGTGCCGCCGGAACTCAAGCAGCACGCCGCGATCATCGACACGCACCTGATGATCAGCCAGGACCCCAAGCTGCTCAAGGAAGCCTGCAAGATCGTCGAGACAATGGGCATCACCGCCGAGTGGGCCCTGGAAAAGGCCGTGGACCAGATCGACCAGGCCTTCAGCGCCATCGACGACCCCTACATCCGGGAGCGCATCCAAGACGTGCGTATCGTGGCCCAGCGCATCCAGAACCGCCTGGCGGCCTCGGCTCCAGACACAGACGCCGACATCAAGGCCATCGAGGGCCGCGTGGTGCTCATGGCCCACGACCTCTCCCCGGCCGACACCATCGACCTCGAAGTCTCCAAGATCATGTCCTTTGCCACGGCCCAAGGCGGCAAGACATCGCATACCGGCATCCTGGCACGCTCGCTGCAAATCCCGGCCCTGGTGGGCGTGGCAGATCTCGAGGAAAGCGTGACCGACGGCCAGCTCGTGATCCTCGACGGCCTCAAGGGCAAGCTCATCGTCGATCCCGATGAAGATGAACTGACCTACTACTCCGACCGCAAGTACCAGTTCGAGAACTACCATGCCAGCATCATCCGGGGATGTCAGCTCCCGGCCGAAACCATCGACGGCTACCGCATCGACGTGCTCGCCAACATCGAACTCTTCGAGGAGGTCACCTCGGTGCTGGACAACGGCGGCGAGGGCGTGGGGCTCTACCGTACCGAGTATTCCTTCATGAGCCGCCTGGAGATACCCGGCGAAGAGGAACTCTTCGAGGAATACCGCGACTTGGCCACCATTCTGGCCCCCAACCGTCTGATCATCCGCACCCTGGACCTGGGCGCGGACAAGCTGAGCATGAACTTCGAGCCCGGCGAGGAGGTCAACCCTGCCCTGGGCCTCCGGGCCATCCGCTTCTGCCTCAGGCATCAGGATCTGTTCAAACGCCAGTTGCGGGCCATCCTGCGCACCAGCGTTTACGAAAACGTGGCCGTGATGTTCCCCATGATTTCCGGTCTCAAGGAAGTCCGCCAGGCCAAGGCCATGCTCCGCGACATGCAACGCGAACTCAAGACTGAGGGAATACCGTTCAATCCGGACATGCCCATCGGCATCATGATCGAACTGCCCTCGGCCGTGATGATCGCCGAAATGCTTGCCCCGGAGGTGGACTTTTTCTCCATCGGCACCAACGACCTCATCCAGTACTCCCTGGGCATTGACCGTACCAACAGCCTGGTCTCCTATCTCTACCAGCCCCTGCACCCAGCCATCGTGCGCAGCATCAAGCACGTGGTGGACGCGGCACACCAGGCCGGTATCGAAGTCAGCGTCTGCGGCGAACTCGCTTCCGACCCCTTTTGCGTGCCCATTCTCATGGGCATGCAGATCGACTGCATCTCCATCACGCCCCAGGCCATTCCAGGCATCAAGCGTATCATCCGCCAAACCACCATGGCAGAGTGCAAGAACCTGCTCAAAAACGTCCTGGAAAGCAAAACCGTGGCCAAGATCAACAAACACGTCACGGAGACCATCTTCAAGCGCTTCCCGGAAGAACTCTCCTTCTACGCCTCCATCCTGGACATGGACGATTGAACCCCATGAACAAGGAACAAAAGCCCCCCAGGCTCATCGCCCAGAACAAAAAAGCCCGGCACGACTACGAAATCCTCGAAACCTTCGAGGCCGGCCTCGTGCTCCAGGGTTCGGAGGTCAAGAGTCTCAGGCAGGGGCACGTCAGTTTCAAGGACGGCTATGTCCGCTTCACCGATGCCGAAGCCTGGCTGGTGGACGTACACATCGCTCCCTACGAAAACGCCGGCCCCGTGGGGCAGGGCGGCCACGATCCCGAACGCCCCCGTAAATTGCTGCTGCACAACCACGAAATCAAGACCCTGATGAACAAGGTGGAGCAGAAAGGCCTGACCTTGGTGCCGCTCAAGCTCTACTTCTCCCGTGGCAAGGTCAAACTGCTCATCGCCCTGGCCAGGGGCAAGAAGACCTTTGACCGCCGCGAGGACCTCAAGCGCCGCGCCTCTGAGCGCGACATGGCCAGGGATCTCATGGGCAAGCGTTAGCAGCCGCCAAACACACCCCGAGGCGCCATGCCGCAATCCCTTTCCAAAGCGCAGCGCACCGCCGTGCGGCGGATGTTCCCGGAAGAGGACTGCCTGTTCGCTCCCGAGATGGTCCTGCCCTTCGGCGCCGACGCCAGCAGGCTCTCCGCAACGCCCCTGGCCGTGGTCCGCCCCACGGGGTTGGAGCAATGCCAAGAGTTCATGGCCTGGGCCCAGGCAGAGGACGTGCCCGTGTACACCCGCGCCCGCGCCACCAACGTGGTGGGCGCCTGCGTGCCCGCCCCCCCCGGCGTGGTGGTCTCCACCCTGAAGCTGAACCGCATCCTGGAGATCGACCCCGCGGATTTCGTGGCCGTGCTCCAACCCGGCGTGATCACCGCCGACCTCCAAGCCCAAGCAGCGGAAAAACGTCTCTTCTACCCCCCGGACCCGGCCAGCGTGCGCTCCTCCACCATCGGGGGCAACGTGTCCACCTGCGCCGGGGGCATGCGCGCCCTGAAATACGGCGTGACCCGCGACTACGTGCTGGCCTTGGAGGCGGTGCTGCCCGGCGGCGGGGTGATCCGCCCCGGCCGGCGTACGCACAAGAACGTGGTCGGTCTGGATCTGGTACGGCTGCTGGTTGGTTCCGAGGGCACCCTGGCCCTGATCACAGGGATCACCCTCAAGCTGTTGCCCCTGCCCGAGGCCACGGCCTCCCTGCTGCTGGGTTTCACGGCCCTGGAGCAGGCCCTTGACGCGGCACGACGGATATTTGCCGCGGGCATCCTGCCCACGGCCCTGGAGTTCATGGACCAAGAGGTACTGCACTGCCTGGACGCGGCGCCCAACGTGCCTCCCGTACCCTGGCCCAGGGAGACGCGGGCGGTGTTGTTGGTCAAGCTGGACGGCGCGGCCGAGACCTTGCATCCGGCCATGGCCCGACTGGAGCGGATAGTTGCGCCCACCCACCCCACCTATCAAGCCACGGGCGCGGATCGAGCAGAGGAAGCCCTCTGGGAGCTGCGCCGGCTCATCAACCCCGCCTCCTATACCGTGGCGCCGGACAAGATCAGCGACGACGTCACCGTGCCCCGGGGCAAGGTGGCCCCGGCCCTGGAGACCTTCCGAGCCATCGGCCGAAACTCGGGACTCAGGATCCTCTGCTTCGGCCATCTGGGTGACGGCAACATCCACGTGAACATCATGCACCACGCCGCCGATCTTCAGGAACGCGAACGAGCGCTCCAGGCCAAGAACGACGTGCTCGAGGCAGTGCTTCGGCTCGGGGGCAGCCTCTCCGGTGAGCACGGCGTGGGCCTGAGCAAGGCGGCATATGTGCACAAACAACTCGCCCCCCAGGAGCGTGCCCTGATGCGCTCCATCAAGGCTGCCTTCGACCCCACTGGGATCATGAATCCAGGTAAGGGATTCTGACCTTGCCTGCCGGCGCGGCGCATGAAAAACCCCGCACGTTTCCTCTCATCGAAGCGTGCGGGGATTGCTTGCTCGCCCTGGCGGCCGCCGCTCAGCGCACCGGTTTGGACTGGTCAAAGGCCAGAATCAGCGGCGGAAGAAAGGGAAAGAGGATGAACAGCAGGCCAAAGAGGATGGGGCTGTAGTCCAGCCGACCAGCGATCTTGCCCCAGACCACGGCGGCCACAATGAAGTTGACGAAGGGAATGATAAACCAGATCACGTGGATGGCGCCCATGCCCGCACAGCGCAACAACAGCACCATGTTCCAGATGGGAATCAGGAACTCCACGAAGGATCCCACCCCGAATTTCCGCCCCAGCCGGGCCATGACCCAGGAGTAGAAAAGATAGATCCCCAGCCAGAATACCACTACGATAAACAGACTGCCGGCACTGCCGTCTTCCATTCCCCGCTTCCCCGTTATTCTGTCGCCTGCGCCGCCGCCAAGTTAGCGCCACAGGTGGTTGATTATTTCATCCCAGGCACGACCATCACTACCGCGCGCGAGCGAACCCAGCCGCGGAGCGCTCGATGATCTCCCGCTCAACGCAGAAGGTCAACCGGAAATGACCGGGCCGGCCGAAACCGACGCCGGGTACCGCCAGGACGAGCTGTTCCTGCAGTCTGTTCACGAAGGCCACGTCATCGCCGCCGGGCGCCTTGGGGAAGAAGTAGAACGAGCCCTTGGGCATCTGGTACTCGTAACCCGCGTCGTCCAGCACCTTGGCCATGGCCTTGCGCCGGGCGTCGTACACCGAGACGTCCACCCGCGCGCTCAGGCATTTGGCCATGAGCGCCTGCCCCACCGAGGGGGCGTTCACGAACCCCAATATCCTGTTGGCCAGCACCATGCCCTCGGCCAGCTTGGCCTTGTCGGGCATGTCCGGCGCCAGCAGGGCGTAGCCAACGCGCTCCCCAGCCAGTGACAGACTCTTGGAAAAAGAACTGACCACCACGCTGTAGGGATAGTGCGGCAGCACCGAGGGCACCTGGACGCCGTCAAAGGTCAGGAAGCGGTAGGGCTCGTCCGAGACCAGGAACACGGGGCGTCCGAACCGCTCGCTTTTCTCCTTCAGGAGTCGGGTCAGCGCCACGATCTCGTCCTCGCCGTAGACCTGCCCCGTGGGGTTGTTGGGCGAATTGATCAGCACCGCGCGGACGTCCGGGGTCAGGGCTTTGTCCATAGCCTCCAGGTCCAGGGAAAAGTCCGCGGCGCTGGGTACGGGCTTGAACCCGCCGCCGTGGTTTTCGACGTAGAAGCCGTATTCCACGAAAAAGGGGGACACGCCCAGAACCACGTCGCCGGGATTGAGCACGGCGCGGAAAAAGGTATTGATGGCGCCGGCCGCGCCGCAGGTGACGATGACATCCTCGGAGGTCACGGACACGCCCTGCTCCCTGCCGAGGTGTTCGGCTAGGGCCTGCCGCGCCCAGGGAAAGCCAGGATTGGGCATGTACCCGAAGGCAAAGGGTTTGTCCGCGCCCTCGGCGATCTCCAGCATGGCCTGCTTGATCTCCGGAGGCGGGGGCAGATCCGGGTTGCCCAGGCTGAAGTCGCACACGGCCTCCTCACCGTGTTGCTTTTTCAGGGCCGCTCCTGTCTCGAACATCTTGCGGATCCAGGACGCCCTAAGCAAATACCCCTCCACCTGCGTGGACAAAAGACCCATCGTTTCCTCCTCGTAACCTGCGCTGTGGAAGGCCACGCCTCCCAGGTTCAACCACTCATGCAGCTCTTACAGATTGCCAGTTCACTGAAATCGCCGGCATGATACGCCCGGATCAGGCGCTCGAAGACCGGGCTGTTCCAGATCTCCGCTATGGAGCGCTCCCCCACGTTGCCCAGCACCACGCTACGTTTCCAGTCATGACAACAGAGTATCATGTCACCGTTGTAAAGAATATAGGCCTGCTTGAGGAACAGGTCGCAGTTCCTGCGCAACATCGGCTTGCTCACGGCCAGGGCCTTGAGATCCTTGCCGGAGCGGTTGTCCAGGCCGTGGATCTTGAAGGTGACTTGGCGCTCCCCCCAGTAGCGCGCCGCGTATTCCAGCTCGTGTTCCACCAGCCGGGTACGCAGGGTGGTGATGGAGAGCTTGGGCAGCCTGGAGCCTTTCTTGGCGCGCAGTTCCAGAAAGAGGTCGATGTTGCCCAGGACCTTGTCCAGGGGGAGCCCCATGCTCTTGCGGAAGGTCTCCTCGCTGTAGCCCTGCACGCTGATCCAGAGGTGCCGCAGTCCGGAATCGATGAGCGCCTCGCTCATCTCGGCAGTGAGCAGGAGCCCGTTGCTGTTGATCTTGGTCTTGGTGCCGAAGCGGCGCACCTTGTTCAGATAGGCGATGCGCTCGGGCAACTTCCTGTCCAGCAAGGGTTCGTTCATCAGGTAGGGGCTCACGCGCCCCACGAAGTGCCGGCCGCACTCGTCGGCGATCTTCCTGAACAAGGCGTCGTCCATCTCGCCGTGGGGCAGCGTGTCCTTGATTTCCTGATAGCCGCAGAACAGACAGGCCGCGTTGCAGCGGCTGGCGGTCTGCACCTGGACGTGCCTTGGAAAACGCGGCCTGGGGCGCCGCCTGTGTCGCAAAAAACGCCAAGCCTGGGACAGCCGGCCGTCGCCCGGCTCTGGCATGTAGTATTCGCTCATAATGGCATCGGAAAAATCATAGTGAGGGGGGGAACAAACGGCCGGATATCCCGGCGCTTCAGGTTCACTCAGGGGATTTCCATCCCCTGACTGCGGTATTCGTTGAGTTTGTTGCGCAGAGTACGCACCGAAATGCCCAGGAGTTCGGCGGCTTGGGTGCGGTTGCCCGAGGTATGCTCCAGGCCGCGCATGATCATGATGCGCTCCATCTCCTGCAGGGGGAGGATCTTGCCACCGAGGAACTGTTCGAGGTCGCCCCCGATCAGAGGGCGGGCCACGTGTTCCTGCGCTTCAGGCTGGGGAGCATCCAGGGCCTCGGCCGCGGCCTGCTCTTCCAGCAAGGGCCAGGACTCGTCGTCCAGCATGAAGTGGTGTTTCTGGATGGGACCGTTGCCGGCGAGGAGCACGGAGCGCTCCATGAGGTTCTGCAACTCGCGTACGTTTCCCGGCCAGTCGTAACCGGTGAGCCAAGCCACGGCTTCGTCGGAGAACTCCAGCCTGGGCAAGCCGTACTGCTCGCAGTACTTGCCTACAAAGAATCGCGCCAGTTGCAACACGTCCTCGCCGCGCTCCCTGAGGGGGGGGAGCTTCAAAGGAATGACGTTGAGGCGGAAAAAAAGGTCCTGCCTGAACTTGCCCTGGTCCACCCATTCCTGGAGGTTGCGGTTGGTGGTGGCCAACACGCGCACGTCGACCTTCACGGTCTCGATTCCCCCCACGCGGTCCAGCTCGCCCTCCTGAAGCACACGCAGCAGCTTGGCTTGCAAGCCCAAGTCCATTTCGGATATTTCGTCCAGCAGGATGGTGCCCTTGTCCGCGAGTTCGAACCGGCCCAGCTTGCGTTGCACGGCGCCGGTAAAGGCGCCCTTCTCGTGTCCGAAGAGTTCGCTTTCGAGCAGGTGCTCGGGCAGGGCGGCGCAGTTCACCGCCACAAAGGGCTTGTCGCCGCGGTCGCTGTGGTTGTGCAGCAGCTTGGCCACCATCTCCTTGCCGGTCCCGGACTCCCCGGAGATCAGCACCGTGGCCTTGGAACGCGCCACTTGGCGGGCCAGGGCCAGGACACGGCTGATGGCCGGATGCCGGCCGATGATCTGCAAACCCTCGGGCGAGGCAGCGGTGCCCACTGTCGCGGGCTTTGCCGGGGCGCTTCGGGTCTCGGCCCGCTGAGCAACGGGAATCAGGGCCTGAATCTTTTCCCAGTCCAGAGGCTCGAGCCAATAGTCCCTGGCGCCCAATTCCATGAGGCGTTGGGCCTCGTCGGCCGATCCCTGATCCGTGAACACGATGACCGGAGGGAAATCCTCCCGGCCGGCGGCTTCGGCGAGCAGATCCTCGGCCTTGAATCCAGGCAGTCGCGCCCTGGAAAATACAAGTTCGGGAGAGGACTTCTTGACATACCCCAGGGCACCGGTAAGATTTTCAGCCAGTCCGGCTTCGTACCCGTCCTCTTTCAAGGCGGGAAAAATCCGCGTCACGGATTGCGGTTGGGCAATGAAAAGAAGTTTGCGACTGGACATGGATTTCCATTAGCCACAAGCGCTACGATTATCAACGCTTTCGGCGGTTTTTTTTACGGGTCCAGACGCTTGACCAAGGTGACGTCGCTCCCGTAGCCTGGGTATAGCGTGGCGCCGGGCGCAGTTCAAGGCCCGACTGCGCTGTACATGGGCAGACAACTTTATTTCAGGAGTCAACACCGGCATGGATGCCGACAAACTGCTTACACTGCTCGAAGCTGTGGCCGCCGGGACCGTCCCGCCGCGCCAGGCCCTGGAGCACTTCCAAACAGAGCCAATCACCCGCACGCTCTCGGGCCTGCATCTGGACAACCAACGCAAGCTGCGTACCGGCTTGGCCGAGGTGGTCTTCGCTCCTGGCAAGAATCAGACCCAGTTGCGTGAGGCCGTCGCGGCCCTGGGACACGGAAGCCAGCCCGTGCTGGTGACCCGCCTGGAACCCGAACCGGCCGAGCACCTCCTCGAGGAGTTCCCCGAGGCCGAGTACTGGCCAGAAGCCAGACTCCTGGCCTGCAACGCCCCTCAACTACGCAGGGGGTGGCCCGCACAGTCCACACGGAACGAGGCCGCGGAGTGCCTGATCCTCACCGCCGGGGGCGCCGACATGCCCGTGGCCCTGGAGGCCCTTGGCGTGGCGCGGTTTCTGGGACTGGACGCCGAACTTGCCGGTGATGTGGGCGTGGCTGGGCTGCACCGTATCGAACCCCACCTTCCCGCCCTGCGCAAGGCGCGGGTGTGCATCGTCTGTGCCGGCATGGAGGGTGCCTTGCCCAGCGTGCTGGGTGGCCTGGTCAGCGCGCCGATCATCGCGGTTCCCACCTCCGTGGGCTACGGCGCCAGCTTCGGCGGCTTGGCCGCGCTCCTGGCCATGCTCAACTCCTGCGCCCCGGGCGTGGCCGTGGTGAACATCGATAACGGCTTCGGGGCAGCCGCACTGGCCCGGAAGATGCTGCGGACGAACCAGACCTGCGATTCCCATCGAGCACCTGTCCCTTGCTCCGCAACCCACAAGGAAACAGCATAGCGCTCCAGTGAAACTGTTCTTCATCACCTCCTCCACCAACAACAGTGGCGGCTCCAGACAGGCCCTGTACCTGGCCCAGGGACTGTCGCACAGGGGTCACGACCTGATCTTTTTCACACCAAAAAAGGCGGAACTGCCCAGCCTGGCACCGGCACTCACCTGGCACGAACTGCCAGAAAGCCGCCTACGCTGGAGAGGGGCAGTGGCCGCGGCCCTGCCCTGGGGACAGCCTTTCGTGCTCCACGCCTTCCACAACAAGGCCGTGAAAATGGCCGCCTGGTGGGGGCTGTTCTGGCGAAGACGCGGCTGCCTGATGGTGGCGCAGCGCGGGGTGGTATTCAAGCCCAACAACCCCCTGCCCTATCTCTCGCCCGGCATCGACCTGTTCGTGGCCAATTCCCAGGCCTGCGCCTCGGTGCTGCGGAGCAAAGGGGTGCGCCCAGATCGGCTGCGCGTGGTGTTCAACGCCATTCCCCAAGAGCGGGTCACCCCGGTGCGTCCCCTGGAGCGAATACGTGAAATCCTGGGCCTGCCCCCCCAGGCAGGCTCCGAGTTCATTTTCGCCTGCGTGGCCAACGACAGCCCCAACAAGGGCGTAGCCCTGCTGCTGCGAGCCTTTGCCGGGGCCAAGCTGACCGGAGCGCGTTTGCTGCTCCTGGGCGTGAGCCCGCAGACCTTCGCTCCCCTCTGCCGGGAGTTGGGCATTGCCGACAGGGTCAGCCTGCCTGGGCGCACCGAACACGTGGCCGATATGCTCCAGCTCTGCCAGGCCTTTGTTCTGCCTTCTTTTTCTGAGAGCATGCCCAACACCCTGCAGGAGGCCGTCTGCATGGGCCTGCCCGTCATCGCCAGCGCCGTGGGCGGGGTGCCTGAATGCGTGCAGGGCAACGGCCTACTCGTACCGCCGGGGGACGAGCAGGCCCTGACCCTGGCCCTGCAGCGCATGCACCAGGCCACACTCGAACGAGAGCAATGGGCCGCGGCCAGCCGCACCATCGCCGAACAGTTCTCCCTGCCAGGCAAGGTGGAGCGCATGGAAGCGCTCTACCTCCAGTACATGCGTGCCAGAGGACTGGTTTCGTGAGCCCGCTGCGTCAGGGAGCGCACGGGGGCGCGGTATACGAAACCGCCCGACTGGCAGGACTTGCACCCGAAGCGGTGCTCGACTTCAGCAACAACGCCGACAGCCTGGCCACTCCTCTGGCCGCGTCGCTGCTGACAGGGATAGAGTACCCCTTTGCCCACTATCCGGAGGAAGGCTCCCCCGAACTGCGCCGGGCCATCGCCACCCAGGAGGGCGTGCCTCCCCAAGAAGTGCTGGTTGGCAACGGCTCCTCGGAACTCATCCACCTGGCCTTGCAACGGCTCAAACCCAAGCGCGTGCTCCTGCTGGGGCCCATCTTCCGGGAATACGCCAGGGCCTGCGCCGCCCTGAGCATCCCACACGCCTTGTACGCCCTGAGCCGGGAAGAGGACTTCAGCCTCGACCAACGCCAGTTGGAAGTCGTCCTGGAGACCTTGGCCGCCGGGCGCTTCGAGATGCTCGTGCTCTGCTCCCCGAACAATCCCACGGGCCAGTGCTTCAGGCTGCTTCATGAACTGGTCGCCCAGGTCCCATGCCCCTATGTGCTGCTGGACGCGGCCTACCGGGAATTCCTCTTCGGCCGGGAGGAGTACCACGAGCACAGCCATGCACACCTCGTACGGAAGCTTGGCAATTCCGTGCACCTGCTCAGCCTGCACAGTTTTACCAAGTGCTTCGGTGTGCCCGGTCTGCGGCTGGGGTACATGCTGGGGCAGGCCACCCTACTGCACGAGATGGCCTCGGGTCGCGCCCCCTGGATGGTCAGCAGGCATGCGGAACTCTGCGGCCTGAGACTTCTGGAGCACCGGCTGCGCTTCGACTCCCTGCGCGTGGACCTGCGCGAGCGACGGCAGGCCTTTCTGAAGCAGTTGGCCTGGACCGGCCTGTTCAGCCACATCCTGCCCTCGAGCCTGAACTTCCTCACCTGCCGTTTACGCCGGCCCGAAGACGCTGCCGGCATCTATGCCCGGCTGGCGGCCAGAGGCATCCTGGTGCGGGTCTGCGACAGCATTCCGGGCATGCCTCCGGGGTATCTGCGGCTACAAGTGCGGGCCACGGCGGAAAACGTCGTGCTCGTCAGGGCGCTGCGGGAACTGGCAGGAATAACTCCATAGGATTGTACACCTGTCCAGCTTGGACTTTTCCACTGCATCCTCCGGGGCGTGGTGCGCGAATCCCCGCGAGGTTTCCCCGACGGAGTACGTTTCCACATAACCTTCCTGGACGCCGCAATGCGTGCCGTGTATTGCTTCCAACACCTGTATCCCCGTTGTCTGCGCCTTGTATTGAGCCTTGTTGACAAATCCCTCCGTACACTGCATAGCTGCATCATTCGGTCCTTCGAGAAACGGAAGACGGTGAGAATCCGTCGCAGACGCGCTGCTGTATTCGGGCAGAAACGGGGCATCCACTGGGCGAGAGAATCGTCTGGGAAGGTCACCCCCGCTTCGGGTATACGCCCACCCGTGAGCCAGAAGACGCCTCGAAGAGACCCGCATGCAAGCCTCGCGATCCGGGCTGGTGCGATGGTTCCGCTGCCTTGCCGTGAGCAGGGCGGCCGCAATCCAGTGCGCTCGGCCCATTCCCTTTTGGAATGGGTTTTTCTTTGAACGGCCCGCCTCGCTCTTGCCTGCAGAGTCCATTCTCTAACGCGCAAAGGAGCGACCATGTTGACGCACACCTTGGGCTTTTCCCGCATGGGCAAAAACAGGGAACTGAAAAAGATCCTGGAATCCCTCTGGAAAGGCGAAACAACCAGTACCGCGCTGGAGGCCGGCGCCAAAGAACTCAGATCCCGGCACTGGAATCAGCAACGGGATTCCGGCATCGAACTGCTTCCGGTCGGCGATTTCTCCCTCTACGACCATATGTTGGACATGACCGCCATGCTTGGCGCGGTCCCGGAACGATACGGCCATGCCGCCGGGCCGGTGGACCCGGCCACCTACTTTCTCATGGCCCGGGGCGGGCAGCGGCACGGAAAAGGGATCCCGGCCATGGAGATGTCCAAATGGTTCGACACCAACTACCATTACATCGTTCCGGAATTCTCGCCGGGCCAGGAATTCGCCCTGCGCAGCCACAAACTCTTTGACGAACTGGCGGAAGCCCGTGCCGCCCACTTTCCCGTGAAGGCCGTGCTGCCCGGTCCCTTCACCTTTCTCAATTGCGGGAAATCCGCACATCCCGGGTTCAACCGCTTCCAGCACCTCACCGCCATCGTTGCGGTGTATCGGGAAATCCTGGACCATTGTGCTAGGCTCTGCGATTGGATTCAACTCGACGAGCCGGTCCTGGCGCTGGACCTCCCTCCTGAGTTTTCCCACGAGCTGTTCCGCAAGGCTTACGCCAGTCTGATCGAGGCGGCGACTCCGGCCAAACTCATGCTGGCCACCTATTTCGGCTCCATGCTCCACAACCTCGCGGCGGTGGCAGGAACCCCTCTTGCCGCTCTGCATATCGACTTGGTGCGCGCCCCTGAACAGCTGGCACCTGTCATGCACGCCATCGCGCCCACCACGCGACTCTCCCTCGGCGTGGTGAACGGCCGCAATGTCTGGCGCGTCGAAGCCGACAAGGCCCTTGCCATGATCCGGCAGGCTGCATCAACCCTGGGGGAGGAAAGGATCATGCTCGCCCCCTCTTGTTCCCTGCTGCATGTCCCCCTTGATCTGGAGGATGAAACCACCCTGCCCAAGGAGGTCAAGACCTGGATGGCCTTTGGCAAGGAAAAATGCCAGGAACTGCGCATGCTGTCCGACGCGGGGCAGGGCAAGGACGTTTCCCACTGGCTGGCCGAGAACCGCGCGATCTGGAAGGCACGCCGAGAGGCACCGGCACTGAACCGCGACGATGTACGCCAGCGCCTGGCAGCCATCACACCTGAGATGCACGAACGCACTCACCCCTATGCCCAACGCCGTCAATTGCATGAGCAAAGCCTGGGGCTGCCGCTCCTGCCCACCTCCACCATCGGCTCGTTTCCGCAAACTCCGGAAATTCGGGCTGCCCGACGGGACTGCAAACGCGGCTCCATCAGCCAGGAACAGTACACTCTGGCCATGCGGGACTGCATCCAGGATGCCGTGAAGCTACAGGAAGAACTCGGCCTGGATGTGCTGGTGCACGGCGAGCCTGAGCGCAACGACATGGTGGAATACTTCGGGGAACGCTTGGACGGTTTTTGCTTCACGCAAAACGGTTGGGTGCAGAGCTACGGCTCCCGGTGCGTCAAACCGCCCGTCATCTACGGTGATGTTTCCCGCCCCCGGCCCATGACCGTTGCCTGGAGCAGCTACGCCCAATCCCTCACGCGCAAACCCATGAAGGGCATGCTCACCGGGCCCGTGACCATCCTCTGTTGGAGTTTTGTGCGGGACGATCAGCCTCGAGCGGCTACCTGCGCGCAGATCGCCCTGGCCATTCGCGACGAGTTCAAGGATCTGGAGCAGGCCGGACTCAAGGTCATCCAGGTGGATGAACCCGCGCTGCGCGAGGGCGCTCCCCTGCGTAAGCAGGATTGGCCGGAGTATTTCCGCTGGGCAGTGGATTGTTTCCGCTTGGCCGTCAATGGCGCCGCACCTGAAACGCAGGTGCACACGCACATGTGCTACAGCGAATTCAACGAGATAATGAACTGGATCGCGGCCATGGACGCCGACGTCATCAGCATGGAGGCCAGCCGCAGTCGCATGGAACTGCTCGAGGCCTTCAGCACGTTTGCCTATCCCAATGAAATCGGTCCTGGCGTCTACGACATCCACAGCCCGCGGGTGCCGGATGTCGAGGAAATCTGCGACCTCATTCGCAGGGCCGCAGCCGTGATCCCTGTGGACAAGCTCTGGGTAAACCCGGACTGCGGTCTCAAGACACGGGGTTGGCCAGAGACCACGGCCTCCCTGCGCAATATGGTCCAGGCCGCCAAGCTCCTGCGCGAGGAATTGCGGGGTTGATGCAGGGAACCGGCTGCAACGCGTCGCGGCGAGAGTGCACCATGAGTTATTACCGACAAAAAGCCCAGATCGAATCCCTGTTGCAGGAGTGCGCTCTTCCGAGCAATCTGCGAGGGTTCTTCCGGGTGGTCAAGGAACTCTACGCGCACGCACGCTACGACCTCGCCTTGTCCCTTTGCAGCGCCCTGGTCCTGTCCCGGTGTCCACCTGAACAGGACCAGGGCCTTTCCGCCGACGTGAACAGACGGTTCCAAACCCCTCAAGGCCAGGCAGGCCAAGGCTTGGCTCTGGAAGCCATCTACACTGCCTTGGCCTGCGCACTGGCTCCCTCCCCACCAAACGTCCAGGAGAGCACAACCGGAAGGTTCAACACGATCCCGCTGATCTGGCTGCATATCAAAGCCTGGAAAGACGACCAGGCGGGGTGAGTCGTTAGAGCTTGATCCGCCTCGCTTCAGGCGCGCGCGAGCTTTTCCCCTTGCCAAGGATAACATGCTCTAACGCGAGGCGTTCTCGCCGGTCTTGATCTGCGCCGTCCTGTCGCTCTTGGCGTCGAAGAACTTGCGGATGACCACGGGTTCGGCCGGAGGCGAAAACTCCCGGGAGGTGTTGCGCACGAGTTGAGCGCCGTCGAAGCGCACCAGGATCATTCCGGCGAACCGCTCTCCTTTGTAGGCCTCCACGCGAAAGATCTCACCGGTGTTGTCCAGGGAAAAACGGTCCATGATCTCGTGCCGGTGGATCACCTGCCCGGATTCGTCCTCGCGTTCGGGGTGGGTGTAGCCGATGACGTTGACGCGCCCCCCAGGCAGGGGCGCCACGTAGAAGTTTTCCACCACGCTGACGATGGATCCGAAAGGGACTCGCTTGGTGACGCCATCAACCGTCATTTCCAGGGCGTCAATGCTATAGTCGTATTCGAAGTACTGCGGATGGAGATGGGTGATCTGCTCGTTGCCGTAGAACACGGCGTAGCCGTCCTGACGCGCCTCCATGGTCAGCAGGGGATTGCTGGGGCGGAACTCCAGCGGGGATTCCTTGCGCAGGGGCACGTATCCCACGCGGGAGCGCACGTTCTCCAAGTCGAGGAAGACCTTGTTGCCACAAAAGGCCATGGCCACGTTGCTGTTGATGGCCGAAGTCACCGCCTCGGCCGTGAGTTCGAAGGGCCGCTCGTACTCGATGCCCATGCCATCCATGAAGGCCTCGATCATCTGCAGGTGGTAGTAGGCGCGCATGCCCGAGGAAAAATTTTTGCTGGCCTCCAGACCGAAGGCTGCCTTGTCGCGCAGGATGGCGAAATAGGTGAGGGTCTTCTCCATCTCCACGTCGCCCAGCCTGGTCTTGGTGTTTTTCACGTGCAGGGCGTGCTCCGGGTCGTAGAGCCTTTTGTTCACGCGGTCGCAGACCATGCGGGCCATATCGCCCAAGGCGCCCCAGGGATCCACCGGAATGGACTCCTGGTCGATGATCACACTCTGCCCCCAGCGCATGGGGTTGCGCATGGCGTCGATGTACGTGTGGCGATAGTAGCCGCTACCGTCGTGCAAATTGAGGATCACATCCACTTCCGAGGCGGTGAGCACGGCCTTGATGCGGCGGATGGTCTCGAAGTCGGGGTCGGAACTGCCCAGGGTCGCGAATTTTCGGTTCAGGTCACCGTTGATGCCCCGACTACTGCGGATGATGGATAGCAGGTTCAGGTTGGGCACCACCCAGACAGAGCCCTTGGTGACGCGGTAGTGGGAAACGATGAGGTTGGCCGCGTTGAAGCCGCCAGGTTCATCACCCTGAATGCCGCCGACGATGACCAAAGTCGGAGCCTTGCAGGTGCCCAGCTTGTGCAGGGTGAACTCCAGGTGGCCGCTGGCCGAGGCCGGTCCAGAGGCAAGGAGAACAATCAGCCCCAGGACAAGGGGAATGATTGTGGATGTCAGTCTGGACATTATCATGATCCGAAGGATGGTTCCTGGCTCCAGTCCGGGCTGGCCTTAAAACAGCGTTTCCTGGAAAACAGGGATATACAAAGGCGCAGGCAAACAATCAAGCCGCAAATGTCCGGTTGCTGTCGCCTCCCTGTCCGGAAGACCAAGTCTGCGATCGTCCATGGCTCATGAGCACCCCCCCCGTGACTGCGAAACAAGACGACGGAATTCTCCCAGGCTGGCTTCCAGGCCATCGTGTTGGATTTCTCCAGATTCACCAGATATTCTTCGCAACATACCCATTTGCATAAATCCGCTTTTTGATTATACTACCAGCCAACAGGAACAATTGCCTTCCAGGGTATTACGGATCATACGACGGCCGAGGGGGAACCGTCATGTGCCCATTGCAAAACGAATGTCCTTTTTACCAGAAGTTCGCCCACGTGCGCCACGAAAAGCTCCAACAAATGGTGGACGCTTTTTGCGTGCAGGAAAACGGACACACCAAATGCATCCACTATCAAACCCACTCCCTGTTCGGTATGAAGCTGGACGGCAACATCTCCCCCACCTGCTTCATCATCCCCAGACCGCAGTCCCAATAGTTGCCGGCTTAGATTCCACAATACTCAGCCACGCCTTCCACACATGAGCCCGATCGCCTCCAGGCGCCTGATCAGGCGTGCGGTTTCGGCCGGAACACTGCTCCTCCTGACCCTGGCAGTCACTGTTGCCGGCCTCTTGTACATGCGCCCCGGCCCGGAGCCCACACCAGAGGAAATCGAACTCCTCCTGCAAGTCTTCGGGGGCGAGACCGTGCCCGCGCCAGAGTATCCCTCGGGCGTCACACGCCTCTCCCAGTACGTGAGCATGCCCGATGGCGTACGCATCGCCATGGACGTGCTGCTACCCAAGGCCCTGCCCCAGGGGGTGCGACTGCCCGCCGTGTTCATCCCCACCCGCTACTGGCGCTCCTGGGACCTGCGCTTCGGCATGGAGCGACTGCTCGGCATGGACTCCTTCCAGCGCATGCTCACGGCCTATGGCTATGCCGTGGTGTTGGTGGACGCCAGGGGTTCGGGCGCCTCCTTCGGTTCCCGCCCCTATCCCTGGTCACCCAAAGAGCTCGAGGACTACGCCACGCTCATGGACTGGGCTGTGGCTCAACCTTGGTGCGACGGCAATCTCGCTGCCACGGGCATTTCCTACAGCGGCACCTGCGCGGAGTTCATGGCCGGTCTGGGCCATCCGGCCCTCAAGGCCGTCATCCCCCAATACAGCCTTTACGACACATACACGGACATAGCCTTCCCCGGCGGCGTCTTCAACCTCTGGTTTGTGCACAACTGGAGCAGCTTCAACCGTCAGCTCGACAACCTCCGCGTGCCCGACTTCGTCGGTCTCCTCGGCGGGCTGCTCGTGCGAGGCCCTCGGCCCGTACCCCCGCCCCCGACAGCGAACAGCCCGGACATGCCCTTCGGCCGCCAGGCCATGGAGCTGGCCCTGCACGACCGGGTCGCCAACGTGGACATCTTCGAAGCCGCGCGCCAGGCACAGTGCCGGGACGATTACTCCCCCCTGGCCGGTGCCAGCATCGACGACTTCAGCCCCCATGCCCGTAAAAAGGCCACGGAGGCAGGAGGCGCGGCGTTCTACAGCTGGGGAGGGTGGCACGACGGTGCGTATGCCCGGGCACTGCTGCATCGCTTCACCAGCCTGAACGTGCCCCAACGCGCGGTCATCGGCCCCTGGAATCACGGCGCCGTACAGGACACCAATCCCTTTGCCTTGCGCGAGACCAAGGTGCACCCGCCCCTGCGCGTGCATCACCTCGAACAAATCCGCTTCCTGGACTATCACTGCAAGGGGCGCGGCGCGCCACCAGCCCTGGAACTGCGCTACTACACCATGGGGCGCGAGACATGGAACACCACCCAAACCTGGCCTCCCAAAGGCATCGCCCCCTTGCCCCTGCACGCCCACCCCGATGGCCTGCTCTCAGACGAACCGCCCCAAGAACCGGGGCAAAGCCGGCTGTGCATGGTCGCGGCCTCGGACAGCCTGGGTACGGGCGAATTCAACCGCTGGCGTACGCAAATCGGCCGCAGCGACGTCTTCACGCCGCCTCGGCCCGTGGATTCGCCAGGGGTACTGGCCTTTACCTCGCCCCCTCTGCAAAGAGACCTGGAGTGCACCGGAGCGCCTGTCATCGAACTGCGGCTCCAGGTGGACCGCGACGACGCCGCGGTGTTCGCCTATCTCGAGGACGTGCCGCCCGAGAATCAGCCCGAGGCGGCGATACACAACGTCACGGAAGGGATGCTTCGACTCGTGCACAGGGCGGAGAATCCCGACGGCCCGCATCTGCACAGTTTCCGGCGTGCGGACATGCAACCACTGCCCCCCGGTGTGCCGGTTCTTGCGCGCTTCTCCCTGCTGCCCACGTCCTACGAATTCAAGCAGGGGCAACGCATCCGCCTGAGCCTTACCCTCCAGGACGAAGGACAGTTCCTTCGCACGCCCCTGGACGGCCAAGTTGAAATGCTCGTGCTGCACGACGAGAGCGCACCGGTGCTGCTGCTCCCCGCGCGTGAGAACTGAGCCCATTCCTGCCTGGAGGGCCTGCCCGCCATCCAAGCCCTGGCCCTCAAGCAGGGCCGGGTTTGACCAGAGCAGTGATTTTCCAGCCGGCCTTGGGCACGAAATCCGCGTCGGCGTTGAACACCTGCACGATTCCAGCCTGCGTGATCGCGAACAGGGGCAGCCGCCGCTCCCCTTCCGGCAGTTTCTGATAATCACTCCAGGTATACTCCCCGGTCAGGGATGTGGTCTTGATGAGCGCACCTTTTTCGAGCATCTCCTCCAGGTCGGTGAAAGTGACATTCTCGTTGAGGAACAGTCTGCCACCGAACTTGTAACTGCACTTGTCCTCGGCCTTGACCTTGTCCGGGCAGTACGTGCGGACGGTGAAGATATTGCGCGGTTCGAACTCCATGCGGTAGTACTGCGCGGCCAACGCATTCAGCTCGTTGTGCGGCGTCATGGCAAGAAGATGACCGATGCCCACGAGATCGAGATGGCGCTCCGCGTGCTCGGACACGGGATTACCCCAATACACGGGCAGACCCTTGAGCTTGGCCTGCTTGACATGACTCCAGTTCTGGTCAGCGAGCTGAACTTTGACTCCGTTCCGCACCAAGGCTTCAGCAAAGGCACGGGCCACGGTATTGGCCCCGTAGATGAGAAAACCGTTGGCCTCGGGCTCGGACAACCGCAGCCATGTGGCGATGGGTCTTGCGGTCATGCTCTGCAACAGCACCGTGCCGATGATCACCATGAACGTCAGTGGCACCATATGCGACGCCTCCTGATAGCCCAGGGCCTCGAGCTTGATGGCGAAGAGGGCTGAAATGGCCGCGGCCACTATACCGCGGGGGGCAATCCAGGCCAGCAGGTGCCGCTCGGGCATGCTCAGTTTCGAACCCAGGGCGCATATCTGCACGCTCAGGGGGCGGACCAGAAACTGGATAACAGCCAGGATTCCCAAGGCCGGCCAGCCGATGTTCAGGAACTCGCGCAGATCCATCCTGGCCACCAGCAGGATGAACAGCATGGAGAGAAGCAATATACTCAGACTCTCCTTGAAGTCGAAAATCTCGTCCAACTCCACACCTTTCATGTTGGCCAGCCAGACACCCATCACGGTCACTGTGAGCAGCCCGGATTCGTCCTGAAGCAAGTCGGAAAGGGCGAACATGCAGCAGACCAGGGACAGGGCCGCGACATTGTGCAGGTACTTGGGTATCCAATGTCGACGCAGCAGGATGCCGAGAATCTGGCCGCTGCCGGCTCCCAGCAGCATCCCGATGAGCAGAATCTTGCCGAAGACCAGGAGCCCCGCAATGACTCCCCCGTGTCCGAGCCCGCCGGCGACGATGAACTGATAGACAAGCACCGCAAGGGTGGCGCCAATGGCATCGATGAGGATGCTCTCCCACTGCAGGATGTTGGCCACGCTCCCTTTGGGGCGTACGCTGCGAAGAAGCGGTTTGATCACCGTGGGGCCGGTGACGACCATTATCGCCCCGAACAGCAACGCCACGTGCCAGGAGAAATCCATGATCAGACGCGTGGCCACGGCGGTGATCACCCAACTGAGCAGCACGCCGAGGGTGATCATGTTGCGAATGACCCGTTCCAGTCCTGGAATGTCGCGGAAACGCAGGGTCATGCTGCCTTCGAAGAGGATGATGGCCACGGACAGGGAGACAAAGGGAAAGAGCAGGTCGCCCAGCAACAGGTCCGGGTCGAGCAGGCCCAGCACCGGGCCGGCCAGGGCGCCGCAAGCCAGCAGAAAGATGATGGCCGGGAGCTTCACCCGCCAGGCGATCCATTGGCAGGCCACGCCCACGATCAAAATCAGGGAGAGTGAAAGGGCAATATACTCATTCATTGCAGATGGTCACAGTTCTAACACGCCGGCAAGGGCGTCCGCCCTCATCCGTGCCGACCGACCTCTCAGGCCTCTGTCTCCCGGTTGTCGGTGTCCAGCAGACAGCGGCACAGTTCCTCCTGCCATCGGGCGATGTATTCCTGATGGACCCGGGCAGGCAAATCAACGCCACACGCCGTGCAGCGGATGCGCGCGGAGCTTCAACGGCCTTCAAGGATCGCCGGTCCTCCGCACAAGGGACAGGGCAACGCCGGTTCGTTCACGCAACGCCTCCGGCGGGGAGTTCCAGCCAGACCATTGTCCAAGCGGGAACAGGCGTGTCGGCGGTCTCATAGCCCATGGAGCCGTTCTGGACCTCGGCGAAGAGTTTGGCCGAGTATGTGCCCAGACCGGTGCCGTGGGGTTTGCCGTGGGTGGTGTACTTCTCGAAGAACTTCTGACGCAGGGAGGGGCTCACCGCACCCTGGTTGCGGATTTCCAGTCGGACCACGCTGTCCTTGGTCATTGTCGCGACGTCCACGACCGCTTTTTCCGGCGAGGCCTCCACCGCATTCTGCAGAAGATTGAAAAGCATGGAGTAGCAGAGCAACTCCTCCCCCAACACCTCGATACGCCGGGGAGGTTCTCCGCCGGCGGCATGGCGCAGCACGATGTTCAGGCGCTTAGCGTACAGCACTTCACGCATTTCCTGTTCGATCTTCCCGATGATGTGCCGCAAGTCCACGATTTGGGGCTTGATCACGTAAGTCCCCTGCTCCATCTTATAAAGGTGCAGGGAGAGGTTGATCATGTTCAGCATGGAGTAGCCGGCATCCTGGATCACGCCGATGAGTCTCTGTTGTTCGGGGTTCAACCCGCCGTCTTCCAACAATACGTCGGTAAGTCCGACGACGGCGCCCAAAGGGTTTTTCAGATCGTGCCGGGTGATGCGCTCGACATCCTCGCGCAGGGCCTCCATGGCTTTGCGGGAGCTGATATCACGGGCGATGCTGAGGATGGCGGGCGCGTCCCGGATCTCGACTATCCTGGCCTTCACCTCCACGGGCAGAGGACTGCCGTCCTTGCGCAGAAGAACGCTCTCGAACACCGTGTGCCCCCGTCTCTGCAGCTCATTCTGACGCCTAGGGTTGCAGCCCTTGTACTCGGCGCTCTCGAAGCGATCGAGTGAATACCCGAGCAATTCCTGCTTTTCGTAGCCCAGGGTCTCGCTGGCCTGACGGTTGGCGTCGATGATCCGGCACTGGCTGTCCTGCACCAACAGAATGTCCCCGGCCATCTCGAATAGGTCCCTGAAGGTTCTCTCGCTTTGCCGCAAGGCCTCCAGCGCCTTCTTGCGTTTGGTAATGTCGTGGATAATGGAGTACAGGAGATTCTGTCCCCCGATCTCGATGGGCGCGGAGTGGACCTCGACATCACGCACCGAGCCGTCCGCCAGACGATGCTGAAACTCGAAAACATTGCAAGACTCCTCGGCAGCATCCTTCATCTTCGCCCGCACCTGCTCCCTGGGGAGTATATTGATGTGGGAGATGTTCATGCGCAGGAGTTGCGTATAAGGGTAGCCGTAGAAATAGCAGGCTGCCGTGTTCGCGTCGACAATACGCCCTGAATGCGGATCGATGATCAGCTTGACCGCGCGGTTCTTTTCGAAGATGGAGCGATACAACGCCTCGCGCTCCTTGATCTCCTTCTCAACCTTGCGCCGCTCCTCCACTTCGGTAAGCGCCTGATTGCGCATGGCGATGTACTGCTCCAACCTGCGGCTGATCTCCGTCACGTCCTGGAGGGTGAACAAGGCGAAGAAGCCGTTGTCGGACGCCACTGCGTTGACCATGGTGTTTTGCAGCCGCATGTGCCCCCCAGGCAAGGGGGCGGGAACGATGTATCGGTGCAGTTGGGCGGAGAAAATGCTCGGCGGCCCTCCCAGAAAGATGCCCTCGAGGCGACCGGCGATCTTGGGCTGGTCGAGCCTGGGAAAACGCGCGCGGGCGTCCTGTCCCAGAATGTCCTGGGCCTTGATCCCTGTCCAGGTCTCCAAACACTTGTTCCAGTAGATCACACGGTAATCCGCATTGAGGACAAAGGCCCCCATGGGAACGTAGTCGAGCAGGGAGAAGTTGCGTGGCTGCATGATGTCTGCTGGATCCATCTCTGTACATTGAGGTTTGTACTGTCCGGAACAGCCCTGAAAGAACCTTGATGCCAGACTCTCAAAGAAAAAGCCACATTCCAGAAGAGGGATCATTTCACCTGCAAATTGAAGCTATTGAAGAAAGGCAGGGGGCAGCCAACGCGGCGACACCATGGAGCGGGACTTCTTCAGGCGTAGGATGCCTTGGGCCGGTAGCCGGCCAAAAGCCCAGGTCAGCGCAGTGGATGCAACTGTTGGGGACTGGCAGGAATCAGGTGCTGCAAGGACGACCTGTGCCAGGCACGACAGGCTCGACAAGCTGCTGCTCCAGACAAGGAGCGGTATCGGCATGGGAATGAGACCCGGACGCGGACACCTTCTCGAAGCGAGTGCCGCAGCAGCCGTTTCCCTTGCCAGTATCCACCTTCGCCGCGGCGGGCGCGAGTTCATACCCCATCTCTTCGGCCATATAAACCAGTGGAGCTATATTACCGGTGACCTTCATGATTTCGAGCAGGGTTTCCACACCGAGTTTTGCCCCCTTGTCGTAGGGGTTGAGTTCCCGCAGCAGTGTTGGATAAGGCTTTCCAATTTTTTCGGCTAGTTCCTTGAGCGGGAGGTGGCTGTGCATCACAACCTCCTGCGTGATTCGAGTGATTGATTTCATGCGACACGACTCCTTGGCAACAGATGCGGCCTGAACCCTCAAAACGACAACGAACGCCCCATGGAGGAACACACCCCTGGAATGATAACCAGACCTAGTCCCGCCTCCCTGTCCAGGCAATCGGGGATTTCTTCATTTTCAGCCGCGAGAAATCTTTAGTCCGTCGGCAGACGGAGCGGCAAAGTCTCTTTGGGGGTGATAAAGACGAAAACCCCCGGGGGGAATCGGGGGTTTTCGCCTGTGGGGTGTTGGAATGGATATGGTCTCCGTCTTGACGACGGTTGATTGCACAATATGCCCCCATGGTTACGGCAACCTTACCCGATCCTTAACTTTTAGTAACCTGAGGCAGTAGCGGAAAGAGGAGGAATGTCCCGCGGCATGGGATCCGAACGCCGGAGACGGATTCCAGACAGATGACCCCGACTGTTGGGATTGTGCCCTGATTATGCAGCCACAGACTTTACTACACCTTGCCGTATGTCCGACTCATAAAGAGGGATTTGCCCTCTCACCAACAATGCTGTTGAAAAAACTCTTTTTGATGTGTTTACAAAACTTCATTATGTATGTATGCAGCTTGATATACACAAATCAACGAACCGGAGAATATCACGATGGATGATTTCCTTAAAGAAGCTCTAGGGATCGTCAAAGCCCAAGCCGGCGTCCGCACCATGACGGAAGATGATATCACAGCCATGGTCAAGAGGCTGTCCGATGGCATCAGAACCATCAGCCAAGGTGGAGAAGCCTGTCTTCAGAACCAGGAGCCGAGCCTGGATCCCAAAAAAGCCATCAAGGAAAAAACTGTCACATGCCTGGAGTGCGGCAAGACATTCAAGATCATCACAAAAAAACACCTTGCCCTGCATAGCCAGACACCTGATAGTTATCGGGAAAAATGGGGATACAAAAAGGGCGCCCCTTTGGTGTGCAAGTCCCTGCAGCGTGAACGTCGCAAGAAAATGAAAGAAATGAAACTCTGGGAAAAGCGTCAAAAGTAGTTGCTCGTACCAATGGGTTCCCGCACGGCTGAAGACTTCTACCGTGCATCGGCATATCTGGACAAGACCGACTCACACAACGCCAATGGAAACTCCCGGCAGATGGGGGTAGTACGTGAAGGACTTGTCTTGTTCCTCGTAGGCCCTTTTTGCAAGTTGCAGTGCGTGTTTCGAGGGGACCGACGACTCGGTTTGCGGCAAGGCAAGGGTTTCAGTGCCTGCGGAAGCGGCGCCCGTCCCTTCGCCCGCACCTTCGCCTAGACTATCGGGAGAAGTGATCGCGGAGCGCAGCAAGGCGATCTCCATCTCGGTGCGGAAGGCGCTTTCCCGCTCCCTGTTGTACCGATCCAGGGCAACCTTTGCCAGCACTTCGGGATCGTATCCCGAGTGTTCGATCTCAAGTTGAACGCCGAGCTTGCCCAGGCTGAAACCGTATTCCCGGCGCAGGGCGGTGGGGTGGCGTTGTTCGTTCCCCTCCGACACGGGCGCATCGGGTTTGATACGCTCGAAACGATGCTTCTGCGTCTCATACGCCTGTGTTGCGCCGCGCGGAGCGCTTATGCCGTGAACCTGGTCGAATGTCATGCTGCGGGCTCTTCATGCCACTTGTGGAATGACAATACAGCTAGTTCATAATAACACACCACACCCTGAACGGCAAGCCCCTGGCGCATATCGTCGTAATCGCTCAATCATCCTCGCCCAGGAGCACGAACTGAATGCCGCCGTAACGCGAAAGCCGGGACAGATCCAACTCTCCCAACACCTCGGGCTGCACAAGTACCGTGCCTTCAAAGCCATGCAGCACGCGTCCTTCCAGATCCTGAATAGCGATTGTCTCCAGCGCGCCTTGACAGAGATAGAGCTTGGACCTCTCCCGGGCATCCCCGCGCACCAGCATGGAGCGGGCGCAGGCTTTGCGATCCTTGTCCAGAAGCATGCGCACGGCGTCCAGGAAACGCTCCTCGTCGATGGGCTTGCCAAAGGCCACGTTTCCACCTGCTTCATCTCGCTCAGGCAGCACGGAGACCACGACCACCGGTACATCGCCCAGCACGGGATCGTCCCTGAGCGCGGCGATGGCAGCCTTTCCGTCCATTCCAGGCATCATCAGGTCCATGGTGATCAAGTCCGGCTTACGCCGACGAGCCAGTTCCAATGCACCTTCCCCATCGAGCGCGGTAATGGTTTCGTGACCATCGTCTTCAAGAATTTGGCTGAGGTATCTACAGATCGCGTGGTCGTCGTCGACTACGAGAATGACACTGCGATCGCCTTCCGTTGCCGGCTGGACAATCGCGGTCGCATCCATCTCCACCATGGGAGCCGGTACATTCAGGCGCGGAGGCAGTACGACCGTAAATGTGCTCCCCTTGCCTACTTCTGAATCCACCAAGATTCTTCCGCCATAGTGATCGACTATATATTTACATATCACCAATCCCAGGCCAGTGCCCTGCGGTTTTTCGTGCAGTGTGTCCTCGCGTACGACCTGATAAAAACTGCTGAATATCTTTTCATGCTCTGCACTGGGGATGCCCATGCCCGTGTCCTGCACGCTCAAGTGTACGCCACCATCCGGAGCTCGTCTCACAGCAAGATTGACCTCGCCTTCCTGTGTGAATTTGTACGCGTTGTTCAAGAGATTGGAGAACACTTGAAGCAAACGATCCGGGTCCGCGTGCACAACGGGCAGATCATCGTCGAGTTCCAGGCCGAGCCGCACCTCACGTTTGGAGGAGAACAGGCCGCTGACCGCGTTCACGGCCTTTTCTGCCAGTATGTAGAGCGATACATCCCGGTCGTGCCACTCCATGCGCCCCTCTTCGATCTTGTGCAGGTCCAGCACGTCGTTGATCAGGCGCGTCAGTCGCTGTCCTTCCTCGACGATGATGGTGATATTGTCCTTGATCCTTTCGGCGCGGCGGGCAAGCGACTTGTCGTCGCGTACAAGAGGCAAAAAAATCTTGCACAAATCCCTGTGGATCAGTTTGGCAAAGCCCAGGACCGAAGTCAGTGGTGTACGCAACTCATGCGAGACCGACGAAAGAAAACGGGACTTCATGCGGTCCAGTTCACGCAGTCGCGTGTTGGCTTCCTCTAACTCGCGCGCCTTTTGCGCCAGATCGCGGGTGCGCAGTTCCACAGTGCGCTCCAGCTGCGCGGCCTGCTGGGTAAGCAGCTTTTCACGCTCCTGATGATAGTCGACCTTTTCTTGCAGGTCTGCTGGCGAGAGCTTGAGTTCGGCCAAGATCCGGAGATAATGTTCCGAAAGCCGCGCAGCTTCGGCCGGAGTGAAGATGTCCGCGGTGGAAAGCGCATGGCTGGCTGCCGCCGCACCAACGGCCCCGGTCAACGTCTTCTCGACTTCCCTGCGGATCTCTGCCAGTTCAATATGACTGACTCTGTCCCTGCCTTCCAGTCCGGCCCGGCCCAAGCACTCTTGCAAGAGAACACGCGACTCCCCCGGTGGGAAGAACATGCCCAGACTTTGTTCGATGCGCTCCAGACGCTCCTGCATCGGGATGGTCGCCGAGCTGGCCTCTCCACCACGCATCCGCGCGCGAGGTCTCATGGCGCTCACGAATTCGTCGGCGATGGCCTGCTCGGATTCTCGTTGTGTGACGAGCAGCGAGCCCAGGACAAAACACCCGATGTTGAAAAACAACGACCAGAACACCGTGTGTGTGAGATTGTCCAGACCGTTGAGCCCGAACAGGGCCTCAGGCCTGAGGGCGCTCCAGCCAAAGAGGCCGTCGAGCAGATGCGGGGACACCCAGCCGCTACGCACAAAGGCTGGCACAAGTAAGGTGTAGGCCCAGACGGACATGCCGGCTCCCAGGCCGAGCAAAGCCCCGATGCGATTGGCCCTGCGCCAGAACAAGCCGCCCAGCAAGACCGGAGCGAACTGGAGCACCGCGGCAAAGGAGATCATGCCCATGTTCACCAACATGTATGACTCGCCCACAGTGATCTCGAACAGGCAGCCCATTCCCAGGACAAAAACAACGGCCGCCCAGCGGCAACGCAACAGATGCCTGCGCAGGAAACCCAACGGACGTACCACCTGGAGCAGGGGCAGCAGGATGTGGTTGGTGAGCATGGTGGCCAGCGTCATGGAGGAAATCATGACCATGGACATGGCCGCGGAAAACCCACCCAAAAACACGAGCAGCGTCAAACCAGGGCGATCGTGCAGCATGGGCACCCGCAGCACGTAGGTATCCGCGTACTGGACCGGGATGCCGCCACGCAGGCCGGCGATGGCTATGGGCAGCACAAAAACATTGATCAGCAGCATGTACAGCGGAAACACCCACATGGCCGTAAGAATGTTCTCCTCCCTGGAGTTCTCGACCACAGCCACGTGGAACTGCCGCGGCAGAAACATGATCGCCGACATGGCCAGCACGAGGTAGGTGGCCCAGATCACGTAGGGCTGTTCGGCATCCCCGCTCAGGCTCGCAAGCCCCTGCAGCACGGATGCGTCGTCCCCCTGCCCGTTCTCCGGGACAAGATACCCCAAGACATCCCCAAAGCCGTCGTGCAGAACGAAGGTCACGAAGAGTCCGCACGCAAGAAAGGCCAGCAACTTCACCAGTGACTCCACGGCCACGGCCGTGATCATGCCTGGGTGACGCTCGGTGGGGTCGAGCCGGCGCACACCAAATATTATCGTGAACCCGATAAACAACACAATGGTAATCAGCCCAATGTGTTCCAAAACCAAGGCGCTGGCAAAGCCCTGGTTCAGGGAAATGGTCCGGAAGGCGTCAGTCACTGCCTTGATCTGCAAGGCAATGTACGGCATGCTGCCCACCAGCGCGGCCACTGTCACGAGGATGGCGATGGGCTGGGACTTGTCGTATCGCGCGGAAATGAAGTCCGCGATGCTCGTGATGCGGTAGCGGTCCTTGATGCGCACCATCTTGCGCAATACGAACCACCAGAGCGTGATGGCCAGCGTGGGGCCGAGATAGATCGTCAGAAAGAGCATGCCCGATGTCACGGCCTTGCCCACGCTGCCGTAGAAGGTCCAGCTCGTGCAATAGACCGCCAGACTCAGGGAATAGATCCAAGGGTTGTCTGACACCTTTCTACGTAACCCCGCGCTCTTTTCAGCGCGCAAGGCGATGCAGAACAACGCCAGGATGTAGCACAGGTCGATCAGCAGAACGGTCAGCGCATTGAACATGTCCTGCTCAGCCTTGTTGCCCGTTGTACCGGGAGTCTCCCGGAGCGGCCCGGCCGGCCGATCCCTCCGATTCCCCATTGCACCGGGGCAGTACGCGCGCGACCAACCCCAATATCACTATGATTCCTGCCCAGGCGAGGAAGAGATACATGTAGAGACCGCCGCTAAGTGGCGCGGCGATGGAAAGCAAGGGCCAATTGAAAAGAGAAACCGCGAGACAGAACATGAACACCAGGAACCCTGGCTGAGCGAACAGACGAGTGATTGCTTTCATGGACACCTCACAAACTGTACCAGGACAACGGGTCGGGCCGTGGTTCCAAGACAGCGGACGGTGACTATCGTGCTGCGAGTGTCGAGTCCTTGCTTTCAGTGTACCATAATAATGCGGCATGAGGAAAGACCGAACAATGGACCAGAATCCTTCTTGAAAAAAAAGCTGTGAGCATTTATCTACGACTGGCAGCAGATGCTCCCCCCTGAACGTGCCCGGGGCTTGCACGCAGGGGACACCCGGTCTCTCCCGTAGCGATATCGGCATGGTTCCGCCACTGCCTGTGGCGGCGCATGCACGCACACACAAGATCAAGGACGACAGCTCATGCCAGACACCATCCTGCGCAAAGAAAAGCTCATTCCGGGCATGACGAGCAAGCTGGTCATCGACGCGCCCCACATTGCCAGCAAGGCCAAACCCGGCAACTTCGTCATCCTCCGGGTCAGCGAAAAGGGCGAACGCATCCCTCTGACCATTGCCGACGCCGACCCTCAGGCCGGAACCATCACCATCGTCTACCTCGTGCTCGGCAAGACCACTGCCATGCTCGAGGCCCTGGGCGAAGGCGACGCCATTCTCGACCTCTGCGGCCCCCTGGGCAAGGAGACCGAGATTCACAAGGTCGGCACCGTGATCTGCGTTGGCGGAGGCACGGGCATTGCGGCCATGCACCACATCGCCAAGGGCCACCACCTGGCCGGCAACCACGTGGTGGCGGTCATCGGCGCCCGCAGCAAGGACCTGCTGCTCTTCCACAAGGAACTCAGTGCCTTCTGCCCCGAGGTGCTGGTCTCCACCGACGACGGCAGTTTCGGCCACAAGGGCCTGGTCACCGAGTTGCTGCAACAGCGGCTGGAGACGGACAAGAGCGTGGCCGAGGTGGTGGCTGTGGGGCCGGTGCCCATGATGCGCGCCGTGGCCAAGGTCACCAAGCCTTTCGGTGTGAAGACCACCGTGAGCCTGAACTCCATCATGGTGGACGGCATCGGCATGTGCGGCGCGTGTCGCGTCACTGTCGGCGGCAAGGTCAAGTTCGCCTGCGTGGACGGGCCGGAATTCGACGGCCACAAGGTGAATTTCGACGAGTTGGCCGCCAGGCTCACGGCTTTCAAACCCCAGGAAGCCATCTCTTACGAGGAGTACAAGAAAGCTCATGGCCTCTAAGAAACCCTCCCCGAACGCACCGAAAAAGGAGCTGCGCCCCCGCGTTCCCATGCCTACCCAGGATCCGGCGGAACGCAGGAAGAATTTCAACGAGGTAGCCCTGGGCTACACCATGGAAATGGCCATGGAAGAGGCCAGACGATGCCTGCAATGCAAGAAGCCCACCTGTGTCAAGGGCTGCCCCGTGGAAGTGCCCATCAAGGACTTCATCGGCGAACTGGTCAAGGGCGACCTGGAGGCCGCCTACAGGGTCATCAAGAGCACCAACAGCCTTCCGGCGGTCTGCGGCAGGGTCTGCCCCCAGGAGATTCAGTGCGAAGGCTCCTGTATCCTGAACAAGAAGGACCAGCCCGTGTGCATCGGCCGGCTGGAGCGCTTCGTGGCCGACGAATACGCGGCCCGCAGCTCCTGCGAGCAGATCAGCGGCAAGGCCGAATGCGTTCCCGTGAACCACGACCTCAAGGTCGCCTGCATCGGTTCCGGCCCCTCCAGCCTGACCTGCGCCGGCTATCTCTCGGCACGGGGCATCAAGGTCAGTGTGTTCGAGGCCTTGCACGAACTTGGCGGTGTGCTCGTCTACGGCATCCCCGAGTTCCGCCTGCCTAAGGAGAGCGTGGTACGCCGCGAGGTGGAGGCGCTCAGGGAGCAGGAGGTGGACCTGTTCACCAACTGGGTCGGCGGCAAGACCATCACTGTCCAGGAACTCTTCGACCAGGGCTACAAGGCCGTGTACATCGGCGTGGGCGCCGGTCTGCCCCGCTTCCTGAACATTCCCGGCGAGTCCCTCATCGGGGTGTTCTCGGCCAACGAATACCTCACTCGCGTCAACCTCGGTCGGGCCTACGACTTCCCCAACCACGACACGCCCATCAACAAAGGCAAACGCGTGGTGGTCATCGGCGGCGGCAATGTGGCCATGGACGCGGCTCGCACGGCCTTACGCCTTGGCGCGGACGAGGTCCATATCGTCTACCGCCGCAGCCAGGCGGAAATGCCGGCACGCCACGAGGAACTCGAACACGCCCTGGAAGAGGGCGTGTTCCTGAATTGTCTTTGCTCCCCAATGGAGATGCTCGGCGACGCGGCCGGGAACCTCACGGGCATCAGACTCCAACGCATGCGCTTGGGCGAACCCGATGCCTCGGGCCGCTGCCGCCCGGTCTGCGTGGAGGGTGAATTCAAGGTGATCAACTGCGACCTGGCCATCGTGGCCGTGGGCACCGGCCCCAACCGCGTGCTCCTGGAGGCCACGCCGGACTTGGCCCTGAACAGGTTCGGCTACGTCAAGGTGGATGAGGCGACAAACGAGACCTCCATCCCCAACGTCTTTGCAGGGGGCGACATCGTCACCGGCTCGGCCACGGTCATCTCGGCCATGGGCGCCGGCCGCCGCGCCGCCAAGGAGATCGCCCGTCGCCTGCTGCATCGGGAGGCGGTCTGACGAACAACGATACTCATACTCCCTCTTCCACCTCCGGCCCACTCCAACGAACGATGTAGGCCGCGCTGTCGAACTTGCGGGCGCAGCCCCGGGCGTTCATATACCGCACGGTTCCGTACACGGGGCGCTCCCGCCACGGCCTGTCGTGCAGCCCGGCCACGGACCAGAGCACACCCACGTAACCGTTGGGGTCCCGGCCGTCCAGCTGGAAGCGGTCGTTGAGCCGTATGGCGATATCCAGTGCCGTCTCTGGATCCTTTGTCCACTCCAGGATCTTCTTGGCCCAGTACATGCGCATGTAGCCGTGCATACCCCCGCTGCGCGACAGCTCCCGCTGTGCCGCATTCCACAGGGATGAATGCGTAGCCGCGGCCTCGAAGTCCTCATAAGCATACACATGGGGGCGGGGATCCGCCCGATGCCTGTCCAACGTGTCCTGGGCCCAGGCGGGCGCGGCCTCCAGAGAGTCGTAACGCTTCTCGAAGTAGCAAAAATTCTCGGCAAGCTCCCGGCGTATCACCAGTTCCTCGAGAAAGGCCTGGACGTTCTCGTCGCCCTCCCCACCCCCATGAGGGGAGCGCACGGCCAGGGCCTCCAGTGCCACACGTTGGGGCGCGATCTGCCCGAAATGCAGATAGGGGGAGAGTCCGGATACCGCCTCGGCGTTGGGATCGTTACGCCGTGTGGCGTAATGGGGCAACCTCTGCTCAAGAAACTCCCGCAGCACACCCCGCCCGGCTGCCGATCCCGGCACTCTGTCCGGTACGGGAGCCACCGTGCGGTCAACATGCAGCTGCCGTAACAGGTCCTTCCAATCGGGGTGCGTCAACTCCCGCCCCAGTGTGTGGGGATGTTCCAGCACGGGAGGAAAGGGCTCCAAGAACTCGGACAGGAGCCTGGAAATCTTGGGCCGCAGGGTCCGGGCCCCCACTTCCCTCTTGTCCGACGCCCGCGGGCAGGGCACAATGTTGTGGCCGTCAACCACCAGCAGGGGGCGCTCCAGCACCTGGGCCAGCTCCCGCTGCCAGGCGCGCTTGACGCGTAATGGATCGAAGTCCGTGACCAACAAGGCCGCGTCCAGACTCCTGGCCAGACCGGCCAGCTCGTGCGGCGGCTCACCGCGCAGCAGCACCAAAGGGATGCGTAGGGACTCCAGCTCGGCCGCGGTCTCCCGCAGCCCCCGCAGCATGAAGTCGTACTGTCGCAGGGTGGCTCCCAGGAACGACGGCGCCAGGCAGAAGACAGTGATCAGGGGGCGCTTCAACTCCAGTGCCAGGTCCTGAGCGTGCAGCAAGGCCCAGTTGTCCTGGGCGCGCTGTTCCCTGCTCATCCAGTAGAGCACCGGACCGCGCCCCTTGCTGCTCCCCACGAGGGGGTGCAGGCCGTGGATTCTGTCGGGATGTACGCGGCCTTTATCGGTCATGTTTCCCCCTGCACCGCTGCGCCGGTATGTGGTTCACGGTTGATGGCCCATGCTATGCCATAGCCCCATCCGGCGGACAAGGTCTTGGAATGTTGAAAAAAGCACACCAACAGGATATGCGTACAGAAGGGAAATCCTGAACCCCCTCTACCCTGGAGCGCTCATGTACAAACTGGGAAACATGGGACTGAAATGGCTCAAGGCACTGCATCTGGTGGCCGTATGCTGCTGGATCGGGGGCGGGGTGTCCCTGCTGCTGCTCTACTTCCTCAAGGACGGGGTCACGGACGGCGGCGTGCTCCACGGCATCAACCAGAGCATCCACTACGTGGACATCAAGGTGGTGGTCATCCCCGGCGCCTTTGGTTGCCTGCTCACGGGGCTGGCATACGGCCTGTTCACGCGCTGGGGCTTCTTCAAACAGGGCTGGATGATCTTCAAGTGGGTGGTCACGGTGAGCGCCATCCTCTTCGGCACCTTCTGCCTCGGCCCCTGGGAAACGGCCATGATGGAAATCTCCGGGCAACTGGGCCTGGCCGCCTTGGAGGACCCGGCCTACCTGCGCAACCAGTACCTGAACCTGGGCTTCGGCGCCCTGCAGGTAGCGGTGCTCATCGCCACACTCTGCGTCTCAATCTTCAAGCCATGGAAGAATATGAAGAAATAGGCACGGGATCAATGGCGGGCGGCAGTATGTCTCTGGAAGGGTGCGACAGCAACACTTGCATCTCCCCGCGCATGATCGTCTTGGCCTGGAATATTCCTCACTCCCCGAACCACTTGGCCATGAACGCCAACTTGTCCGGGCAGGAGCCGGACTGGAAGCAACCGCGATACTCGCGGACCTCACCCTGGGGCATTTCCAGTTCCAGACTCCAAGGCCGCCCCTCGCGCAGCACATGCTGGTATATGGCGAAGCTCTCAGCGAAGTCCTCGAAGGGGTTTACGGAGGCGTAGAGACTCGGGGCGTCGGTTTTCCCGCTCCAGGCCGCGTAGATGTCGGGCATGTCCACGGGGGAGAACATCGCGGCGTCAAAGGCATACAACCGCATTTTGTATGGAAAATCATCCCGATAACGGCGCACGTACGTACCCTTTTCCACTTTCCAGGACAGCCCTACAAAGGGGTAAGCCCCCAGATCGTTCGGCGCTGTGTCGTTCCAGGAGGGGTGGACGCCGCTGGCGATGCCCAGGCAGTGCCCCAACTCGTGCAGCAGGATATACCGCACGGCGTAGTCGGCCGTATCGTCCCCAGGGGGGGCGATGCGCATGAACAGCCGGGGTTGGTCGTCCTGCCACGGGGTAAAGAAGCTGCCCTCGCGCCACGTGGCCCAGGCATTGGCCGTGCGCCCCTGGAACACCGCCACGTCCAACACGAGGAACACGGCGGCAACTCTACCCCGCGCATCCTTGATTTCCTCGATATAGCCCGAGGAGCCGAGTCCCGAGACCGTGAACACCCCGGCCAGGAAGTCCCGGAGCAGTTCCGCAAGGCGCGGCGGCAGGTCTTTCTCGATGGCTTCCAGGGCCGGGCCGATGGCGGCGGGAGGGGGCGCCGTCTCGATACGCCCCTCGATGCCCCAGAGCGCGTTGTCCAGCTCGATGTAGTCGATGACCTCCGGCGACGCGGGAGCCACCCGCCGAGCCAAGGGCGTGGCGCGCCAGGCACCGTCCCACCAGGCCTGGTCGCGAACCGGATGGGCGGCCATGGCCGCGCGCAGGGCATCGCCGTCCCGCGCCGCGCACCCTGCCGGCAGGAGCAGCAAGCAGCACAGGAACAGCGACACCACTCTCACGGCAGACTCCAAGGCTCGCGCAGAGCCTCATAGGCTGCCTGGGGCAACTGCACCAGGACCGGATTCCTGGAGATATCCAGCCAGAGGGCCAGCTCCAATATGCGCGGGGCGGCCATGGCCGTGCAACCGGCCGTGGGCGCGCCCTCCCCCCGCTCCACGTGCATGAAAATGCATGACCCGGCTTCTGGTCGCACCGGGGAGGCATTGTGCGCCACCACCACGCCGTAGCGGTAGAGTCCGTCCTCCCGATGCATGATCTCGGCGCTGTCCCAATCCTTCTCCGCACTGCCATCGACTATGAGGTTGTAATATCTTGATTTTACGTCATCCACGCAGAACTGCCCCTTGTCCAACACCAGCAGGGGCATTGAGGCTCCGGCGAGCGACTCTTCCTCGTAGCCAAACACCGTCGTGAGGTTGAAGATTCCGGCCGGGGCCTTGCCGTCGCCCTCCTGCTTGAACGGCGCCTCCACCAGCCGCCACGGCTCGGCAATGTCGTGCAGTCCGCGCCCCCATGCGAGACCGTTCCGACCCAGGACCACGGGCAGGCTTTCGCCCACTTCACGCCAGGACGCATCCGTGGTGTGACGTTCGAACCGGCGCAGGGTCGCGGGCACGGTGTCCCAGTCCTGGGCGACCACCAGCAGCAGTTGTCCCACTGCCTCGGGCACCACGGATCGTTCCGGGCCATCGATGCCCACGGCGATATCGACCGCCAAACAAGGAGTGGGGGCGCTGCAGACCAAAAAGACACAGAACATGAACAATCGACACGGCAATCCACGCATCGTGATTTCCTATTGTGCAAGCACGGGCCGAAACCCCACGCTGTAGGTGCGGAACTGTGGATCCAGCCTGTCCCTGTTGGCGCAACGCACGTACTTGTCGCGATCGTCCCAGCTGCCGCCACGGGCGTAGCGCTTGCCCGAGCCGTCGGCGCTCCCGGTCCATTCCCAGACGTTGCCGAGCATGTCGTGCAGGCCGTAGGCATTGGGCTGAAAACTCCCGGTGGGGGCGGTTTGGGCAAAGCCGTCGTTACAGGGAAAGGACTGCCAGGTGTAGCCGTTGACATTCTTCGAAGTGCGGTCGTGGACATTGGCGAAAGCGCAAGCCCGTGAGGCATCCTCCCCCCAGAAATAGCGCCCTTTGGCACCGGCGCGGCAGCCGTACTCCCATTCGCTCTCGGTGGGGAGACGGAAATGCAGCCCGGTTTCCCTGGCGAGCCAGTTGCAATAGGCCATGGCGTCGTACCAGGATACATTGATCACCGGATCTCCAGCCGTCTGGGGAAAACGGGTCCTTCGCCAGCTCTGGCCATCGACCTTGGTTTTCGTACCCTGGTAGATCCAGGCGAAGCCTTCCCGCTCGGCATCCGTGACATAGCCCGTGGCCTCCACGAAGCGTCGGAAGTCGTCCACGGTGACTTCCCGCGTGCTCATCCAGAAGCCTTCGAGACAGACCTCGTGCTGTTTTTCGTCGTTGTCGCGGCCCAGTTCAGAAGTCGGACTGCCCTGGAGAAAACAGCCACCAGGAAGCCATGCGAAGCTCAGGCCCGAGGCGGAATCCTGCCAGGGTTGCCCCTGTACGGGACGCCCCATCGCGGATATCGTGGTCTGTTGGGTCTGAGGTCTAGCAACCTCGCCAGGAGCGACCCCTTGTTTGCCTCCTTCACCAGGGGTAATCTTGTTCACGTACTTCTGTACGGCCGGAGAGGAAATGTCGGGCATGGCCTGGGTCACCCGCTGGTCCTCCGCCGGGGGAGAACCGTAGCCATGGACGCTTCCGGAATGTTCGTCGGGACGGGACATGCCCAGGGATTCGCCCATCATCCCTACAAGCCCTCCCTCGACGCCCAGCATCCCACCGATCCCCTGGCCGTTGGGGCCGGGAGAACCGCCGAATCCCTGCTCGCCGACCATGGCGGAGTCGCTCGAAGGCCGCGCGGAAGTCGGGGCTTGTGCCTCGGTGGGTTTCGATCCTTGCGTCGTCCCGGCCAAGGGTGGGGTGCTCTCGGCCACGGCGACGCCTTGTTCGGCGCCCACGGCCGAGATCATCTTGCCCATGAGCAGCTGTACGGCCTGGGAGATGTCCTGCATGGTCAGCTGTGCCTGGGCGCCGTCGGCCAGAAGGATGCGGCCGTCCTGGACGTTGATCAGCCGGGCGTCGATGCGCAACACGCCGAGGAATTCACTCACAGCGCCGGTGAGTACGGCGTCGGCTCCCAGCATCACGCCGATCTTCTGGGCCTCGGTGCCTGAAAAACCAGCCTCGCCAAACTCCATCTCGTCCATGACTTTCTTGATGAGATGGCGCTCCACCACATGGAACAAGCCGGTCTTGAAGGCCTCGGTGGTCAGCATCTCGGCCACCATGCGGCCCTTGTTGCCTGCCTTGGCCTCCTCGTTCACGGCGTCGAACTCGAGGATGGCGATCCGCAGCCGATCGTCCTTTTCGCCTTCCCCAGGCTGGGGCGCGTCACTGCCGACCACGCTGGGCTCCTGCACGGCCTGCACGGATACTGCCCAGGTCAGAAACACCAGGAGCACCAGAAGCCCGTGGAGCCACCGTGCCCATGTCACAGGAAAAAACGGCGCCGCATGAACCGGATGTACCTTGCCACGCATTCTCCCGCCCCTTTCCGGCAACGGCCGGCGCGTAGTCATTCCAGATCGTGCAGGGGGATGGACAACAACGGCGCCCCCTTGCCCGCAATGTAGTCGAAATGCCACCACTCCCCACCATAGGGGGCGAAGCCGGCATCGCGCATCACCTTATGCAGCAGTTCCCTGTTGCGCAAGACCTCTTCGGGCAGGTCCCGGAAGCCGCTCGCTGCCCTGGGGGAGAAGTCGTCGAAGGCCGTGGGCATGGGCAGTTCCCTGCCGTCAGCGTCCACCAGAGTGGCGTCCACGGCTATGCCACGGTTATGGTTGGACCCGTGTTCCGGCCGCGCCACGTACTTCGGGTCGGGAAAAACCCGCCACATTTCCTGCTGCACCCCCAAGGGGCGGTAGCAATCCAGACACTTGAGCCCAAGCCCCATGCCGCGCAAGATTGTCTGGGCACGGACCAGGGCCTCAGCTGCCGGACGCAGAAGGAGGCAGGCGCTGCGTTCGTAAAACGGTCTGCCGAAGATGTTGTCCTCCCTGGCATAGGCCAAATCCACCAGAATGGAAGGATCCAGGGAGCGCACCTCCACCAGGTCGGGGCGGGATTCCGCCTGTGCGCGGAATGGCGACAGCGCGACACAGAAAACCACTGTGACCACTCCGCCGATCAGGAACAGGGTGTTCACACCGCGCCCCCGGACCGTGCGAGAATCTCGCGCGCCGTGTCGGCCGCGGCCGCGAGCATTTCCGGTCTTGCGGCCATGTCTCCCTGGTGGTAGACGCCGCAGGCGCGCAGCTTCCAGGGTATGTCGAAGCCCATCCAAGCGAAAAAGCGTTGGTACCGGATATAGATATCGTCGAAGCGTTCCTCCAGGGGGTGACCCTGGGCGATCATGAACACGAAATGCCGCCCCTTGGAAAGCCGGCTTTTCTCGGGATTCATGGCGTAGTCAGGCACGAGAAAGGAGAAGGTGCGATCGATGAAGCCCTTGAGTTGCGAGGAGACGTCACCGTAGTAGACCGGAGTTGCCAGGGCCAGGCATTGGGCCTGTCTGGCCGCCTCCAACACGTCTGCCAGATCGTCCTGCACCACGCAGCGGTCTTGGGACTTCTTGCAGGCAAAGCAGGCCTGGCAGCCCTTGTAGTGGAGTTCGTTGAGCAGGACGCGGCGCACGGAGGCGCCCCCTTGCTCGGCAGCATCACAAAAGGCGTTGGCCAGCACCGCGCTGTTGCCGTTTGGTCTGGGGCTTCCGTAAAGACAGAGGATGTTCATGGGTACTCCCGAAGGACGTCCTGTCAGGACAATGTCAAAAGTGTAATTATCATTCCTGGGCCGTCTACAATCCGCACCACGTTGTGTGATCCCCTCCAGAATAGCAACAATCGAGGGTAATTCCAAGAATCGCTGGACCGTGACGGCGCAGTGCGGACCTGGGCGACTCCCCTTTTCTTCCGCCCGCATCCGGTCTATACAAGGACCTTCACGTCACTTTCGGAGGAAGTATGCATCTTTTCGCCTATTCGACGCTTCTCGTCTCCATGCTCTTGTGCCTGACCCTTGGCATCATCGCCTGTGCCCAACGCTGGCACGGCAAAGACACCATGCTCGTCTGGATGGAACGCGCGCATCTCCTGCAGACGGTGCTTCTGACCCTGGGGTCATTGGTGCTCTTCGCGGCCCTGGCCAAAAACGACTTTTCATTCAAGTATGTGGCGGAATACACAGACGTTTTTCTGCCTCTCTTCTACCAGCTCACGGCCTTCTGGGCGGGCCAGGCCGGTTCCTTGCTGTTCTGGGCCTGGACAGTCGCCATCTTCGGCGCCATTTTCGTCTTCACGCCGGCCTACCGACAGCTGCACACCCCGACCAAGGTCTATTACTGGATGTTCTTCTATTTCTTCATGGCCTTCTTTCTGCTGCTGCTCACCAACTGGAGCAACCCCTTCGTGCAGCTGTCGCCGCCACCCGCCGACGGCAACGGCCTGAACCCCCTGTTGCAACATCCGGGCATGATCTTTCACCCCCCGCTGCTGTTCCTTGGGTACGCGGGCTTCACCATCCCGGCCTGTCTGGCACTGGCCCAGGCCCTTTCCGAGTCCACACCGCGGGAAGCCTCCTGGCTGGACGTGACACGCAACTTCACCCTGGCCGCCTGGCTGTTCCTGACCGCCGGCATCATTCTCGGAGGCTGGTGGTCATACATGGAGCTCGGCTGGGGCGGTTACTGGGCCTGGGACCCGGTTGAAAACGCATCGCTGATCCCCTGGTTCGCGGCCTCGGCCTTTCTGCACACCTCCGTGCTGCAACGTCGGCGGGGCTGCCTGAAAAAAGTCAACGTCCTGCTCATGGCCCTTACGCTGATCATGTGCTTCTTCGCCACCTACCTGGTGCGCAGCGGCGTGGTGGACTCCCTGCACGCCTTCTCCAGCCAGGGCGTAGGCACCCCCCTGCTGCTGTTCATCCTCCTCGGCATGTTCCTGGCCGCGCTGGTGTATGCCATCGGCTTCGAGGGCCAGGAGTCCTCCCGCCCCCTGAGCGGCCTGATAAGCCGCGAAGGCTTTCTGGTGATGACCGTCTGGTTGTTGTTGACGCTGGGGGCTGTCGTGCTGCTGGGAACCATGTGGCCAGTGTTTTCCAAGTTATGGAGCCCGAATCCGGTGGGATTGGAGGCAGCCTTCTACAACAGGGTCTGCCTGCCGTTCTTCGCCGTGCTCACGGTGTTTTTACTGATCTGCCCCTGGCTGGAGTGGAAGGGCGGCCTGCGCAAGAAAAATGCCTTTTTTCTGGTGGCTGGTGTCTTTGCCGCGGCCTGCGTCGTGCTGTTGCTCCTGGGCGTGACGCTCCCCGTGGCCCTGGTGGCCGCGGCCGCGGCCCTGGCCTGTGTCGCGGGCATCGTCACCCTGTTCGTGGTGGAGCCCGGTTACCGCAAGCTGCGTACCACCTGGGGCGCCTACGGCGTGCACTTCGGCCTGGTGCTCGTGGTACTGGGCGTGGCCATCTCCGGCCCCTACGAGCAGAGCGTCGAAGCCCAGGTCAAACCAGGCGACACCTTGCAGATCATGAACTACACCTTGACCTACGTGGACATGAAGGAGGGCGCGACCCCCGGCATGGCGTATGTGGAAGTGGAACTCGAGGTGGAGAAGAACGGCAAGCCCATGGGCACCCTCAAACCGCAGCGCAGGCAGTACCGTAAGTTCAACACCCAGTTCGCCGAAGCCGAGGTACTCGACGACCACTTGTTCCTGGGCAACGAACTCTACGCCACCATACTGGGGACCAGCGCAACCAAGGAAGTGGCCCTGAAGATCAGCGTACACCCCTTGGTGAACTGGATCTGGATCGGCGGCACCCTGATGTGCCTGTTCCCGTTCCTGGGCATGCGCGGCCTCTCCAGGAAGCAACACAACGCAAAGGCCTGAGCCGTCATGCTCGAATGCGTCAAGGCGGCCAAGCTCTACGGCCGCAAACTGGTGTTCAAGGGGGTGAGCTTCTCCCTGGCCGCGGGAGAAGTGATGCTGCTGGCGGGTCCCAACGGCGCCGGCAAATCGACCCTGCTGCGCCTCGCGGCTGGGCTGGAACGCCCCACCTCGGGGAGTGTCTCCTGCACCGCCGAACCCGGCGCCATCGGCTATATCGGTCATGCCACATTCCTCTATCCACAGCTTTCCGCCCTTGAGAACTTGGCATTCTGGAGCCGCTACAGCGGTAAGCGCACCGCCGAGGCGACACTCATGCAGGCCCTGGAGCGCATGAACCTGGCCCACGTGGCACGGGAGCGGGCGGGCAGTTTCTCTCGGGGCATGGCCCAGAGACTCAGCCTGGCGCGGGTCTTCCTCCTGGAGCCCCGCCTGGTGCTGCTGGACGAGCCCGGCACGGGCCTGGACGTACAGTCGCGAGCAATCCTGGCCAGGGAGATACAGGATCTGAAGCGGCGCGGCGCGGCCGTGCTCTGGGTTAGTCATCACCTGGAGCAGGACCTGGACCTGGTCGACAAGGTCCTGACCATCGAGAACAACCGCATGGCCTTTTACGGTCCCACGGAAACATACCGCATGCACTGCATCGCCGAGGCGCCCAGAGACCTCTGCATTGCCCAATGACCATGGAGACTGCTATGGCATTTCGCAGGGCCTCATGTGGGATGATACTTCCAGACGCTTCTTCCGCCCCATGCCTTGGAGCGCAGCGCGACACTTCCGGAGTCCGCTCGTGATCCGCGCCGCATTGTGCATGGCGGGCAAGGACCTGCGCCTCATCGTGTCGCGTGGGGGCGGATTGATGCAGGCCCTGCTGCTGGGGTTGCTGCTGCTGTTCCTGTTCAGCCTGGCACGCACTCCCGGACAGGAGTTCTCGCCTCAGGCCGCGGCGGCCATCTTCTGGTTGGCCTCGCTGTTCACCCAGGTCTTGTTGTGCAATGCCCTGTACAGCCTGGAAGAGGTGAATAACGCGCGCATGGGCTTGCTGCTGGCGCCGGCCCCCCCTCAGGCCGTATGGCTGGGCAAGGGGCTCGCCGGCCTGGTGTTGCTGCTGGCGGCGCAAGCGGTCTTCGTGCCGGCCATGGTGGTATTCCTGGGGCGTGGACTGGAGGGAGCGGCCTGGCAAGGCCTGGCGGCGTTGCTGCTGGTGGATTTCGGGCTCATGGCCCTGGGTTCCCTGCTGGGAGCCATGGCGCAGGGGCAGGCGGGCAGAGAATCCCTGCTCTCCGTGATCCTCTTTCCCTTGCTGGTGCCGGTGCTGCTAGCCGGCGTGCGGTTGGGCGCCGGGGCATTGGACCCGGGAGCGACGGAGCCGCCCACGGCCTGGATCGGCCTGGCCTGCGGGTTCGACGCTCTGTTTGCCGCGGCCGGATTGATTTTGTTCCCATTTGTCTTTAGCACTGGTGATTGAGTCCTCGTCGCGACCGACCCTTTGGAGCGAAAATGGTCAAACACTGGATTTCCCTCGTGGCCCTGCTGGCTGGCCTGGGCATAGCCGCCAGCCAGTGGCTGATCTGGCAGTACGCCCCTGTGGAACAGACCCTGGGGCCTGTGCAGAAGATCTTCTACATGCACCTCCCTCTGGCCTGGTGGGCCCTGTTCAGCTTTTTCCTGGTCTTCGTGGCCAGCGTCCTGTATCTGCTGCAACGGAAAGAACGCTGGAACGTCGCGGCGGGAGCGGCCGCGGAGATCGGCGTGCTGTTCAGCTCCCTGGCCCTGATCACGGGCTCCATCTGGGCGCGCAAGTCCTGGAACACCTGGTGGACCTGGGATCCCAGACTGACCACCACCCTGGTGATGTGGTTCATCTACGCCGGCTACCTGCTGCTGCGTTCCATGGATTTCGACCGCAGGAGACAGGCGGTGATCTGCGCCGTGGTGGGCGTGGTGGCCTTCCTGGACGTGCCCCTGGTCTTCTACTCGGCCAGGCTCTTCCGCAGTATCCATCCCGCGGTGTTCGCATCCCAGGGGGGCGGCCTGGAACCTGAAATGCGACTTACGGTCATCGCCTGCGTGGCGATCTGGTCATTGCTCTGGCTGGCGTTGTTCGCCCTGCGGGTGGCGCAGCTGCGGGACAGGTCCGCCCTGGAAGCCAGAGCCATGCAACGTATCGAGTGACCGCAGCCGAGCACATTCGTCACGCAACGCCCAGAGCAATCTTCTAGCCTTTCCCGTACGGAGGAACAATGGAACACATACATTACCTTCTTGCAGCCAACGTGGTGGTCTGGCTGGGAATCGGCGCCTACGCCGCATTCCTCGGCCTGAACCAGCGCAAACTGCACGAACGCTGCAAACAACTGGAGCTGACGCGCGATGACGCAGAATAACACCCCCCCAGCACTGACTTCCGGCAGACGCAAGACCGTAATTCTGATCATCGGCGTGAGTCTGGCCGTGATGTTTCTTGTCTCCTTTCTCTACCGCACCATGAGTCCGAACCTTCTCGTGGAGCGCCGCGCCGCCCCGCAGACTGGGAGAGACGCGGAACCACAGGCCCAGGGCGAGGGCATGCCACAGGGTATGCCTCCGGCCATGCAGGAGGCCATGCAGCAGGAGATCGGCAAGCTGATGCGCAAGATGCAGGAAAACCCCGAGGACGTGGAGACCCTGCTGGAACTGGCCCACTACTTCATGAACCTGCAATCCTGGGACAAGGCGCAGTTCTTCCTGAACAGCGCGATGATCCTCAAACCGGGGGACACCGAAATCCTCTACCGACTCGGCATCTGTTCCTTTCAACTCGAGCAACCCGCTGAGGCGGCCGGGTATTTCGAGCAGATCGTGGCCCTGGAGCCGACCCACGCCCACTCGCTCTACAACCTGGGCGTACTCCACAAACACTATCTGGAGAAGCCCGAAGAAGCCGAACGGATCTTCAAGGAATTGCTGGCGCTGACGGACGCCCCGGCGGAACTGCTGGATGCCGCGCAAAAGGAACTTGCCGCCGGGCACGCGCCCGAGGCAACGGAACCGGGGGCAGCGGCTCCAGATGCAACAGACTCCGCAGGTACCGGGTCCACGGAAGAGGCACCTGTCGGCGCCGCATCCGAGGAGCCCAGCCCCTCCGGCACGACGTCCAATAATTGACAGAACACGACGCTTGATGGCATACACACATTTTGCTTTCCACCACATGCCGGCCATGGCGTCCGGTGCGGGCAGGGCTTTCCGCCCCTTGCCCAGCATTCTGAGCATGTAGTCTGGAAACGCAATCTGGACATGTCGTAACCATTGATCCCCGCCTCCTGCACAGGAGCCGAGGGTCGTCATCCAGATAACCAGAGCAACCGGAGGAACCAGCATGCTTCGCAAAGGCACCATCGTCGTATTTGTCCTCGGACTGGCCCTGCTTTTGGCCAGCGTCGCCCACGCGGCCGACGCCATCAAGATCGCAGTGCCTTCGCCGTACACCGGCCCCGCCGCGGCCTATGGTGACAACGTCAAAGCCGGTGTGGAGATGAAAGTGGCCGAGATCAACGCAGCCGGCGGCGTGAACGGCCAGCAGATCGAAGCCGTGTACCTGGACGAGCAGTGTGATCCCAAGGAAGCTGCCACGGTTTCCACCAAAATCGTGATGGACGACGCCATAGTCGGCATCGTGGGCCACCTGTGCTCCTCGGCGCATCTGGCCGCCCTGCCCAACTACGTACGCAAGGGCATCGCCGCCGTGTCGCCCACCGCCACCAACGTGACCATCAGCGACAAGAACAAGGATCGCGACGGCCGAGTCTGGTCCTTCCGCGACGTCTACCGCGACGACTTCCAGGGCGCTTTCCTGGCCGAGTACGCCAAGAACGCCATCGGTCTGGAGAGCGTGGCCGTGTTCTACGAGAACAACGACTACGGCATCGGTCTCAAGGATGCTTTCGTGAGCAAGGCCAAGGAAATCGGCCTCAACGTGGTGGGCGAGGAAGCCTACGTCAAGGGCACCACCGACTTCACCCCCCAGCTGACCTCCCTCAAGGAAAAGAATCCGCAGGGCCTGTTCATCAGCGGCTACTACAACGAGGGCGCCCTCATCGCCACCCAGGCCTCCAAGCTGGGCTTGGACGTACCCAAGTTCGGCGCCGATGGCCTGGACAATGCCGACTACATCAACCTGGCCAAGGAAGCCGCCGAGAACTCCTATCTCACCACTCCGTTCCTGGAAGAGGTGGCCAGCGACGCGGGCAAGGAATTCGCCGCGAAGTTCAAGGAAAAATACGGCCGCGATGTTGACTACATGAGCGCCAACGCCTACGACGCCGCGGGCATCATCCTCGATGCCATCGCCAAGGTCGGCGCGGACCGCGAAAAAATCCGCGAGCACCTGGCCTCCATCAACAGCAAGGACAACGCCTACGAAGGCATCACCGGCCTGGTTTTCTTCAACGAACACGGCGACTGCCAAAAGTCCGCCTATGTGAAGATGGTCAAGGACGGCAAGTTCATCCCCGCTCCCAAGCAGATGAACTAGGGAATCTATCAACGGAACAGCTTCGACGAAAGGCATAGACGACATGAACAGGCTGGACATGTTCCAGCCTGTTTCTTTAGGAACCTGGGGCCGGCCCGAAGCCGGCCCCGTCCTCAATCGATACTCACCCTGCTCAGACACCGCATTCGGAGTGCGCACGTGCTCGAACAACAACTCATCAACGGCCTCACGCTGGGCGTGATCTACGCGCTCATCGCAGTGGGCTATACCATGGTCTACGGCGTCATCGAACTCATCAACTTCGCGCACGGCGAAATCTACATGCTCGGGGCCTTCTTCTGCATCACCTTCATCAACGCCTTGGGCATGCCCTTTTATCCGGCCATCGTCATGGCCATGATCAGTTGCGCCTTTCTAGGCATCATGATCGACATCATCGCCTACAGGCCGCTGCGAAAAGCCCACCGCCTCGCGGCGTTGATCACGGCCATCGGCATGTCCATCTTTCTCCAGAATCTGGCCATGATCATCTGGGGCAGCCGCCCCAAGCCCTTTGCCCAGCACGCCGTTCCCGCCTACCTCCAGGAAACCGCCTTTCAATTCAGCAACGTCACTCTCACCTGGCTGCATGTCTTCATCTTCGGCATCACCATTTCCATGATGCTCGGATTGAACCTGATCATCCGCAAAACCAAGGTCGGCACGGCCATGCGCGCCCTGTCACAAAACCGCACCTGCTGTCAGCTCATGGGCATCAACGTCAACCGCGTCATCTCCTTCACCTTCGCCCTCGGCTCCAGCATGGGCGCCGTGGCCGGCATTCTGGTGGCGGTCTACTACAACACCCTCTACCCCACCATGGGCTACGTGGCCGGCGTGAAGGCATTTGCCGCGGCCGTGCTCGGGGGCATCGGCTCGGTGCCCGGCGCCATGATGGGAGGTATCGTGCTCGGCATTGCCGAGGCCCTGGGCGCGGGCTACGTCTCCTCGCTCTATCGCGACGGCGTGGCTTACGCGGTGTTGATCGCGGTGATCATCTTCAGGCCCTCGGGAATCCTGGGCAAGGCAATGGTAGACAAGGCCTAGGGAGAACGACATGAACAAGACGAAAATCATCCTTCTGGCCCTGCTGGCCGCGGTGTTGCTCTTCCCCCAGACCGGTCTGTCCAACGACTACATCCTGCACGTCATGACCCTGATCATGGTCTACATGGTCCTGGCCATGGGGCTGAACATCGTCCCCGGCTTCTGCGGTCTGCTGGATCTGGGTTTCGTGGGCTTCTACGGCATCGGCGCCTACACCGCCGGCTTGCTGACCATCCACTACGGCATGAGCTTCTTCCTGGTGGTGCCTCTGGCCGCCCTCAACGGCGCGCTGTGGGGCGTTTTGCTCGGCGCCCCAACCCTGCGGCTCACCGGGGACTACTTCGCCATCGTCACCTTCGGTTTCTCGGAACTGGTGGTGCTCTTCCTGACCAACGAGATCTGGCTCACCCGCGGCCCCCTGGGGCTGCCCGGCATCGACCCCGTGAGTTTCGACTTCTCCTGGCTTTCCACCCTGCTCAACCCGGAGTGGAAGTGGTACTACGAGTTCGATGGCGAGGTCCCCTATTTCTACCTGGCCATCTGCATGGTGGCCTTTGTCTATTTCATCCTGCGCCGCATCGAGGACTCCCGGCTGGGGCGCGCCTGGTTCGCCATCCGCGAGGATCACTTGGCCGCGGCCAACTGCGGCGTGAACATCCTGACCTACAAGGTCATCGCCTTTGCCATCTCCGCGTCCATCGGCGCCATCGGCGGCGCCTTCTTCGCCCGCTGGACCCTGTTCCTCTCACCGGACATGTTCAAGTTCTGGGAATCCTTTCTGGTGCTGTGCATGGTGGTGCTGGGTGGCCTGGGCAACATCAACGGCGCGCTCATCGGCGCCTCGATCCTCATCGCTTTGGGCGAGGTGCTGCGCGTGGTGCTCCCGCACCTGGGCCTGCCCGCCGAGACCCGCTTCCTGGCCTACGGCCTGATCATGATCCTGATCATGCGCTTCAAACCCAGCGGATTCATTCCCAAGATCGGTGACGTGGGCATGCGCAACCCAATCATCGTCGAACTGCGCGACAAATTGAAATCTCAAGCACGTACTTCGGAAACCTAAGCCGACTATGGAAACCATTCTCTCCATCAAGGGCCTGACCAAGCGCTTCGGCGGCCTCATGGCCGTCAACGACGTGAGTATCGAGGTCCCGGCCGGCAACATCCTCGGCCTCATCGGTCCCAACGGCGCCGGCAAGACCACGGTCTTCAACTGCATCACCGGCATGTACAAACCCACTTCGGGCAACCTGCTGCTGCACAAAACCAGCACGGGCGACCGCACCGACGTCTACATCCAGGGGCGCAAGCCTGAACATGTCGTGGAACTGGGCATCGCCCGTACCTTCCAGAACATCCGGCTGTTCTCCGAACTCAGCGTCCTGGACAACGTGCGCATCGGCCGCCACGCCCGCACCAAGAGCAACCTTTTCGGCGCCGTCTTGCGGACTGCCGCGCACAAGGCCGAGGAACGGCGGATCGTGGACGACGCCATGCGTTGGCTCGAATTCGTGGGACTCACGGACAAGGCCCTCGACCAGGCTTCCAGCCTGGCCTACGGTGACCAGAGACGTCTGGAGATCGCCAGGGCCCTGGCCACCGAGCCCGTTATCCTGCTCCTGGACGAGCCCGCGGCCGGCATGAACCCCGCGGAGACCAAACAACTCGACGCCCTCATACACCGCATCCTCGACCTCGGCATCACCATCTTCCTCATCGAACACGACATGAAACTGATGATGCGCATCTGCAAGAACCTCGTGGTGCTGGACCACGGCACCAAGATCGCCGAAGGCACTCCCCAGCAAATCAAGGACGACCCCAGCGTCATCGAAGCCTATCTCGGCAGGGGAGCGGCCAATGCTTGAAGTCAAGGACATCCACACCTATTACGGCTCCATCCACGCCCTCAAGGGTGTCAGCCTGACGATCGGAAAGGGCGAGATCGTTTGCCTCATCGGTGCCAACGGCGCGGGGAAGACCACCACGCTGATGACCATCTCCGGTGTACTCCGACCCAAGCAAGGCTCCATCTTCTTCGAGGGCGTCGACATCACCAAGACCCCCACGGACAAGATCGTCAAAATGGGCTTGACCCAGGTGCCGGAAGGCCGGATGATCTTTCCCAGGCTCACGGTGCAGGAAAATCTCCTGATGGGTGCGTACTCCAGAAAAAAATCAGCGGAACTCCAGCGCGACGAGGACTGGATCTACGAACTCTTTCCCATCCTCAAGGAACGCCGCCGCCAGCCGGGAGGCACCCTTTCCGGAGGGGAGCAGCAGATGCTCGCCATCGGCAGGGCCATCATGGCCCGCCCCCGCATCCTGCTGCTTGACGAACCCTCTCTCGGCTTGGCACCGATCATCGTGGAAAACATTTTCGAGGTCATCACTGAAATCAACAGGCAAGGCACGACGATCATGCTCGTGGAGCAGAACGCGCAAATGGCCTTGCAAATCTCGCATCGCGGTTATGTCGTGGCCACTGGTTCCATCTTCCTCGAAGGCTCCTCCAGGGAATTGATGGAGAACCCCCAGGTACGCGCGGCGTATCTCGGGTTGGAGTGAGAACGACCAAGGGAGAAACACTCATGGATAAAATCATTGGATTCGGACTGACCTTCGATGATGTGCTGCTGCTGCCGGCATACTCAGAAGTGCTGCCGGACAAAGTTGACGTCGGCACGCAGCTCACTGCCGAACTCAAACTGAACATCCCGCTGCTCTCGGCGGCCATGGACACGGTCACCGAATCCCTGCTGGCCATCTCCATGGCCAGGGCCGGAGGCGTCGGCGTCATCCACAAGAACATGAGCATCGAACGCCAACGCCTGGAAGTGGAAAAGGTCAAGAAGTCCGAAAGCGGCATGATCCTCGACCCCGTGACCATCCCCCCGGACTACACCGTGGGGCAGGCCCTCGAGGTCATGTCCGAATACCGCATCTCGGGGCTGCCCGTGATCCAGGGCGACCGGCTCGTGGGCATACTCACCAACCGCGACGTGCGCTTCGTCACGGACATGTCCACACTGGTCGCCGATGTCATGACCAGCAAGAACCTGATCACCGTACCGGTGGGCACCACCCTGGAGCAGGCCAAGGAGCACCTCCACGCCAACCGCATCGAGAAACTCCTGGTGGTGGACGACAACAACAAGCTGCGCGGCCTGCTGACCATCAAAGACATCGAAAAAATCAAGAAATACCCCCAGGCATGCAAGGACGACGCCGGCCGCCTGCGCGTGGGCGCGGCCATCGGCGTGGGCAAGGAGAACGAGGAGCGTGCCGCGGCCCTGCTCGCCGCCGGCGTCGACTTCCTGGTGGTGGACTCGGCGCACGGCCACTCCAGGAACATCCTGCGCACCGTGGAGATGGTCCGCGCCACCTTCCCCAGCTGCAATCTCGTGGCCGGCAACGTAGGCACCTACGAAGGCGCCAAAGCCGTGCTCAAGGCCGGCGCGGACACGGTCAAGATCGGCATCGGTCCCGGCTCCATCTGCACCACACGCATCGTGGCCGGCGTGGGCGTGCCCCAGATCACCGCCATCATGGAAGCGGCCAGGGCTGCCAAGGAAATGGATCGGCATATCATCGCCGACGGCGGCATCAAGTTCTCCGGCGACGTGGTCAAGGCTCTGGCGGCCGGGGCGCATACCGTGATGATCGGTTCCCTCTTCGCAGGCACGGACGAAAGCCCTGGAGAAACAATTCTCTACCAAGGACGGCGCTACAAGATCTACCGTGGCATGGGCTCCATCGACGCCATGCGCGACGGCAGCAAGGATCGCTACTTCCAGGATACCGACGACAGTGGTAAACTCGTACCCGAGGGCATCGTTGGTCGCGTGCCTTACAAGGGACCGGTCCTGGACAGCATCTACCAGTTGGTGGGCGGCCTGCGCTCCGGCATGGGGTACACCGGTTGCGCCACTATCAAGGAAATCCAGGAAAAGGCACAATTCGTTCAAATTTCAGCGGCCGGCTTGCGTGAAAGCCACGTCCACGACGTGATCATCACCAAGGAGGCCCCAAACTACAGGGTGGAAACCTACTAGACCGCGCCTCTCCGGTCGGCGACCGGAACATCGCGGCATCAGGATACGTCATGGAGCATAACGAAAAAGTCATCATCCTGGATTTCGGTTCCCAGGTCACCCAGCTCATCGCCCGGCGTATCCGTGAAGCCGGCGTGTACTCGGAGATCCATCCCTGCACCATCTCCACGCAGGAACTCCAGGCCCTTGCACCCGGCGCCCTGGTGCTCTCGGGTGGGCCGGCCAGCGTCTCCGACCCCGGCTCGCCTTCCCTGGATCCCGGCATCCTCGCTCTCGGACTGCCCATCCTGGGCATTTGCTACGGCATGCAACTCCTGGCCAAGGAACTCGGCGGCTCAGTGGTCGCGGCCCAGGATCGGGAGTACGGCCGTACCGAACTCACCATCACCGTTGACGCCCCCATCTGGGACGGGCTCGAACAGCGAAAGAGCCGCACGGTATGGATGTCCCACGGCGACAAGGTACTCGCTCCACCCAAGGGATTCGAGGTCATCGGCGCCACACCCAACGTGGACGTGGCCGCCATGGCCGACGTGAAACGCCGCATCTACGGTTTGCAGTTCCATCCGGAAGTGGCGCACACCGATCAAGGCGACACCATCCTGCACAACTTCCTATTCAGGGTCGCCAACCTCAAGCCGGACTGGACCATGTCCTCATTCGTGGAGCGCACCCTGCGTGAAGTCGCCGAAAAGGTCGGCGACGACCAAGTGGTCTGCGCACTGTCCGGCGGCATCGACTCCACGGTCGTGGCTCTCCTCCTGCACCGGGCCCTGGGAAAGAAACTGCACTGTATCTTCGTGGACAACGGCCTGCTGCGCCTCGATGAGGGACAGGAAGTCATCGGCTACCTCAGGGAGCACTTCGAACTCAACCTCCATTACGTCGAGGCCCAGGACCTCTTCCTGGGGCGACTGCACGGCGTCGACGACCCCGAGAAAAAACGCAAGATCATCGGCCATACCTTCATCGAGGTCTTCGAAAAGGAAGCCAAGGCCATTCCCAACGTCAAGTATCTGGCCCAGGGCACACTCTACCCCGACGTCATCGAGAGCGTCTCCTTCCGCGGCCCATCGGCGGTGATCAAGAGTCACCACAACGTGGGCGGCCTGCCCGACATCATGCAACTCTCGCTCATCGAGCCCTTGCGCGAACTGTTCAAGGACGAAGTCCGCAAGGTGGCCGTGGAACTGGGGCTCCCGGACTTCATCATCTGGCGGCACCCATTTCCTGGCCCAGGTCTGGCCATTCGGGTCATCAGCGAAATCACCGAGGAACGGTTGCAAATTCTCAGACTGGCTGACAAGATCGTGCAGCAGGAACTCAAGGCATCCAACTGGTACCGCAAGGTCTGGCAGGGATTCGCCGTGCTGCTGCCCCTGAAGACGGTCGGCGTCATGGGTGACGACCGAACCTATGAACATGTCATCGCCCTGCGTGTGGTGGACAGCGTGGACGCCATGACCGCCGACTGGACGCGATTGCCGTCGGAGATCCTGGCCCGCATTTCCAACCGCATCATCAACGAAGTCAAGGGCGTCAACCGGGTGGTCCTGGACATCTCCTCCAAGCCCCCCAGCACAATCGAGTGGGAATAACGGGTTCGCTATGTTTGGAATCGGCACTACCGAGCTACTGGTCATACTGATGGTGGCGCTGATCGTGGTCGGCCCCAAAAAGCTGCCCCAGATCGCGCGCTCACTGGGCAAGGTTTTCGGGGAATTCCGCCGTGTCAGCACTGATCTGCACCGCACCATCAACGTGGAGATCGAACGCGAGGAACGCGAGCAAAAGGAAAAAGAGGAAAAGGAGAAAAAGCGTATCGCGGCTCAACAATCCGATACACCTCCCGAGAAGTCGGCCGAAGATATTCAGGCCGAAAAGACCTACCAGAGTGCCGTGGCCGCCAACAAACTGCCGGAGAAACCGCAAGAGGCCGCGCAGGCCGCAACCGATAAAGACAGCCAGGCAGGCTCACACCCGACCGAGGTCGAGGTGTTGGCCTCGGATACCGCTCCGCACTCCGCCACGGAGACGCTGGACGTCACTTCTTCCCCCTCGGCCTCCACAACGGACACGAAGCAAGGAGTTCCTGACACCGGCGGGCAGGGAGAGAAAGCATGAGCGACAAGGAAAAGAGCACTTCCTTGCCGGAACCGGAAGGCAACGAGCAGGAGGCTGTATCCGCGGCCTTGCCCGATGCTCCGGCCGATGCTCCCACCGGTTCACCGGGTGACGCTGCCGGAGACACGGCAGGGGTGGATGCCCTCGACTCAGGCGGGCAATCCGCTGCCGATACGGGAGATTCGGGAACGCCCCCCCCGCCTGAATCCCCAAAGGATGGGGATGCAGCCGGCAAGGAAGAGGATGACGAGGACGACGAGTCCTCCCGCTCCCAGATGACGTTCCTTGATCATCTCTCAGAACTGCGCATGCGCTTGACCCGCTGCTGCATCGCCGTCGGTGTCGGATTTCTGGCCTGCTACGGCTTTTCCAAACAGCTCTTCGAACTGCTCATGCGCCCTCTGGTGGAGGTCATCCCACCGGAAAGCAAGCTGATTTTCACCGCCTTGCCCGAGGCGTTTTTCACCTATATCAAGATCGCCCTTGTGGCGGGCGTGTTGCTCACCAGCCCGTTTCTCTTCTATCAAATCTGGTGCTTCATCGCCCCTGGGCTCTATGAAGAGGAGCGCAAGCACCTGTTGCCCGTGGCCTTTTTCTCCGGCCTGTTCTTCGTGACCGGAGCAAGCTTCGGATATTACGTAGTCTTTCCCTTTGCCTTCGAGTTTTTCATGAGTTTCGCGACCGAAATCATCCAGCCCATGCCGAGCCTCAAGGAATACCTGAGCTTCGCACTCAAACTGTTGTTCGCCTTCGGTCTGGTCTTCGAACTGCCGCTGTTCATCTTTTTCCTGGCCCGCTTGGGCATCGTGACCGCGCAGATGCTGCGCAAGTTCCGCAAGTATGCCATTATTTTATCTTTCATTATTTCGGCGATTCTCACCCCGCCGGACGTGATCTCCCAGACCCTCATGGCCGGCCCTTTACTTGTGCTTTACGAAGTCAGCATCTTCGTCGCGAAGTACTTCGGCAAGAAAACCAAGGCGGAAAAAGAGGCCGAGGAAAAGGCAGCGGAAGAAGGAGCCGGAGACAAGGCGGCGGGATAATCCTCAGTGGACCTCTCCCGTCTTACCCAACGCTTGTCGCGGCTGCGTCGTTCCCCTTGTGCATGGGGCGCACTTGGCTTAAGAGACGGAGTGAAGACGCTGCTCATGGACCCGAGGCACCGTTGCTAGGCCGCGAACCAAGCGTAATGGATGAACCAATGGGTGGAAAGGACACCTCCGCTCCACGCTGGACCTGCTGACAAAAAAAAGGCATAAGCGAAATATGGTGGTTCGTAAGGCTACGCACAATCGCGAGACCCGGGAAACGCGCATCGAGGTGAGCATGAATCTCGACGGTTCCGGTTCTGTCGAAGTTTCCACGGGGTTTGGCCTTGCCGACCACATGCTCACGCTGTTCGGGTTCTGGGCCGGCGTGGACTTGCAACTGACCTGCAAGGGCGACCTGGAGGTCGACGCCCACCACAGCCTGGAAGACACCGGCCTTTGTCTGGGGCGTGTCCTGCGCAAGTGCCTGGGCGACGGCTCCGGCATCCGGCGTGTAGGCTGGGCGCGCGTGCCCATGGACGAGGCCATGGCCGACGTGGCCCTGGACATTTCTGGCAGGCCTTACCTGGTCTACTCCGACGAACTGCTTCCCCCGGTCATTGCCGGCGAGGAAAAAGACCTCTGGAGAGAATTTTTCAAATCCCTGGCCTTCAGTGCGGATATCAATCTGCACATCATGTATCTATACGGTAAAAACGGCCATCACCTTCTGGAATCGGCCTTCAAGGGGCTGGGCCTGGCGCTCAGGCAAGCCGTGCAGACCGGACCTGTTCAAGGAGCTTTCAGCACAAAAGGGAGCCTGGACTCATGAAGACGCGCAACCTTGCTTACCCGCTGGTTCTCATCCTGCTCACGCTGTTCGCCGTTTCCGTCCTGTTCGCTACGGGCTGTCGCCGGCCTCCCGCGGCACCCATGGAGGCGGCTGTGTCCCTCGGCGTCGCCGGGTTCTCGCAACCCATCACCGACTCCGAGGCCCTGGCCCACTACATCCCCGCGGGAAGCGAGGCGATCCCCCCGCGGGTCCTGGCCCAGTTGGACTCCTCGTTGACCAGCAAACTTGCCACGGGCACACGCCCCTTCCTCGGGCCTGACAAGGTCCGTGCTTGCATGCCCCAAAGCACCCAACAGACAGCGTCACGACATGCGGCCCTGGACTACTGGATCAAGGCGGGGGAATGTCTTCAAGTGGACTATCTGCTGGTACCGCAGCTTCTTTTCTACAAGGAGCGCGAGGGCAGTCCCGCTGGTACCACATCCCCGGCCAGCGTGATGCTGGACATGTACGTACTCGACATCAAGGGCTACGGCGTCGCGGCCCGTTATCGCTTCGACGAGACCCAGGTCTCACTGACCGAAAACATGCTCACGCTGCCCAAGTTCGTTGCCCGGGGCGGCAAATGGGTCACCGCGGCCGAGCTTGCGGAATGGGGCATCACCGAAGGGCTGGAATCGCTGGGACTGAAATGATTCTCTTTCCCGCCATCGACATCAAGAATGGCGCGTGTGTCCGCCTGCGTCAGGGCAGGTCAGAGGATGTCACCGTGTTTTCTCCAGACCCGGCCGCCATGGCCAGGCATTGGGCAGGCTTCGGCATCTCCTGGCTGCACGTGGTGGACTTGGACGGCGCCTTCACCGGAAAGCCGGTCAATGCTCCGCTGATCGCGGCCATCTGCGAGGAATGCGCCAAACACGAAGTCCGTGTTCAGCTGGGGGGGGGGATCCGCGGCGCCGACACGCTCAGGGCCTACCGTGACGCCGGCGTCACCCGTTGCATCATCGGCACCGTGGCCCTGGAAGAGCCCGAGACCTTCGGCAGGCTTTGCAGGGAGTTCCCCACTGCCGTGGGAGTCTCCCTGGACGCCGACCATGGCCGCCTCAAGACCAAAGGCTGGGTGGAGGACGCGGGCCTTACGGTTCTCGATGTCCTGCCCCGGCTGGAAGACCAGGGCGCGGCCTTTATCATCTATACCGATATCAGCCGCGACGGCATGCAGACCGGGGTCAACCTCCCTGCCCTGGAGAACCTGCTCGACAATACGCGGCTGCCCGTTATCGCGGCGGGAGGCGTCGCCACCCTCGACGACATCGAGGCCCTTTATCCGCTTTGTGCCAAGGGTCTGGAGGGTGCCATCTCGGGCAGGGCCATCTACGAAGGGACTCTCGACGTCCAACAGGCGATGCGCTGGATCAAGAGTCAACAGCAGAACCAGGCTCATGCCTCGGCCTGACACGGACGGCAAAGCGACCCAATGGCAAAGCAATCGCTGTTCTGCAAAACCACGGTCTACGAACTCCTCAGAAAACGCGAGCCCCTCTTCAGCGGTTGGCGGATCGACAGTTTCCTGGGCTCGGGCGTCTCGGGCTGCGTCTTCAAAATGCTGCGTGAAGACCTCGGCCAGACCTTTGTCGCCGCGCTGAAAGTCATTCCCCTCACCCGCAAGCTCGACAGCGAAAACAGGACCCTGGACTCGCTGCAGGAATCCATCGGCCAAGACGCCCGTGAGATCGTCCACCTCTACAGCATCGGTAACCATCAAAACGTCGTCGGCTGGTACAACCACGAAGTGTTCCTCGAGAAGGACAAGGACACCGTCATCGCTTTAGTGGCCGTAATGATGGAATACCTGCCAAACACCCTGTCCAGTCTGATCAAAAAGGGACCCGTCAACTGGGAGAGGACTCTCGAGATCGTCATCGACTGTCTCAACGGCCTCGAGCATGTGCACGGCAAGCACATCCTGCATCGTGACCTCAAACCTGGAAACATCTTCATCACGGCCGAAGGTACGGGAAAAATCGGCGACTTCGGAGTCGCCCGCCGACTCTCGGAAGGCGCCTATGCCGAAACTCGTGTGGGTACGCCCCTGTACATCGCTCCGGAAGTGCTCAAGGATCCCCTGGGGCAAGGGTATGCCCACCAGGTGGACATCTACTCGCTCGCCCTGGTGGCGTACGAAATGCTCCACGGCAAGCTGCCCTTCGAAGACCTCTGCCAAGGCAACCGCACCTGCATGATCAACCAGCGGCTCGCGGGTGAACCCATCATCCTGGATCCCGCCCTGCCCCCCGGCGTCACCAAGGCCATCCTCGGCGCGCTGGCCTTCGATCCCAAACTTCGCTACGGCACCGCCAAGGAGTTTCGCCTCGCCCTCGAGCGCACCCTGCAAAGCGGGGGAAAAGAAACCATCCTCCCCCGGGGCCAACAACTTCTGAAGGCTCCGCCCCCGCAGGACGTGACGTCGTATGGCAACGACGCGATGCAGGAACACGGACCCCAGGCGCCGGCCCGAAAACGACAGGAGTCATACGCCGGAAGCCATGGCCAGGCCACGCACTACGGCCCCATCCCCCTGGGAAGGTCCGCTGACGCGGCGCCGCCCAGATCCGGACTCCTGGGACTGCTGCACACACCACAGGGCATCGTGGCTTGCGCCGTTCTGGGTTGTGCCGCCGCCTTCTTTTTCAGGCAGAACCCAATCCACTCCTCACTGGCGCTCATCCTCTTCTACATCCTCGCCCCTCTGTTCATGATCGTGGTCAACACCTCCAGGGGGCTGTTCATCACCATCTGCTTCCTTGCCTCGTACGTGGCCTACAACTACCTGTCCTCCGGCGCTTTCAGCGCGGCGGTGGATATCTTCAGCGGCGCGCTGGCCGTGATCTACCTCGGTATCTTGGGCCTGATGACCTGGTTCAGGAAGCGCGATTGACGTCTCATTCCTCGTCCCGCCGCTCCAAATCGTACTCCGTTACCCGCGCGTACTTGTGGAAGGCGTAGAAGAAACCGTGCAGGGCCAGGATCGTGCCGGCACGGCCATCGAGAAACCCCCGCCGCAGGAAGTATATCTTGAAGAAACGCGCCAGACCGTGGGCCAGGGCCTTGCCCAGGCCGCTACGCACCCCCTTGGCCCGCAGGTCCCGGGCCGCTTCCTGGCAATAGTAGTTCATCTTGGCGACGTGCTCGCTCAGATCGGCGTAAGGGTGGTGCACGATGTCCCCGGAAAGCCGTCCCACCGGCCCCAGGGCGTGAAAGGAATAGTGTGGGCCGGAGGCCCTCACCTCCATGCGCCCCTTGTGGAAAACCCGCAGCAGCCGATCCGGATACCAGCCGCTGTGACGCAGGTACCTGTCGTAATAAAAGGAGCGGCGGTTGCAGAGCAAGCCGGCCGTGTCAGCGAGACGCCCTGGCTCGGCCAGCAGAGCCTCGATGTCCGCCCGCAGCTCGTGGCTCAGCCACTCGTCCTGGTCCAGGCTCACGACCCAGTCAGTACCGACCTGCTCAAGGGCATATCTGAACTGCGGCAGGGGCCCCTCCCAGGGGCGCACCAGGACCCGCGCGCCGTTTGCCTCCGCGATTTCACGAGTAGCGTCGGTGCTCTCGGAATCCACCACCAGTAGATGGTCGCACATCCGCAGTGATTGCAGACACCGCCCTAGCCATTTTTCACCGTTCTTGGTCAACACCAGACCGGTCATCGCATGTGCCACGCCACGCCTCCCTTGGGGGTCCCGGGCCGTCTTGCCGCCCGCACGTCAAGAGGTTACAACGGAGTGCGAATTTTACGGACCCCATGGAGCAGGAGCAAGGAAAACCTTCTCCGCCCTCAAACCAGACCGTAAGCCCAGAGCAGGCCATGCCCCCCTCCGCCCAACATCCCGAGACCGCGGCAGCCAGCGCAACCCATCAGGTCGCTTGCTGGCGTGCAGAGACCGACCACTTGGCCGCGGGCCTCCGGCTGGACGCCTTTCTTGCAGCGAAACTGGAAGGACAGGGGATCTCACGGGAAAAGGTCAAATCCTGGATCAAGGCCGGCAACCTCCTGCTTGACGGCAGTATCTGCCGCAAGCCCAACACCAGGCTGTCCGGCAAAGAAGTCCTGGAGCTGCGTTGCGAGCTTGCGGCCACGCCCCTGACCCCGGAGTCCGGTGCCCTGGACATCCTTTACCAGGATCGCCGTCTCCTGGTGCTGAACAAGCCCGCTGGACTCACGGTGCACCCCGCGCCGGGGCTGCCGGCCGGCACCCTGGTGCACCGGCTGCTGCACGGTTTTCCCGAACTCGCCCGTATGCAGGGACTGCGGCCGGGCATCGTCCACCGCATCGACAAGGACACCAGCGGCCTGCTGCTGGTGGCCCTGGACGAGCAGACCCGCCAGGAACTCGCCCAGGCCTTTGCCCGGCGCGCGGTTGACAAGGAATACCTGGCACTGGTGGTTGGGATCCCGCCCCGTCTCGAGGGCGTCATCGACCTCCCCCTGGGACGCCACCCCCTGCACAAGGTCAAGATGGCCGTGCTCCCCAAAGGGGGCAAGCCGGCCCGTAGCGACTACCGCGTGCTGCATCGGGACCCCCGGGGACGATTCAGCCTCCTTGCCGTGCGCATCCACACCGGCAGAACCCACCAGATCCGCGTGCACCTGAGCCACCTGGGACACCCCATCCTGGGTGACCAGCTCTATGGAGGGGCGTTTACCGCCCCCTCCTCGTGCCGCAAACTCGCCCCCCGGCAGATGCTGCACGCCTGGCGCCTGGGCTTCGAACATCCGGAAAGCCGGGAGCGGTTGCACTTCCAACGCCCCCCGCCCAAAGACTTCCTGGGCCTGGCCCTCTGCCTTTCGCGCAAGGTGCAGCGGGTGGTGGTCGTCGGCATGCCCGGCTGCGGCAAATCGACCTTGGCGCGCCTTTTGGAAGCTGCCGGAGCGCCCTTGTTCAGCGCCGACGCCGTTGTGGCCCGACTCTACGAACCAGGCGAGGACGGCTGGCATTTCGTGAAATCCCGTTTCGGCGAGGTGTATCTCCAGGCCGGGGGTGCATCCCTGGAGCAGCGCGCCGTTGACCGCAAGGCCCTGTTCCAGGCCATGTGCGCCGACGACGCCGTGCGCCGGGAGATCAACGCGGCCCTGCACCCCATGGTCAGACACCGCCTCGAGACCTTCTGGCAGACCCATGCCGACCGCCGTCTGGCAGTGGCCGAAGTACCCCTTTTTTTAGAGGCCGGGGCACGGTGGCGCGAAATGGCCGACGTGGTGGTGGGCGTGCGTTGCCCCCGTGCATTACGTCTGCAACGACTGCACGAGAGCCGCGGTTGGGACGACCGGACTCTGGCCGCGTTCGAGTCCTGGCAGTGGGGGGAGGATAAAAAGCTCGCCGCCTGCTACTTGGTGGTGGACAACGACGCAGGTGAAGAGGAGCTGCAACGCCACGCCACGGACCTGGTGCAAAGGCTCCGGAAAATTCGCCGCGACATGATGCGGGAACTCGCCGAGCGCATGCAGCTGCTTTGGAACGCCACAGGAGCGTCATGAGCGGGGCTGCGTGAGGAGCACTCACGCAGGGCCCTCACCTCGCGATTTCCACTCCGTGGATCATCACCGCCGGGGCAACAGCAGCCAGGCAGCGGCACGGCCGCGCATCTTCCCGGCCAATGCAGCGGCTTTCTCGCCCGCGCCGCAGAACAGATCGAGATGGTTGCGCCGCATGGTCCCGGTATCCTGGGCCAGGGTCAGGCCGCTGAACAAACTGCCGTCGGGCAGATCGCCCCGCACGGCCATAATCGCGCCCAGGGGCAGGTGTCCACGATCGACCGCCACGCTGACCATGGGTGTGAGAACCGCGCCGGAGGCACCGAAAGGCCCAGCATCGGAGATTTTGAAGAAGATGTACTTGGGATTCAAGGACAGCAATTCCACCCGCTTCTCCGGGTAAGCGGCCAGAATCTCGCGAATCTTCTGCATGCTCATCTCCTCCTTGGTCGCATGGCCTCGGTCGATGAGCGCCCTGCCCAGACCCACGTACTCATGTTGGTTCGTGCCCGCATAGAGAACATGTTTGACCTCTCCATCCGGCAGGACCAAACGACCCGATCCCTGAACGTGCAGGAAATAGACGTCCACCAGATCCTTGGCCCAGGCGATCTCCAGGCCCTGGCCGGCCAGGGCTCCCTGGAAATCGATCTCGGCCCTGCTGTGGTGCGGCACCCCCTTCTCCAGACCAGGGGGTGGGGCATAGATGGCATGGGGGTAATCCGGGTGCGGTATCAACGAGGCCTCCAAGAAGGGCTCGTAATACCCAGTGAGCAGGACATCCGGCCGCACGGGTACCCAGACGAAATGCTCCAGCAGGAGTTCGGGCGTGGCGTCCAGTTTGGGGAGCAACTCCACCAGCAGTGTCAGGCCGCGCTCCAACCGCTCCCAGGTCACCTCTCCCTGGGTGGTAAACTCGGTATGGACAATGGCCGGCTCTCCGGGATTTTTCTTGCGCACATAGACCAGGCTCTCCAGGATGGACGGTTCCAGATCGCGCCAGGAGCGTAATCCCTGAGATGAACTGGGCATGGATCGCAATGCGGCCTCCGGGGAGAGGCGCTCGGTCAGCCCCGGCTGCTTGACGGCGCACCCCCATTGATGCAGCACGAGAACGAGGCACGCCAAGGGCAACAAGCATCGCGACATTCGCATCAATACAGTACTCCGACGATCGCCCCGGTCATGCAGGTGGCCAACGTGCCCCCCACGATGGAGCGCAGACCCAACCCCACGATCTCGTTCCGCCGTTGCGGCGCCATGGCCCCGAGCCCGCCGAGGAGTATGCCCAGGCTGCCGAAGTTGGCGAATCCGCACATGGCGTAGGTCATGATCAGTCGGCTGCGCTCGGAAAGCGCTGTAGGCGAAAGCTCGGCAAAATCGACATAGGCGATGAACTCATTGAGGATGGTCTTGGTGCCCATGAGCATGCCCGCGGTCTGGGCCTCCTGCCAAGGAACACCCATGAGCCAGACAACGGGGGCCATGACCAAGCCGAGAATGCGCTGCAGCGAAAGGGGCGCCCCCGCCACTTCGGGAAACAGGCCGAGGATGCTGTTCACCAGGGCCACCAGGGCTACCAACACCACCAGCATGGCCACGACGGGAATGAGCAGCTCGATGCCCTGCAGGGTTCCCTTGGTCACCGCATCCATGATCCCGATGGTTTCCTGAGGAGGGGTGATCTCCCCGGCCGTGGGCTCCCGATCCTCAGGAACCATCAGCCGCGCGACCAGGATGGCCGCGGGTACGCTGATCACCGATGCCGTAAGGATTTGTCCCAGGGCGCCTGGAACCACCGGATTCAGAATGCTGGCATAGAGCACCATCATGGTGCCGGCCACGGTAGCCATGCCCGAGACCATCAAGGCGAACAACTCACTGCGGGTCATCTCCCCCAGATAGGGGCGGACAAAGAGCGGGGCCTCGACCATACCCACGAAGACGTTCACGGACGCGCCCACACCCAAGGCTCCGCCGATACGCATGGCACGCTTGAGCAGGGCGGTGAACATCTTGACCACCAAAGGCAAGATACGCAGGTGGAACAACACCGCGCTGATGGCGCTCATCACCAGCAGAATCGGTAGTCCTCGAAAGGCCAGGACGTAGGCGGCACCTGGATAGGGCTCTTCAAAGGGGAGACTCGCGCCACCGAGATATCCGAAAACAAAGGTCGTTCCGGCCATGGTGGCCTGCTCGATCCCCGTGACGACGGTGTTCAGGCCCAGAAAAACCTGCTTGACCGCCGGTATTTTCAACAACAACAGGCCAAGAGCGAACTGCAACAGGATGCCGCTGGTAACGATACGCCATTCTATGGTTCTTTTATTTTCGCTAAAGAGCCAGGCGAGCACAAGAAGAACGAAAAATCCAAGAAGACTTTGCAACGCGAGCATCAAAATGGCCTTATATCATGAGACGTTGTAGACTGAATCAATCAGACGATGGAGCATTGCTCATGCGATCATTGCTTTACTACATCAAAACTACTCCATAGAGTCGTACAGAGCTGCATTCTAAACAGGTCCTGTATTGTAGCCGCACCTTGACATGAAGCCTGTTTGGGGAGTCTTGCAAGAAATAACGGCCGATCGTTCCGTGGGCGCGATCATGGTCTCAAACACGGGCTCCAAGCCCACAGGCTCGACGGGACGCATACTGGTGGGAGTGTCTTGAAAAAAACAATCCAGACAGACAGGGTGACGTTCGAACCGCCCGTCACTGAACGAGCACAGTGCGCTGCATCGCACATATCCGCCCCACCAGAGCAGCATGTCACCCTCGACCGGGAACTCGTGCCACATTGCCCCCCCGCCCTGGTCGCACCAAGGCACGCCTGCCACCCTTTGTCTCCGGAATGGATGCCGAAAGCCCCGAGGCTGGTGTCTGGCCCAGTCCGGCACGTGTCTATACCCGGTGCCCACGGAAAGGCCCTGCATCGGCCGCGGCCCTCGCGAGGAGCACAATCCTTTCCGTTATCTACGCTCTTCCTCATCGTCGTCGATGATGAAGTCGATGAAGTCATCCTCGTCTTCCGCTGTCTGTTGCAAATCCCTGGCCTTGGGGGAAGCGGCCCCGGCCTTGACAGGGGGCTCGGGCGAGTAGTCGAAATCCAGCTCCATGTCCTCGGTTGAAAACTGCAAGGGAGGTCTTTCAGCGCGCTGTTCTGGCATGGACTTCCGGGCTGGCAGGGGTTGCACTTCACTGTCTTCCAAAAGCAGGTCCAAATCCCCTAGATCAAAGGATTCCTCGTCGGCGTCTTCCTGCTTGCCAACCTCGTCTACTCCCTTCACTTTCAGAGGGCTGAACTCCGAAACCGAAAGATCCGGCACTGTTTCGTCGAGCACGGGTTCGTCGTATCTGCCGCGATCCGCCGCACCTCCTCCGAAATCCACGCCTTCCAGCTCGAAGTCGTCTTCGTCCTCCGTGATAACGAGGAGGTCTTCGTCCGCGATTTGGGTTTCAGACACCGCCTGGCCCTTCCCACCGGCACTTTCTTCGAGGATGGCTTCGAAGTCCTCCATGGAAAGCGTCTGCCCCAGGTCATCCTCCTCGTCCTCCATGGAGATCACTTTCGGAGCCTCGGGCCTTGTCATATCCTGGACCATGGGGATGTCCAGAACTGTTTCCGGCTCTTCCTCCTCGTCATCGAGCACCAGCTCCGTCTCAAGGGCGGGCATGTCGTCATCGGGCTGGGAATCCACCTCATGGACATCCACCAAATTCTCGATGAGCAAGTCCAGGTCATGATCATCGTCGTCAGGTCCGAAATCGATATGCTGCTCGCCTGGCTCTTCCTGCTCGTCAACCGTTTCAACCTCCGTTTCCTGCTCCAAGGAGAACTCGCTGGGTCTGTTCGGATCCAGGTGATCGATGGTGATGTCGGATTCATCATCCGGTTGTATCGTGATCTCATGGTGAATATCGTCCTCACCCAGGAGAATGGAATCGTCCTCCTCGGCGGCATCGGCATCGAGGAGCACAATGTCCTCCTCGGGCAGGCCCACCTCCTCCATATCCAATGCCTCGAGCATGGTCTCGTCCATGGACGAGACTGCCGGTTCCAAAGGCCCGGCCAAGACATCCACCTCCTCGTGGCCGAAAGAAAAAGCCTGACGCTCCTCCTCGGGCCCAGTCTCATCCGGGATGTCCTCCAGATCGGGCACCAGACCCAAGGAGTCGCTGAAAACCAAGTCCTCGTCCCGGTCCCTCCCGGCAACCGGCGCGGAGACCACCGGCTCAGCCAGCTCTTCCAGCCCCAGATCGATTTCGTCTTCCCTCGCCAGCGCCTCGTCCGCACGCACTTGTGGTTGCTGCCGGAAGAAGTCGACGGAGTCGTCCAGTTGCTCGTCCAAGAGCAGCAGATCCGCGTCCCCACTGTCCCCGGTCTCGGCTTGTTGGACCTCGTGCGGCCGTGTGTCGGCTATCTCCGAAACCTCCGGAGCCCCAAAGGTGTCCTCGATGTCCATCAGGTCGGCGACGTCGAGTTCATCGCCCTCAGCAACATCATCCAGGGAAATAAAGGACTGTGCTTCCTCTTCGACTTCATGGAGGGCGACCGCGGGAGCCTCTTTCGGGGCCATGGCCTCGCTCGGGTCCACCCTGATCTGGAAATCTCCCAAAGGCTCCCCGGCCATCCGGGAAATTGGTTCCGATGCTTCCGGTCCCTGGTCGAGATCAAAGGAAACATCCGCTTCGGGTTCTTCCTCGATCACCGCCTTGTCGGACAACTCCGCCATGGCCACCCCGGCAACGGCGCCGGCAGCCAGGCCCGCGGCCGCGGCCACAACCGCCCGTTTCGGCTCGGCCCGGTCAAGCGGTTTCGGAGCGGCTATTTCCTCGCGCTTCCGTATGGGGGCGGATCCAGGTTCCACGTCCTGGGGAAGGTGCTCGGTACCCGCGGCTGTCAGGGCTTCCAGGGCCTTGTTCGCCTCCCTCTGGTATCGCACGAGCAGGGCCAAGTTTTCTCGCACCTGGATGGCGATGACCTTCATTTCCTCGTCACGCTGACTGTCCAGTGCCCTGGAGACCGCGTCCAATCCGCGCGTCACCCTGTAGAACATCACCATGAACGCGACAAAGCAGATCAGGATGAACACCAGGATGGCCGTGTCCCCTTGCACGAAAGACCCCAATATTTCCATTTCTTCCCCGCTTGAATTCCGCTACGATGGAGGTCTTGGCGACAATAATACGCCACAGTTATATGAAAACGATAGCATACGCCGGGGAAGAAAGCAAAGATATGTCCAAGTCCAAATTGAAACCCAAATTAGTGTTCGCCGACGCCCAGGGGAACATCTACGATCATCCTTCATTGCTCATGCTGTGCAGACGTGGCCATGAGTACGCCTTGCCCCGTCCAGATGAACTCATCCCCCTGCCCGAGGAAAGCGAGTTGTTCCTGCTTCCCGGACGCCACGCTGTCGGTCTCGATCCCAACAGCGGCGAGGCCGAAGCCCTGGAGGAGTTCGCCGTGGCCGCCTTTGCCTCTCCAGGACACACCCTGGCCGGCACCGCAGCCTACCTGCGGGAGCAAGCCCCTTCCCAGCCGACCCCCGTGCTTCCTTTGTTCGCCTACGGCGCCGTGGGATACGCAGGGGGGCGTTTCTGGATCGCGGCCCAACGCGTGGACCAGGACAAACGCCAGGTGTTCAGCTCCATCCCCCACAAGCAGATCGAGAAGGGGGCATTCAGGCTACAATCCCTGTTCCCCCACAACAGGCTGGTCAAGCATCTGACACATTGCGCCCTGGGCAACTGCTGCCCTGCCGCGCGCAATCTCTGCCTGGGGCGTTTCGAGGCCCCCTTGCCCACGGCCAGGGCCTGCAACGCCGCATGCGTGGGCTGCATCTCCCTGCAATCCGAGGACTCGGGCTTTCCCGCCACCCAGAAGCGCATCGGTTTCCGCCCCACTCCAGAAGAAATCTCAGAGATCATGCTCCATCACGGCGCCAACGAACCACGCCCCGTGTTCTCCTTCGGACAGGGGTGCGAAGGCGAGCCGCTCACCGAGGCCGAGACCATCGCTGCTGCCATACGCCTTTTCCGCGCCAAGGGCGGGCGGGGAGTGGTGAACGTGAATACCAACGGCAGCCTGCACCACGTGCTCCCGGACCTGGCGGCAGCCGGGCTGAACTCCATGCGCGTGAGCCTGAACAGCGCCCGCGAACCGGTGTACCAGGCCTATTACCGCCCCAAGAGCTACAGCTTCGAGGACGTCCGTCAAACCATCGGCACCGCCAAGGCCAATGGCATCTTCGTTTCCCTCAATCTGCTCTACTTTCCCGGCCTCACGGACAGCGAGGAGGAATTCACGGCCCTGGCCGACTTGGTGGCCACCTGCGGGGTGGACTTCATCCAGTTGCGCAACCTCAACCTCGACCCGGAGCGCTACCTGGAGCTTGCCTCGCCGTTCGAACACGGCCCGGCAATGGGGCTGGCCCATTTCCGCAAACGCTTCAGCAGGGAATTTCCCACGCTCTCCTTTGGCTATTTCAACCCCTACCTCGAGGATGGCAAGCCTGCCGCACCCTATGCCTGAAGAGGAACATACGGCTCATACTGCGGCCCGCACCAAGCCCGCGTGTCCAAAAAGTAAAAAAAACGCTCTTTACCCCTTTACTTCCCTGGAAGAGTGCGTAAAAGATAACTGCTCAGCGTGATTGGATACGAGCCCTTCTCGACGCCCTTCGGCCGAATTCCAGGCCAGCACGATTGATTCTCGTCTTCAGAGTCCGACCGACACCACCGCCATGCGCGGCACGCAGCCTTTTGTCACGCCGGCTGCGTCTTTTTTCCTCAACATTGGAGTATCTTGTGAATTTTTCGGATTTTGCGCTCGACGCGCAAATCATGGCCGGCGTCCGTGACGCGGGCTACAGCGTCCCCACCCCCATTCAGGAGCGGGTCATTCCGACCGTGCTCGCCGGCCACGACGTCATCGGCCTGGCCCAGACCGGCACAGGCAAGACAGCCGCCTTCGTACTGCCCGTCCTGCAGGGGTTGATCCGCTCCCACGCCAAGAAGAGCGGCCCCGTACACACCCTTGTCCTGGCCCCCACCCGCGAGCTGGCGATGCAGATCCATCAGGAATTCGCTTCCCTGGGCCGCAAGACCGGCTTTCGCAGCGCCCCTGTCATCGGGGGCGTGGGCCAGTTCCCCCAGGTCAAGGCCCTGCGCCGTGCTTCCATCTGCGTGGCCTGCCCCGGCCGGCTGCTGGACCTCCTGAACCAACGTCAGGCCGACCTGTCTCACGTGAACACCTTGGTTCTGGACGAGGCCGACCGCATGCTGGACATGGGCTTCATGCCGGACATCGAGAAGATCATGGCCCGGCTGCCCGAACGGCTCCAGACCCTGCTGTTCTCGGCCACCATGCCCAAGGAAATCCGCGTACTGGCTGAAAAGCTGATGACCGACCCCGAAGTGGTGCAGATCGACAACACCAGGCCCGCCGCGGGCGTGTCCCATGCGCTCTACCATGTGGATGACAGCATGAAACCGGCCCTGTTGCTGGCCATGCTGGAGAAAAACGACACCGGCAACGTGCTCGTGTTCACGCGCACCAAGCACCGCGCCAAGTCCCTGGCCCAGAAACTCTGCAACAAAGGCTGGGCCGCCACCTCCCTGCAGGGCAATCTCTCCCAGACCCGTCGGCAAGAGGCCCTGTCCGGTTTCAAGAGCGGCAAGTACCGCATCATGGTGGCCACGGATATCGCTGCCCGAGGTATCGACTGCAAGGCCATCAGCCACGTCATCAACTACGACGTGCCGGACACGGCCGAGGCCTACACGCACCGCATCGGCCGCACGGGCCGCGCCGAACGCACCGGTGTCGCCGCGACCTTGGTAACGCGCCAGGATCTGCGGCAGGTGCGGGACATCGAGCGCACCCTGGGACACCCCATCGAACACCTTACCCTCGACGGCTTTGACTACAAATCCGAGACCCCTTCCTTCAGGGAGCCGGCAAAGGCATTCCAGCCCCGCCCCGCCCGGCAGGGACGTGGAAACGGCGGGTACAGACCCGGCAGAACATCCGGCCGCCAAGCCTGATTGCTCCGTATCCCCACCATGAAAACGCCCCGGTTTCCTGAAGGAGACCGGGGCGTTTTCACGGTGGGAAAATGGCGGCTCGAATCAGCGCTTCCCGCTCAGACCGTGGCCTCTGCCGTTTGTATGGCAGGTGTCCTGAAGGTGGCTTCATACTCCGCTATCAGCGAGTCGATGAGTTCCTTGACCGATACGATGGACTTGACCCGATACACGTTCTGGCCGGCAAAGGCCAACCCCCTGGAAAGGGCGCCCTTGTGCGCGTTGATCAGCGCAAGAGCGATGCAATAGGGGCTCTTCTTGTAGTCGCAGGTCTTGATGCAATGGTAGGGGCATGTGAACGGTTTCTTCTCACCGAGTTCCACATCCCTGACAAAGAAGTTCCTGAGCGCCCGGCCGGGCATGCCCACCGGACTCTGGACTATGGTCACGTCCTTTTCCTCGGCATCCACATAAGCCTGCTTGAAGGCCAGGGAAGCGTCGCACTCGTGGGTGGCCACAAAGCGGGTACCCATCTGGACCCCGGCGGCGCCCATGTCCAGGTATTTGCGGATGTCCGCGCCAGTGAATACCCCGCCGGCGCCGATGACGGGAATGGGGCGTTGGGCCTCGACGGCATAGGGGCGCACCGCCTCGATGACCTTGGGCAACAGGTGCTCCAGGCGATACTCGGGATCGTAGATCTGCTCCTTGCTGAAGCCCAAATGCCCTCCGGCCATGGGGCCTTCGACCACAAAGGCGTCGGGCAGGCAGCCGTGTTTCTGCAGCCAATTCTTGCAGATGACACCCGCGGCACGGGCCGAGGAAACGATGGGCGCGAGCTTGGTCTCGGCGTCCTTGACGAATTTCGGCAAGGAGAGAGGCAGGCCGGCACCGGAAAAGATGATGTCGATGCCCTCTTCCACGGCAGTCCTGACAATTTCAGCGTAATTGCTCATGGCGACCATGACGTTCACACCCAGAATTCCCTTGGTCAGGTCCCTGGCCTTGCGGATTTCTCGACGAAGCGCCCTGATGTTGGCCTCGATGTAGTTGGTCTTGAAGTCCGGCTCCCTGAAACCAATGGCCGCAGTGGCAGTGACGCCGATGCCGCCCTGTTCGGCCACGGCGGACGCCAAGCCGGAAAGCGAGACACCCACGCCCATGCCCCCCTGGATTATGGGGAGGCGTGCACGCAGACTGCCGATGTTGAGAGATGGTAATGGCACGGTGGTCAAATCCTCACTATTGATGCATGTCGTTCTGCCGACACCTTTTCGCCCCGCGCTCCGCACAATGTTTCCCTTGAATCATGAAAGGGCGAGAGGATGCCGAAAACAGGCGGTTCCGAACTTCCGCCCGTGGGAGGACGCCTGGTTCGGTCTACCTCTGTCCTGGGGATTCACGTGATGGGGAGGTTGCGAAAATGACTCATTAACTCCAGTCGTTCCTGGATTTACAGTGTTATCCGAAGACTGGTAATGACTTTCCGCAAGATGTGGACGGAAGAGCACAGCCGCCTTTGGAAAAAGGAGTATATATCATTGCCCTCCCGGTGCAAAGCCCTGAATTGTAAAAAAATTAGTTCGTCATCCTGACCTGTTACAACAGATCGGACTAAGCACCGCGAGGAATGCCGAGAAGTCACGGCATGAACATCCTCTTCGGTGGACGCGATGCCTCTCTTGACGTAGTATCCCCCTGAATCGACAATCCCGCGCCATTGCTTGCCTGTTAGGACCAAATCTGGAAGAAGCGATTCCTGGACGTATTCCACGCACAAAACAAGGAGTGGGGAGATCATGTTGCGGAACATTCTCAGGTACGCGGCACTGTTCTGCACGCTGGTTCTGCTGGCCGGGGGAATGGGACTGCCGCGCCATGTATGGGCCACGGCGCATGGCGAAGTCGGCGGACTCATGGCTCCCCTGCCGCCGTCGCGCCCTGTCACCATCAAGCCCGGCATGCGGGAGGAGCCCTTCCCCCCTGCCCAGGCCTACAACTACCGCTCCCTGCTCGCCCACTACGAGATCGAACTCAGTCCGGCCCAGGAAGCCTTCCTCGACGCCAACAGATTCCTGCTCCTGCCGGTGGACGACACCTCGTTGCGCGGATTCTTTTCCAACGTTCCCGGCGAGTCCACCTCCGCGGACACCCCCGACGACATGCTCGTGGCCTATGAAAGCCTTGGCGGCGGCTTCATGGAGGTGCGCTGGCCCCACAACACCAAGCTGGTGACTCCGGACATCGTGCTACACGCCTTTTTCCGCTTTGTTCAGAACTCCCTCCAATATATAGAGACCCAGGCCCTGGCCCCCTCCCTGCTGCGCTTCCTCGAAACCATGCTGGACACGGCCATGGCCCAGCGCCAGTCCGCCACGCCGGAACAGCGCGAACGTTGGAACGTCGTGCTGGCGCAGCTGACCGCGGCCTGGGTCCTGATGGCCAACAACGACGACGACAGCCTGGAGCAGGCCTTGATCCTGGCCAGGGAGCGCAGCAAGGCCCTGCCCGAGGAACTGGCCCAGGAAGTGGAGCAGGAGGTGCGGCTGGTCCTCGCCGCCGAGACCATGGAACCTTCACCTCTCTTTGGCCGCTACGAGACGGGCAGGGCCTTCCACGACTACACCATGTACACGCCGCGCGGTCATTACACCCAGTCCGGTCTGCTGCGCGCCTATTTCCGCTGCATGACCTTTCTGGGCAGGCAGGCTTACGCCCTGAACCAGGAGCAGGGCATGGCCGACGCCATTCTCGTCGCCGGCCTGATCGTGGGCAACGATGCCCTGAGCACGGACTGGAGCAGAATCATGGCTGTCACCGCCTTCTACGCTGGACAGCCGGATGACATCTCCGCCCCTGAGTTTGTCGCATTCCTGGAGCAGGCGACGGGCTCTGTCCCGGCAGCCAGGGATATGCTCGACGATCAGGCCGCGCTCCGGCGGCTCGTGAACAAGGCCGGGGCAGACCTCCCCGCGCCGCGGATCCTCTCCGAGGTGGTCCTCGAATTCGATCCCTTCAATGCCGGGGAGTCCAGGCTGCGGGAAAAGAGCATGTCCTTCCGCATCTTCGGTCAGCGCTTCAACCTGGACGGCTGGATGCTCGGGGAACTGACCAAGGGGCCGGACAGCGGCCGAATGCTGCCGCGCATGCCCTCGGCCCTGTTCCTTCCGGCGGTCTACGGCGACGACACAGCCCTCACGCTCTGCGACACCTTCGTGCTCTCCCTGCAAGACAATATCCAGACCCAGGAGCAGCTCGCCGATTTCCACACGGTCATGGACGGCCTGCGCCAACATCTGGCCGGGATCCCGGACGAGCAGCACTTCGCTTCCCTGGGCAACGCTTGGCTCCATATCCTGAGCACACTCACCGGCACCCACGGCGAGGGGCACCCCCTGTACATGCAAAGCCAGGCCTACCCCCTGAAGCAAATCCAAACCTTTCTCGGCTCCTACACTGAGTACAAGCACGCCTTTCAGCTCTATCAGAAGCAACTGATGGTGGAGAAGGGCGACGCCGGCCCCCCGGCGCAACCGCCGGTACCCCGGGGTTTCGTGACCCCCAACCTCCATTTCTGGTACGCTTTCCTGCGCGTGCTCGACTATGCCCGCACGGGCTTCACGAACATGGGCTTCGACCAGCTCGAGAACTGGCCGCAGTGGAGGCTGGAGCAGTTCATCGGCACCATGACCTTCTTTGCCTCGGTGGCCGAGAAGGAACTCACCGGTGCGCCGATCCTGGAATCCGAGTACGAACGCATCCGGGTGGACAATTTCGGGTACATGGCCAGCCCCTTTGATCCGACCCAGACCCCCACCATCGAGGACAGGCGCTCCCCAGTGATTTCGGATATCGCCACCATAGTCTCGGAGCAGGCGGGTGGAACCTGGATCGTTTACGAGGCCACGGGCAAGCCCCATGTCATGCTCGCGCTGCTGGGGAACGAAAACCTGCCTCGCTTGGCCATCGGGTTGGCCTACAACCACTTCGAGTTCCTCGCCCCCCATGGTGGGCAGCGGTTCACAAAAAAGGACTGGCAGTGGAAGGTGTACGAATCGCCCGACATCCTGCCGAAAAAGAATTTCTGGTACGCTCCCCTGCTGGTGCCCTAACCCCGGAGAATCCGTGCGCCTGCTCCTCGCCCTGGCCCTGCTCTGTTGCCCCCCTACCGTGCTTCGCGCGGAGGGAACCGCCACCGACGCCCCTCTTCCGATGTTCTACCAGGGAGCGGGGATGTTTCGGCAAGCCATGGAACAGGCGCCCCCATGGGGGCTTCCGGAAGGGCTCGCGGTTTCCGGCGTCATCGTCCCGCATCACCTCCTTGCCGCGGACATTATCGCCGCCACTTTTTCCACCCTGGCACGGAGCAACGACTACCACCGGGTGATCCTCCTGTCGCCCGACCACTTCTCTCTGGGCAGCGCGTTGTTTTCGGTCACGGACAGGGACTTCCGCACGGTGCTCGGCCCGGTGAAAAGCGACAAGGAAACGGTCGCCGCACTGCTCGCCGGCGGGCTCTGCGCCCGCTCCTCGCTCTTTGTGCGAGAGCACGGGGTCCGCGCCCTGCTGCCCTTCATCGCCCATTGGTTTCCGGAGGCCAAGGTCGTGGCCGTGGCCGTAAACATCACTACCACCCAGGAGCAGTGCGACGCCTTCGTCGCCCAGTTGGAGCCGTTTCTCGATCAGCGCACCCTGGTGGTGCAGAGCACCGACTTCTCCCACTACCTCCCACTGCGGCAAGCCCGCGTCAGGGACCGGCAAACCCTGCACCTGCTGTACAACGGCGAGCCCAGCGACGTGTTCAGGCTCACCCAGCCCGGCCATCTGGACTCCCTGGCCTGCCATTACATCCAGGGCGTGCTCCAGGCCAGACGCTACGGCGCGTTGCCCAGCGTGCTGGCCAACCGGAATTCACAATACTACTCGCCCCTGCCCCAGGATGGGACCACCAGCTACATCGCCGCCGTATACGCATCCCACCAAGTGCCGCCGCAAGAGGCGGAACTGCTGCTGTACGAAGCGGAGCACCCCCTGGACAGCTGGCTGGATACAGCCGTTGTCGAGTGTCCCGTGGACAACACCCCACTGGGGGCGGAAACGCTGTCGGCCCCGTTTTCCATGGCGCAGGGAGTAGCTCTTGAACTGGCGGTTTATCCGCAGGGAAGCTGCTCCCTGCGTCGACTGATCAGGCCCCACGCGCGGACTATCCACGCCGATACGGCAATGAGGTGAATACCATGCACAATGCACTGAGAGTATTACTAGTCGTCATCTTGGCCGCGACGCCCGGCATTTCCTGGAGCGCGATCATCACCACCGCTGACGGCGCCGTGTACCAGGGGGAAATTCAGGACGGGCTGCGTCATGGCAGAGGTGCTTCCCAGTATCCGGACGGCTCGTATTACGACGGCGGGTACGTTCGGAACAAACGCCACGGCGTCGGCATATGCCGCGGCACCGAGGGAGACTACTACGCGGGCGGGTTCGTGGACGACCTTTACGAGGGGCAGGGGACGCTGCAGACCGTCGACGGCATGCGCTATACCGGAGGGTTCCAGGCCGGCCTGTTCCACGGGGAAGGTATCCAGACCTTTCCGAACAACGCATTTTACGTGGGCACCTTCGTACAGGGCAAAAAACATGGGTTGCTTCATTTCATCCCCACGGAGCGCGAAGGTGCGGACGATCCCTACCTGTACGACCTCGAGGTCCTGGTGGGCGTCTTCGAGAACGACGTGCTCAAGGACAGCTGGTCGAGCCCGGACAAGCTGGTCTACAAGGGGGAGTGGAGCGGCAGGGAGCGGCACGGACAAGGCGCCCTGTACCAAAGCCCCGTGGTCCTGGAGCACTGGAAATACGCGCCCAACCAGTTGATCTGCCGAGGCGCTTTCAGCCACGGCCAGGCACCGGCGGACTGTGTTCTCAGCGACCGTTGGGAGCCGCTCTACCCTTTGGGCACGCTGGATAAGACCTTCCCGGACGGTTCGCGCTTCGTGGGGGAGGTCCGGGAACTGCCCGACGAGTACCGTAGCGTTGCCACCGGGACCTTCACCTTTGCCGACGGCAGCGTGTACCAGGGAAGCATGACCATTGACGAGTCCGAGGGCAGGGCGTTCTACGGCCCCGTGACCGTGACACTGCCCTCGGGCAGGACCGGGGTCCGGCTTTTGGAGGCCGGGTTCCCTGCCCTGCTCGACGAGGAGCGGCACGCACGGGCGGTGGTGCTCTACACAGCGGCGGAGGCGCATCTGCAACGCGAGGAATACACCGAACCCAACCAGAACTGCGCCCTGGAAAAGGCCGACAAACTGGTGGCCCTCGGCGCGCTCGACGCGGCCGCGCACGTGCAGAGGAACGTCATCGAGGGCTACGTAGCCCTGTCCCTGGAGTACGCGGACAAGGGGGACAAAAAGAAAAGCCAGGACTTCATGGACAAGGCCACGGAAGTCGCGCGCCAGACCAAGATCACGTCCTGGAATATCCAGTGGAGCGAGGAGGAGTGGGAAAACCTGGACTTCAGGTTCACGCCGTATTGAGGCGGCATCTGGCCATGGCGCGCTCCCCGGCACGGAATTCCCGAGTCATGCCCCGGCGTTGGGCAGTCGGAACTAGTCCCCCCGCAAGTGCCTCCAGTCGGGATCTGTAATGTACCGTTTTGCCTTGTCGAGGTGAGTTCCATACAGATAACTCTCCTTGTTCCTCGACTGTTCGTATGCCGCAACGAACTCCTTGAACTTATTCACGGCATTGTCGATGAGCTTGTTGTCCAATTTCCTGTTCTTTTTTGGCTCGAATCTGGTGTTTGGATCCTTGTCGTTCAAGGGAAGCCTTTTCATCCAAGCCAGATCATGCAACGCGTTGCCCCATCCCCAAAGAGCTATGAGAAACCGAGCGTCGTTGTTGTATGCGTGCTTGCGCAAGTCCCATGCAGACTCGAAATATGCTATTGCATCGTCTATCGGTTTTGTGTCCTGAAGTGAAGTATCGCCATATTTGTCCTTGGAAATTACGCCCAATTTATAAAGAAGCTCAGCCTTGATCCAAGCGTATGAGGCAATCAACACTCTGTCATCGGTCTCCAATGCCTGATCAAGAATTGATGAAACATACTGAAGTACATCGAGATTTAAGCTCGACATGTTGTTTTTCAATAAGTACATTGAGCCGACATGAAGATCTGTCACAGTACCAGCAGCAACACTTACAAGTACTTCCAATTGCTCCTTTGAGAGTGCTATATCTTTATGTACGTTCATGATGTTTATTATCAAAGACAATGCACTCAAGCGTTGTTGAACTGTCTTCCCGGTATCTTCAAGCGTACCGAAAGCCCACGGCAATGCTCTCTCGCCAAGCTCGATGAGCGTCCTTTTCGCCTGCAACCGCATTGCGGGGCTATAATCCAAGAGCAGGTCACCGTTTTTCGCGATCTCCTCTTCGTTGATCGTTTTCGCATAGGCCGTGGTAACCAAGAAAGAACCACCACCAGCGCTTGACGTTGGCCTCCTCCAGGATCTTTCCGAGAGATTTATTGGATCGGTGGTAGTCGTATCGGCATCACACTGTACGTCAAGAATTGTTTCCTTGTTATTGTGAATCAATGTAGCCTTTTTGTTCTTTCTATCCCAATTGACCTTCACGAGACCACGCTCATATTCCCTTTTATAGTCGATAGTTATGTCGCATATCTCTTGCCCGGGAGTTGAAGCAGGGGCGCCCAACGAAAAAGAGACAACACCTATGCTACTAAATTCTTTTTGCTTCCTAATGATCCAGTTGAAGCTGAGATCTTTACGCATGGTATGCGCAGACGAATTCATATAGATATCGCTTCTTACTTCTTGCGGGGTCACAATATTTCCTTCTGGAACCCGCTCAATGGTACCTTGAATCATGCAGCGGCCACACGTATCGACGTAGTAAAAAACTATGAGCAGAACTGCTATGACCATCCCAACCGCGTACTGCATCGACAAGAAGAGCTTATACGTACGCTTGTCTTTTGGGTCTGTCACACTGCTGTAGTGCTTGTGGGCTCGACTGACCCCAAAGCCGAAATAGATGAAGAACAGTGCTGCTGGGCCGTAAATCGCTATCAGAGGTATGATATCGCTACCCATTTTTTCCTCCACTCCCGGCATGAGATTTTATGGCATATACCTCCATGTCAATTTTGTGCACATATGTATATGGGTATGCACGGCCCAAGGCGGCTCCACTTCCAAGATTCGATGGTAGTGCCACCATGAAAAATCACTTTGAAATCAGAGTATTGGCCATGCGCTCAGCATGCCGCCAGGAAGAAAACCCTACCATAAAACGGGGGCAAGCAACCATCAAGGCAACGGTGCGTGACTAGCAAACACCAAATTCAGACCACAAAGCCTCCGACATCTGAACGCTTGGAGGTCAGGTGCATGCTTTTCGCGGAATCAGTCAAGGAAGACTACGGGGTTCTGTTCTTGATGCGCCCGGAACTCAGGGTGCCACGGATGCCGCCGGAGGTGTCGCGCACCAACTTGTTGTGCCAGGAGATGTCCACCATCTTGCCGTCCTTGTCCACGACAGGCGAATCATAACGCTCCAGCTGATCCACCTCGCCGGCCATGAGCCTGTTGAAGACCACGCGGAGCTCGTCACGGCTGTGCGCGGGAAGGGCCATCTCGAACCAGTCGACGCCGAGAAGCTCCTTTTCCGGTTTTCCAAACAGCTCGCAGCCTCGGCGGTTGAGGATCTGGATGGTGCCAGCCTTGTCCAGTCCCACAAAGAGCACGTCCAGGGAGTCCAGGTACTCGGTGACTGTCCGGAGTTCTTCAGTACGCCGTGCCACCAGCTCTTCCAGATGCTCCCGATGCTCCCGCAGTTCCCGCTCGTTCTGCTTGCGACTGGTGACGTCCCGAAAATAGACGGCCGTGGTGTCCTCCGAGGGAAAGACGTGGAATTCGAGCCAAGCCTCGAAGGTGGGGATGGTTTCGTCGAAGACTTGGTTTTCCCCGGTTTTCCTGGCCCTGTGCAAGGTGCTGAAAAAGACGCTCTGCACGGTCCTGGGGAACACGTCCCAGATCTGCTTGCCCAGCAGCTGCCGACGGTCCTTGCCCAGGAGTTGCTCGGCTTTCTGGTTGACGTAGGTGAAGCGCCACTCACCATCGAGTTCGAAATAGCTGTCGGTGGTGCTTTCCAGGATGTTGAGCACCCGCAACCTGGACTGTTCGAGGAGTTCCTGGGCTTTCTTGCGCTCCGTGATGTCCTCGGCGACCTTGAGCAGGTGTTTGATCCGACCTTTCTCGTCCAGGATGGGAACGATGGTGGCGTGTTCGTAGTAGACTTCGAGGTTCTTTTTCCTGTTGGTGAACACCCCGCTCCAGGTTTCGCCGCCGCTGACCACCTCCCAGAGGGCCTTGTACTCCTCATTGGGCGTCAGCCCGGTCTTGAAGATGCGGGCATTCCTGCCCAGCACCTCTTCCGGGGTGTAGCCCGTGCTGGAGGTAAAACTTTTATTGACATACTCGATGTTCCCCGCCGGGTCCGCGATGACAATGATCGAGGGACTGAGTTCCACGGCGTGGGAGAGTTTATGCAGCTCCGCGGTGGCGAGCTTGAGGCTGGAAATATTCACGAAGGTGATGACCACGCCCTTGATGACGTTGTCCTCCGTGCGATAGGGCAGGATGCGCAGCAGCAGCCATTTACCCTCGGTGGATTGAACTTCCTTTTCGAATGGCACCAGCGTGTTGAGCACTTTCCTGGAATCGTTGAGGATATTGTCGTAATCGATGTTGAAGACGATGTGGCTTATGGGTCGGCCGATGTCGGTGTCCAACAGGTTGATTTCCCTGGCAATGGCCGGGGTGAACTTGCGGATGCGCAGCTCCTTGTCCAGAAAGATGGTGCCGATATTCGTGGAGTGCAAGAGGTTGTTCATATCGTTGTTCAACTCGGTGAGTTCTTGAATCTTGCCCTGGTATTCCGAATTGACGGTGATCAGTTCCTCGTTGACACTCTGCAACTCTTCGTTGGCGCTCTGCAGCTCTTCGTTGGCAGAGAGCAATTCTTCGTTGGTCGCCTGCAACTCTTCGTTGGTCGTCTCCAGCTCCTCGATAGTCGCCTGAAGATTCTCGCGGGTGTATTGCAGCTCGTGTTCCAGATCCTGGATTCTCTGACTTGATTTGTCATCTCCTGGGTAATACCGCTCGAACAGGACATCCGCATCCTTTTCAGTCACATCACGTTTGTCGAAAATCACCAGAAAAAGGTCATCGCCCCCCGTACCATGGCTGTACAGGAGTATCCGCATGTCGAGGTGCACCACCTCGCCGTTCTGCTCATAACGGATATCGGCATAGGCCACTTCCTGGTTCTCGCGACCAGCCTTGCTCAGACCCATCTCCAAAGCAATGGAGAGTTCCTTGCGGATCAGGGTGCCGATGTTCAGGCTCACGTTGCCCGACTGAATCTTCAGGAACTCCGATGCGTCACCCAATACATGGATAAGTTCGTGGCGGCGATTGACGATGGCGCAAGGGGGGGTGAAACGCTGAAACAGGAATTCGCAGATCTCGACGATCTCTTTCCTGTGATCCATGTGTTGCGGCACGACCCTGTCGAACACATTATCCAGCTGTCTCTTGCGCTGCACCGGAGAGAAGGAAAAACTCTCCGCCGACAGCGGGGCATGTTTGCCCTTGTTGCGATATATCTTCCACCTGGAGTCAAAGGCGGTAAACAGGTTGGTGAACTTACCTATTGTCTCGCAGGAGCCGAGGAACAGATACCCCATCTCCACCAGGGCGAAATTGAAGTGCGTAAGTACTTTTTTTTGCAGCACGGGTTGCAGGTAAATAAGCAGGTTGCGGCAGGTGAGCAGATCGATTTTGTTGAATGGCGGGTCCTGGATGATGTTGTGCTGCGCGAAGATGACCATCTCCCGTATCTGATTGGCTACCTGATACTTGTCGCCTGTGCGGATGAAATACTTGTGGAAGCGCTCGTTGGTCAAATCGGCGATAATGCTTTCCGGATACTTCCCCGCGCTGGCAAACTCCAAGGCATCGCTGTCCACATCGGTGGCAAAGACCTTGACCTCGCGCGGCATGCCAAGACTGTCCATGGTCTCGCGGAACAGGATCGCCAGGGAATAGGCCTCCTCCCCCGTGGAGCACCCAGCCACCCAGACCCTGATGGGGGCGTTCACCTTCTTGCCGCGAACGATCTCCGGAATGATCCGCCGCTCCATCACGGCATAGGACTCGGGATCGCGGAAGAACCGGGTCACGCCGATGAGCAGATCCTTGTACAGAGCCCGTACCTCGTTGGGATTCTGGTGGAGGTAGTTGACGTAGTTCTCGAGCTTGTCGATCTGGTTCACCGAAAGCCTGCGTTCGATGCGCCGGGAGACTGTGCTCTGCTTGTAATGCGTGAAATCAACACCGCTGTGGGTCTTGAGCAATGAAAAAATCCGCTCAAGACTGGTCTGCTCCTTGAGCAGTTTGTTCCCTTCGCCGCCTGGTTCGGCAATGCATGGATGCCGCACGTACTTGAGTAATTCAAGGGGCATCTGGTCCGGGGGCAAGATGTAATCGGCCAAGCCCGTGGCAATGGCGTTGCTTGGCATGCCGTCGAACTTGGCGGAGTTCAGGTCCTGGACCATGATGATGCCACCCTGTTCCTTGACAGCTCGGATACCACGGGTGCCGTCGCTCCCCGTGCCCGAGAGGACGATCGCGATGGTCTGCTCTCCCCGGTCTTCAGCCAGGGAATTGAAAAAAATGTCTATGGGGAAATGCAACGTCAGATTTGAGGCCTTGTCGGCGAGATGCAATCTGCCCCCGTAGACCGTCAGGTTCTTCTTCGGCGGAATCAAATAGATGTGGTCAGGCTGGAGTTCGGCACCCTCGGTGGCCTGGAGCACAGCCATTTCGGTGTGTTTGGCGAGCAGCTCCGCCATGAGGCTCTTGTGGTCCGGGGAAAGGTGTTGCACGACCACGAAGGCCATGCCGCTCGTGGGAGGCATGTTGTCAAAAAATTTTTCCAGTGCCTCGAATCCACCCGCGGAAGCGCCCATGCCCACGACATAAAACAGCTTCCGACTTTCGTCACCCACTTGTCCCCTGTATCCAGGCTGACCAAAAGAGCCAGCCTCCTCTTCACCGTGGTCCACTGGCTTGCCCAGTTCACGCTCCCCTGTCATCGCACTGTTCCTTGCCTCATGCCATGCAGCGTCGCTCCAACCGTGGACATCCTCGTACACCGGCCAAATCCTCCATCCACGGCCCACTCGAGCCCCGCCGGTATCTACGTTCCGCCGGTCGAGGCGCCGAGCACGAGGTTGCGGCCCTGGGCCTTGGCGCGATACAGCGCCTTGTCCGCGGCATCTATGAGGTTCTCGTTGAACGCGCCGCGCCAACGATTGTCCACCTCGGCCACGCCGATGCTGATGGTGATGTGAATGTCGCGCTTGAGTACCTCGCCGTCAGCGTCGCGGATGATGAAATTGTAGCGCTCCACTTGGTGGCGAAGATCTTCGGCGATTTCCATCGCACGCTTCTCGTCGGTACCCGGCAGCAGGACGACAAACTCCTCCCCTCCGTAGCGGGCCGGGAAGAATGCGACACCCTCCTCGCGGAGCTTGTCCTCGATGCGACGCATGATCTTGGCCACCGTGGCCAGGGCCTGGTCGCCGATGCGGTGGCCGAAATTGTCGTTGAATCTCTTGAAGTGATCAATGTCCGCCAACAGCATGGAAAGGGTTGTCCCATGGTTCTGCCAGCGTTGGATGCAGGTTTCGAGCATCTCGTCGAGCGCGCGACGGTTGTTCAGATTGGTGAGCGCGTCGGTGCGGCTGAGTTGATCCAGATTGTCGGCATCACGGCGCAAGACCTCCACAAGTTCCCGAAAGGACAATTTGAGGTTCTGGATAATGCATTCAGGATCGCCACCCCGTTGCAGTGTATCCACAGCCTGGACACCCAGTTTTTCAACATCGCCGCCACGCATGCGCAACATTTTCCGGAACTCCACGATCATCGCCGCGGTCTCGCTGAGCGCGTTGTTCAGCTTCACATTGCAGGGGGCGTTGATAATCTCGTGCTGCCGCCGCATGATCTCCTGGAGTTTTTTGTCTGAAAAGTCACGCTCCTTCAACGTGTTGATCACCAAGCGCTGGATTGCGGCTTTCTGTCCCTCGGAAAGGACGTCAAAGGATTCAATGCCCCGCATGTAGAGGATCAGCGTGCGCCACCTCTCGTCGGAAGGGACACCGGCCTTGTCCAAAGTCTTGCACAAGGGCTCCGTGCAGGTAAAGACACAGCCGTCTTGTTTGCCTTGGCTGTTGGATTCGCTCATGGTTGCCCCGGATAATGGTTGCCATTGTCATCGTCTCCCTCATGTCACTCCGACAGGAGTGTGCGGTGTGATGCATGACGGCGAGACTCCTTTCCTGCAAAAGGGGTGCCACGTCCTAAGTCCGCGGCACCCCCCCATACGTCGATCCCCTTGATCGTGTTTTCTCCGTCCGTGTCGAGCGTCGGCATCGCGCGCCGGACTTCCGCTGCAGCACGCCGGCAGGCTATCCCTTTACGTCGGGGCAAGCCTTCAGTGCCTGCCGTATAGCCTCGTCCGGATAGGCGTAGTTCTCGAGGTTGCCTTGAAGATACGCGTCGTACGCCGCCAGATCAAGCAATCCATGCCCGGAATAGAGGAAGACGATGACTTGGCCGGGTTCGGCATTCCTGGCTTCATCGATGGTCGCCCTGATGGCGTGGGAAGTCTCGGGCGCGGGCAGGAAGCCCTCGGTCTTCATGAATAGCTGGGCAGCCTCGAAACATTCCTTCTGGTAGTAGGCCTTGGCCTCCACGATCTTGTCGTTGACCAAGTTGCAGACGATGGGCGCATCGCCGTGATAGCGCAGGCCGCCGGCATGGATCGGCGGGGGCATGAAGCCATGGCCCAGGGTGTGCATTTTCAGCAACGGCGTCAGACAGGCCACGTCGCCGAAGTCGTAGCGGAAGTCGCCCCTGGTCAGGGTGGGACAGGCCTGAGGTTCGGCTCCCAGCATCCTGATGGGCTTGCCCTCGAGCTTGTCCTGCAGGAACGGCAGGATGAAGCCGCCGAAGTTGCTGCCCCCGCCGACACAGCCGATGAGCAGGTCCGGGGACTCGCCGATCATCTTGAGCTGTTCCCTGGTCTCCAGGCCCGTGACGGTCTGGTGCAGCAGCACGTGGTTGAGCACGCTACCCAGTGCGTAGTTGGTGTTGTCGTGGCTGGCCGCGTCCTCCACTGCCTCCGAAATGGCCAGGCCCAGGCTTCCCGTGTTGTTCGGGTCCTCGGCCAGGGCGTTGCGCCCCGCCTGGGTGCGCTCGGAGGGGGAAGGGAACACCTCGGCGCCGTTGGCCCTGATCCAGATGCCCCGGTAGGGTTTTTGCTGAAAACTGACCTTGACCATGTACACGGTGCATTCAAGACCGAGCTGGGCGCAGGCAAAGGACAGGGCCGTACCCCACTGCCCCGCGCCGGTCTCGGTGGCCAAACGCTTGATGCCCGAAATCTTGTTGAAGTATGCTTGGGGAACAGCTGTGTTGGGTTTGTGCGATCCCGCGGGGGAACGGGACTCGTCCTTGTAGTATATCCGCGCCTTGGTGCCCAGGGCCGCTTCCAGTCTGTGGGCGCGCACCAGTGGCGTGGGCCGCCAGAGACGGTAGATGTCCAGGACCGGCTGAGGGATGGCGATCCAACGCTGGGAGGACATCTCCTGCTCGATGAGCGGCTCCGGAAAGATGGCGGCAAGCATCTCCGGTGGAACAGGCTCATGGGTATCCGGCCGAAGTGGCGGAGAAAGGGGTGTGGGCAGGTCGGGCAGCGCGTTGTACCAGACCTTTGGCAGCGCGGACTCGGGCAGATTGATACGATACTCCATGTCGGGGGCTCCTTGTGATCGTGAAGGTATGGTTCAGAAGTAATGAAGCCTGGGAAAAAACGCAACCACAGTATATCTCCCGCAACCGAGATCAGGGATTGCCCACGGGCCACAACCCACAATGCCGCGCGGGGGCGTATCCAGCACCAAACGCCTCATGGGCGTTGGAGAACTCCACCCTGTTGCCTGGAGAGATTCTGTCCGCGCCCTCGCAGTCCATGCTGAAAAAACGCAGGCTCCTGGCATTGCCCCGCATGGGGCGTTTCCAGTCCGGCAACGCCAGCAGATGCGGCCAGACCCCCCTGCCCCGGCGCATGGCCTGGCGTTGCGCCTCAAGAAGCCGCTCATGCAGCCACGGGGAATCCCCGCTCCCCTGCGTGGGGTGGGGGTAGTAGAAGGCCAATCCCTCGGCAAGGAGTACCTCGTTGACCAGGCGACCGTCTGGCAGGCGCAGCACACCCACGATCCGACCGTAGGAATCCCGAGCCTCCGGCGCAGGGATGAGGAGCGACTCGGTCCCGAGAACCAGCTCGGCCAGCCGTCTGCCTGCCGCCACCGCTCCATACCGATGGGGGTGGCCGCCATGCCCCATCTCCGGAGCATCCAGTCCGTAGAGCCGCAGGGTGCGGCCGTCGCGCAACCGCACGGTGTCGCCGTCATGGACCTTGTCCGCACGGACCACTTCGCCGCTCCAGCCGTGGCAGGCGCCCCCCCAGAGAAACACGAGGGCCGATAGCAGCGCCATGAACCCGAGAGCGAAGCCCGCGTAAGGCCTGACGAAACAGCTGGTTCGCCAGGCCGCGACAATCACAACACAGCATGTGTTTTGATCGCGTCTCTGTATGAAACGACAAAGGCGGCCCTGGGCCGCCTTTGTGAAGAACAGGGCCGAGGCTCTTGGATCAGCTTTCATAGTAGGAGCGCAACAACTGGCTGCGCACGGGATGCCGAAGCTTGCGCAATGCCTTGGCCTCGATCTGCCGGATGCGCTCACGGGTGACGTTGAAGAGCTTGCCCACCTCTTCCAGCGTGTGGTCGGATTTTTCCCCGATACCGAAACGCTTGCGCAAGACCTGCTCCTCGCGCGGAGTCAGGTCGGCCAGGACGCTGGCGATCTGCTCGCCAAGCTTGGTGTTGACCACCTCCTCCGCCGGCGCCACCGCCTTCTTGTCCTCAATGAAATCGCCGAGACTGGAGTCTTCCTCGTCGCCGATGGGCGTTTCCAGGGAAATGGGCTCCTTGGCGATCTTGAGTACCTTCTTGACCTTTTCCAAGGGATAGTCCATGCGCTCGGCTATCTCTTCGGGCGTCGGGTCGCGCCCCAATTCCTGCACCAGATAACGCGAGGTGCGGATGAGTTTGTTGATGGTCTCGATCATGTGCACGGGAATGCGGATGGTGCGTGCCTGATCGGCGATGGCGCGGGTGATGGCCTGGCGGATCCACCACGTGGCGTAGGTGGAAAACTTGTAGCCGCGCTGGTATTCGAACTTGTCCACCGCCTTCATCAGGCCGATGTTGCCCTCCTGAATCAAATCCAGGAACTGCAAGCCTCGGTTTGTGTACTTCTTCGCGATGCTGACCACCAGTCGCAGGTTGGAGCGGATGAGTTCCTGCTTGGCGCGTTGCGCCGCGAAGCTCCCCCTGCGGATGCGCCAGAGCACTTCCTCGAGATCCATGACATTGTGGGAGCACTTCTCCTGAAGGCGTAGCAGGATCTCCATCTTGCCGGAGATCATCTCCTTGAAGGAAAACAACTCCTCGACGGTCAAACCCAACTGGTCCGCGGCGAGAACGGGATTGATCTCACGCTTGTCCACCTGGTCGAATATGGCCTTGATCTCGACCTGGGTCTTGCCCGTGGAAAGGATGTAGGCCGAGAGGTCACGCTGGCAGTTGTGCATTTGGCGCACGTAGTCGCCGACGGTCTCGATAATCCTGTCGATGAGGGTCTTTTCCAGCTTGATGTCACGCAGCCTGCAGACGACTTCCTCCTTGTAGGCCATGATGTCTTTCTGAATGCCAAAGACGCGGCGATCCAACCGCGCGCACTCGTCCATCTTGAGGAAGACCCGTCTCTTCTTGCGGTAGGTATTCTTGATCTCGTCCAAGAGGTGGATGACCCGCTGCCGCTGGTTCATCTCATCTTCGCTGGGGTCGTCTTCCTCGATGGTCTTGACCACGTCCTTGAGCTTGATACGGTTGTGCTTGAGGTCGTCGCCCACGTTGATCAACTCTTCGATGGCCACGGGCACTTCCACCAGGGCGAAGAGCACTTCCAGCTCTCCGGCCTCGATCTTCTTGGCGATGTGCACCTCGCCTTCACGATCGAGAAGCGGGACAGCTCCCATTTCGCGCAAATACATGCGCACCGGATCAGTGCTGCGGGAGGAATAGTCGGCCGAGTCCTCGTCTTCCGTCAGGTCGAGTTGGGCTCCGGATTCACCGTCAGTCTCCTGGGGCGTGATGCCCAACTTTTTCACGTCCTTCTCGGAGTCCACGATGGCGATATCGAGTTGATCGAAAATTCCGATGACTTCCTCGATCTGCTCAGGCGTGTTCACTTCCGAGGGCAAAGCCTTGTTCACCTCGTCGAAGGTGAGAAAGCCGTTGACCTTGCCTTTGGCTATAAGTGTTTTGATCTGCTGAATTTCCTTAATGTTCCCCATTATTCCTCCCTAGGCTTTCTTGCAAGGCGCGGAGCAGCTCAAAGTCGTCCCGGCCTTCCCTGCCGTCCCCTTTGCGCAGGGCGGCCAGCACGGCCCGTTGCTTCTCCTGGTTACGCAACTTGACCAGAAAACTGCATATCTCTTCCAGTTCGGCCAGCTCGTCCATGTCCTGTTCCACGGTAAGCAGTCGGCACTGGATGTAAAATCGTTTTTCATCTTCTCCCAAATACGGCAACAACTCGCCCCCCTGTGCCTCCAGCAGGGCTTTCCACAAGGACTTGCTCCAGGAGCTGACAAGCAGGAGGGCGGCACCAGCGTCATGCAAGCGGGGCACGTGTTGCGGACAGCGAATGGCAAATCTGAGCAGATCCTGCTCCTGCCTCTGGCGAACGTCCGGATGCCCGGGCCGAGGGGTCCTGTCCGGTTTGCCGCCCTCTCCAAATGCAGGGGCGGACCCGGCCGGGGCCTGAACCCGCCTTGCGGCCAGGGCCGAAGGGATCACCGTGGTGCGCAGTTCGGTCTCGTCCAGTCCCAACCCCCGCGCCAACTTGGGCACAAAAAAGGACAGCAGGGCGGGATCCTGCAAATCCTTTACAAAAGACTTGGCCCACTCCACAATCTCCTTGGCGGAGTTCGTTTCCCGCACCATTCGCAGGCAATAATCCAAACCGTCCTCGGCGGCCGTGAGCAGCGTGCCAAAGGTCGCTTTGCCGGCGCCCCGCAACAGACTGTCAACGTCCTCACCGTCGGGGAGCAACGCCACCCTGCAGCCAAGGCCGCGTGTCAGAAGCATCTGTGCACTGCGCAAGGCGGCCTTGCGACCCGCGCGGTCTCCGTCGAACAGCAAATCCACCTGACTGCAAAAGCCCGAAAGCCGTTTAATCTGCTGCACGGTCAAGGACGTGCCCAGCACGCCGCAAGCATTGGCATAGCCGAACTGGTGCAGCGTGAGCACGTCCATGTACCCTTCCGTGAGCAGGGCCCGCTTTTCCTGGGTGATGGCCTGCCGCGCCTGGCTCAGACCGTAAAGATGATCCCCTTTCTTGTAGATGACCGAATCGCTGCTGTTGATGTATTTTGGTTCATCTCCCGAGGTAATCACTCTTCCGCCGAAGGCAATGACCTGGCTGGACAAATTTTCTATGGGAAACATCAAGCGGTTGCGAAAACGATCGTAAACGGAATTGCGCCGTTCGTTGCGGATCAGCAGACCGGACTCCACGGCCTTGGTCTGGTCGTAGCCCTTGGACTTGAGCAGCCCGGCCAGATCGTCCCACCCCGGCAGACTGCACCCCAGGCCGAAAGTCTCGGCCAATTCCATGCTCAGGCCACGTTTGCGCAGGTACTCCAGACTGGAGCGCCCCTGCGGGGTGCCCAGGTTGCGACGGAAATGGCTCTGGGCAACGGCGTACATCTCCAGACAGAGTCGGTTGAAGTCCTTTTCCTGCCTGCTGCGTCCGGTGTGTTGACCCGAGGGCATGGCCAGGGTGAGGCCCATTTCCGCGGCAAGTTGGCTTACGCCTTCCTTGAATTCCAATCCATTGATTTTACAGTAAAAATCGATAACGTCACCATGAGCTTGGCAGCCGAAACAGTAGAAAAAGCCCTCTTCCTCGTTCACGGAAAAGGAGGGCTTAGTCTCCTGGTGGAAAGGACAGGGGCCGATCCAGCGTCCTCCGTTCTGCCGCAGGTTCACAAACCGCCGCACAACCTCGAGGATGGAGGCGCGAGCCTTGAGTTCCCGCACGGTGACTCCCTGCTCGGCAATCATTTCAGCTCCACCTGGGTCATGCCGTCGCCCCCATGTTCCTCGTCGGCCAGGGTGAAAGTACGCACGGCAGGGAACCCGCCCAGAAACTGATGCACCTCGCGGCGCAAGGCCCCCGTGCCACGGCCATGCACGATCTCCACCTCCGCCACGTTTTCCAATAGGGCCCGATCCAAAAAGGAGGCCAGTTCACTGAGGGCCTCGTCGGCGCGCAGGCCGCGAAGATCCAGGCGCAGACCGGCCGGCTTGGCGGTCTGCGGCTTGAGCACGGATCCAGGCCTCGATTCCTTGCGCTCAAGTGCCAGCTCGCTCTCCGAGACCCACATGGACACCCCGGCCAGGTTCACCTTCACCAGCCGTTTCTTGGCGTCCTTGTCTTCCACGCGGCCGGATTTGTGCCACGGCAGGTAGAGTACGCTCATTTCCTTTTCAAGGGCGTCGAAATCAATGCCTTGCGTCCCCCGTTCCTCGCGTTCCGAGGCCATCCGCCGTGAAAGTTCCTTGCGTGTCTGGGCCAGCTCGCGCATGGCTTTCTTGTGCCCGGCCTTGCCGACCTGCCAATCGCGCATGATTTCCTGAGAACGCTTCTTCAGCTCCTCCATGAGTGTGCGCTTTTCGAGTTCGAAACGCTCCTCGAGCCTGACACGCTTTTCCGAGAGCTTGCGACGCTCTTCGGCCAGTTTTTTCAATTCCTTATCCCGAGCCGCCGCGAGTTCGTTCAGTTTCTCGATGAGCGAGCCGGTGTCCGAGCCGTCCAGGAGCATATTGTTCTCGGCGCGGCGCAGGATATCCTCGGGCATGCCGTGCTCCCGGGCCACGTCCAGGGCCAGGCTCAGGCCCACCTGATCATAAATCAGGCGGTAGAGAGGCTTCTTGGTCTTGGGATCGAAAAGTACCGAGGCGGCGCGGACATTGTCCCGCGCCAGGGCGTAGGCTTTGAGGGCGGGGAAATGCGTTGCCGCGGCCACATGGACCTCGCGTTCCACCAGGCCTTCAAGCACTGCCTGGGCCAGAGCCGCGCCTTGGGAGGGATCGGTGCCCGCGCCGAACTCGTCCAGGATGCACAGCACCTCGCCGGCTCGACTCTGGTCGATGTGCGGCCAGATGGCCGCGAGCTTACGGATCTGCGCCGTGAAGGTGCTCACCGCATCCTCCAGACTCTGCTCATCCCCCAGAAAGACATGGATCTGGGTCCATCCAGGCAGGGTACTGCCCTCCTCCGCGGGCACGGGCAGGCCGCTGGCCGCCATGAGCGCGATGAGTCCCAGGGTCTTCAAGGTTACGGTCTTGCCGCCAGCGTTGCCGCCACTGATCACGAGCCCGCGCTGTCCCTCCTCGAGCAACAGGTCCACGGGCACCACGCTTTTGTCCGCTCCTCCGCGAGCGGCCAGGGCCAACAGGGGGTGGCGTGCCCTTGTCAAGCGCAGTGGCAAACCCGGCGCGTACTCGATAGGTCTGGCGTCCACGGCCTCGGCGAATCCGAGCTTGGCCAGGAGCGTGTCCATCTCCACCAGGGTGCGGTATGCGCCGAACACCCCGTCGTGCTCCTGGCGAACGAGCTGGGTAATGTCCATGAGCACCCTGCGCTCGGCTTCGCGTTCCTCTTTTTTCAGCTCCTGCAGAGTGTTGTTCAACTCCACCAGGAACAAGGGTTCGAAATAACAGGTCTCGCCCGTCTGGGAGTAATCGTGGATGATGCCGGGGATCCTGCCCTTGAAACTAGTGCGCAGGGGGAGGACGTAGCGGTCGGAGGATATGGTGACGAAATCCTCCTGCAGATAGGTGGCCATGTTGTTCTGCTGCAAGAAATCCTTGGACTTCTTGGTGCACTGCTGATGAATGCGGCGAATCTCCTGCCTGACCGAAAGCAGCTCGGGGGAGCTCTGGTCCTTGAGGCGACCGTCATCATCCACGCAACGTTTGAGCACACTGACGACCTTTGCCGGCCAGGACTCCCGGCAACACACCTGTACAAGCGAGGGCCACCGCAGCGTAGCGAGTTCGTTTTCCAGGCCGTCTCGCAGCGTCGCTGCCTGGCGGAGCACCTGTTTCAATGCCACGCAGGCGTCGAGATCGAGAATGGCGGTACGCTGTTCAAGAAAGACGAAAAGTCCGTCAAGAGAAGGGAAGTCGGAAAGACGTATCCTGCTGGCGGAATTGCAGTCCTTGACCTGGCGCAGCAGCTCGGCCTCGCTGGCCAGGCGATCGCAATCAGCAAGGGGGCGTAGGGCCAGGCAGGCCTCCCTGCCGGGTTCGGAGACCGCAAAATTCCCTAGTGCATCGAGCACTTTGGGAAACTCCAACAGCGCGAGTGTTTTTGAATCCATGCGTGTGCTTCAGGATTGCAGCTTGGAGCGAACCAGCTGGCTGACGGCCTTGCCGTCCACTTGTCCTTTGAAGGAGTTCATCACGGCCTGTATGACGGCGCCCATTTCCTTCATGGAAATGGCGCCGGTTTCGGTAATGGCAACGTCCACCGCCTGCTCCAGTTCTTCCGGGGAAAGCTGCCGGGGCAGGTAACCTCGCAGAATCTCGAGTTCGGCCTGTTCCTTGTCTGCAAGATCAAGACGCCCGGCGCGAGTGAACTCCTGGATGGAGTCCTGCCGCTGCTTGGCTTCCCTGAGCAGGACCTGCATCACGTCATCGTCGCCCAGGGCAGCACGTTGTTTCTTTTCCTGGACAGTGACGGCTGTCTTGAGCATCCGCAGGACGTCGAGACGGGTCTGGTCCTTGGCCTTGTAGGCTGCGATGTAATCCGAGGAGATGCGGGACAGAAGGCTCATGGCAGGCACTCCCTTCCGTGGTGTCACGCCTTGCGGCGCCTTTGCGTCGGTCCCCGACGGCCTACGAAATCAGACGCCGGACAGAGGGCGCAATGCCTCTGTCGGCGTCTTTATCGGCATGTTCCAAGTGTGGTTCATGGTCATCGGGCGAGGCCGCGGATCACGTCCGGCACATCGCCAACACCCTCGGATTACATGAGGTTCATTTTACGCATTTTCTTGAGCAGTCGCTTCCGTGCGGCGGCCTTCTTCTTCTTGCGCATCACACTGGGCTTTTCGTAGTGTTGACGCTTCTTGAGTTCCGAAAGGATCCCGGCCTTTTCCACCTGCTTCTTGAATCGGCGCAATGCGACGTCAAAATGGTCGTTCCCATCCAAATAAACACCCGGCAAACGTATCACCCCCTCGAAAAGTCGCCCGAAATAACACTAAAACACGAGACTCGGTCACGTGCCCCGCTTAATGGCGACCAACATTTCTGAATCCGACATGCTAGACCACGACAGCCAACTGTGCAAGCACTTTTTCCAAAGAAATAAAAAGACCCGTCATGACGCCAGGTTGACGGGTCCTTTGCGCGATTTGGTAAAGCATCAATGGTGTCCGACGCCGTGACCACGCTTGGTGTCGATCAAGGATTTGATCACAACGAACGTCACACCGGCCCCTATGATGCCGAGCGCCAAGTACAGAACGCCCATAAATACCGCATGATCCGGCATCCACCAGGGAATATCCCAGGGAAGCATGCTGTGAATGGTTTCGCCGTGCTGCATGAAAACCCCCTATTTTACAGAATCTTTCAACTGCTTGCCAGGGCGGAATTTGACTACCTTGGACTCGGGGATGTTGATTTCCTGACCAGTGCGCGGATTGCGTCCCTTGCGTGCCTTGCGGGTTTCAACCCCAAACGTACCGAAACCCGTGAGCATCAGTTTGCCGTCCTTGACAAGAGTATCCTCGACAGCGTCCAAAAATGCGTTCAGGGAACGCTCGGCATTGGCTTTGGTCATTCCAGCCTTTTCCGCGATTATTGCCACAAGCTCAGCCTTAGTCATCAGCCATATCCTCCTCTATAATGGTATGCCGAAAACCACTTCCCAGTGATTTTACTCGCCGACCGCCCCAACAACTCCACAGTTTCAGCTACAACCCATAAGCCCCCGCGTTTCGCGAGTGATGTCCCTGTAAAACAGGATTTCCAAGGCAAAGTCAAGCAGGAATGACGGTTTCCGCCAGCAAAGCCAGCTCATGAAAGGTCTCCACGCGCAACGTCTCCGGCCGCTCTTTCCCAGACAAACCGAGCCGATCAAGCATCCACCGAGTATCACAGGCAAAGCTCGAACGCAGTATGGTTTGCAACTGCTTGCGCCGCTGCTGAAAACACAGCCTGAGCAGCAGGGAAAGCGTTGGCCTGCGCTCGGGTGGAAGAGGGTAGTCCAGTGGCGTGAACACGACCACTGCCGAATCCACCTTGGGTCGAGGGCGGAAGACATGCGGCCCCACTCCAAACGCTGTGCGTATTCGCGCAAAACTCTGGACCCAGACCGACAACCCGCCATAATCCTTGCCGCCGGGAAGCGCGGCCAAGCGCCCCGCCACTTCCTTTTGCACCATGAACACCCCGCGCAGGTATCCACCTGCCGCCGCCAGGTTCCACAACAAGGGCGAAGCCACATTGTACGGCAGATTCCCCACCACCTTCCAGCCACCGCCTTGCCCGAGTCGCTCCCAGGAAAACAGCATGGCATCCATCAGCGCCACGCCGACGGACGGGTAGGAATGTCGCAACTCCCTGGCCCAATGCCTGTCCTTCTCCAGCGCGCAAACCACTGCGGCAGGACTTTCGACCAACCAGCGCGTCAGGGCGCCCTGCCCCGGCCCGATCTCCAGGATCCTGTCGCCAGGAGTGGGCTCCAGCAAATCCACGATCTTGCGCGCGATGTTGGCGTCCACCAAGAAATGCTGGCCCAGACTCTTCTTCGCTGGGATATGCGTGCCGGTCTCAGGCATTGGTACGTTTCTTGAGCATCCGCATGGCCTTACGTCTGCGGTAGGTCAGGACAAGTTTCCGCATGGCGAAGTAGGTTGCCACACTGCTGGGAATGCCCAGGATCATGCCGCCGACCGTCATCACCAGCACAAGACGCCACCCCTGCTCGAGCATGGCCATGAGTTCCAGATGCCTTGGATCGAAATGCACCTTGAAAAACGGAACTACCTTACTCCCCACCATATAGAGCATTGCATAAAACGGTATCATATTGAGGGGATTGGAAATGAACGTGAACGAGAACGCGGCGATCTTGTTGCAGCGAAAAATGACCGCCAGCGTGAGTACAACAAAGGATTGGAAGGGAATGATCGGCATGAAGCCGATGAATATTCCAAAGGCCGCGCCCAGGGCGATGGAGTGGGCCGAGGTCTTGAGCCGGATGATCCGCAGGTAGTTCAAACGTACCAGGCGACCCAAGGAACCACGCCAGCCGGAGCTTACACCGGTCTGATGCTGCTTGATGTGCGGACGACTGCTGAAAAGGCGTTGCAGCAGCGGGGGGCGCGAGGAGGACGGTTTCACCGCCGACTACTCCGAAACATCGAATCGGGCGAACTTGAGTATCAGCCCCGCGCGCCCCTGGGTGGAGGAGCGCAGGTCCGTGGAGAACCCGAACAGATTGCGCATGGGGGCAAGAGCCTGCACTGTTTTCTGCCCCGCGCGGTCGAGGATGTTTTCCACCTTGGCTCCTTTGCTCCCCAGGAGGCCGATGGCCTCTCCCAGAAACTCCTCTGGCAGGGAAAGCTCCAGCCACATGATGGGTTCCAGCAACACTGGTCCGGCGTTCTGCATGGCCTGCTTCAGGGCAGCCACGGCGGCCATGTGCATGCCCGGCGCGGAGGTTTCCCCCTCCTTGCGCCTGAGTTCCGTGATCCTGACTCTGATGTCGCACACGGGACAACCCTGTAGCACGCCGCTCTGCAAGCTGTCCTCCACGCCCTGTGCCACGGCGTCGAGCAATGCGGCGGGCCAGGCCGCGCGATCCACGGCAAAGAGGATGTCCTGCCCCGCTCCTCGTGGGAGTGGCGCCACTTCCAGACTGACGTGGCCGTAGTGCATCTGCTCCCCGAGTTCGCGGTGGAATACGCCCTGGCCCGAGGCCTCGTTGCTGATGGTCTCCTGGAAGACCACCTGAGGGTTTCCAACGCGGGGCTCCACCCCGTATTCACGCCGGATGCGTTCCAGCACCACTTCCAGATGCAGCTCGCCCATGCCCGAGAGCACAAGCTGCCCGGTGTCCTCGTCCTGCTCGTAGAACAACGTGGGATCTTCCTGCACACACTTGTCCAACACCTCCAGAAGGCGCTCGCCTTCGGCGGTGTTGCGCGGTTCCAGGGCCAGAGAGATCACCGGCTGGTAGGCGTCGATGGACTCCAGCAGCACGGGGGCTTCCTTGCTGGTCAGGGTGTCCCCGGTGCGTGCGTGCTTGAGTCCGGCCAGGGCCACGATGTCGCCGGCCAGGGCCTGCTCGGTCTTTTCCTTCTGTCCGGCGTGGAGATGAAACAATCGTGCCGCACGCTCATCAACGTCACGCGTGAGATTGTACACCGTTTGACCGGCCTCGATGGCACCGGCGTATACCCTGACGAGCACCAGCTTGCGCCCCGTCTCCATGCTGACCTTGAAGACCAACGCGGCCAGGGGAGCTTCCGGTGAGGGTTCGATCTCCCGCTTGTTGTTGGTTCTGGGATCCAGGCCGCTGACCCTCGCCGCGTCCAGGGGATTGGGGAGATAGAGGTTCACCGCGTCCATGAGCGGCTGAACACCGATATTTCTCAGGGCCGAACCCGCGAAGACCGGAACGATCCTGAAACCCAACGTGGCCGCGCGCACGGCCTGCTGCAAGTCGGCCAGGTCCAGGGGCTCCCCTCCGAGATAGCGCTCCAGAATGGATTCATCCTCTTCGGCCAAGACCTCCACGAGCCGCTCACGCCAAGGCGCGGCATAGGCCTCCTCTTCCTCGGTCAAGGGGAATTCGGCGTAATTCCGTCCCAGGCTGTCCACGTCGAAGTCCAGTCGGCACATGCGCATGAGGTCGATGGTGCCTCTGAACTCCTGCCCTTGGCCCAAGGGGATATGCAGGGGCACTGGGTTGGCCAGAAGCTTGTCCCGCATGGCCTGAAGCACGGCCTCGAAATCCGCGCCCAGTCGGTCCATCTTGTTCACGAAAGCGAGCTTGGGAATGTGAAACTTCTCGGATTGACGCCAAACCGTCTCTGACTGGGGCTCCACTCCCCCTACGGCGCAAAACACGCCAATCGCGCCGTCCAGCACCCGGAGGGAGCGCTCCACCTCGATGGTGAAGTCCACGTGCCCCGGAGTGTCAATGATGTTGATTGTGTTACCCTTCCACAGGCAGGTGGTGCAGGCCGAGGTAATGGTGATGCCGCGTTCCTGTTCCTCGGGCATGTAATCCATGGTGGCCATGCCCTCGTGGACCTCGCCCATGCGGTGGATCCTTTCGGTGTAAAACAGGATGCGCTCGGTCAAGGTGGTCTTGCCGGCGTCGATGTGCGCGATGATGCCGATGTTGCGGAGCTTGTCGATGTATTTCTTGGGGTACGCCTTCTTGCTCACATTCACTCCTCTCGATGAAAGCGGGGCGCGCACCAGGCGGCCGAGTCGCACATGAACACCCCAGGCCGCAGGTCGGGCCAGAACCAGAAGCCCTCGAAACCAGGCTCCAAGAGCAGCACGCCTGGCATGTCCGGGGCTGTTTCAGCCCTGGGCATGAACATGTAATCATACCCCTGGGTCAGAAATTGCGCAATGCTTCCCTGGCGGTGCTGCCATTCCGCGGGGACCGCCTCCTCGGGATTCCAGATGCAGCACCGGACATCCGGGTGGGCCCAGCGCAGCAGGTCCATATCCCAGCGCACCCCCGGCAAGCAGAGAACGCCGATTTCCTGTACAGGACGCGGCCGCCAAAGCCTGATACCAGGCGCTCCCGCCAGCAGGAGTCTGACGTCGGCCGGCAGCTGGAAATCCGCGGCATCGGGGAGCAGCACGATTCCAGGGAAAGGAGACGCGGCCAGTTCCCGAAACAGCCTCGCGGCGTTGCGGCTCGTGAGATCGACCACCATCTCCAGGCCCGCGAGTTCCAGCGCGGTGAGCACGGCGTCGTTCCAGGGCATGGTGGCTCGGGCCGGACCCACACGCGCCACCAGGATGTGTTCCACCCCTGCCAGCAGTGGCGGCAATGACGCAGCCAGGATCCGCGCCGGAGACACCACGGTCTGCCCCAAGAGCAAGACACACCAAGAGATGGGGCGATGCATGGTATGGGCCACGAAACCCAGACCATGCCCCACGGAATGGCACTGGTAGGAAGTGGTGTTTTGTCCCAAGAGGGCGTGCAACCGGGCGATGCAGTGCTTCAGTTCGGCGCGATGTCGGTCCGGAACCCGATCATACGCCCGCAGAAATTGCCGGTCCCGTACCAGGCAGTCCTGAAGCCAGTCTGGAAAAGGCGCTGGATGCATCTGTGTGCAGTGCCCCCTTGCATCGAAAAAAGGCGGCGTGGGGTCACGCCGCCCGGTTCAGAAACGGATGGTCAAGGGATCAGAGCCAATCGAACCACTGTCTCCAGGATCCTTCGCGTTTTTCGCGCGCCTTCTGGGACTGCTCCTTCTGGTAGTTGAGATAGGCAATACTGGCCCTGTCGCTGGAGTATTTCTTGATGTCTTCGATATCCGCGAAATTGTCGACAACGTATTGGTAACGGCGCCACGCAGCACCCCACCTGCTGGAGTTCCAGTAGAAGTCGGCCACGAACACTTCCCGCTCCGCCATCAACCGCCGACTCTTGTCGATGTAATCGACAGCTGCCGCGGCATATTCAGTTTCCGGATATGATTCCCTGAGACGATAAAGGTACTGTAGACCTTGTGCGATCTGGCTCTGGGGCCTGTCGATGCCTTCGAAACTCTTGTAGGCGGAAACGCCGATCTGATAAAGAACATAAGGAATTTCAGCATGGCGCGGGTGCATGGATTCAAAGTCCATGTACGCCTCCATGGCCATGGTGTATTGCTCGTCAAGATAATAGGCGTCGGCCAGGGAAAGCTCGGCCTGGGTGGTGTAGGGGCTGAAAGGATAGCGATCCGTGAGCTTCGTGAAGTACTCGATGGCCGTATAGTAGTCCTTCTCGTTCATCGCTTCCATGCCGATTTCGTACAGCTCCTGCGCCGTATCATCCGGCACGGGAAGATAAAAATAATCTATGACGCCACATCCGGGCAAGGAAGTGACAGTCAGGATCAACAACAAGACAAGTATAGATCGCTTCATGTATTTTGTTCCAGATAGAGGAAGGCCGTGTTCGCGGCGGTCGCGCCGTCACCCACAGCGGTTGAGACTTGACGGCAGAGCTTGGAGCGCACGTCTCCAGCTGCGAATATGCCAGGCAGATTGGTACGCATTTCCGTATCCGTTACCACAAAACCGTCTTTGTCCACTTCGAGTGCTACAGGCAGGAATTCCGCCAAGGGTCTGAAGCCGATGAAAATGAACAGTCCATCCAATTCAATGGTTCGTCTGGTGCCTGTATTGCAGTTTTCCACCACCACGCCGGTAAGTCGGTCCTCGCCGAGAATCTCGCTGACCACGGAGTTGAGAACGGGTTCGATCTTGGGATGGTCCAGGACTTTGTCCTGGTAGATCTTGGCTCCGCGAAAGGCGTCCCGGCGGTGGATGATGTACAGTTTCCGGACCAATTTGGCCAGGTAGAGCGATTCCTCCAGCGCGGAGTTGCCGCCACCGACTACCCCAACCACCTGATCGCGGAAAAAGTTCCCGTCGCACAGGGCGCAATAGGAGACACCGCGCCCCGTCAATTCCCTCTCCCGGGGCAGACGCAACTTCCTGTAGGCCGCGCCGCTGCAAATGACCACGGTCCTGGCCAACAACTCTCCCTCGGACAGTTTGATGCGGTTCCTGTTGGGCTCGGCTTCAATGGAAAGGACCGTGTCGGTGAAGCGGTCGAAGCTGAACCCGTCGAGATGTGCCGCAAAGGTATCGGCGAGTTCATACCCCTTGATACCTTTGGGAAAGCCCGGGTAGTTCTCCACGGACTCGGTCATCAGGACCTGCCCCCCTGGTGACATCTTTTCCACCAGGGCGATCTCGGCGCCCGAACGCAAAAGATAGAGGGCGGCCGTCATGCCAGCCGGACCGCCCCCAATGACGACGCTGTCGTAGACTTTCATGGATCTATAGCGCTTTCTGCGAAATCAATTCCTTGATGCTGCTTTTTGAAACCGCACCGGTGATCTGTTCGATCACGTCACCCCCCTTGAACAGGATCAGGGTGGGGATGGCGCGGATACCGTACTTGCTGGGCGAGGCCGGGTTCTCATCAACATTCATCTTGGCGATCTTGACCTGGCCGGCGTACTCCTGGGACAATTCATCGATGACAGGACCCATCGCTCGGCAGGGGCCGCACCAAGGAGCCCAAAAATCGACCATAACCGGAAGATCGCACTGCAACACTTCTTGTTCAAAGTTGCCATCGGTGACTTCTATTGCCATGGATTCACTCCTCTGCTTTGAAGACTTCATGATGCCCGAACGGAAGTGAAGACCGCCGTCAAACCCTGCCTTGTCATCAGGCTGCACAAATGCCTGCACTACCCAATGGACCAGTTAAGCCTATTGCCAGTGCGCTTGGCTGTCAAGTCCAATAACATTGAATGCCCCGCACGAACAGCCTTTTCAAGCCTGGAGCTGATAATCCCAGGGCACTGCCCGGCCTCTGGGCACCGCGTCCAGATCCAGCGCGTGTCCCAGCCCCGCACTGGCAAGACACTCCCCGGCAAAGGCGATCATGGCGGCATTGTCCGTGCACAAGGCCGGCGATGGCAGCAAGAGATGCAATCCATGCTCCTGTGCAAGATCGGCCATGACCCCGCGGATCATGCTGTTGGCGGCAACGCCGCCGGCCACGATCAAGGCCTTGATTTCCGCCCGCCCCTTGAGCGCCCTCTGGGTCTTGATACGCAAGGTCTCGGCCACGCTGTAGTTCAGGCAGGCGCAGATGTCCGCCAACTCCCGCAGCAAGGGCTCCGCGGCGCACCGCCGGGCCAAGTCCTCGGGCGCGGGGGTCTCCCCGGACGGAAGCACCAGATCTTTCCTGCGGCGCATGACGTTGGCCACCGCTGTCTTCAAACCGCTGAAGCTGAAGTCGAGGTTGGTGTTATCCAGGTAAGGGCGGGGAAACCGCTCCGGATCGACACTCCCGACCTGGGCCAAGATGTCCACGTAGCGCCCACCTGGATATGGCAGGCCCATGAGGCGGGCACTCTTGTCCAGGGCCTCGCCTGCCGCGTCGTCCAGGGTGCGTCCCAGCCGAAGACACTGTGTCGGCCCGTGGAGATGATACAAATGGGTGTGCCCCCCGGAAACGAGCAGACCGAGCGCTGGGAACACGAACTCCTGCTCCAGTCCCACGGCCAGGAGGTGCGCCAGGAGGTGGTCGACTCCCACGAGTTTCGCGCCCGTGGCCAGGACCAAGCCCTTGGCGAACCCCATTCCGGTGAGCAGGCTGCCGAGGAGCCCCGGACCTCTGGCAACGGCCACGACGTCCATGTCCTGGGGTTCCAGGCGAATGTCCTGAAACATGGCATCGCACAGGGAGTCCAGAATGCGGTAATGTTCCCTGGAGGCGATCTCCGGCACCACCCCTCCGAAAAGGGCGTGCAACCGTGCCTGGCTGGCGAGGACCTGCCCCAGCAAACGCCCGTCGCGCACCAGGGCCAGGGCGGTTTCGTCGCAGGAAGTTTCAATGCCGAGTGTAAGCATATACAAACGCGCCCCCCTCCCAAGGGACATGCGGGAAAACGGCGCTGTTTATTGCGATGTTCAGGATTCGCGATAGATTTCGGTTACCTTGCGGACATCGTACTCCGAGCCCATGAACAAAGGAACGCGATCGTGAAGATGCGCGGGGGTCAGATCGAGGATACGATTCCTGCCGTCGGTGGCCAACCCACCGGCCTGCTCAGCCACCATGGCCAGGGGCGAGGCCTCGCACAGATAGCGCAGTTTGCCCCTTGGGTTTACCTTGTTGCGGTAGTCCATGGGGTACATGAAAATACCCCCCTTGAGCAGAGTGCGGTGAAAATCAGCCACCAGGGAGCCGATATAACGTTGACTGTATGGCCTCCCCAGGGGATTGTCGTTTCCGGTGAAAAAGGAGACCACCTTACGGGTGGGTTCGTCCCAGTACTCCCAATACCCCATGTTCACGGAAAAGATCTTGCCCTGCTTGGGAATCTGGATGTTGGAGTGGGAGAGCAGGAACTCGCCGACGCTGGGGTCGAGGGTGAAGCCATGCACGCCGTCACCCGTGGTATAGACGAGCATGGTGGACGAACCGTAGAGGAAGTAGCCCGCACCAATCTGTTCCGAGCCGTTGCGCAGGACATCGGCAAGGGTGACGTCGCGGTCCGAGGGTGAGATGCGCCGCAGAATGGAGAAGATGGTCCCGATGTTGGTGTTCACGTCGATGTTGGAGGAACCGTCCAGGGGGTCGAAGATCAGGATGTAGTCTCCACGCTGGAACTTGTCAGGGATGATGATCAGATCGGCGTTCTCCTCCGAGGCCATGGCGCAAAGCACGCCGGAGCGCTCCATGCGGTGCTGGATGATGGAATTGGCGTATTCGTCCAGCTTCATGACCCGCTCACCCTGGACGTTTATATCCCCGGTGAATCCGAGAACGTCCACCAGCCCGGCCTTGTTCACTTCTCTGGAAACGATCTTCGCGGCGAGAATCAGATCGGTGAGCAAGGTGGTGAAGCGACCCGTCGCACCGGGGGCCATCTTCTGATGGTAGAGCATGTGCTCGGTAACGGTGATCTGGCCTAAGGGCATGATCCTGCCTCCTCGTTGATCGTTTCGGGTCGCTGTATCCCGGGAATCGCGGACGTCCGCCGCGCGCCGGTTACAAGCTGCCGCATCAAAAAAAGAACCAGCGCGAGCCTGAACTCCCTTCAACTGGTTCCGCCAAGGCGGCGTATATCAGATAAAAAGATCCAACATGCTTGGCAATCCAGGCGAATTTCCCGCCAGGGGCGTCCACATATCCAAACTCCCTGTCCGAGTATATGTTTTTCCAGTCCATCTGGGACAACTGTTCCGCGGCAAACTCATGCTTTCCGGCCCAGAGCACCTCACCCGGGGAGACAATGATCAATTCCTCGGGCTCGGGGCAGAATTCGAGCAATCGCCTGGGATCGAAATGAACAATGATCAGCCCGGTCCATTCGTTGTCCTTGAAGGTCGGGCTGGCCAGGTAGACCTCGGGGCCCAGGGGCGTGTTCACGCTGAACGCGCGGACCTCGTAGTCGTTCCACTCCTCGCCGAACTCGAGGAACGGAGCCGGATCGTGCTGTTTGAGGCTCTCTTCCGGATGCCTGAACTGCACGGATCCAAAGGTGTCCACAAGCATCACCCCGCTGAGCCAGGGGAACCTGGTGAACAACTCCTTGAACCACTCCTTTCTGGGCAGGCTGTTCGTTCCGTCGAGAAAACGCCTGAGTTCGGTGACAGGAACGTCAACAGGTTTGAAAGCCCTTGCCAGACGGAGAGTATCCCCGTCCAGGTTGTCGGTATCCAGATCCACCGACGGCAGGGGCAGGATATAATCCTTGTAAAGCCTCTTCGTTTCCTTGGTGGTTTCATGCCATGTGCTGCACCCCGTGCTAAAAATCATAAGCACCAGGGCCAACAAAGACAAACGTATCGTAGCGGTTTCCAAAAAGACCTCCATTCCTCGCGGCGTCTGGAATCAATTCAATTGGCTGCCTTGGCTTCCAGGCGTTGTGCCAGCGCCTCAAGGGCGCTGATTAATTTCTTTTTTCCTTTCAATCCCTTGCCAGAATCAACCTGGTCCTGCCTGGCACCGCTCTTTTTCGCGCGGGCACCGTTCGCACCAGGCTTTTCCGCAGCCAGGGCTCGCATCTCTTCGATCAGACGTTCGAGATTGTCGCGCTCCGCTCCCTGCCGGGAACAGGAGTGCAACTCTCGATAGATGTCCAGGGCACCTTCATAATCTCCCTGCTCGGCCAGAAGATCGGCCATGGTTTTGGTACGCAGGGAAAAGGGCTCCTCGTTTTCCTCGTCGAACTCCTCGGCCTCGTCGGCAGCCATATCCACGTCCGCCTTTGCGACTACCGACTTGAAGGTATGCATGCGGCCGCTGTCCCTGTCGGCCGTTGCAGAATCACGAACGTCAACTGTCCGCGGTTTCCTGGCGCCACTTTCTTCTATGTCGTCTTTCTCTTCCGCGTCTCTTTCATCGTCCTCGTCTTCCGCGCGGCTTCCGAGGTCGATATTCGCTATGATCTCCTCGGGCATTCTGAAGGAAGCGGTCCCGTGATCCTGCAACAGGGTCTTGAGACCGCTTTCGATGACCTCGGCCCAGGTAAAGGAAGCGCCAGAAAAAAAGCTGGCCAAAAACCGCAGGGCAAGGGCAGGGTCACTTCCGGATTCTTCTTCGTTGAGCTGTTCGGCCCAGACATCCCAGAAGGCCGGGTAGCCGACGATGCTCGAAGCCAACTCCTGAACGACCTCGTGCAACTCGTCCTCTCGGCCCATTTCGCGGAGAACCTCGACCAGCAACAGTTTGGCTTCGGCATGCTCTGGATGCAGGCTCAAGCCGTCGCGCAACGTGGCCAGGGCCTCCGTGAACTGCCCGTTGTCCTTCAAGAGCTTGGCTAGGGGAAAGAATACCTTGGAATGCGGCTCGTACTCAAGGACTTCCCTGTACCAACTAATCTTGCTCTTCATCCGGGGTGACTCCGGGAGTGTTTACTCCGCCGGCCTGGGGAAAGACGTATAAGATATCACGCTGCCGCACGAAGTTCATCTGTTGCCTGATCATCTTCTGTATATAGCCGTTGTCGGACTCTAAAAGCCGTATCTCACGGCTGAGTTCCACTGTCTTGCTACGCAACTCCTCGATTCGTTTCGTCATTTCCTCATTGCGACGACGCAACTCCAGATAGCTGAAGATGCCCTGATCGCTCAGCACGATGCTGTAGAGAAAAAAGAGGTTCAACAACAGGATGAGCCCCAGCAGAAGCCGATTCCAAAGCATTGGTTCACTGCATCATCTGACGCTTGAAGGTCTGTCTTTGCATGAATGAAAGCGGCAGCTTAAGCTCGTCCAGAAAATTCGCCGTGGCACGCTCGATGCGACGCACATCCTCCTCTTCCAATAACACTTCATCAAGCTTGTCCATGAACGACCTGAGCACGGAGTATTCCTCAAGCAGTTCCTGCCCGATTTCAAGCCGTTGCAAATCGGGTTCAAGCTCAAGAATGGTCAGCAGGCAATTCCTGAGGCGAACCTGTAAGCTGATGGTAATACTCTCGTGCATCTTCTTTTCTCGCGATGACCCGTACCGTTTTCTCTCCCGCCGCACCCGCGGGAGAGTAACTCCCTTGCCGTCCCCCCTATCCCTGGGGGTGTCCTCCACGTACATTGCTCAACAAGTAATTGTAGAGATAGTTTCCTCCGGAAAATACTGTCATAACCAAGGCAATGTAAAGCAATATCTCTCCGAGCAGGGCCACGTCCAGACCGAACAGGGGGTAGTGCAACAACAAGGGGCAGATGGCCACGATCTGCAGGACGGTCTTGATCTTGCCGAAGCGGTCCGCGGCGATGACCGTTCCCTGCTCAACGGCCAAGGCCCGCAGGCCCGTGACGATGAGTTCACGGCCGATGATCACGATAACCACCCAGGCCGGAGCCCAGGACAAGCCATCATTGTCGCGCAGGTGCACCAGCATGATCAAGACCGAGCTGATCAGGATCTTGTCGGCCAAGGGATCCAGAAATTTTCCGAACGTACTGACGAGATTGTATTTTCGAGCCACGATGCCATCCACCATATCCGTGAGGCAGGCGATAATGAACACCACCATGGCCACCGCGCAGGATGTGCGCCCAGGATGGTACAGCAGCAGAACGAGCAGGGGCACGGCCCCTATGCGACTCAGGGTTATCTTGTCTGCCAGGTTGAGTTTCACGAGCTGGTCTTCATGCTTCGATATCTGTCCAAGACCTTCTTGACGTAGTCCTGGGTTTCAGGAAACGGCGGGATACCCTTGTACTGTTCCACGTTTCTCGGCCCGGCGTTGTAGGCGGCCAGGGCCAGAGGCAGCGTCCCGAACCTGTCCAACATCTGCTTGAGGTACAAGACGCCGGCCCTGATGTTGTCGTTGGGATCAAAGGAATCGCGAACCCCAAGATCCTTCTGGGTTCCAGGCATGATCTGCATCAACCCCTCGGCTCCGGCGGAAGACACGGCGTTGACCCGGTACCCCGATTCCACCTCGATGACCGCCTGCACCAAGCTGGCGTCAATACCATAATAATTTCCATGCTTCTTTGCCAATTGTATGATTTTCTCCCTGGACAGTCCAGGATGATGGCGCAAGATATCACGAAAAACCATGAAGACCCGGTAGCCCTGCGCAGCCGTGCTGCGGCGGTTGGTGAAGTGAACCACCCCGGCCTTGTCCTGCTTGTAGTATATCACGGTCTCGGAGAGCACGGGGGACACCCAGCCCAGGCAGAGGCCACAAGCCAACAGCAGTCGCGGCAGGATGCGAAACAAATGCATTGCGGTACCGCCCTCCTTTGCTTGCGGCCGACCAAGGGCCGCGTTCAGGAATGCATGCTGACCGCCGCTTCGAGACTGTTGTGCGCACCCTTGGCCACCCGGCTGGCGACTTCCAGCAGGGCGAGCTTGGCCGGCGTGTCCTCCTCGAGCAGCACGATGGGCTGCCCTAGATCACCGGCGACCACGGTGGCGGGGTCCAGCGGTACAGCACCCAAAAAAACAAGTCCGTACTTTTTTGCAAGCTCCATGCCGCCACCTTTCTTGAACAGGGAAATTTCCTGCTGGCAAAAGGGGCATATCAAGCCACTCATGTTCTCCACCACTCCCAGGACGTTGGCCTGGGCGTATTGCAGGAAATTTATGGCCTTGCGCACATCGGCCAGGGAAATTTCCTGGGGTGTGGTCACGATGACGCACAAGGCCTCGGGAATGGTCTTCAAGACCGTCATATGTTCGTCACCCGTGCCCGGAGGGGAGTCGATGACCAGAAAGTCCAATTCCCCCCAGTTCACGTCCGCGATGAACTGCCGGATGGCCGAATGTTTCATGGGGCCACGCCAAAGAACGGCCTGGTTCTGGTCCTGGAGCAGGGAATCCATGGAGACCACGGAAAGGTTGTCGTTGAACCGCTTGGGTTCGATGGTGTTGCCACGCCCCCCTTCCATGGGACCGCTGAGACCGAGCAGCCGGGGCACGCTCGGACCGTGGATGTCCACGTCCATGAGTCCGACGCGAAAGCCCTGGATGCTCAGGGCCGCGGCGATGTTCACTGCCACGGAACTCTTGCCTACCCCCCCTTTGCCGCTCATCACGAATATCTTGTAGTGGATTTTCTCCAGTGCGGAAGAAATGAGCTGGTCTTGCAACAAGGTGCTCGCGCTCTTCTTGTCCTGACCTTCGCCCTTGCCTGAGCAGGAGTTACATGAATCACTCATGTCATTACCCTCATTGTTGCGTTGTCCTGTCCGTCAATTCATGAACTTCACGGCTGCAAAGCCCAGAACGACAAGAACCATGGCCGCCACAAGCACCAGATCGAAGCGCTTTTCCAGGAAAAACCTGACCCGCTCGCCGAACAGATAAATCAGCCCGGCCACCGTGAAAAAGCGCACACCACGGCTCAGCGTGGAAGCGATGATGAAGACGGGCAGGTTGATCTTGAAAGCCCCGGCAGTCAAGGTGCAAAGCTTGTACGGTATGGGTGTGAGCCCGGCTACGGCCACTGCCCAGGCGTTGTACCGCTCGTACCACACCTGGATCAGGTCGTACTTGTCCAGTAGGCCGTAAAACCGCACGATGGGCATGCCAAGGAGTTCCATGAAAAAATACCCGACGAAATAACCAATAACCCCCCCCAGTAGGGAGAAGATCAGACAATACGCCGCCAGGATGAACGCCCTGCGTCTGTTGGCCAGGGCCATGGGAATGAGCAGCATGTCCGGCGGTATGGGGAAGAATATGGACTCGGTGAAAGAAACCAGTACCAGCACCTTGGTGGCGCCTTTGCTGTCCGCCATGTTCCAGAGCTTGTCCATCCAGGACTGCATGAATGCCATCGTCTTCTTGGCCTCTATGCCACGGCGCTTACCAGCCGTGGGCTCCCACCAGGTCGACAAAGGCAACCCCGCAATGGTGCTCCCTGGTGATGCGCCCCTTTTCCTTGCGCACCCGGATCAGGGTCTGGTGCCGTTTGGACGTGCCCACGGGGATGACCATGATACCCGGGTCAGCGAGTTGCTCCAGCAGCGGCTCCGGCACGGAAGGTCCGCCGGCAGTGACGATTATCCTGTCGAAGGGAGCCTGCTCGGGCCAACCCAAGGTACCGTCGTCGAGCTTGCAACGTATCTTGAAGTACTTCATTTTGTGGAGCTTGTCCCTGGTTTCAAGATAGAGTTCCCTGATGCGCTCCACGGTGTAGACCTCCATGCCGATTTCGGCCAGAATGGCGGCCTGATAGCCGGAACCGGTGCCGACTTCCAGCACCCGCAGCCCAGGTTCGGGTTCCAGCAGCTCGGTCATCAGGCCCACGATGTACGGTTGTGAAATGGTCTGACCATGGCCGATGGGCTGGGGGTGATTCTCGTAGGCCCGATCCGCCAGGGCCTCCTGGACGAAAAGATGCCGCGGCACCTTGCGCATGGCGGTCAGCACGGCCTTGTGGGTGATGCCCTGCCCCTCGATGAACTCGCTCACCATGCGCTCTCTGTTCCGCTTCAAGTCAACTCTCACACATCCCCCGGGCTGATTCCTCTCGCTCACAAAAGGTTTTTCAAACCAGATTTCACCGGGCAAGTCAAATGGACTGTTTCAAGACACACAACCCGGCTTCCTTATAGTGGGGAACTGGGCCTCCCCTGTCCACGGTTTCGGCCCGTGAAGTTCTTGCCTGGTCTAAAACCCGATGCTATCCTCTCCCCCATTACAAACACAGAGGTGAGGCATGCTCAAAGTCAAAGACTTGATGACGGAAGAACTGTTCGTGCTCAAGACCACGGACACACTCAAGACAGCTCGGTCCCTGATGTCCCTGGCACGGATCAGGCACGTGCCCATCGTGGACAGAAACAATCAGTTCCTCGGCATCACGACCCACAGGGACATCCTGCAAGCCAGCATCTCGCGTTTCGCCGAAATCGACAAGCTTGTCCAGGACGAGATCGACGCCGGCATCCCCGTGACAGAAATTATGCGCAAGGACGTGACCACCGTGAACCCCGAGATGATGCTCCGAGACGCTGCCGAGATCCTTTTGAACCACAAGTATGGTTGCCTGCCCGTGGTCCAAGACAGTATCCTGGTCGGCATCATCACCGAGGCGGACTTTCTCAAACTGACCATCACACTCATGGACGCCATGAGCGAAGTCTAGGTACCTGGGTGGTACATGGTTGGGTTCCTCCACAGGGGGTGAAACCAGAGCCGGAGGTGTAATGGCATCATCCAAACAGCTTTTTTCGTTCCTGATCGTGCTGCTATTGGCCGCCCTGGGCGGCCTGCTCTACTTCATGTTCCGCGATCTCGACGCACCGGAACTGACCCTGGCACCCGAACGTGAACGGATCTCCAACGTCACGGAGTTCATGGTCGAGGCCAGGGACGTCAAGTCCGGGGTCAAGTCATTACGCGTCAAGGTCGTCCAGAACGACGTCGAGACCCTGCTGCTGGAAAAAACGTATCCCCAACCAGTGGAAGCGGTACTGGAGAAATTCACCATCAAGGACACCCTGCCCCAGAGCGCCTTGCTCCACGACGGCGACTTCACCCTGGTGGTCGCGGCCAGGGACGGCTCCATGGCCAACTTCGGTCAGGGCATGCTGGCCCGACTGCTGGTGCCCCACGTCCTGGACACGGTTCCCCCAAAGGTGAGCCTCGCGGGAATGTCAAGCTCCATCCGTCAGGGGGGCGCGGCCATCGTGGCCTACACCATGACCGAAACACCGGGCAAGAGCGGCGTCACCGTGAACGACATGTTCTTTCCCGGCTACCGTCAGGAGAACGGCACACATTTCTGCATCTTTCCCTACCCCCATGACCTGGAACCAAAGGCCTACCGCCCCCAACTCACGGTCTGGGACGAAGCCGGCAACCTTGCGAGCATGAACCTCTCCATCAACCGCCTTGCCCAGCGCTTCAAACAGGACAAACTCAACCTGCCCGAGTCCTTTCTCGAAAGCAAAATGCCCGAGTTCGAGAAGGACGTGCCCGGACAGATGAGCCACCTGGAGCGGTTCATCCGGGTAAACAGGGAGTTGCGCATCTCCAACATCGAGGAACTGCGCAGTCTGGCCCTGGACACGGCCCCTTACGCTCTCTGGAAAGGTGATTTCCTGCGCATGCCGCGCGCGGCCACCAGAGCGACCTTCGGCGACCAACGCATCTACATCTACCAGGACAAGGAGGTGGACGTTCAAACCCACCTGGGCGTGGACCTGGCCTCTGTGCGACACGACAACGTACCGGCAGCAAACGCGGGACGAGTGGTCTTCGCCGGGGTCATGGGCATCTACGGCCAGGTAGTGGTCATCGACCACGGTCTGGGCCTGCAGAGCCTCTACGGCCACCTGAGCGAAATGCACGTGGACAAGGGGGAAACCGTCACCCGCGGGCAGATCGTCGGCAAGACCGGTGTCTCCGGGTTGGCAGGGGGCGATCACCTGCACTTCGAAGTCCTCGCGGGTGGGATTTCCGTGAACCCCATAGAATGGTGGGACAAGAACTGGCTGAAGATCACCTACGGCGAGGTGCTCAAGGACATCGGTCTGTAACGGAGGCGTTTCCAACACACCCCGTTGACATCCGCCCCCGCGGACACTACTACTGCCCTCACTGCTTCGTCTGACCGGCCGTTACACGCCGGACTGCGTCGCGTGGGTTATGCCAGGCCAAAGGCCATCCCGACCTGCGTCGGGATGGCCTTTGGCCTTTTCATTTCTTGAGGAGGAACGGAAACATGTTGACCAAGATCGTCGTGCTGGCTGGATATTTCCTGCTGGTCCTCGTTCTCGGATTCATCGCCCGCAAGCGCGCCGCCGGCAGCCCCGGCGACTACTTCCTGGCCGGCAGGGGACTTGGAGCCTTCGTACTCACGGGTACCATGGCCGCCACCAACTTCAGCGCCTTCACCGTGTTCGGCGCCTCGGGCGCAGGGTACCAGCACGGTCTGGCCTTTTTTCCCATCCTCGGTTTCGGCACCGGATTCATGGCCCTGTCCTTCTGGATAGTCGGACGCAAAGTCCATGCCCTGGGCAGGCAAGGCAATCTGATCACTCCCGCGGAACTGGTCCAGGAACGCTACAACAATCGGCCCCTCTCCACCGTGTTCGCCCTGGTCATGATCGTCTTCACCATCCCTTATCTCGCCTTGCAGCCCATGGCCGGAGGCTACGTGCTCAACCAGCTGTTCGGCCTCCCCCAGCCGGCCGGCGCGGCTCTGATCACCCTGGTCATCGTGCTCTACACCCTGCGCGGCGGCATGCGTGCCGTGGTTTGGACCGACGTGTTCCAGGGGCTGTTGATGCTCGGTCTGCTGTTCCTGGCCCTGACCATTGCCACCGGGCACCACGGCGGCCTCGGCCTCGCCCTGGGCAAGGTCATGGTCAGCGCTCCTGAGTTGTTTTCAAGGCCTGGAGGGCAAGGCTGGTTCGGTCCAGGCATCTGGTTTTCCTACCTCATGCTCTGGTTCTTCTGCGACCCCATGTTCCCTCAACTGTTTCAAAGGTTCTACACCGCGCGTAACGAACGCGCCCTGGCTACCAGCATGCTCTTCTACCCAGTGTTGTGCACCGTGGTGTTTGCCATGCCCGTACTTCTTGGGATCATGGGGCACCTCGAATTCCCCGGTCTGACCGGCAAGGAGGCGGATGCCGTCATGCCCATGCTCATGACCCGGATCGGGGGCGATTTCATGGGCACCCTGGTGCTGGCAGCCGGCCTTGCGGCGCTCATGTCCACCATGGATTCCCAGCTGCTCACCTTGGCCTCCATCTTCAGCCGTGACGTCTATCCGGTCTTCACCCAGGGCCGAAAGGGCTCGCTCCTCACGGGGCGACTCTTCGTCTGCTTTCTGGCCCTCGCCGGCCTGGTCATGGCCGTGAAACCTCCCGCCACCATCCTGGCCATCGCCACACAGGCCTTCACCGGTCTGGCGGTGCTGTTCCCCACCGTGTTCTTTGGCCTGTATCTGAAGAAGCCGCGCCCCGCCCCTGCCCTGGGATCGATCCTCGTGGGCCAGATCCTGTTGATCCTATACGGCCTGGAGCTGCTGCCCCTCGCCGGAGTCCTGCCCGTCGTACCGGTCATGCTCGGAGCTTTCGGGACCTACAGTGTCATGCACCTGTTCGCGGGGCGACCGCGAACCACGCTCGGCACTCCCGCTGGCTGGATCTGGACGACCGTGTTCGGGCTGCTCTTCCTTGCCGCCCTGGATTACTGGCGCTGGGGGGAGATCGGTCCGCTGCTGTTGGGAATCCCGTTCTGGGCCTGGTACTTCGTGGGCTTGAGCCTGCTCCAGACCATGGCCATGGTCTTGTGGCTCAAATTCGGAAAGCCATTGCGGGAGTGGACTGTGACCGACTTCACGCAGCCAGCGACACGCGCACTTCCAGGACGTTGACGTCGTCCACGCGTTGGTAGCGCATGCCGGAAGTCATGTTGCGCACCAACAGCAGCCCGCGCCCCCCGACGATGCTGTCCTCGATGGTGGCGTTCATGTCCACCTTGGGCCCATTGGTGGGATCGAAGGGCTCGCCTTTGTCCTGAAAGGTCATGACCAATTCGCTGGGCATGAACTCCAGGGTCAGGCTGAAATGGTCCGAGCGCTTGTTGTTGGCGGAGTACTTGATGATGTTGCTGCCGATCTCCTCGAAAACGAGATGCGCGGAGAAGCGAGCCTTGTGGGGAATGCCGGCGTTTTCGAAACAGCTGTCCAACTGCTGCACGCATTCGTGCAGGGAGTCCCAGGAATTCCAGATGCGGAAGAAGACGCGGGGTTTCATGGACGTTCTCCGCCACCCGGTACTAGGAGGCCTCGGGCCCCTGTATCAGAAACAGGGCGTTGTCCCTGTCGTCGGCCAGGGGCAGCACAAGTTGCAGCGCGGCCATCACCCAGACATCCCGTACCCTACCCTGGGGGGCGACCAGGATCATGCCTAATCCACGCCGCTGCAGACGCTTGGCTGCCGAAACCAGCAGACTCATGCCCAGGGAGGCGATGAAGACGACGCCGGAGACATCGAGGATCACATGCTTGTCCGTGGCGTCGATGATCGTGTTGAATGCACCACCCACCTCCTCCACGCCACCAACGTCCAGACGTCCTTCCATGGCGAGGAAGAGAACGGAGTCGCTTTCCTCTGTAACGACAAGACGCATGTGGTCTCCAGTCGCGGCAAAGATTGGCCCGGGGTTAAGACGTGCGAGGGCCGGGGCAAGGGGGGATGCCGTCTTTGGATGACTTCCCCCCTGCCGTGCTTACAGTTTCTTGGCGAGCTGAGCCTCGCGGGCCTTGACCTGTTCCTCGAAGCTGGAAAAACCCGCCTGCCTGAGAGCGTCTTCAACCGTATTGTTCCAGTCCCAGTTTGCATAGATCACGGGTTTGTGGAATCTGGCCCGGAACCGACTCATTTCCTGGCGGTAGAAACCTTCCTTTTCGCCGTCGATATTCTCGCGCAACTGCTCATGGAGCCTGGCAAGCTCGCCTTCATACCATTCCATGAGGTCGGAGGCTGTCTCGTACTTCTTCAGGATGTGCTCGTAACTGTGTTCCTTGAGCAGTTTCTTGAGACGTGTCAGGAACTGCTCCCCGAGCCATGCTCCCAGTCCTTGGACCGGAATGTGCAGAGCCTCGACGTCGGCCATGTCGTATTTGGTCTGGGCGTAGGTGTCCGGGACCACCGATGCCGAGACAATACCGGCGATGGCCACCAGGCCGCGCAGGATAAGGCTGTTGGAGACGCCTTGGCCGCAGAAGCCCACCTTCTTGCCGCATTTCTGCCCCGTGAAAATGGTCACCAGAATGGCCCAGACCACGGCGGGGTCCTCCTCGTCGTAGATGTGGGCGAGGCGGGAATTGTCGCGATCCGTGGCCAGGACCATCTGGGTCATGTCGTTGGAGCCTATGGAGAAACCGTCGAACTCCTCGATGAAGTGCTTGGCCAGGATGGCATTACTGGGCAGCTCGGACATGAGGATCAGCTTCAAACCGTCCTTTCCGCTCTTGAGCTTGTGCACCTGCTCCAGGTAGCGTTTCATGCTGCGCGCCTCTTCCAGGGTACGCACAAAGGGGAGCATGAGTTGGAGATTGCTGCCGCCGTAAATGCCCCGCGCCATCTTGAAGGCCTCTACCTCCCAGTCGTGAAGATCACGCGATACGCCCCGGTACCCCAGCATGGGGTTGTCCTCGTGCCACTCGAACAGGGAACCGCCGATGAGGTTGCGGTATTCGTTGGACTTGAAGTCCGTGGTGCGGTAGATGATGTCCCGACCGTAGAAGGCCATGGCAAAGAGCGCCAGGCCTTGGGCCAGGGTTTGGGTGTAGTGCTCCCTGCCGGTGCGATGCCCCCGGGTCTTGAGCATCTCCCGGATACGATCGGGCACGCAGCGTACATCTTCCATCTCGCGCTTGAGGCCCGAGGCCTGGGCCACCTCGTCGCGCATGGCCTGGATCTTGGCCAACATCTCCTTGACCGCTGGGTTGTCCTTGACCCTTTCCACTTGGGCCTTGATCAGTTCCACGATCTCGCGCTTGCGGCGCAGCGTCTCTGGATCGGAGCCGAGCATGGAGTCCAGTTCGTCCTTGTAGCCCATGATCGCGGCCACGTGGTCCTCGAGGTTCACCGAGGATTTGATCAACCCCAGACGCCGGGTCGCGATGCCGACATAATGGTCGAGCCTATTGTCCAATTCCCGCAATTCGCGGTGGATGGCCAGCACCTCCTCCGTGCTCTTGGAGGATTCGCGCTCGGTCAGGGCCTCGACTTCCGGAGCCAGCCCGGTGAGCTGCCCCACATAGTTGCGCAACCGCAGCTCCAAGGTCAGGCTGCCAGCGCTGAGCTGATCCGTGACCAGCTTGGTCAACTGACGGTCCAACTCGTCGACCTTCTTTTTCACCACCCTGTCCAAGGTGCCGTGGTCATAGGCTTCCAGGGCCTGGGGATGTACACCGATGTTGCCGAGCATGAACTCGGCCCGCAGCAATCCGACTTCGAAGTCCGGGACCTCGCGCAGCCGGGAGAGGAACAGAGCCTGCCCAACGTCGGCGAGGATCAGGCCGACCTTTGTCCGTGTGGGAGGCAGCTTGCTCACGTCGATCTCGCCGCCAACCTCGATGAGGGGGAGGAGGCCGCGGTAGGCATGGCCTCGGGAACCGTCAACGGTGATCTCCTGGCTTTCCAGGGATCGCAGGGCCTCCAGGCGCTGGATGCCGATGACGGCCGGTATGCCCAGTTCGCGGGAGGTGATGGCCGCGTGGCTGGTGTCGCCCCCAACGTCGGCAAGAATGGCCGAGGCGATGCGCATGCCCGGCACCATGTCGGGATCGGTGCGTTCAGCCGCCAGGATGTCCCCCTTGTTGATCTTGTTCAGCTCCAGGGCGGAGCGCAGGAACTTGACCACGCCCTGCCCGGCACCGCGCGAGGCGCCGTTACCCTCGAGGATGACCTCCACCCCCTGCAGGGCCTTGGGCTCCACCTCGAGCCGGCGCATGTAAATGGTGTGCGGGTGCTTTTCAAATTCCTCGTTCCAGCGGGTCTCGGGCCTGGCCTGCACGAACCAGAGTCTGTCCTCGCTGTCGATGCAGAATTCGGTATCCATGATGATGCCGCCGTAAGCAGCGCTGATGGCGCGCACACCATGGGCCACATCCTCGGCCTGAGCCAGGGAAAGCGACCATTGATATGCCTGGACTTCGGGCACGTCCACTCTCTCGGTACCACCGTCGAGCTTGTAGACGATCTTCTTGTCCTTGTACCCCATCTGGCGGATGACCACCTCGGTGCCGTCGTCACGCTTGAAGACGTAGAACTTGTCCGGGGTGACCATGCCGCCGACCACCGCCTCGCCCAGACCGTAGCTGGCATCGATGGAGACCAGGTCCTTGCGCGCCGTGCCCCGGCAACCCGTGGCCGTATCCGCGCTGAAGGCGGTGCCCGAGATCACGGGGTTGATCATGCGCATGATACAGACCGAGAGGGACGTGTTCTCGATGGACCATTCCTTCTTGGCCTTTTGGGCGATGCTGTCCTCGCCGGTGCGTTCCGCCCTGGCGATGGCGTCCAGGATGGCCTCACGGCGATAGGTCATGGAACGCAGGTTGTAGGCCGAGGCACAATCCCAGTGGTAGGCTTCCTGGCAATGGTTTTCACCCACCACGTTGAGATAGGTGTCTTGCAGGCCGGCAAAGGCTTTCTTGCGGCTGTCCTCGCCGGCGGCGGAGGAACGCACGGCCACGGGCACGTCCTCGACTCCCGCTTCCTTGCATATGCTGGTATAGGCGCTGCGGACCTCCTTCTGCACTTCCTTGGGCAGTTCCACGGAGAGGATGGCCACCTGCACCAACACGGAGCGTTTGCGCAGCTGATCGATGCCTTCGGGAGAGGTGGCGAAACCCTCGACCACGTTGTTCACGAAGGTGCGCAGCCGGACCTGGTTCTGGTCCTTGCGGGCGCCGGTCTCCTGCTTGACTTCACGCCCCAGACGACGGACGAACTTCTGCAGGAACTCCGGGTCCTTGTTGATTTCGCTGTCGCCCCAATTGATGCGGTTGTATTCCTTTTCCACCACCGAGCGGATCAAAGTGGCATTGACCTTGGTCTCATCCAGGAGCATGTGAAAGGCCTTGGAGGAAATGGCCCGGAACTGCGGCGCCCTGATGCCCTGAACCTGGCTGATGATGGCAGTGTTGTAGTTCTTGCCGCCAACCAGCAGCTCGGCCTCTTCGCCGATGACCGTGATGTCTGCTCCGTCGAGCACGATCTTCTGCTTCAGTTCCTCGAGTTCGACGGCTTTCGCCTGCCCCCCCGCAGCCTCTTCCCCGTTACCACGCGCCGTATTCATTTCGTTTTCCAAAGCCTTCTCGGATTCGCCTTGCTGTTCACCGGTCTTTGGATTGCGCGCTTTCGCCATGGTTCCTCCTCCTTGACGCGTTGAGATACCCCTGTCCAGGCAGTGATCGCGGATACATCAGGGAAACACGTGGCCAACCCCGCACAACCGGCCACAGGCCGGGCCACGCGCCAAGCACGTTGTATTTCTTGTTCTATCTGTATACCTTGCACTCGCGTGATTCGTCAATGGTAACCCCGCCGGGGCAATGCCTCTTCCCCATCCGCCGAAAATCAAACAAAAGCCCCGGGCACATGAAGCGCATGACCGGGGCTATTCGCATCATTTCAATACCATCGGCCTACATCGCCTCTCCACAGTATGGGCAGTACTTCAACTCATCCATGGGCAAGTGGCGCGCGCAGGCCTTGCACGTGCTGGGAGCGGGCCCCAGCTCCACCAGCAACTCGCCTTCCTTGACCGGTACCATCTTGCGGTCTTCGGAAAAATGCGCGGTCTTGAGCACCCGCTTGACAATGCCACTCAGTGGCGAAACCACGGCCTTCTCCTGCTTCATGATGGAGATGTTGAACAACTCCTCGCCTTGCTTCACGATGTCGCCGGGGTTCACGTACATCACCCACAGATCGCCAGAGCTGGGTGACGCCACATGGAAGGGATTGGACGGATCGGCCATTTCGACGCCCTTGGTCGCCCCCGCCTGTACCTCGGCGACCTTGACCTCATGGCGCATGATCTCCGAATCCAGTGAATAACGGACCTGGCAGTAGCCGCGCTTGTCCGGCCTGGAGATGCGCAACAGTTCCATTTCATGGGGCTTGCCCAGGCTGTCCACAAAGGAGATCTTCTCTCCGGGTTGTGCTCCCTCGAACCAGATGTCCAAGGGGATGTGGTTGGGGTCGCCGTATTTGTCGTTGAAGGCAAAGGTCTTGAGCGCGTCGGCCGGATGGTTGCAATAGACGACGAGTTCCTCGTCCGTGGGCTCCCGCTTGATGTGCGTGCTCAGTGCCTCATATTCGGCATCCAGGTCCATGTCCTTGAGAAACACCAGGGGGGATTCCTCTGTACGACGCTCGATGGCTTGGCGCCACTCACCGCCGAATGCGCTCTCGTAGACCCAGTCCGGCGGAAAGCCCAGGGGTAGGCGGCCGAACTTGCCCAGCAACAGATCACGGAAAGCGTCGTTGCTGTCGCGGTAGAGCATGAGTCTGGCTTCCTTGATCTGCGCCTCGAGGGAGCCCTCGTCGTGCCGAGTGACGTTGTCCAGGACCTCCAGCAAATATTTAACCTCGTTCTCCCCTCCGCGTTTGTAGGCCGAGGTCACGGCCAGAAAGGCGGTGTTCCAGGTGATCTGCGACCCCGGCGTCACGTCGTGGTAGCGCACGATCTTGCGCGTGCCGGATAGGAACTTGAGCATGTAGGGGAGCAGGTGGATGTACCCCTGCTTCATCGCCCCTTCCTGGGAAGAGGACGTGGCGCCCCCAGGCATGCCGTGCTCCACAACGTCGTAGTCGATGCCCTGGAAGTAGGGCGAGACGTAGCGATCGTAGTAGGGCATGATCTGTTTGAGAACGAAGTTGGTGGTGCGGATCATCTCCCAGTTGAGGTTGTGCTTCAGCCCCAATTCGCCCTCGATGTAGGCGGCCGTGGCCATGACGTCGCCCTGGCCGTACCAGCGCACCGTGGAGCCGATGGCCGTGTCCACGATATGAGCGCCGGCCTTGGCGGCCGCGCCCACTGCCGGTACGAAGAGACCGTCCGTGTAGTGCCGATGGTAATGCAACACCAGTTCGGGGTATTTCTTGCGTAGGGCCGTGACCAGCGCCGCGATGAATCGTGGGGGGCAGACTCCGGCCATGTCCTTGAGCCCGAGGATGATCCGCTTCTCCGCCTTGGCCCTGCTCACGCCCCCTGCCCTGGACACCATGTCCAAAATGGCCTCGGTGACCGCCATATAGTGGTCCACGTCGAATCCCGTGGTCCAGGAAAGCGAGATGGCCGGCTCGAAGATGTTGCGCGTGGAGGCCAGGGCCACTTCGGCAAAGGGGCGCATGTTCTCGATGTGGTTCAGGAAGTCGAAGCAGCGGATCACGTCGTAGTGCTCGTTGATCATCTCGCCCGTGAGCCGCATGAGGTTCGGGGGCTGGGGCTTGTAGCCCAGCACGTTGGTGGAGCGGATCAGTATCTGCTTCATGGTCCTGGGTGCGAACTTGTTCCACTCCTCGGCCTCGGTGAAGGGGTAGGTCATGTTGGCCAGCAGTGCCACGTGGAAGTGCGCGCCGCCGCCGTTCTCCAGGGAAAAGAAGTCACAGTTGTCCAGATAGGGCCCCATGAGGGCGTCCTCGGCCAGGCGAAAACGGTTGCTGCTGTTGGACTGCGTGATGTCCCTGGCCGTGGTGTCGCAGAAATGAATGTAGTCCGAGCCGCGAACGAAATCCAATACCGCGTCGCGATCCCACCGCTTGTAGGGAGACGGACGCTTGTTGTCGCTCTCCGGCAGCACGGGCTCGAAACGCCCCAGTCTGGGAGTCTCGCGGGTGCGGTACTCGCCGAGCTGGATATAGGGATTGTAGCCCAGGGCTGAAATCTCGGCGACGAGCCGGGCCAGACGGGCGCTTTCGCACTCGCGGTCCAGATAGTGCATCAGGGCCGGCGTGTTGCGGATGAACTTGGTGTCGCACTCGCCGGCACTGAAAGCCGGATGCTTGACCACTTGGCTGTGGAACGGCAGGGTGGTCTTGACGCCGCCGATGACGTATTCGCCCAGGGCGCGGTCCATGATGCTCAGTGTTTTCTCCCAGCCCTTGCCGTAAACGATGAGCAGGGAGCCGGCCGAATCGTATTGGGAGGGGAACTCGTAGCCGGCGCAGATGCAGGAGTCCAGCCTCACTCCCGGGCCTCCCGGGGAGAGGTAGCGCGTGATCAGCCCGGAGTTTGGGGAGAAGTCGTTCTGCGGGTCCTCGAAGTTGATGCGCACCTGCAAGGCATGATGCAGCGGGGGCAGGTCCTCTTCCTTCAGCCGCAACTCGCCGCCAAAGGCCACGTTGATCTGCTCCTCCACCAGATCCACGCCGTAGCGGCACTCGGTGATACCGTGCTCGACCTGCAGGCGGGTATTGATCTCGATAAGGTAGGGCGTGCCCGAACCATCCACCAGGAATTCCACGGTGGCCAGGGAGTGGTACCCTACCGCCGTGACCAACTGTCGGGCGTAGGCCTTGAGCCGGTCACGCAGCTCCTGTGTCATGCCCTTCCAGGGCGAGGGGGTGATTTCGATGAGCTTCTGGTGGTTACGCTGCACGGAGCAGTCGCGTTCGTCAAAGGCGAAAACGTTGCCGTACTTGTCGGCCACCACCTGAATCTCGATGTGCCGCACGTCCACCAAAAGCTTTTCCACGAACAGCCGCGGGTTGCCGAATGAGGCCTTGGCCATGGCCGAAGCTTTTTCAAAGGCCCGCTCCAGTTCGTCCGGGGTGTAAATCTCGTAGATGCCGCGTCCTCCGCCGCCACCCTCGGCCTTGAGCATGATGGGAAAGCCGATCTTCTCGGCCACCTCGCGGGCGCCGGGGATGTCCACCGCGCCTTCGGAGCCGGGCACCACGGGCACGCCCAATTTCATGGCCAGGCGCCTGAGTTCCACCTTGTTGCCCAACAGCAACATGGATTCCGCGCTGGAGCCGATGAAGGTGATCCCCGCGGCATCGCACTTGGCTGGGAAGTCCTCGTTCTCCGAGGCAAAGCCCCAGCCGGGGTGTATGCCCACGACCCCACGGTTCTTGGCCTTTCTGATGATCGTATCCACGTCCAGATACGACCTGGGATCCGCCCCAAGAAGCAGCAGTTCGCGGGCACCGGAGGTGGGAGGCGAGGCTTTGTCCACGTCCGTGGCCGTCATCACCGGGATGCACTGAAAACGCTCGGCAAAGGTACGCAGGATGCGGCGTGCCGGGATGCCCCGGTTGGCCACCAGCATAGGCTTGCCCTTGATCTCCTCGATGACCTGCTCAAATGTCTTTCTGCTCATGGTGTTTCCCAATATAAGCTGTGAAGGTTATCTACTCGCGTTCTGCCGTACAAGCCTGCGAGGCCGATCCCACCGTCGTCATGAAGACGTGCGGCGCCATTACGCGCACTTCACGGGCATGAAGTGCTTTCGTCATTCTTGCATGACTCATCAGGAATCAACCGGCGGTTCTCTACGACAGCAGGTACACGCTTCCCGAGCGCACAAACGTCTCGCCGTCCACGCCGGCCACACGCAGGGCTCCATCAGCAGCGATCCCTACAACCAGGAGCCCCCCCTTGTCAAAACCGGCCACGGAACCGTCTGGCCCGCGGACCTCAACGCGCCTGCCCAGCCAGGCCAGTCTGGATTCCAGACACTGGAGGGCCTCCGCCGTATTCATACCGCCGGCCATTTCCGTATACGCCCGCGGGAGTTCCTGTGAAACGTTGGTCCACAGAGCGAGCGGTCCGTACCCATCCAAAGTCTGTAACACCCCTGTCCGTGGCGCCCAGGGCTCGCGCCCCGCCTCCAACTCAGGTGGCAACGGCGTCAGGTTCAAGCCCACACCGGCCAGCACAACCTCTCCACGCTCTTCCAGCAGGATACCTCCCACTTTCCGCTCCCCCACGAGCAGGTCGTTTGGCCACTTGATCCGAATCCCCTCGGGGGGCGCATCGAGCAGTGGTTCCAGCACCCGTGCCAAGCTCCATGCAACCAGCAGCGGCCGCAGGTCCGGGTGGCGCACTGCCGGAGGCAGGCGTACCGCCGCATACACGTTTCCCGGAGGAGAAAGCCATGGTCTTCTGAGCTGACCGCGCCCCTTGCTCTGACAAAGGGCCAGCACGCTGCCCCATTCCGGGAGCAGTCCCGCGGTCACCAACCCCCAGGCCATGTCCAGACTCGAGGAGCATTCGCCGCAGAGCAACACGGTCGAGCCCTTGAGGGTCACGGCTGCCTCCCAGCAAGGACCCAACAAACCCATGACCTCACACCCGCGCCAGGGCGCGAAGGTGGCGATATCCCGGGCCAAGAGGGGGTGGGCGGCGGCAAGATGCTCCGGCGTGGCAATGCCCGAACTCAGGCTGGGCAAGAGTGCCGATACCGCCACCAGTCTGGATTCCATCAGCAACAATATACGCCCATTTTGAAAAAAGTCCATGGGTAAGGGGGCTTGTGCATTCTTTCACGCACCCCCCTCACACACGGTGCTGGGGCAACCACCTCGCGAGGATAGGTCCGAAATCCACTACGTACGGAAGTAATCCGCCTTACCGGTTGCCCTGCGCAACAGCGATCAAAACACATTCCGTGTTTTTCATGCCGTGGCCCGGCGAAAACGCGGTTTCGACCAGCCTTACGTTGGGTTCCCTCGCGGTGCGACGTCCTGCCGCGCGAAACCACGTTGCCTTCCACGACGGCGACTTGGTATCATTGCTTCAGGGACGTGACATTGATGTTGTATTTCTTGATACGGTGCCAGAGACTGCGCTCCTTGATGCCGAGGTAGTCCGCGGCGCGGACTTGAACGCCCTTGGCCTTGGACAGGGCTGCCAGAATCAGGGAGCGCTCGACCTCCTCCAGCCGTTCGTCCAATGTCATGTCTTCCGGCAACTCCGCGTCCGCATGGTTGACGTGGACCTCCATGGGCAGGATGGGCAGATGCCTGGGCAACACCTCCCCACCCTCTTCCGCCAGAACCGCCGCACGTTCCATGACGTTACGCAGTTCGCGGACATTTCCCTTCCACGGGTAGGAGACCAACAGTTGCACGGCTTCATCCGAAAAGTGCAACCCACCGCCGAAACGCTCCAGAAAATGCCTGGCCAGGGGAATGATGTCCTCGCGACGCTCCCGCAGCGGGGGCAGCTGGACGGGAAACACGTTGAGCCGATGGAAGAGGTCCTCCCTGAAAGAGCCCTCCTCGATCATCTTGGTGAAATTCTTGTTGGTGGCGGCGATAACGCGGACATCAAACTTCACGGTGCCGGTTCCGCCGACCCTTTCGCACGCGCCAGACTCCAGCGCGCGCAAGATCTTGGCCTGTGTCTCCAGCGGCATGTCGCCGATCTCGTCAAGAAACAGGGTACCCCCATTCGCCAGCTCGAACTTGCCCTTTTTTTGCCCTGTGGCGCCTGTAAAGGCGCCTTTTTCATGCCCGAAGAGTTCGCTCTCGAGGAGTCCTTCTGGGATGGCCGCACAGTTGATGGCCACGAAGGGCATGTCCTTGCGCTTGCTGTGGCTGTGGATGCTCTGGGCGACAACGTCCTTGCCCGTGCCGGACTCACCCATGATCAACACGGTGGCGTCGCTGCCGGAGACCTTGAGAATCTGGCCGAGCACGCCACGCATCTTTTCGCTCTGGCCAATGATCTCGGGGAAGAGTTCGCTCGCGTCCACCTTACCCAGGATGTCGGTGATCTGATGAAAGACCGAGGTGAAATGGGTCAGCTGGTCCCCACCCATCTGCCGTCTTTCCGGCATGCGCCGCTTCACGGCCGGTATGCTCTCCGCACTCTGCACGAACTTCTCGATGGGGCGCAGGATGATCCAGGAGACCAGCAACGCCGAGAGGTAGGTGGCACCGGCGATGATCACACCCCAAAACGTGAGCATCAACAAGGGATCCAGCCCCGAGGCCCAGCAATATAGCACGAGCCTGTAGGTGATGACCATGGACAGAAGGGTAAAGCTGGAGAATATTAAAGGAATTATTATATAAAGACTTACATGAAACCTGCGGATTTTTGGATTCGGTCGCTTGCGGAACAGCTTACCCCCGCCCTTTTCATCGCCTTTCGGCATGATTTGGAACCGTTCCTCCGGTTGTGCCCAATCGCCCGCTTTCCGTCCCAAAGGCCGCTACTTCACGGTCTTGGTGAGATCGAACATGGGGAAGAGAATGGCGGCCGCGAAAAAGCCCACGACCACGGCCAGACAGCACATCAGGATGGGGCCAATCAGTTCGGACATTCGGTTGACGGAATACTCGACCTCGTAGTCGTAGTGCGTGGCCACTTGCTTGAGCATGTCGTCCAGGTTTCCGGACTCCTCGCCGATGGCGATCATGTTGATGACCATGGGAGTGAAATTCCGTGAATTGCGCAAGGGGCCGGAGATGCCCCGCCCCTCCTGGAGCTTCTCCTTCAGGTGCTGAAATTCCTGCGAGATCGCCTCGTTGCCGATGGTCGAGGCCAGGATGGTCACGGTTTCCAGGATGGAAACGCCGCTGGATTGCAGCAGTGAGAAGATGCTCGCAAAGCGGGCCATGGCGCCTTTGCGAAACACCGGCCCGACCAATGGCATTTTCAAGAGCATGGAATCCTTGACGAATCTCCCCTTGTCCGTTCTGACATAGAGGACCAACGCGGTGGTTACGCTGACCACTATGATCAGCGCGGCATACCAGTATGCCTGCAGGGCTTCGTACATATACATGCAGACCTTGGTGGGCAGGGGCAGTTCGATCTGCGCCCTTGAAAAGACGCTGACGAACTTGGGAATGACGAAGTTGAGCAAAAAGAGAAACGCTCCGATCAGGAGAACCACCACGATGATGGGGTAGACCATGGCGGACTGGATCTGCTTCTTGACCTTGTATTCATGCTCGATGAGGTAAATGAGGCGTTCCAGGACCTCGGGCAACGTGCCCGAAATCTCTCCCGCCTTGAGCATGCTGCAGTACAGGGGTGAGAAAATGCTGTGATGCTTGCTGAAGGCCGCGAACAGGGTAGAACCCTGTTTGATGTCTTCGCCGATGGTGATCACCGCGCGCTTGAGCTTGGGGTTTTCGCTCTGTTGTTCGAGCACCTCGAGGAGATTGACTATGGAGATGCCGGCATTGAACAGTGTGCGGAACTGTTTTGTGAAGAGGATGATCTCCGGTATCTTGACCTTGGAAAGCCTGTCTTCGAGTTTTTTGATGAAGTCGATCTCGCCGGCGCCTTCTAGAGTGACCTTGGAGGGAATCAGCCCGCGGGCCGCGATCATGTCGCGGGCAATTTCCATACTGTCGGCTTCAACAACACCATCGACGGATGATCCGCCCTCGGTAATCGCCTGGTACTTGAACTTCGGCATCTCTCACCCCTTGTGAACTCACCCGGAATTCTTCCAGACATCCATGCCTGCCGACAGGTGCGTAGCAGCCCATGCAGCAAGTTCTCGGATAAGTATAGCAGGTTGCGCACAACACTGTCGAGCCATTCCTTTGCGATGCCCCTGTATCCCCATGAAAAAAAATTACGATATGCGTTCGAAATGAGGCAGGGATGACCATGACCGCTCCCATATAGCCAATCTGCACCAGTTCCATATCTCGTCGCCATGTCCCTGGTCATGGATACGGCAGCCAGCCCCGCTGTCAAGGGGCGAAGGTCTCCTCTTCAAGAACGGATAGAAAGAATCGCACCCCGCGGGTATAACGCTCCGCAGACAGCAGGAATCCGTCGTTGTGCCCGCCACTGATTTCCAGAAACTGTTTCACTCCCTGGACAGCCGCGTAGATTTCCTGCCCCATGGCATAGGGCACGATCTCGTCGTCCACGCTGTGGATCACCAACACGGGGCATCCCTTGCGACCCGCGACGGTGGCGTGGTGTTTGGCATCCAGACGGTTCCGGCAGAGCAGGGACACGGGCAGGAAAGGATAGCTGCGTCGCCCCATGTCCACCACGGAGGTGAAGGTGGACTCAAGGATCAGGGCGCCGGGGTCGCGCTTCGCCGCCAGCCAGGCAGCCACTGCCCCACCCAGGGAGCGGCCCCAGGCGATGACCTGCCCCGACTGCACGTCCTTGCCCAGAAGAAAGTCCCAGACCGCGGCCACGTCCTTGTAGACTCCCGCCTCCGTGGGAGAACCCTGACTGTTCCCGTAGCCGCGATAGTCGAATATGCACACGCCCAAGCCCATTTCATGCAGCATCCGCAGGGTGTCCAGCCGGTGCGAAATGTTGCCGGCGTTGCCGTGGCAGAACAAAACCCAGTGCTCGGGTGCCCCGTCGCTTCTGGTGCCCGGAGGCACCAGCCAGCCGTGGATCTGTACGGTGTCGGCCGTCTCCACCGTGAAATCCTCATACGCCAGGCCAATGGTGGCTGGAGTGGCGGTCATGGAACGGCTGGGGATGAAAACCAGTTTTCCCTGCAGCACATAGACAAGCAGGACAAGTGCGCAATAGACTCCGGCCAGGGGCAGGAGCCAGGAGAGAACGCTCATGATGCGGCTTTTCCTCGTGCCTGTCCTAGAAGCATGAATCATTGGCCGTGGCGGCAAATGGTTGTCTTCCATCGTTCAACAACCAGGTCCGGACATTGTACTTGCTTTCAACACCTGGAAAAAGATATATACATCTCAGGAAAAGCTCAACACGGTTGAACCGGAGGAATCATGAGGCTGCTCACCAGGTCCGACTTCGACGGCTTGATCTGCGCCGTTCTCTTGCAGGAAGCCGGTGTCATGGACGATTGGAAATTCGTTCACCCCAAGGATCTTCAGGACGGATGCATCAAAGTCACCGCCAACGATATTCTTGCCAACGTTCCCTACACTCCAGGCTGTGGCATGTGGTTCGACCACCACTCCAGCGAGCAGCAACGCCTGACCCAAGGCCTGGAATTCAAAGGCGTTTCCAAACCCGCTCCCAGCTGTGCACGCGTGATCTGGGAATACTACGGGGGGCACGACACCTTCTCCGAAGGGTTCGACGAAATGATGCACTATGTGGACAAGGTCGACAGCGCCGACCTGACCACAGAGGAAATCGAGGAACCCGACGGTTGGGTACTGCTCGGCTTCATCATGGATCCGCGCACAGGTCTGGGCCGGTTCAGAGACTACTCCATCAGCAACTACCAACTCATGGACGAACTCATCGGTTTTTGCCGCACACTGCCCATCGCGCAAATCCTCGAACTCCCGGACGTACGGGAACGCGTGCGACGTTATTTCGAACAGCAAGACCTCTTCAAGGACATGCTGCGTGACAACTGCACGGTGCGGGACAATGTCGCCGTCCTGGATCTGCGCGACCAGGAACTCATTTATTCCGGCAACAGGTTCATCATCTACACCATGTTTCCTCAATGCAATGTCAGCGTACAGGTCATTTGGGGGCTGAAAAAGCAAAACACCGTTTTCACCGTGGGACACAGCGTGGTGAACAGGAGTTGCAAGACCAACATCGGACACCTCATGCTCAAATATGGGGGCGGCGGCCACGACGCTGTTGGCACCTGCCAAGTCCCACACGACAGAGCCGAACAAGCCCTGGCCGAGATCATCAAGGCCCTGCGCGAAAACGGCTGAACCCCCCTTGCCTCCCGAAGGGAGAAGGCCTATTCTCTGCCTTGGCGGCCCTCGGACACCTCCTGGGCCGCATGATGTTTCAAACCGTCACGATTCCCAAGGTACCGCCGCGAGGGACGCTTCGGCGTCCGTCGCCTTCAGCCGGCAACCTTCGTCACACTTCTGAGAACAAACCACTCCGGAAACCCGCAATGCAACTCTACAACACACTGACGCGCCAAAAGGAAGAATTCCGCCCCCGCGACAACAGCCACGTGAGCATGTACGCCTGTGGCATCACCGCCTACGACCTCTGCCACATCGGACACGCCCGCTCCGCCGTGGTCTTCGACGTTCTGGTCCGCTACCTGCGGCACCTGGGGTACTCGGTCACATTTGTCCGCAACTTCACCGACGTGGACGACAAGATCATCAAGCGCGCCAACGAAGAAGGACGTACCAGCCAGGAGGTGGCCGAAAGGAACATCCAGGCCTACTATGAAGACATGGACCGCTTGGCGGTACTGCGTGCCGACATCGAACCCAAGGCCACCGAGCACATCCAGGAAATGATCCAACTCACCTCGAAGCTCCTGGAACGGGACAAGGCCTACACCACCCTCTCGGGCGACGTATACTTCCGCGTGCGCTCCTTCGAGGGATACGGCAAGCTCTCGGGACGCGACATCGAGGAACTGCGTGCTGGTGCCCGCATCGCCGCCGGAGAGGAAAAGGAAGACCCCCTGGATTTCGCGCTCTGGAAGGCGGCCAAGCCCGGAGAGCCTTCGTGGCCGAGTCCCTGGGGACCGGGGCGCCCCGGTTGGCATCTGGAGTGCTCCGCCATGAGCGAAAAGCATATCGAATTACCCATGGACATCCACGGCGGGGGGCAGGACCTCATCTTCCCCCACCACGAAAACGAGATCGCCCAGACCGAGGCAGCCACGGGCCGTGCTCTGGCCAGGTTCTGGGTGCACAACGGCTTCGTGCAGATCGACCAGGAAAAGATGTCCAAGTCTCTGGGCAACTTCAAGACCATCCGGGATATTCTCCAGGAGCACCTGCCCGAAACCCTTCGCTTTTTCCTGCTCACCAAGCACTACCGCAGCCCCATTGACTTCTCGGTGGAATCCATGGACGAGGCCGTCAAGAACCTCAAGCGCATCTACACCGCCATCCAGCAATCCAGGGAAGAACTCCAGCGCGGCAAATGGTCGAGGACGCCGGTACCCGAGGAATATGCGCAGGAACTCTCCGTGTTGGAGCAGGGGTGGATCGAGGCCATGAACGACGACTGCAACACCGCGGGAGCCCTTGGACACGTTTTCGGCGTGGTCCGGATGGCCAACCGACTGGTGGAAGACCCAGCGCTACGCAAGGCCGAAGGCGTCAGGGACCTGCATGTGCGCATCCTGAACGATTTCGCCGCATGGGGCGCTGTGCTGGGCGTTTTCACACAGGATCCCGCCACCTTTCTCCAGGAACTGCGGGACATGAAACTCCGTCGCGCCGGCATTGACCTTGAGAGCATCCAGCAGCTCGTGGCACGGCGGTACGAAGCCAAAAAGGCCAAGGATTTTTCAAGGGCTGACGCCATCCGGGAGGAACTGGCAGCCCTGGGCGTGGAAGTTCGCGACACCCCCACGGGCCCTGTCTGGGACGCGGTCTGAACCCGACAAGCCGTTTTCGCCGCCCCGCGTCCACTTCCGGTGGATCGCCGCCGCGGGCGGTGCTACAAACCGAAAGGCCCTGTTCCGACGAGCCCTGCCCTCGGAGTGAAGCGCTCAGAATAAATGGAGGCGGCGCCCCAATCGCGGGGCGGGCGCATGGAGAAATCCCGGCGGAACTGTCCAGCGAAAAACGAAACGCGGTTTTCAGCGAACACCGGTTGCATTGCATGACCCTTTTCAACCACCATGACATCTCCAGCAAAGCGAGGTGCCATATGCCTCAGCCCCCCCCCGCGCGCATGTCTAGAAAGCGTCCACTGCGGGCATGGCTCGCCCTGACCCTGTGCCTGTCCTTGGTGCTGGCTCCCCTGGGGCAGCCACGGGCCGCGATTTTCGGTGAGTTCACCATCAAGGACGAAATAGAACTCGGCCGAAAATTCGAGGTATTGGTCAAATCTCGCCTTCCGCTCATCGAAGACCCCGAGATAACCGGCTATGTGCGGGATGTGGTGAACCGCATCGCCAAGGTCATGCCTGCCATCCCCTTCGAACTCACGGTCAACGTGATCCTGCACTCGGCCATCAACGCCTTCGCGGCTCCCGCCGGTTTCGTGTTCGTCAACTCGGGGTTGATCCTAAACTTCGAAAACGAGTCGGAACTGGCTGGCGTGCTCGCCCACGAACTAGCACACGTCTCCCAACGCCACATCGCTTCGCGCATCGAACGCATGCAGGCCCTCTCTTTGCTCAGCATCGCCGGAGTGCTGGCCGGCGTGTTTCTGGGGGGCGAAAACGCCGAGGCCATCGTGGTCGGCTCCTTTGCCGCGTCCCAAGCCGCGGAACTGAAATACACCCGTGACAACGAACGCGAAGCGGATCATGTGGGCATTGGATACCTGATCGACGCCGGCTACCCTCCGCAAGGCCTGGCCAACGGTTTTCGATCCATCATCCGCAACCAGTGGCTCGGCGGCGGCTCCACCATACCGGCCTATCTCAGCACCCACCCCGGCCTCCAGGAACGCATCGGGTATCTCGAACAGCGCGTCAACCGCCTGCCCGCCCATGTGCAGAACGTCAAGGAGGACAACACCCGTTTCCGACGCGTGCAGATGTTGCTCAGGGCGCGCTACACCGATGCCGACACGGCAAAGCGTCATTTCGAGACCTCCCCTGACCAGGACCCCTTCCTGAGCCAGTTGGGGCTCGCCATTGTCTACGAACGCATGAACATGATCGGCAAGGCCAAGGAGACCTTTACCGAAGCCCAGGTCTTGCAGCCAGAAGACCAACTCTTTGTCAGGGAATTCGGCATATTCAATTACAAGCACGGCAACCGCCAGGACGCCGGGCTCTATCTGCAACGCGCCGTGTTCGAAAAACCGGACGACCTCATGGCCCTGTTCTACTACGCCCGACTGCTCACTGAAACAGGCAACCAGAATCAGGCCCTGCAATACTACGAGCGCATCGTCAGAAGCCTGCCGGACGATGCCGAGGTCCACTATTTCTACGGGCGCACCCTGGGCGAGAACCAACAGTACTTCAAGGCCCATCTTCACCTGGCCTACAGCGCGCTGCACAAAAACGACAAGAAACAACTTCGCTTCCATATGGAAAAAGCAGAGCAACTCGCCGCCTCGGAAGCGCAGAAAAAGGAATTTGACAAGTTCAAGGAGCTCAAGGAAGAACACGACTCCTTCAAGTGACACCTGTCCCCATGCACCATCCAACCGACTGGAGAACCCCTCCCATGAGCACAGCGAACATCGTCACCCGACTTCCCAAGGGCGCAGACCTCCTGGAGGCCCTGCACGCACTCTGCGTGCAACACGGCATCGGACGCGGACAGGTCAGCCTCATCGGCGCCCTGGAAAAGGCCCGCCTCGGCTTCTACCTCCAGGACGAGCAGAAATATGTCAATCACGATGTGGACGAGCCGGTGGAGATCCTCTCGGGCCTCGGCAACGTCTCCATCAAGGACGGCAAACCCTTTGTCCACCTGCACTTGGTCCTTGGAAAACAGGACATGACCTGTTGCGGAGGGCATGCCCTGCCCGGCTGCCCCATCTTCGCCTGCGAGGTCTGCATCCTGCCCCTCGAGGGCGAGGCTCTGGAACGCGCCCTGGACAAGCCCACCGGCCTGCCTCTCTGGAGAGTCTTATGAACGATTCGCGCTGGTCTTTCGGTGCCGGCTCCCTGGAGCTTGTCCAGGGCGACATCACCAAGGCCGACCACGATGCCGTTGTCAACGCGGCCAATGCCGAACTCGCTGGTGGGGGCGGTGTCGACGGTGCCATCCATGCCGCGGCCGGATACGCGGACCTGCAGCACGCCTGCCGGGAGATCATCGCCAAGCGTGGCGTTCTGGCTCCTGGCGAGGCCGTGCTCACCCCCGGCTTCAGGCTGCAAGCGCGGTACATCATCCACACCGTGGGCCCGGTCTGGCAGGGCGGGAAACATGGCGAGGAAGCGGCCCTCCGCGCCGCCTACGCCAATTCCCTGGCCCTGGCCCAGGAGCACGGGCTCGCATCGGTGGCCTTTCCAGCCATCAGTTGCGGCGTTTACGGCTACCCTGTAGGGCTCGCGGCCCGCATCGCGCTGGACACACTTCGAAAGGGACTTGTTCGGGGCCTTGTGACTCGCGTGAGCGTCATTCTGTTCAGCAATGAAGCTCTGCGCGACTGGAGTGAAGCGGCCGTGGAACTCTTCGACGCTTCCTGAATCAGATTCGGACAGGGGTTATCGCAAGTGCAAGGCGGAGCATGCCTCTCCACGGCGGCAACCCGATCAACCCGCGGCCTTGACCCGCGGCAGACGCGAGTATTGACATCATGGAAATGCACGGCACGACGATACTGACCGTCCGCGACGACAAGGGCGTGGCCATGGCTGGAGACGGCCAGGTCACCCTTGGACAGAGCGTGGCCATCAAGCACGGCGCCCGCAAGGTCCGCCGCATATACAAGGACAGTGTCCTGGCCGGATTCGCCGGCGCCACGGCCGACGCCTTCACCCTGTTCGAACGCTTCGAGGCCAAGCTCGAGGAATTCAACGGCAACCTGGTGCGCGCCAGCGTGGAACTGGCCAAGGAATGGCGCAAGGACAAGTACTTGCGCAGGCTCGAAGCCATGCTCGCCGTGGCCGACCACTCCAACATTCTGCTGCTCGGCGGCACGGGCGACGTCATCGAACCCGACGACGGCATCCTGGGCATCGGCTCGGGCGGCCCCTTTGCCCTGGCAGCGGCCCGCGCCCTGGCCCGGCACAGTACCCTCGGCGCCGGCGAAATCGCCATGCAGGCCATGCGCATCACCGCGGAAATCTGCGTCTACACCAACGACCAGATCGTGCTCGAAACCCTGGAACGCTGATCTCGGGGCCGCGCTCATGCCACTGGACCCAATACCTCGGGACGCGGGAGTGGTCTTCACCCTGCGCCCCGGATGCAAGCTGAACCTCTGGCTGCGCATCCTTTCGCGCCGGCCGGACGGCTACCACGAGTTGGACACCCTGTTCTACCCCCTTGCCGAACCCAGCGACGTGTTGCGGGTTGTAGTACGCCCCTCGGGGCTGGGCCTGCGCCTGCATTGCACTGACCCGGTCCTGGCCACGGCGGACAACCTCGTGTCGCGGGCCTACAGGACCATGCTCCAGGCCACGGGGAGCCTCCCCCCCCTCGATGTCCATCTGGACAAACGCGTGCCCATGGGCGCGGGACTCGGCGGCGGCAGCGCGGACTGCGCCGCCATACTCTCCTGTTGCAACGAACTCGCCGGGGAGCGCCGCCTGCCCCCTGAAACATTGACTGAACTGGCCACCGGTCTAGGCGCGGACGTGCCCTTTTTCCTGCAACCACATCCTGCCCACGCCCGGGGCATCGGCGAAGTCCTGCGCCCAATGCCCTGGATCAGGGAGCGGCTCGCCGGTTTGTGGCTGGTGCTGGCGTGCCCCCAGGTTCAGGTCTCCACTTCCTGGGCCTACCAGACTTGGGACTCCCTCGAGGCGGACGGAAAGGCCGATGCCGCACACGACACCTTGACAAGCGCAATGGCAACGGATATGAGGCTCTTTTGTTTCGAAACGCTTCTCCTGGCGAACGATTTCGAATCCGTTGTTTTTCCGCAGTACCCGGAACTCCGCGCCCTCAAAGAGGGCCTACTCAGGCAGGGGGCGGTCGCAGCCTGCATGAGCGGCAGCGGATCGAGCGTCTTCGGTTTTTTTCGCCTGGAAGACCGCGCCAGGGATGCGTGCCGAATGCTCCGCCAGGCGGGCGTGAGTGTTTATCTGCATGGTTGTTGATTCTGGGGTGTCGCCAAGTTGGTAAGGCAACGGGTTTTGGTCCCGTCATTCGAGGGTTCGAATCCTTCCGCCCCAGCCATTATTTTGAGATCAGGCCTTCCGGCCGTGTGCAGACACCGTGCCGGAATCCACCTGAACCACTGATCCGGATGATGAGTTCATGCACCGCGATTTACAGATTGTGACCGGCACCGCCAATCCTGAATTGGCTCAGGCCATCTGCAACCACCTCGGATGCCGACTGGCTCCCGCATCCCTTGAAACCTTCAGCGACGGCGAACTGCGCATCGAGATCGGCGCCAATGTCCGCGGCGACGACGTCTTCGTCGTGCAGCCCACCTGCGCGCCGGTCAACGACAACCTCATGCAGCTCTGCCTGATCCTGGACGCCCTCAAGCGCGCCAGCGCCGGCCGGGTCACCGCGGTGGTTCCCTATTACGGGTACGCGCGCCAGGATCGTAAAGTCCTGCCCAGGGCGCCCATCAGCGCGAAAATGGTGGCCGACTTCCTGACCATCGCCGGCATGAGCCGCATGATCACCATCGATCTCCACGCCGGGCAGATCCAGGGTTTTTTCGACATTCCCGTGGACAACCTCTATGCCTTGCCCGTCTTTCTCGAGTACCTGCGCCAAATCGAAGACGAGATCGTGATCATCTCGCCGGACGCCGGCGGCACCGAAAGGGCGCGCCATTACGCAAAACGCCTGAAGGCCAGCCTGGCCATCATCGACAAGCGCCGTGACGAACCGAACAAGGCCAAGGCAATGCACCTTATCGGCGACGTCGATGGCAAGGTCGCCGTGGTGGTGGATGACATGATCGACACCGCGGGTACCATGGTCGCCTCGGCCGAAGTGCTCATGAACAACGGAGCCAAGAACGTCATCGCCTGCGCCACGCATCCCGTGCTCTCCGGCCCCGCCATCAAGCGCATCTCCGACTCGGCCTTCAGCGAAGTCGTGGTCACCAATACCATCCCCGTCGAGGATAAAATCGCCAGCTGTCCCAAGCTCAAAGTCATGTCCGTCGCCGGATTGCTGGCCAAGGCCATTCACAACATCCACACGGATTCGTCCATAAGCGTACTTTTTGTCTGATTTCCGCCACGGCCACCAATTATTGGAGCGGTTCAGGCACCCCAAGGAGATATGTCATGAGTGAAATTATGCAACTGCCCGTTGAAAAACGGGAAACCACCGGCAAGGGACCTAACCGCAGACTGCGCGGCAAGGGTCTGGTGCCCTGCGTCTATTATGACGGCGCCGGCAACAACTTCCCGGTCCAGATTACCGAACTGGCTCTGGAAAAGGCCTATGAGAAGCTGGGCAGTACACAGGTCTTTGAAATGTCCATCGCGGGCAGTGACGAGAAGCGTCCCGCCTTGTTCTGGAAGGTCCTGCGCGACCCCGTGAAGGGCCACCTCGTGCATGTGGATTTCTACGGCGTGGACCTGACCAAGATCATCAGGGTGGACGTCCCCCTGGAAATCCAGGGCCTTGCCAAGGGCGTCAAGAACCAAGGCGGCGTGTTAGAAGTCTACCGCGACCACGTCTCCGTGGAATGCCTGCCTATGAACATCCCGGAGAGCATCGTCATCGACGTCACCGGCCTGGGCCTCAACCAGAACGTCCATGTCAGCCAATTGCCCGTCCCCGGCCACCTGAAGGTCATTTTTGACGAGGACTTCGCCGTGGTCGGCGTCTCCGCCAAGTCTGCCGAGGACAAGCTCGAGACGGCGGAAGCCCCAGCCGCTGGCGCGGTTGCGGAGTAATTACCCATCGCCGTACCATGACACCCCGCCGGACTCCGCGGTGTACCGTGGAGTCCGGCTTTCTTGAATGCTTTGCGCCCCAGGGGCCATCCTTCACCCAGCATGGAACTCTCAAGCCTCGTCGCGGGACTGGGCAACCCTGGAAACCGCTACCGCGACACACGCCACAACTTCGGCTTCATGCTCGCCGACGCCCTCGTCCGTGCCGGTCGGGAGGTACGTGCGTTGAGCATGGGAAGCGGCACTACCAAACTCTGCGAACTCCAGCGTGTCACCATGCACGACGGGAGAACGCAATGGCTGATCTGCAAGCCATTGACATACATGAATGACAGTGGACGCGCCGTGGCCAGGGCCAGTCAGTATTTCAAGATCCCCATCGACGATATCCTGGTGCTCCACGACGAGATCGACCTGCCTTTGGGACGCATCAAACTCAAACGCGGCGGCGGTAACGCCGGCCACAACGGCTTGAAATCCATCACGCAGCACCTCGGCAGCCCCGACTTTATCAGGCTCAGGCTGGGTGTGGGCAAACCGCGGCACCCAGGGCAAGAACCCCGTGATTACGTACTCAGCCCTTTTACCGGCGCTGAACAGGATCTGGTGAAAATCGTTCTCGAGGCGGCGATCCAGGGCTTGCGCATATACTGCGACCAGGGCTTTCTCGCTGCGCAACAGTTCCTGAACGGTTTTTCCCCTCCAGACGCGAGTGAATGAGGGCATGGACAGAAAGTCCGCTTTCAGGTATCAAGAAGGAAGTGCTTCCGCCTCTTCATTGTGCCGCCCTTCCCCAAGGAGCCCAGTTAGGTGTTTGTCGTCGGCCAACTCGTCGTATACCCTGCCCAAGGCGTGGGCAAAGTAGAGCGCATCGAAAACCAGGAAATCGCCGGTTCGACCGCTGAATTCTACATCGTGCGCATACTGAGCAACAACGTCACACTCATGGTGCCCGTGAAAAATGCGCGCAACGTGGGGTTGCGTCCCGTGTGCGACGCCGGAAAAGGCAACGACATCCTCGAGGCCCTCAAGGATCGCTCGGACTTCATGGGTTACTCTGGGCAGAATTGGAACAGGCGTTACCGCGAGTATTCCGAGAAACTGAAGAGCGGCGAACTCTCGGACGTGGCCTATGTCCTGAAGGAGTTGCTGCTTATCGGCAAGGATAAGGAATTGTCCTTTGGTGAACGTCGCCTCCTGGAGCAGGCCATGACCCTGATCACCATGGAGTTGGCGTATGCTCTTGAAAAAACTCAAGATTCCATCAAGGAAACCATTGAAACGCTGTTCGCCGACGTGCTGCAACCCGCGGAAGAAAAGTGAAAAAGCGCTTGCCATCCCTCGGGGAATCAGCTATTGGCCTGTTCCAGCACGTCTTTCAAGGCATTGTTTCCTGATACCCTTGCAGCGAAGACGCACGCTTGTACTGATATATCCCCAAATTCAAGGCTAGGCGAAGCGTTATTTTCGTTCTTCGTTTCCCAGTATTTTATTACTGCAAGTACACCAGTTCTTTGTTCTCCACGTCACGGGCCGCGGATACGCTGCGCGCTGACTACGCTGTGGAATCTCACATCGCCCTGGGCGATGACGCGACTTGCTCATGCCTGTCTGTCATTGGGCATACGACTTTCTCTCCAACAACCTCAATCAGGATAGTGGACTTATGCGGCAAGGTAAAGGCGCCAAACAGAATACGGACAACATAATGAACCTTTCGGAACTCAAGACCAAGAGCATGCCTGAACTCATGGCCTTGGCGAAAGAGTTCAACATCGACAACCCCAGCAGCCTGCGCAAACAGGAATTGATCTTCACCCTTCTGCAGAGCTGTGTTTCCCAGGACGGCGCCATCTTCGGCGAAGGTGTCCTGGAAATCCTGCCCGACGGCTTCGGCTTCCTGCGCTCCCCCATGTACAGCTACATGCCAGGCCCCGATGACATCTACGTCTCTCCGTCACAGATCAGGCGCTTCGGGCTGCGCAAGGGCGATGTCGTCTCCGGCCAGATCCGCCCTCCAAAAGAGGGAGAGCGCTATTTCGCCTTGCTACGCGTCAATGAAATCGGCTTCATGACGCCGGAGAACTCCAAGCAGCTCGTGCTCTTCGACAACCTCACGCCCATCTATCCCGACCGCCGCTTCGGCATGGAAAACGGCGCGGAAAATTACTCGGGGCGCGTCATCGACCTTCTCGCCCCCATCGGTTGCGGACAACGCGGTCTCATCGTCGCCCCCCCGCGCACCGGCAAGACCATGCTCCTGCAGACCATCGCCAATTCCATCACTTCCAACCACCCCGACGTTTACCTCATCGTCCTGCTCATCGACGAACGACCCGAAGAAGTCACCGACATGGAGCGCACCGTCAAGGCCGAAGTCATCAGCTCCACCTTCGACGAACCGCCCCAGCGCCATGTGCAGGTCGTGGAGATGGTCCTGGAAAAGGCCAAACGCCTGGTGGAGCGCAAGCGCGACGTGGTCATCCTCCTGGACTCCATCACCCGGCTGGGGCGCGCCTTCAACGCCGTGACCCCCTCCTCGGGGCGCGTGCTCTCCGGCGGCCTCGACGCCAACGCCCTGCAACGCCCCAAGCGATTCTTCGGCGCGGCGCGAAACATCGAGGAAGGCGGCAGCCTGACCATCATCGCCACCGCGCTCATCGATACCGGCTCGCGCATGGACGAGGTCATCTTCGAGGAGTTCAAGGGTACCGGCAACATGGAAATCTACCTCGACCGCCATCTCGCGGAAAAGCGCGTCTACCCGGCCATCGACATCAACCGCTCCGGAACGCGTAAGGAAGAACTCCTGCTTTCCGAAGAGGTGCTCAACAAGGTCTGGATCCTGCGCAAGGTGCTCTCGCCCATGAACTCCATCGACAGCATGGAATTCCTGCTGGACAAGATGAAAGGCACCAAGAACAACAGGGAATTCCTGTTGACCATGAACAAGTAGCACGCCTTTTCCCGGAGGGGGCCCCGGCCCCCTCCGCCACACTCCCCACCCCTATCCGCTCCCCACGGCCAGATTCCGCTGACAATTGGCGGTTGCGCTTGGCCGCGGACTTGCTATGCTGCGCTGGACACGTGCGCCTGATACACAACCAGCACAGGAGCGAGCATGACCCTGCATGGCATCTGCGGCCACATCGCCTTTATTGATCTGCGCGGTGGGAAGGTCGAAATCGAACACCCCGCCCCGGAACTCTACATCCAGTATCTCGGCGGGTACGGACTGGCCGGCTATTATCTCTACCGTCGCCAGCCGCGAAACTGCCCCCCATTGGGGGAGTGCGCCCTGCTGGGCTTCTTCACCGGCCCCCTCACCGGCACCACGGCCATCACCGGCAACCGCTTCACCGTGGTGGGCGCCTCGCCCAAGACCCGTGGCTTTGGCGACGCCAACTGCGGCGGCCAGTTCGGCCCGGCCCTCAAGGCCGCGGGGCTGGACGGCGTCTTCTTCCACGGTGTGGCCGAAAAGCCCGTCTACGCCCTGATCCGCGACGGCTCCGTGGAGCTTCGTGACGCCTCGGACCTCTGGGGCCTGACCTGCTCGGCCACGGAGTGCGCGCTCCAGGACCTGCACGGCGCAAACAGCCAGTGCTCGGTCATCGGCCCCGCAGGGGAGCGCGTCTCGGCCCTGGCCTGCGTCATCAACGACTCGGGTCGCGCCGCCGGCCGCTCCGGCCTGGGCATGAGCATGGGCGCCAAGCGCCTCAAGGCCGTGGTCGCGCTGCCGGGAGAATTGCCCTCCATCGCCGATCCCCAGGGCCTGAAGGAACTACGCCGCCGCATCATCCAGGAGCGTTTCACCAAGGACAACCTCCTGTTCCAGTTCTTCCACCATACCGGTACCCCCGCGGCCATCGCCTCCAACGTGGAAATCGGCGACGCCCCAATCATGAACTGGAAAGGCTGGAAGGCCGACTTCCCCCATGCGGAGCGCATCGACGCCCCCTGCCATGAACCGTACAAACAGCGGGTCTACGCCTGCTGGAAGTGCCCAGTGGCCTGCGGCCGGATTCTCAAGGTGGCGCAAGGCCCCTACGCCTGCGAGACCCACCACCCGGAATACGAGACCCTGGGGGCCTTCGGGTCCATGTGTTGCAACGACAACCTCGAATCCATCATCAAGTGCAACGCGCTCTGCAACGAATACGGCATGGATACCATCTCCGCCGGCAGCACCGTGGCCTTTGCCATGGAGTGCTTCGAGCTGGGCCTGATCACGGCCCGGGACGCCGACATGGACCTTACCTGGGGCAACCACGCCTCCATCGTGCGCATGACCGAACAACTGGCCTCGGGGCACGGATACCTGGGACGAATCTTTGGCCACGGCGTGCAACACGCCGCCGGAATCCTGGGCCCGCAGGCGCAGGAGGTGGCCATGCACTGCGGGGGCGAGGAACTGCCCATGCACGACCCGCGCTGTTTCCCCGGCCTCGGTGCCAGCTACATCGCCGACGCCACGCCGGGGCGGCACACGCAACGCGGTTCCTGGAACCTGGAATCCGGCCGCGGCCGCCGCGCTCTGACGGACACTCCCGAGGACCAGCGCTTCCACTTCCCCCCCATCGAGGACCGCTACACCTACAGCGGCAAGGGACAGGCCCACCGCCTGATGTCCGCCCTGGGGCACGTCATCAACGCCTCGGGCATCTGCCTCTTCGGCGCGATGGTCTGTCCGGACGACGCTCTGCCCCGCTTCCTGTCGTTGGTCATGGGACACCGCTTCAGCAGCGAAGAGGTCCTGACCATCGGAGAGCGCATCGCCACCCTGCGCCTGGCCTACAACCTGCGCGAAGGGGTGCGCAACCTCCGCGACTACGCGCTTCCACCGCGGGTGCTCGGCTCGCCGCCCATGCAACACGGCCCCCTGAAGGACGTCAGCGTGGACAACGCAACCCAGCTCCGCGATTATTACACTGCCATGGGCTGGGATTCGAGCAGTGGGTTCCCCCCTTCGGAGCGGTTGCAGGAACTGGGTCTCGATTTCGCCCTGGACGCCCTGACCTGAGGCCTCAGTCTTCGGCTTCGGTCCACCAATCCAACATGGTGGCGATCTTGCTGGGGGGCGTGTCCGGCAACCATAGCAGACGGCTCGGCAACGATGTTTTACCGTGCGTGTGCGGGAAAAAGGTGATGGACCCCACCACGGGTTCCTGGACATCGAACCCTGGGCCGTAAGTGTAGATGAACTTACCCACTTTTTGGAGCATTCGGCGCTCCCCGGTCTTCCGATCCACGAAGAGCAGCCTGTCGCCCATGGTAGGGTGTATCTCGATGATGCGGTCTTCCCCGGCGACCTTGTAACTGCCGAAGAAGTCCTTGGTGGTGAAGTCGTAGGCGCCGATAGCGCGGAGGGACAGGCGCAACTCGCTGCCCTGCTTCATGTAGCCGCCAAAGAACACCTTGTCGGCCACCTCCTGGGTCACCTTCGGGATTTGCACCGGGCGGTCCACCTTCTTCGGACTGATGAACGTGACCGGCCCGAGGTTGGGCATGGTCTGGTGAGGGAGTTTGGCTCTGGCCAGGACCCCGTAGACATCCCCCGGAGGCAGGGGGGGCGTCGGTTGCTCTTCCAACACGAGTTCCATGAGTTTCCGCGGCTGGATAAGAGGTTTGGCCGGCTGCAATGCTCCCGGCGGGGGCGTGTACTCGAAAAGCAACGCCCCAACAAGGATGAGACAGCAATGCAGAACCAGTGAACACGTGGCGCCAAGGACTCGCATGACCCCTCGCCGGGTTGCAGGTGTGCCGCGGTCAATGTGTACACAGCATAAATAATGCCTGTTTGGAAAATATTCCAGTTCAAGGGGCGGAATGCTGTATATCACAGAGGAAGCGGGCTTTTTTTTCATTTTTTTTGGATTGGGCGTGAGCGGAGGCCATTCCGAGCCATTGATCTGATGCCGGCTTTTACAGCGCATAACACTTCCTGATGAAGAACGGCCAGGCCAGAAATTCGCCCATCATGGCGTATGCCCTCGCCAATTCCAGCTTGCAATTGTGCACTTCCGGGCGAGCGTTTTAATCTAAATACATTTTTATGAATTGCATTACACAAAAACATACGTATTTTAATTTCGTAACACGCAGAACAAATCATCCTTTACTGTGGAGAGACACAAATAACCAGCCCAGATGCATTGACTTACGTCCAGTTTACAGTATAGTGCCTCCCAGCTTTATGAAAAGATTCACATGCCACATGCCATGAAAACGCCACGAAACGCCACAGCAACTTCGCAATCACCCATCGCGACCGGTGGGGGGCGTTGTTCCGTGCCTTTTCGCGGCCAAGACGTCGGGCCGGGGGTTCCTGTTCTGGGACTCCCTCAATGCATATGCACCTTTAATGGTTCTCTAAGACCCCTAATTGAGGATGGAGGTATTCTATGAGGATTTCCGTAGGTCTCGGAAGAGAAGGCGCAGAGAAACGTCTGGAGGAACGTGGAGTTTCCCGTCGTGACTTCATGAAGTTTTGCGCGGCCGTGGCGGCGGCAATGGGCATGGGGCCTGCCTTCGCACCCAAAGTCGCCGAGGCGTTGACCTCTGGCAAGCGGCCTTCGGTGGTGTACCTGCACTTCGCCGAGTGCACGGGCTGCTCTGAGGCTGTCCTGAGGACTGTCGATCCTTACGTCGACACCCTGCTGCTGGACACCATTTCCATGGACTACCATGAAACCCTGATGGCCGGCGCCGGCGACGCAGTGGAAGAAGCACTGCACGAGGCCATCAAGCATGATTTCGTCTGCGTCATCGAGGGCGGTATCCCCACCATCGAGAACGGAGCCTGGGGCAAGGTTTCCGGTCACGCGATGCTGGACATTGCCAAAGAGATCGTCCCCAAGGCCCAGGCCTTGATCAACATCGGCACCTGCTCGTCTTTTGGCGGCGTGCAGAAGGCCGCTCCGAACCCCTCCAAGGCCATGGGTGTGAACGAGGCCCTGGGCGTTCAGGGCATCAACATCCCCGGCTGCCCGCCGAACCCCATCAACTTTGTCGGCGCCGTGGTCCACTACCTGACCAAGGGGCTGCCGGAACTGGACGAGTACAACCGACCCAAGCTGTTCTACGGTGAAACCGTGCACGACAACTGCGAACGGCTGAAGCATTTTGAAAGCGGCGAATTCGCACCCTCCTTCGGTTCCGAAGAGGCCAAGAAAGGCTGGTGCCTGTACGAACTGGGCTGCAAGGGTCCCCAGACCTACAACAACTGCCCCAAGGTGCTCTTCAACCAGACCACCTGGCCTGTGCGGGCCGGCCATCCCTGCATCGGCTGCAGCGAGCCCAACTTCTGGGACACCATGAGCCCGTTCTACGAGTCATAGGTCTCGCACACTCAACGGTCATGACGAACTGAACAATTGAGACAACCGTTCGCCAAGGAGGAACACCATATGGCAGCGCCGAAAAGCGATTACACTGGAAAAGTGGTAATCGATCCCATTACCAGAATCGAAGGCCACCTGCGTATCGAGGTGGAAGTTGAAAACGGCTTGGTCAAAAACGCCTGGAGCAGCTCGCAGCTGTTCCGCGGCCTGGAACTCATCCTCAAGGGCCGCGATCCCCGCGACGCCCAGCACTTCACCCAACGCGCCTGCGGCGTGTGCACCTACGTGCATGCCCTGGCTTCCACCCGCTGCGTGGACAACGCCGTCCAGGTCAAGATTCCCAAGAACGCCACTTTGATCCGCAACTTGGTCATGGCCTCCCAGTACATGCATGACCACTTGGTGCACTTCTACCACCTGCACGCCCTGGACTTCGTGGATGTCACAAGCGCGCTTCAGGCCGACCCGCAAAAGGCCGCCAAGATCGCCAACGACATCTCCCCCCGCAAGACCAAGGCCGAAGACCTCAAGGCCGTGCAGCAGCGCCTGCAGGCCTTCGTGGATTCCGGTCAGCTGGGTATCTTCACCAACGCCTACTTCCTGGGCGGCCACCCGGCATACGTCCTGCCCCCCGAAGTCAACCTCATCGCCACCGCGCACTACCTGGAAGCCCTGCACATGCAGGTCAAGGCCGCGCGCGCCATGGCCATTCTGGGCGGCAAGAACCCCCACACCCAGTTCACGGTCGTGGGCGGCGTCACCAACTACGACTGCATGGATCCCAAACGCCTGGCCGAGTACATCGCACTGTACAAGGAAACCAAGCAGTTCATCGACGAGGTCTACATCCCGGATCTGCTGGCCGTAGCCGGTTTCTACACCGACTGGTTCGGCATCGGCGGCACCACCAACTTCCTGACCTTCGGTGAATTCCCCTCGGACGAATACGACCTCGACTCACGCTTCTACCCCGCGGGCTTCATCGCCAACCGCGAGATCGGCAAGCTCGAGGCTTTCGATCCCAAGGAAGTCACCGAATCCATCAAGCACTCCTGGTACAAAGGCGACTCCGACCTGCATCCTTACAACGGCGTGACCGAGCCCCAGTACACCAGCCTCGAGGACAAGGATCGCTACTCCTGGATGAAGGCCCCTCGTTACAAGGGCGCCTCGTCCGAGGTCGGCCCCCTGGCGGCGACACTGATCGCCTACGCCAAGGGCCAGCCCGAAACCAAGAAGCTCGTGGACACCGTACTGGCGAAGTTCAACGCCGGCCCCGAAGTCCTGTTCTCCACCTTGGGGCGCACCGCCGCCCGCGGCATCGAATGTGCGGTCACCGCCGCCAAGGGGTTGGACTGGATCAACGAACTGGAAGCCAACGTCAAAAGCGGCAACACCGAGATCTACACCGAGTGGGAAATGCCCAAGGAAGCTCAGGGCGTCGGTTTCGTCACCGCTCCTCGCGGTGCCCTGTCCCACTGGATCAACATCAAGGACGGCAAGATCGACAACTTCCAGCTCGTGGTGCCCTCCACCTGGAACCTCGGTCCCCGCTGCTCCGGCGACAAGCTCAGCCCTGTCGAGGAAGCGCTCATCGGCACCCCCATCGCCGATCCCAAGCGCCCCGTCGAAATCCTGCGCACCGTCCACTCCTATGACCCCTGCATCGCCTGCGGCGTGCACGTCATCGACCCGGAGAGCAACGAAGTGCACAAGTTCAAGGTCTGCTAGCTTGCACTGATCGACAACTCACAACCATCGCGGGAATCCGGCCTTGCGCCGGGTTCCCGCTTTCTTTATACCATGACCATGCAAACACAACCTGATGGCATTCTCGTTCTCGGCGTCGGCAACATCCTCTACACCGACGAAGGCTCCGGCGTTCGGCTGGTGGAATATCTCCAGCAACACTACGACGTTTCCGACAACGTCACCCTCATGGACGGCGGCACCCTGGGCACCAGACTCATGGACTACATCATGCGCTGCGCCAAGCTCATCGTGGTGGACGCCGTGCTCGGTGGAGACGAACCTGGCTCCATCTATCGCCTCACGGGCGAAGACCTGCGCAAGAGCTTGGCCTTCAAGAACTCCATGCACCAGACCGACCTCGTGGACACCCTGATCTTTTGTGAGATCGCCGGCCACAGGCCCGAGGCGGTGGTCGTCGGCATCGAGCCCTTCGATTACCAGTCCATGGCCGTGGACTTGAGCGAGACCATCGCCGCCAGGCTCCCCAAACTGGCGGAAATCGTGATCCAGGAAATCGAAAACGCCGGTGGCGGTTGCTCACCGAAAACAGTGGCCGTTCCATCTCAGCCCACGGAGTGAAGTACGATGTGCCTGGCCATCCCAGCTTGCATTACTGAAATCAAGGACGACTTCGCCACCTGTCGCGTTGGTGAGAGCGATACCTTCATCACCGTCTCGCTCATGCTCATGGCCGATGCGGTCGCGGTGGGCGACTACCTCATAGTCCACGCCGGTTTCGCCCTGCACAAACTCAACCGGGAAGACGCCCTGGAATCCCTGAACGTGTTGCGGCAAATGGTTGCAGCCCAAGGAGAGCAGCCTGGCTTCTGAGCCTGACGCATCACTCCCTCTGCCCGGACGACTCCCGACTCCGTTACCGCGGAACAACAACCCAGCGGCACAAACACTTGCCTTTGTCGTGCTCTCTCTTTACAAAGAGGTGATACGCATGGCAGGCATTCTTGTATCCATCGCCCGCAAAACAAACGGAGCGCGTCATGCCTCACCGCTTTGCTTCCAGAATGCGCAAGGCGCACAAGTCCTTCATCAGGGAAATCCTCAAGGTCACTGAAAAGCCCGAAATCATCTCCTTCGCGGGCGGGCTTCCCTGTCCCGATCTCTTCCCTTTCCGCGACATGGAGCGTGCCGCCGTTCAGGTGATCTCCATGAACGGTCCAGAAGCACTCCAATACTCCACCACGGAGGGCTACCCCCCCCTGCGGGAGTGGATCGCCATGCGCTATAAGACCAAGTATGGCATGGACATCGATCCCGCGAGGATATGTATCACCACCGGCTCGCAACAGGCCCTGGACATCGTGGCCAAGGTGCTGCTCAACCCCGGCGACACCGTGCTTGTGGAACGCCCCGGCTATCTTGGCGCCATTCAGTGCTTCTCGCTCTATGAACCGGTTTTCCAAGGCATCGAACTGCAGCACGACGGTCCTGACCTCAACGCCCTCTCCATTTGCATCGCGAAAAAGAATGTCAAGCTGTTCTATGCCGCGCCCACGTTCCAGAACCCTTCTGGCCTGTCCTACAGCCTGGAAAAACGTCAGGCAGTGGCGGATCTGCTCCGGGGCAAGGACGTGGTGCTTCTCGAGGACAACCCCTATGGCGAGTTGCGTTTCGCGGGACAGGACCTGCCACCCATGGCCCAGAACATGCTCCGCGAAAACGCCCTGCTCATGGGCAGCTTCTCCAAAATCGTCGCACCTGGCATGCGCGTGGGCTGGATCGTCGCCCCTGAACTGTTCCTGGACAAACTCGTCCTTGCCAAGCAGGCGGCGGACCTGCATACCAGCTCACTGACACAACGCATCATCCATCGATTTCTCACCGACGCGGACCTGGAGAAGCACCTGGAACTCATTCGGGAGCACTACGGAGAGCACTGCAGCACCATGCTCCAGGCGGCGGAGGAGCATTTCCCACCGGGCGTCACGGTCACCAGGCCTGAAGGCGGCATGTTCCTCTGGGCACGTCTGCCAGAAGGATACGACGCCATGGATCTCTTCAACCTTTCCATTGAGCGGGGCGTGGCATTCGTGCCGGGACGCCCCTTCCACTGGGACGGCAGCGGCGAAAACTGTTTCCGCCTGAATTATTCCAACGCTTCCCCGGAAACCATCCGTCTGGGAATGGAGCGACTTGGGGCCTGCATCCGCCAACTCCTGGACAACGGACCTGAAAACGAGCCATAATCCACACATGCTGCCCGATACACCTCTCTCCCCGGCATCGAGAACCCTGTCCACGGGCAGGGGCATGTTCTGTTGTGCACCGCTTGCGCTCGCGATCCTGCTCCTTGGCCTATGGGTTCCACATCAGGCTGACGCCGCGGAGAAGTTTGCAGTGCAGTTCGTGGTCCCCTCGGGCAAGGACGAGATCTGGAAATTCGTGGAAATGGTCTCGGACAAGGGCTATCCCGCATACATGTTCACACGCGAACTGGGGGGAGAAAAGCACTACCACGCCCACATGGGCACCTACGACTCCATTGTCGAAGCCATCGATGCCGCGGTGGCACTGCAAAAGGAAATCCGGGTCGAATACGAGATCGTCCACGCCAACACAAACAAGGTCGTCAATCTGCGCAAGGGGCAGGACAGGCAGGACCAAACAGCGCTGCCTTCGGATCAAACCCGGCCCGAAACACTTCCCCTGCCGGAGGAAGCCTTGCCAGAGCCGATGGAGCCTCCTGCCCTGATCGCCGAGCCCGATGCCGTCCCTGAATCGGCCGGGAGTGTACACGCCCTTGTGGAGCCATTTCCGGCTTCAAAGCCCACGCCTCTCGAGAAGGATCTCGAACAGCCACTCTTGCCGTCGGACCGGGAACCGCAAGCTGCCGCATCAGAGCCCGAACCGCTCCCTGCCGCAGCCCCGGCACAAACACCCCCACCGAAACCAGAACCGTCCGCTGCGAAACCAAAGGCCGAAGCTACGCCGAAACCGGCGCCCCAGTTCGTGACACCGCAACCCGAGCCGGCGCCGAAACCAGCGCCCAGGCGTTCCGACCCCTCGGCTGTTGCCGAAACGCCAAGGATTGCGGCCGTGAACCCGCTGCATCCTCCGGAAAGCACAGCTCCGCTGGAGACCCTCTTCCTGTTGCAACTGCACTCCTTCAGCATTCAGGAAAACGCCCTGAAAGCGGCCCGTGAATACAGCGCAAGAGGACTGCCCAACATCGTCGTCATCCTGCTCTACGACGATGCCCACAGACCCTGGTATGTCGTCTCCCTCGGCCACTACAGGGACAAGGGTACAGCCTTGCGAGCCGCCAGGGAATTCGAGGAAAGGGAGAACCGCTCCCTCACCCTCAATGAGGTAGACGCAAGTTTTCTGGAAACCCGGGTCGTTCCGCACGGCGGCCTGCCCTGAGATCCGACGCCCCCAGCTGACGGAGCCTCCTACATGAGCACGGAATGGACCAAACACGATGACTCCACATTCTACATCACCCTGGGGGGGGTTCTCAACGTGGCCGTCATCTTCGACCGAATGGGTGTTCCTGGCTGGAAAGTGCAGGTTGGGGCACGCTCCCTGCGTGACAAGATCGCCAAGAAGGAAGACGCTCAAAAAGTGGCCCTGGCATATGCCAAACGAATCCTCGCCCAGTGCGTCAAGGACCTGGATACCATCCTCGAGGAGCCTCCTGCCGCGTAACAACAAGTGACAACGGACATCGCATGCGCCCTTTCATTCTTACCGTCTTCCTTCTGATCGCCCTCGCCGGTCGCATCCAGGCAGAGCAACCCGGCGCTTCCCTTGTCCCGGGCGTTGAAAATCCATCTTCATCCGAACCAGCGGCAGCCCCCCTCGATGCCGCGTTCATCCCCCCTCGTGAGGTCAACGCCACTGACTCAGGAACACTCCTGATAGCGCGGGACGCCAACGCCACACTTTCTCCCGTTACTGACCACCCCGCGCCCCAAGACCCGCCCCCGTCTCCGGAAGATCCACTCCTGATCTCCCTTGTGGAAAAACTCTCGAGCACACACTGGATGGAGCGCGTACAGGCAGCGACCGCCCTCGCCGACCTGGGAGCAGCCGCCGCACCTGCCGCCCTGCCCCTGGCCCAGGCCACCACCGACGCGGACCCTTTGGTCAGGGGCGCCGCGGCCCGCGCCTTGGGCGCCATCGGCCCCCAGGCTGCCGGCGCGGCTCCCAAGCTCGCCCGCCTGCTCTTTGACGACGATCCTGAACTCAGGGCACTGGCGGCAACGGCCCTGGCCAAGATCGGTCCAGCAGCCCATGAAACGGCCAACGCTCTGATTCTTGCCCTGGGTGACGCCTCTCCGCTCACGCGCATCAACGCGGCCCAAGCCCTGGGAGCAGTCCAGGCCCCCGCGGATCTCGCGGTCCCAGCCCTGGTCCAGCTCTTCAAGGACCCCCAGGCCAAGGTCCGTCGGGCAGCGGCCGCGGCCCTGGGGGCCTATGGCACCGACGCAAGGGAGGCAGTGCTCGATCTTCTCCAACTTTTACAAGATCCGGACGAATTCGTGCGACTGGCCGCTTCCTTCTCCCTTGGCTCCACCGGGGAGACCGGCATCCAGGCCCTTGTCAGCACCCTGGACTCCCCAGACCGCGCCCAGCAACAGAGTGCGGCAGCGGCTCTGCGGCGCATCGGCGCACCTGCCGTGCACCTGCTCCTCGACGAAGTCGGACGGGAACCCACTGCAAGACGGGTCCAGGCCATTTACGCCCTCGGCCATCTCGGCCCGGAAGCCGCGCCTGCCATCCCCCTGCTGGTGGAGCTGCTTGGGGCGCCGGAAAACGACGTGGCCAACGCGGCCACCGTGGCCCTCGGCATGATTGGCTCTCCGGCCGTGCCTAACCTGGTGGGGGCGTTGGACAATCCCCGACAGGACATCCGCCTCTTCGCCACTTACGCCCTTGGCGCCATAGGCGCCCCTGCCGTGCCTGCCCTGGAAAAGGCCCTGCACGACCATGACCCCTCCATCCGCGAACAAGCAGCCATCGCCCTCGGCAAGGTCGGGGAAAGAGCGGCCCAGGCAGTGCCCGCCCTGATCAAGGCCCTCGCAGACCCAGTGGCCACCGTGCGCATGAACGTGACCGACGCCCTGGGCGAAATCGGCAACGGTGCGAAGGAGGCGGTCCCCGCCCTTTCCGAGGCACTGCGGGATCAGGATGACTTTGTCCGGACCATGGCAGCCTACTCCCTGGGTAAGATCGGCAAACCCGGTGCCAAGGCGCTCATCGATACTTTGAACGATCCGGCGCCGAACATGCGCGAGATCGCGGCAGTGGCTCTGGGAATGATCGGTCCTGAAATCGGCGACCACGCCGCCGAAGCCGTTCCCGCCCTGGTCAAGGCCCTGGAAGACCCGGACCCGGGCGTCAGGAGAAGCGCAGCCACCGCATTGGGCTACATTGGTCCGGCAGCGGAGCCCGCGGTTTCGGACCTGGCACGCCTCATGTATTCCAGCAGGGACGAAGACCTCAGACTCCTTTCGGCCTACGCCCTGGCCAAGGCGGGAGCCGGCGGCAGCGATACCCTGCTTTCCGCCCGCCAGGCCCCGGACCCGATCATCAGAGGCATGGTGGCCAGTGCCCTGGGCTCGTCTCCGGCCAATGCGCACGTGTTCGTACCGGCACTGATCCTGTCCCTGGAGGACCCCGACGACAATGTCAGGCTCAAGGCCGTCACCGCCCTGGGCATGCTCGGCCCGACGGCACGGGAAGCGAGCCCGGCGCTGATCCGCCTCCTGGAGCACGGAGGGGCTGTCGCGGAGGCCGCCGCGCTGGCCCTCACGCGCATCAACCCCGACATCCAGCTTCCCGTGGGAGTCAATGAAAATCCGCCCCGCAAAGGCGAACAAAAAGGGCAGTAGTTACCCGGACACGATCGACGCGGGGCGGGCCCGTCTCATTTCCGACGGCGCAACCTGTTGTCCAGCCAGGCCGCCCCCACCACCAAGACGATGACCACCAGCCACTCCAGGGCCAGCGTGGAGAAATCCACCCGCATGGCAATGCCCGGACTGTCCGGGTTTTTCGTGGTGAAGAGAAACCCATGGCCGTAAGGCAGTTCCGTGCTCAGGCCAGGGCCGCGGGTATAGACCACCCACGGGGGGAAGAGCATGGTGAGCAGAAGAAGTACCGCTCCGAGGAGCACAAATAACCAGATTCTCCTGTTGCGCATCACCTTCTCCACGCGCGCCTCACTTTGGCAATCCGCAGACAGGCCTCGAGGCGCACATCCCGTGCGTGCGGAGTGAATCGTCCGCCGGGAAGCCGCCCCCCTCGGATCCCCTGTTCCTGCATCCATCGCCCTTTTGCCGGGCATTGAAACACCTCAACCAGGACCATGCACCACCGTGCCGTACATAAACACGGCCGGCGTCACCCCCCCATACTGCATTCATGCGTGGCAGATGCGTTCACACCACGATGCGTGCCCCTCAAGCCCGGAGGCTCGAAGCGCCGCGACGGGCCTCATCCCCAATGTCTGCGCTTCCCTCATCATCCACTGTTTTGGGTGAAACTGGAAGACCTTGACATGGCAGTCGGCCACGGGCAATACCCTGAAAAAATCTCTACCCGGCTCCGGCCCCGCTTGCAAGAGAATGCCGGAACCCTCCAGGCAACCACACCCAGACATGCCCACGACACCCACCATGCCGCAGTTCGACCCCTTTGCCCTTATCGCCGAGCACATCCCTCCAGGCAGCCCCCTGTTCGCGATATATCTCCCGCACGTGAGCATGGTGGCGGCCAAGGCCGTAAACGCCGGCAAACGCTTGGGCCTTTCCGACGGAAGTCTCAAAACAATACAGGACGCGGCCCTGCTGCACGATATCGGCATCATCCATACGAGAGAACCCAAGCTGCATTGCCATGGCAACCTGCCTTACATCCACCACGGCGTGGAAGGACGCAGGATGCTCGAACGCCGCGGTCTTTTCGGTCTGGCCCGAGTGGCCGAATGCCATGTGGGTGCCGGCATCGCCAGGGAGGAAATCGAGGCCCAGGGTCTGGGACTGCCCCGCCGCGACATGCTTCCCGAAACCATCGAGGAAAAGCTCGTCTGCTGGGCCGACAAGTTTTTCTCGAAAAACACCGACCGGCTCTGGGACGAACTGAGCTTCGAGAATGCGGCCGAAAGAATCGCCCGCCATGGAGAAGCCTCCCTGCGGCGGTTCATGGAACTGCATGCGATCTGTACCAGAACCCCTTGAACCCTTACCTCCCCGGATACGCCATGCAACGCTTTGATGAACTCCTGAAACACGTGGACCGGATGCCTGCCGGACGCATCTATCGCACCATCTATGACGAAGAACTCAACCCCGTTGTTCGTGGCCATGAAATCATCGCTCCCTGGGAATTGGAAGACTTTCACAAGATTGATTTCCGAAGCAGGACCGTCATTGACGTGGGCTGCAACTTCGGCTGGTTCTGCATGCAGGCACGCCGTGCCGGCGCGTCGCACGTCCTGGGTGTGGATCACGACGACCTTGCCCTGGACGGGGCACGCCTGCTGCAAGCCGCGTTTGGCCTCGATGGGCTGGATTTCGAACGCCTGGACCTCGAGGCCAGACCCTCGCCCTTGCGGGACCGCAGGTTCGACATCGCCATGCTCCTGGATTTCATCGGCTGGTCCTATCTGGTCCAGGGACTGGTCCCGGCGCTTCTGGACCTTTTCGAATCCCTCTCTAACCGCGAGTTGGTGCTGTCCATCCGCCCCATCTACCTGGTGCGCGAGGACTTGCATTCCAGCGAGGAGCATCTGGCCAAGTTCTACCCCCGGCACTGCATCCGCGACGGTTCCTTCCACCTTCTCCAATACGTGCGGGAGCGCTTCGCTCCTCGCTGGAACATGGAAGCACTCTCGGACCTGGCAGTCGGCTACCGTAAAAACAAACGCTATGTCCGCTTCTATCGCTGAATATCTGGAGATTCCCTGCTACCACCAAGAACTGCCGAGAGCAGCAGGGCAGGGAAAGACGGAGGGAATCAGGAACAGGCCCGCACCACGGATGGAGCCAGGTTTTGCAGGGGCAACACCTTGTGCACCCCGCCCAGCTTCACCGCCTCCTGCGGCATGCCGTAGACCACGCAACTGGCTTCGTCCTGCGCCAGGGTGTAGGCCCCGGCATCGAACATCTCCTTCATGCCCAGGGCACCGTCGTCACCCATGCCGGTCATGATCACTCCCACGGCGTTGCGCCCCGCATAGCGTGCGGCCGAGCGGAACAGCACATCCACCGAGGGGCGGTGCCGCCTGACCAGCGGGCCATCCTTGACTTCCACAAAATAGCGGGCGCCGCTACGCTTGAGCAGCATGTGCATGTTGCCGGGAGCGATGAGGGCCTGCCCTCGCAGGATGGAATCGTTGTCCCTCGCTTCCTTCACCGTGATACGGCAAAGGGAGTTCAACCGCTGGGCAAAGGCCGCGGTGAAGCGCTCGGGCATGTGCTGCACGATGGCGACGCCGGGGCAATCCTGTGGCAAGGACTCGAGAAAAATCCGCAGGGCTTCTGTTCCTCCGGTGGACGCCCCCACCACCACGACCTTTTCAGTGGTCTGGATCATGGCCCGGGTGGGAGGGCCCTCCGGGATCACGGCATCGGCGGAGAGCTTGGGTTCAACCTTGATGCTGCTCGTGACCAGTTTCTTGACCTGGGCCTTGGCCGCGGCCTTGACCGCATCGCAGATGCGAATCCTGGACTCCTCCAGGAACTGCCTGGTGCCGACCTTGGGTTTGGTGATGATCTCCACGGCCCCGTACTCCAGGGCCTTGAGGGTCGTCTCTGCGCCTTCCTCGGTAAGGGTGGAGCAGATGACCACCGGAATTGGATGCTGCGACATCAGCTTCTTGAGGAACGTGATCCCGTCCATGCGGGGCATTTCCACATCCAGCGTGATGACGTCCGGCACCACCTCTTCCAGACGTTTCGCCGCCACAAAGGGATCGGAGGCCGTACCCACGACTTCTATCTGTGGATCTGAATTGAGGATCTCCAACATGGTCTGCCGCACCATGGCGGAATCGTCCACGACAAGCACCTTGATCTTTGGCATTCCACATACCCTGAGGATATATTGCAATGATCCGCGTTACACAAATTTTCTGAACATCAAGCCCTGTCGCCCAGTGCTCCAAAGGTATGGAACACTACTTTCCCATGGAGTGCAATGATAATCATCGGGTAATACATTCCTTGTAACAAGGAAGCGGCCTTGGTTCGCACATCGGGCAAGCCTCGGGCGATCAGTTCCTGATTCTCCCCCCCACAACGGCTTGCACCAACTGCGGTACATCCAGGATCAAGGCCAGGGAGCCGTCCCCCTTGATGGTGGCTCCGGATATTCCTTCGACATCCTTATAAATTTTTCCAAGGCTCTTGATCACCGTCTGATGCTCGCCGATGACATGATCCACGACGATGCCCACGCGCATGCCGCCCACGTTGGTAACCACTATCTGCTCGATATCGGGGGGGGTGCCCGGCACCTCGAAGCTCTCCCGCAAGCGGATGTACGGCACGATCTCCCCGCGCAAGTTCACGATCTGCTCCTCGGTGTTGTGCAGCTTCGAGCTGATGAGTTCCACACATTCCTCCACGATGGACAGTGGCAGGACGTAGAACTCGTTTTCCACCTGGATCTGGAGGCCCTCGATGATGGCCAGGGTCAGGGGAAGCTTGATGGTGATGGTGGTGCCCAGGCCCTTGTCGCTCTTGATGCTCACGGACCCGCGTAATTCATCGATGCTGCGCTTGACCACATCCATGCCCACGCCCCGACCCGAGACATTGGTGATCTTTTCCGCGGTGGAAAAACCAGGCATGAAGATCAAGGCGAGGGTCTCGTTCTTGCTCAGTTCCACGTCGGGCGACACGAGACCGCGCTCGACGGCCTTGGCCCTGATCACGTCCACGTCCATGCCCTTGCCGTCGTCCTGGATCTGGATGATAACCTCGCCGCCGGAGTGCTCCGCCGCGAGCAGAATGGTGCCGGAAGGTTCCTTGCCTTCCGCCCTGCGCGCTTGCGGCGATTCGATGCCGTGATCGATGCTGTTGCGCAGGAGGTGCACCAGAGGGTCGTTGAGCCGCTCGATGACGGTCTTGTCCAACTCGGTCTCCGCCCCTCTGGTCTGAAGTTCGATGGTCTTGCCCATTTCCGCGGAAAGATCGCGCACCAGACGACGGAATTTGCTGAACGTCGTGCCAATGGGCAGCATGCGGATACTCAGGGTAGAGTCGCGCAATTCGTCGCTGAGGCGTTCGAGTTCCTCAGCCAGGACAAGGAGTTGCGCATCCTGGCGTCTGGTGACCATCTGGCTGATCTGGGCCTGGACGATGACCAGCTCACCCACCAAGTCCACGAGATAGTCGAGCTTGTCCGCTGCCACGCGAATGCTGGAGGCCTGTTCCTGGGGCTTGCGCTGGGTCGAACGCTCCTCGCGGATCTTTCGGATGGTCTGCTGTTCCTGCAAGGCGGAGATGACGCTTTCCTCGCTGACCTTGCCGGTCTCCGCGAGCAGGCTGCCGATGCGCTTGCGCTCATCGAGGATGGTCCTGAGGTCTTCTGGCGTGATGTCGCCACGATCCACGAGAATCTCCCCGAGCTTTTTGTAGTCTTCGGGTTCTTCCAGGCCGTCGCCCCGGTCAATGACGCGGACTTGCAGGTCGCATTCGTCCTCGGCAAAGACAAACACCTCGTGCACGACGTTTTGGTCGACATCGCTGCGCAGAATCACGTCCCACCAGACATGGCAGGTTTCGGGATCCAGTTCCTCCAGCGCAGGGATGTCCTCCAAATGCGGAAAACAATGCGCCATGCCCAGATCAGCAAGATCGTCGAGCAAGGCCAACGGATTGTTGCCGTAGTGGAAAAAGTCCTGATGCGGCCTGAAGCGGACACTGTAGGTGGTTTGCACTAAGGGAGGAGCACTCGCCTCCTGTGCACGTCGTTTCTCGATCACTGCTACTTCACGCAAGGATTGGGGAACCAGGTCACGCAGTCCTGTAGTGAGACGCACGGCCCTGGAGAGATCAGCCTCCTCGCCTTCCATCGCGCAGGAAAGAAGATAGGCGATATGATCCCTCGAGCCCAGGGTCAGGTCGAGCAATTCACGGGTCACCTTGAGGGCGCCGTTACGCACGTGCTCGAAGACGCTTTCCACATCATGGGTAAAAGCGGCAATATCGTCGAACCCGAACATGGAGCCCGAGCCCTTGATGGTGTGCATGGCCCTGAAGACACGGTCGATGAGTTCCTGGTCCTCTGGATTGGCTTCCAGTTCAAGGAGCGCGGTCTCGAGTTCGCTCAACAGGTCGCTGGCTTCCTCGTAAAATGCCTGACGGTTCACGTTCTGCTGCGTCATGGCTGTCTCCCGCGGCCCCGCAAGGCCAGAACGCTCCGTAACCCTGCCCGATTCCCCCCGGTGTCTTCTTCCCTGTCACCACACGGAGCGAATGCATCCATCAGGATTACCTGAGCACCTTCTGCACGATGGCCAACAATTGGTCCGGCTTGAACGGCTTGACGATCCAGCCGGTGGCACCCGCCGACTTGCCTTCCTGTTTCCTGGTGGCCTGGGATTCCGTGGTCAGCATGACGATGGGGATGAATTTGTAGCTGGGATTGGCACGCACGTTCTTGATCAGCTCAATTCCGTCCATGTTCGGCATGTTCAAGTCAGTAACAATCATGTCGATCTTGCCCTTGAGCTTGCCCAGGGCATCCTTGCCGTCCACTGCCTCGACGACTCCATAGCCCGCGTTCTTGAGGGTGAAACTCACCATCTGACGCACGCTGGCAGAGTCATCCACAGTCATAATGGTCTTGGACATGCACCCTCCTCACAATATGCCACGCTGTCCATCTCCCCCCCTGAACCGATCGAAAAAAGGAATTCTATACGACTCGCAGGCAAAGGGCAATCGCCCGGCAGCAGTGTCCTTACCATTCAAAACAACTCCACGTTGTCCCATGCATCTTCCGAGGTGGAGTTCGCATCGGATTGGACTCCCGGTTGGGCGGCTCCGTCCAGGGAGCCCACGTGCACCAAACGTTCCGCGTCCATGGTATAGCGTTGCAGCAAACGCTCCAGGCGTTCCGGCCTGTGGAGATCCTGTTCGAGAGGTGACAGCGTTCGAGCCTCCCGCTCCATATCTGCAAGGAGGGCTTCCGCGGCAATGAGCTGCTCGGACGCCAGCCGGTGGAAAACGATACTTTCGGTGAGACCGGCCACATCCCGCCCCAGCTTGCTGCTTTCGTCCTGTACCTGCGAAAACCCGTGAGCGAACTCCCTGTCGATGCCCTTGAGGCGATCCACCACGTCCTGCAACCTGCCAACCATGCTGCGCACTTGGCTGGTGTCCAGAAAGGAATCCGCGCGTTCGCCCATGAGCGACGCCGCTTGAGAAATCTCCCGCAACAGGGCGGCGACCTTGTCCGTCTGAAAGCTGGCCTCCCTGGAAAGCTGCTGCACCGAAGCGGCCAGGACACCCATGGCCTTGCCCTGTTCACCGGTGTGCGCGGCCTTGATGCTGGCGTTGAGAGCGATGAGTTCAATCTCGGCGCCGACCTCCTCGATGTCCCCCAGAAAAGAGCCGATCTGGGACACGGTCGTGGCGACATCCCCCATGGTTCGTCCGATCTCCTCGCCCCTGCCGGCAAAATCCTGCATGGTCGCGAGCATGCCGGCGACACCGTGCTCGATGCGTCCGAGCGTTCTGGCTCCGCTGTCCGCATCCTTGCCCAGAAGCCTGATGATCTCCTGCTCCATACCCTGAACGTTGGCCGCGATATTGGCAAGGTTGTGCTTGAGATTTTCAACGGCCTGAAAAAATCGATCCTTTCCGTTGCTCACCTGGCCCCGCTGCAATCCGGTCACATCCGCGACCCAGGCCGCGAGTTCGGCATCAGCCACCTGGAATGCATTGTCCCCCTCCCCCGAGCCTTTTCCCGAAATCAAGAGTTCAATGTCGTCCAGGGCCTCCTCGACATGCTCCACCTGTTGGCGCACGATGTCGTGGAACTGCATGGAGGCCACGGCCTCACCGATGCTGTTGCGGTTGTCCAAAGCCTTCTCGGCCAGGATGGTGGAGAGCTTGCGCGCCGCTTCCTCCACTGCCTGGAGGTTGTCGAGATTAGCCCTGATTTCCGCAAAAACCTTCACGGAACAGGCCGACTGCTGTCCACGCATGGCTTCGGTCTGCGTGCCGGCAAGACGCAGAAGCTCGGTTAGGGAGCGGGCATTCTCCAGGATGCTGGAGGTGTGGGAAACGATCCTGTTGGCGAGTTTGTCCACATCGTCGGCCAATGTGGAGAAGCCCCTGCCTTCGGAGCCCAGGCGGGCGCTCTCGATGCGTGTGGAGATGCCGAGCATTTGCAACCGCCGCACCAGTCTGCCGAACTCCAACAGCGCGGACTCCAGCCTCTCGATCAACAACACGATGCCCGCCAGTTCATCGATGGCTTCGTCCGCCGTAACCGTGGAGCAAACGCTGTCTATCTCGGCCAACTCCTGATGGAAGACTTGAATGATGTCGCCCATGGCCTGCCCCGATGCCGAGGAAAGCAGCTGCTGGGAGCATCCGGCGAGTTCCACGGCGCGTTGGGAAAAATCTTGCAGTTTTTCGCCCAACTGCAGGAATGCCCTCTCGTGCTCCCTGATGCTTTTCGCCAAGTGCCTCTTGATTCCCGGCAACAAACGGTTGCAAAGCGCACGCAACGCCTCGTGGTGGTGTTCGATATGTTCCGTGCCGGTCACAGTGGTTTCCTATAGGAACGTGATTTCGGCCCTGGCCTTGGTTTCGTTCAAGGGCTTGACCGTTACCCGGACCCGCTGCTTCATGAACTCCGCCGCACCGAGTAAAATTCCCTCGAAGTAGTCGAAAAGCCCCCGTGCCGAGGAGTAGACCATCACCAGGGTGTCACCCTTTTGCTCGTAGGTGAAGCGCGGCGGATTGACACCCGGGTAGTCCTTGGTCAGTTGCTGATGTATGGCGTCCATGGAAAGGTAGAGGTCCTTGAGGTTCGTGGCCTTGAAATATCTGCGATACAGCTTGTGAAACTGTCCTATGGTGAATCTGCCGAATTCCAGGAAGATCTGCCTCGGAGCTTTTTTCGTTTCCTCTCCGGCCAAGTGCGCCATTTGTTGCATCACCGCCACGGGATAGTTGGTCGTAGGCAAAAAGGTAGGATTGCCCATGGCCTTTTGCATGGCTTCGTACACCTGAGTGCCGTAGGCGACCTTGACGAAGTCCTGCATGATCTTGGGCAGCACGCCGCGCATCTTCTCGTCCGAATTCCATAGTTTCTCGGGCGAATGCCCCCTGGCGCTGTCCAGTTCCAGGGCCAGGGTGAGCAGTTCCTGTGAAAGCCTCGCCAGCTCGCGGGTGGCTTCGGCCGTCTGTTCCGCGCCTTCGTCCGCCTCTCGCGCGATAAGGGCGATTTCTTCGATACTCTGGTTGATCTCCTCGGCGGCGGCCGATTGTTCCTCCGCCGCGGTGGCGATCTGCGACACGCGGGTAGCCATGTCTTCCATGCGCCCCATGATGTGTTGCAGGGCGTCGCTGGTCTGGCTGGAGAGAGCCGCGCTTTCCTCGACCTTGCGCTGCGTGGCGTCCATGGATTCCACGGCGTCGCGGGCGCTGCTCTGGATGGTGCGTATGGCGGTCTCCACCTCCTTGGTGGCGGTCATGGTCTTTTCCGCGAGCTTGCGGACCTCGTCGGCAACCACGGCGAATCCTCGCCCGGCCTCGCCGGCGCGGGCCGCCTCGATGGCTGCGTTCAGGGCCAGCAGGTTGGTCTGGTCCGCGATGTCGTTGATCACACCGATGATCCTGCCTATCTCTCCGGCCTGGGTGTCCAGTTGGGAAAGCACCCCTGCCAATTGCGAGGAGGCCTCGGAGACCTTCTCGCTCTCCTTGAGGGCGCGGGCGACCAAATCCACGCCGTCACGGGCCGCTATCTGGGCCTCTTCCGCGGCCTGGGAGGTGGCCGAGGCGTTCTGCGCCACCTCCAATACAGTGGCCGTCATTTCCTCCATGGCCGTGGCCACGGTTTCGGACTGCTGTTTTTGCCGCTGTGCCCCGCGCGCCTGTTCGTCGGCAGAGGCCGAGAGTTCCTCCGAGGCTGAGGCCACACGTTGCGCCACGTCGGTCATGGCGCCGCTGTTCGCGAGCAACACGTCGAACTTCTTGCTCACTGCCTCATGCCGTGTGAGCATCTCGGTCACCTCCGTGAGCACCACGATCATGCCCCCGGAACCATGTTTGTCCTTCCGCGGGGAAGTGGCGTTCACGATCATGTGGCCCGCGCGGCCGCTTCTGAAGACAAGGGGAATGGCCTCTCCGGACACGGCCTCTCCGCGCAGGGCGCGTTCCAGCGGTTGGCCGCCGTCGCGTATGACCTGCGTCAAGGGCTTGCCCAGGATGTCCTGCCGGGAAAGGGCCGCGACCTTCAGGAGGCCGTCACTGCAGTAGCACACCTTTCCCTGTTCGTCCAAGACGCAGAGCAGCGCCGACGAGTTTTCCAGGACGGATCGTGTCAGTCGCGCGGCATTGATCAGCTCACGCGAGGAAGTCGCCGCCATTTCCATATTGCTGCCTGGGGCGGCGGCCATCTGCTCGAGAATGGAGATGTCTCCCTCGCTCAAGGCCTTGCCAAATGCGGCCCAGGGTGCATCCTGCGACGCCACGGTCAAGCGGACCACCCACCATGTCGCAAACGCCCCGAGAATCAGGACGGCCAGGGCCATCCACAGTTGATCCACCCACAAGACCAGCGGGGGCAACACGCTCAGGCCAAGCCCCAAGCTCCAGATCAGTCCCGATGATGCCCGTTTCATACCTTGCACCGTACTCCCCCCAGGAAGGATGATTGCACTTCAGCTGCATATTGTATGTATACGCGATTTTCCTCTTGCTATCAAGAGAAGCTCCATTGTCCAGGCGAAAAGATGATGAAAGCCGACTCCCCTCCTCAATGTCGTCACTGCGTCGGGCGCGGCCTGTCGCTGACCCTACCGGCCGTTCAGACCCTTCCTGGGGCGGCTTCAGAACAACAAATACTGTACCCTCACCTCCAGGACATGAACGGTATCGATCTTCATCCGCCGAACAACATCCGCTGCAGTGCCTGCAAGGTATCGACGTTGTTCGCGCCCCTTCGTTCATCTTCAGACCGGCAACAGATGGGGGCGTACCCCAACCGTAACGCCTGCCGCAACCGTACGTCCTGCCCCGCTACCGGCCGTACCTGGCCGTTGAGGTCCACCTCGCCCCAGAATACCGACCGCTCCGGCAAGGGGCGGTCGTAGAACGAGGACAGGATGGCCGCCACCATGGCCAGGTCCATGCCCGGGTCCTGCAAGCGCAGGCCGCCGCCGAGCTTGGAATAGATGTCCATCTCCATGAGCCGGAGTTGGAGACGCTTTTCCAGTACCGCCAGCAACAGGTGGAGTCGGTTGGCATCCACGCCCAGGGCCGTGCGCCTGGGAATGGAAAGATAGCTTCGGGAGGCCAGGGCCTGCACCTCCACGGCAAAGGGGCGCTGTCCGTCCAAGGCCATGCACAAGGCCGTGCCGCTGAGTTCAGGATTCCTGGCGCCGAGGAACAGGGTTGATGGGTCGTGCACCAGCTCCATACCCCGCCCCCCCATGGCGTAGACCAGGACATCCTCGCACGGACCGAAGCGATTCTTGAGTACGCGTAAAAGGCGGTAGGCCTGCTGCCTGTCACCTTCGAGAGAGAGCACGGTGTCCACCATGTGCTCCAGGAGTTTGGGTCCAGCGATCTGACCGTCCTTGGTGACATGCCCCACGAGAATGAGTGCCGTTTCGGACTTGCGCGCGGCCTCGATGCACTCGCCGGCCACGGCCCGCACCTGGCTCACGCTGCCTGGAAGCCCTTCCACGGCGGAGGAGTGTATGGTCTGCACCGAATCCACGATCACCAGGTCGGCCTGCCCCTCTTCGAGGACACGTAGGACGTCACTGCCGTTGGATGTGGACAAGGCCAACAGGGTATCGTGCAGCATACCCAGGCGTTCGGCCCGCAAGCGGATCTGGGAGAGAGACTCCTCACCCGAGAGATAGACACTGGTACGGCCCTGGGCAGCCAGGTTCCCCGCCAGTTGCAACAGCAGGGTGGACTTGCCGATGCCGGGGGCGCCTCCCAACAACACCGCACCGCCCTTGACCAATCCCGATCCCAGAAAACGGTCCAAGGCCTGCTCTCCCGTGGGCATGCCCGGTTCCTGGTCGGGGTTCAGGCTGTGGAGGGGGACAGGTACGGAGTCCGGGGCCAGACTTTTTCTGCTGGAAGCGCCCGCTCCGGAGCGCAGCTCCAGTGTATTCCAGGCCTTGCAGTGCGGACACTGGCCTCGCCACTGTGGACTCTGGGCGCCGCAGGCGTTGCAAACGTAAAACCGGCGTTCTTTCACGGGCAGTGTATCCAGGTTCCTCCTACTTCTTGGGAGGATCCTTGGCCGAAACCACTTTCAGGCCGAATTCCTGGACGCTGTCCGGGGGATTATAGAAGACGACCACAAAGGGGACTTCGCCCCCTGGCGGGACGTTGGTGTTGGACGTGAGGATACCCACCTTGTTGTTGATGGTGGACTCCAATTCCTCCTTGCCGAGCATCTGGAGTTGGAACAGGGAAACGGTGTTGCCGATGAGCAGGCTCTTGCTTACCACTCCTGCGCCGCCGGCGTCGAAGAGGTTGGCCTCCACCTTGATCAATTCCTTGGGGACGGAGAAATTGTTGACCACCTTGCCCTGGACCACGAAGAGTTTGCCGATCTTGTCGTTGTCCACGTAGTATTGTTTCACTTCTTCCAGGGAAAAATTCTTGACCTGCTCCGTGGTGATGACTGACTCGGCTGTGTCCCCTTCCTCTGTAACGATCTCCGCCTTCTTCTCCATGAGTTGCGGGAGGAAATAATAGGCCGCTGCTCCCAGAAGCACCAGGAGCATGAGCCCCACGGCCACGGCGTTCCTGGACTTTTTGGTCTTGGGCTTGCCCTTGTCCTCGCGCACCAGGGCGTCCAGGTCGATTCCCTTGCCGGGCTTCTTCTCCCCGACAGCGAACTCCTCACGCACGCCTTTTCTGCGCGCGGGCTTGCTCTCGTCGATTTCCTCAGGCAACGGTTCGGGCTTGGCTCTGAGTGGCTTTTCCGCCGGCGGTTCAGGCCGGGCCACGCGTTCCTCGAGGGGGCGTTCCTCGAACAGACTGTCCAGGCCGTCGTCATCCACGGCAGGCTCGGGCTTCCTTGGCGGGGGGGTCGGAGCGGCTTTGGGTGTCGGCGCCTCCAGCAGAAAGACATTGCCACATACCGTGCACTTGACCTTGCGGCCAGGCTGGAACTTATCGTCCGGGAAATTGTACTTGGTGCTACAACTGGGGCATTTCAGTATCATCGCGGGCCTATGCTCCCATCGTGCCATGCGGCGTGGGTGGAGGTGGAGCGCCCTTCCCAAGCGACCGCGGCTTGTTCATGGCGGGAGGGGCGAAGCGTCAGCCATACAACACGTGGTCACGCTTCAGGAAACATAGCGCGGACATGCCGCGAAATCAACTCATTGCCCGATCTTCATCGCACCACGCGAAACCGGGCAACCAACCTGGCCCTCGGGACCGGGAATGTCCCCCGCGGGAAGATTGGTGGCGAAAATCACAACTCGATGAGCATGGCCGTCTCATCACAGTCCGGAAACTTCGGGCATTTGAGACAGTCGGACCAGACCTTCTGGGGCAACACGTCCTTGGACACTTCCCGAAAGCCTTGATGCTCGAAGAAACCGGTCTGATAAGTCAGGGTGAATATCTTGAATATCCCCAGCGTCAGGGCCTCGCTCAGGCAGGCCTCCACCAATCGTTTCCCCCACCCCTTCCCCTGTTGTTCCTCGTCCACCACCAGGGAGCGTATCTCCCCGAGGTCGGCCCAGCTGATGGTCAGCGCGCAGCAGCCCATGATCGAGTCCTTGCTCTCCATGGGCGCCAGCACGAAAAAGTCTCGCAGATGGACATACAGCTCGTTATAGGAGCGCGGCAACAACAACCCCTGCTTGGAGCAATGCATCAACATGCCGTGGATGCGCTGCACGTCCTGCATGCGCGCCTTACGGATATAATAGGCGGAAGAGGCTTCATTCATTGGACAGAATTTCCTTCAGATGTCCACGCAGTTCGCTCTCGCTGATAAACCCGTCATGCTTGAGTGCCAGGCCGCCCCGTTGGGAATAGACCAGGAGCTTGGGAACACCCCGCACCTGAAAAACCTGGGCCACGCCGTTGTCTCCCAGATAGATCGGATAATTGAATGATTCCTTGGCCAGAAAAGCCTCCAGGACCTGCTTTTCGTTGTCCATGGAAACCCCCAACAACAGCAGTTGTTCCTCGGGAAAGCTGTCCCGAATACGCTTGAGTCCCGGGATTTCCTGCAAGCAGGGCGCGCACCACGTGGCAAAGAAATTGATCACCACCACCCGCCCCCTGGCTGCGTTGATGGTCTTGAGCAAGTCGATGTGGGAAATGCTGTCCACGGCGGTGGCCTGGGCCTGGGGCACGATCAGGGTCAGCAGCAGGACCGCCGAGACAGCCATGACTTTCATCCTCGACATGAAACACCTCCTTGCGTGTTCCCGCCAGAAGTAAACCAATAGCAAAGCGGTTCACAACCCGGAGACACGATCACTCTTATTCTGTGTAACGCAGCTTGCACCGCACGTGGAAACAGGGGTCAAAGCGCCCGTTCCGTCCGATTCTCCACAAGACGCTCCGCCAACCGTACCGCGGCCACGGCATCCGTGGCAAAGCCGTCCGCGCCTATGGTCCTGGAAAAATCCTCTGTAATCACGGCACCGCCGATCATCACCTTGCACAACAATCCTTGCTCGCGCACCAGATCGATGGTTTCGCGCATACGCACCATGGTGGTGGTCATCAGGGCGGAAAGGCCTATGAGCGCTGCCCCATGCTCTGCGGCAGCCTTCACGATGTCCAGGGCCGGCACGTTCTTGCCCAGATCCACCACCTCGAAACCGTGGTTGCGCAACATCAGGTTCACGATGTTCTTGCCGATGTCGTGCACGTCGCCCTCCACCGTGGCCATGACCACCACCGGGCGCCTGACTTCGCCCTCTTGTTCCATCAACAGGGGGCGCAGACGCTCGAAGGCCAGCTGCATGGTCTCGGCCGAGAGGATCAGCTGGGGAAGGTAGTATTCCCGCCGCTCGTAACGCTCCCCCACTTGGGTGATGGCCGGAATCAGGCTCTTGTTCACGATGTCGAAGGGCGCATCTCCACGGGCCAGAGCTTGATCCACCAGGGAGAGAACGCTTTCCTTGTCGCCGCGGAGCACGGCCGTGTGCAGATCGCGCGCCCTTTCCGGAGTCTTGCTGGCGTCGCGGCCTGGTCCGGCGGTTCCGCCCTGCTCCGGTTTCCACTGGCCGTACCCGGCGATGAAGTGCCCGGCCTGGGGATCGCGCGCCAGAAGCACCTCCCCGGCATCCAGGATCTCACGCAGACGCGGAGAGCCTGGGTTGGCGATGCAGGCCGACAGGCCATGGGACATGGACATGGCCAAAAAGGTGCTGTTGAGCAAGGCTCGCGCGGGCAGGCCAAAGGAAATGTTGGAGAGCCCGTAGACCGTGGGCAGGCCGAGTTCCCGGGCGCAATGGTCGATGGTCTCCAGACAGGCCCTGGCCGCCTCGGCCTTGGAAGAGACCGTGAGAGCCAGCACGTCCACCAGTAGCAGACGTTTGGGCAGGCCCATATCCAGGGCCTGGGCCAGCATGCGCTCGATAACGGCGATGCGATCTTTTGCCGTGACGGGTAGATCCCGCCCCTCCAAGGGGAGCAGGATGCACGGCGCTCCGTAGCGTTTGCACAGCGGCGCCAGGAGTTCCATGCGTCCGGGCTCGCCGCTGATGGAGTTGACCAGCACGCTGCCTGGATACGCGTCCAGCCCCGCGCGCACAGCCTCGGGATCCGAAGAATCCAGGCACAGTGGCGTCTGATGTCTGGAAATCAGCGTCTGCACAAGGGCAGGCAGTACCTCGCGTTCCGTGACCATGGGCGCGCCAACGTTGACGTCCAGGACTGCGGCGCCCATGTCGATCTGCTGGCCGGCGAACTCCAGCGCAGTGGTGAACCCCCCTGCCTGCAACTCCGCCGTGAGCTGTTTTTTGCCCGTGGGGTTGATCCGCTCCCCGATGAGTACCACGGGCTGCTCCAAACCCAGCGGCACGGAACGAGTGCGGGAGGTGAGCACCATGCATTCGGACCGCGCGGGGCGTGGGGCGGATGAGCTCATACCCTGTACGGCTCCGGCCAGGGCGCGAATGTGTTCCGGTGCGGTGCCGCAGCACCCCCCGACGATGCGCGCCCCAAGCTGGACCAGGGCGGCGGTCTTTTCGGCGAACTCCTGCGGCCCCATCCGGAACACAGTTGCACCGTTTTCCAACACGGGCAGTCCGGCGTTGGGAATGACCATCAGCGGGGTGGCCAAGCGGGGAGCCATGGCCTGAAGCACATCCCTGAACTGGTCCGGTCCGGCGCTGCAATTGGTGGCCACTAGGTCAACGCCCATGTTCTGGATCGTGTCCACAAACGTCAGGGGGCTGGTTCCCGTGAGACAGCCACCGGACTCGAAAGTCATGGACAGACCCAGAGGCAGGTCGCAGGTCTCGCGAACGGCCACGGCCACGGCCCGGATCTCGGCCAAGTCGAAATGCGTTTCCGCGAGGATGAAGTCCACGCCTCCCTGCACCAAGCCCTGGACCTGCTCGGCAAAGGCCTGGACCAAGTCCCTGAAATCGAGATCGCCCATGGGGCGCACGAAATGTCCCGTAGGTCCCACGCTGCCCGCGACCCAGGCACGATCGCCAGCCACCTGCCGGGCATGTTCGGCCATGCGCCGGTTGCAGGCCACCACGTCGAGCCCCGCGTCGAGCTTATAGCGGTTGGCGCCGAAGGTATTGGTGGTCAGGATCTGCGCCCCGACTTCCAGATAGGCCCGATGCACCGCGCGGATCGCCTCGGGCTTGTGCCAGCCAAAGACCTCTGGTGAAACTCCGCTGGGCATGCCTTGGGCTTGCAGCAGCGTGCCCATGGCTCCGTCGCCCACGAGCACCGAGGTACCTTGTAAAACTTTCTTGAATCTCACCATAATGCCATGTGCTGTTGGATGTTGCCCTGAACCGACAACGCTTCGCCGTCAATGTGAACGGGTGGAAAAGGAATGCGGCCGTGCCAGTGCAGGCAGGTTTCCCTGTGTACGTAAATTCGTTGAAAAGGACAAACAAAAATTATAAGCTTGGAGCTTGGCTTGTGAGAGAACCGCTCGCACGTACGCGGCACGACGTCTGCTTCGTGCCGGTTCGCGGGGACAATGAGCGATAACGACACGATATATGACACCATGGCAACGGACATGAAACCTGAGAACCTGCTTGACGAAGGGGTGGAATACCTGGACCATGACGACGTCGATCCGAACCATGACGACGTCGAACTGGACCATGACGACGACGTCGAGTTGGACAACCTCGACGAGTCGGATCCCCTCGAGGTCGAGATCGACGGAGACGATGCCGCCGAGCATGCCTCGGTTCCGGCTCTACCCTTCACCCTTATTCCTCCGGGCACCAAACCCCAGGTCTATGACCCCCTGCGCCTTTACCTTCGGGAGATCGGCAGGTTTCCCATGCTCGAGCCCGAGGAGGAACGAACACTGGCCCACCGCGTCCGGGATGCGAACGACCAGGACGCGGCCTTCCGCCTGGTTTCCTCCCACCTCCGGCTGGTGGTCAAAATCGCCATGGACTTTCAACGCCGCTGGATGCAGAACGTCCTGGATTTGATCCAGGAGGGCAACGTGGGACTGATGCGCGCCGTGCAGAAGTTCGACCCGGATAAGGGCATCAAGTTTTCCTATTACGCCTCGTTCTGGATCAAGGCCTACATCCTGAAGTTCATCATGGACAACTGGCGCATGGTGAAGATCGGCACCACCCAGGCCCAGCGCAAACTCTTCTACAATCTGAGCAAGGAACGGCAACGCTTGCAAGCCCAGGGCTTCGACGCGGACTCGGCCACCATCTCCCAGAACCTCAATGTCTCGGAGAGCCAGGTGGAGGAAATGGAGCAACGCATGGGTGGCAACGACGTCTCCCTGGACATCACCCTGGGGGACGACTCCACCACCACCCGCCTCGACATCCTCCCGGCCCTGGAGCCGGGCATCGAGGAGACGCTTGCCAGGGCGGAAATTTCCCAGACCCTGCAAGATCACCTGGAAGACATGCTCGACGACCTCAGCGACAAAGAACGCGACATCCTCGAAAAGCGCCTGCTCGCGGAGCAACCCGTAACCTTGCGCGAAATCGGCGAGAAGTACGGCATCACCAGGGAGCGGGTGCGTCAGCTCGAAGCGCGGCTGCTGCTGAAGCTGCGCACGCACCTCTCCCAGAACATCCAGGACTTCTCGGAAGACTGGATCTCTCAAGACGAGTGACGCGACAACGGCCAAACGGCCCAACAAACGCTCCCCGCTTGCGGGGCGCGTGTGAGGATCAGTACGGATGCGCAAGGCCATGACCACTCAAACGCACGCGCCGGATACCAGCCTGCCCCACACGCAGGCGGGCAAACGTCGGCCCATGGGCCGCGGCGCGGCACACCCAGGCCTTTATTCCCGGAGAACACACACCAGTATGCACCATACATTCATGCGAACCATTGCACTCCTTGCCCTGCTCCTTGCCCTGGCCGCCTGCACCAAGACACTGGAGGAGCAACTCTCGCCCGACAACTGGAAGCTCACGGCCGACGCCGAATCCACCTATTATTACCTGCTGCTCGAAGACGCCAGGCGCCAGCAGAACGCCACCATCGGTGAATTCGCCCTGGACAGGCTGCTGCGCAGCGAGGCATCGCCCGCCATCTTCATCGAGGCCGCGAACTTCCACTGGCACCAGGGCGACAGCGATAAGACCAAGAAGGTCCTGCTGCAGGGCCTGGAGAGATTCCCCAGGGACCCGGACCTGCAACTCATGCTGGCCCAACTCTATCTGGCCGAAAAGGACCTTGATTCCGCAACCGCCACCATCACTTCCTATCTGGAGCAGAACCCGGAAGACATGCTCACCCGCCAGGAACTGGCCGACATGCTCATCCGCAACGAACAGTTCCCGCAGGCCCTCGGAATGCTGGAGAGCATCCCCGGGGAGCAGCGTTCCCCCGTGATCAACTTCTACCTGGCCAAGGCCCACGAAGGACTCGGTCGCCGAGGGCTGGCCATCGAACTGCTCACCAAGGCGGTCAACGGGGACTCGGGACTGTTCGAAGCCTGGGCCGAGCTGGCCTATCTCCACGAACTGGAGCAGAACTACGTCGAGGCGGAGGCCATCTACTCCCGCATGCTCGAAATGGGGGAATCCAGCCAGGAACTCTGGCTCAGGTTGGTGGACCTGAACCTCAAGCTCAAGAATCCGCAAAAGGCCCTGCAACTCACAAGGCAGGGGCCTGACGACCTCAGTTTCGCGCTGGGCGCGGGCACTCTGTTCGTGGACCAGGGCTACTACAAGCAGGCCCAACAGATATTCCTGCCCCTGCTCGAGACCAAGCCCCAAGCCGAGGAAATCTACTTCTACCTGGCTCTGCTCGCCTTCAAGGGCGACAAGGACCTGCACAAGGCCATCGAACTGTTGGAAAAGGTGCCCGTAGCCAACCGCTTCCATAATCGCGCCCTGCGCTTCCGCAGCCACCTGCTCTTCGAGATCGGAAAAAAGGCCGAGGCCGTGGAAACCGCCCACACCGGCCGGGAACTCTACCCTGACCAGAAGGATTTCTGGTCCCTCGGCGCAAGTCTGTACGAAGAAGCCGGGGAAGGAGAAAAGGCCCTGCAGCTGCTCACCGAGGCCCTGCTCAAATGGCCGGATGACGGCGAATTGCTCTATCTCAAGGGCGTGCTGCTGGACAAGCTGGGCCATAAGGACGAGGCCATGCGACTCATGGAAGACATCGCGGCCCAGGACCCGGAGCATCCAGACGCTCTCAACTACATCGGATACACCCTCGCGGATCAGAACCGGGATTTGGAGCGCGCCTACGCCCTTATCCAAAAAGCCTTGCAGTTCAAGCCCGACAACGGCTACATCCGTGATTCCCTGGCCTGGGTACTGTTCCGGCTCGGCGAAACCGAGGCAGCCTGGGCAGAAATCCAAAGCGCCGTGCAACTCGCTGATAGCGACCCCGTGATCTGGGAGCATTACGGCGACATCGCCGCCACGTTGGGGTACGCTGCCCAGGCCCGCAAAGGCTATGACAAGGCGCTCGAACTCGGGCACAAGGACAAAGAGGCCGTGCGCAAGAAGCTCGAAACGCTATGATCCAGGTCCCACGCTCTCCCACGGGCGGCTTGTCCCGCGCCTTGCTCTGCCTGCTCCTGCTCGCCGCGGGGTTTTGCTGTTCGTCCTGCGCCCCTAAAACCCCCCGCCCGGATATCGAAAAAACGCACCCAGACGAGGTCTGGCAGCGTTTTCTCCAGCGGTTCCCGGACACGGGTAGGGCCCCCGCCTTCAGCCTCGAAGCCTCACTGCACTACCTGGGCACGAAAAACCAGAGCCGTGTGATCCTGGACTTCTGGGGTAACCTCGACCTGCCCCTGCGCATGGACCTCAAGACCGGTTTCGGCTCCCTGCTCTCCCTCTGGCGCGAGGACTCCAACGAATTCATGGCCTACATCCCGGACAAGGAGAGTGTCTATCTGCACAAGGACAGCCGCCTCGGTATGATCGCCTTCGGGATCGACCTCCCCCTGAGCCTGCGGGAACTGGCCCTGCTGCTCAACGGACACTGGCAAGGACTCATCCCCGGTCAATACGCCACGGTACGCAGAAAGGACACCCAGGGGCTCTCCTTCACCTTCGGACAGCATGGAAAGGAATACAGCCTGCTGCTGGATACCTCGGGCACACCCCTGGCCATGCGCACCCCCGCCCCCACTGCCTGGGACCTGGAGTTCAGCGGCTCCCTCGCCGACAAGGGCTTTCCCAACCTGCCGGGCAAGATCACCATGCGTAACGACAGTGGCGACAGGGCCATTCTCCTGATCAAGGACATCAAACAACGCTCCGACCCCTGGCCGGATAACGCCCTCAGGCTCGACCTGCCCGAAAACACCAAGATGCTGCTGCTCGACGACGTACAGATCACCCAGTAACCCTTGTGCCGAGGAGGCTGACATACATGGAGCAAACATCCCAAAAACCACCCGAGGCGAAGCCGAGCCGCAACATCTTCGGCAATCTGGTCCTGGGACTCAAGCTGCTGCTTGGCGAGTTGCAATGGATCGGGCTCAAGGGATTGCGCGCCTTCGAACTCCGGCAGTTGAACAAACGCCTGAAAGAGGAATGCGCCACCCTGGGCGAGGCCGTGGCCCGACAGCTCTCTGATCAGGAGCCAGGGCCGGACACCCCCCTTCCTCCGTGCGACGAACGCACCCGCCTCGCCCTCAAACAGGTGCGCTTCCTTGAAGACGAAATCGAAAACCTCCTCGGGGAACGGCAGCGCATGCGCGAAGAATTCGAGGCCAGACGCAAATCATCTATCGGCGTGAACCAGGAACCCTAACCACAGCGAGGCCCTCATGCCCAAGACCGTCTATCTCGCCGCGGACCACGGCGGCCTGCTGCTCAAACAGGAAGTGGCCAACCATCTGGAAAACAACGGCTACACGGTGCATGATCTGGGCACCCACTCCGCGGATAGCTGCGACTACCCCCTCTTCGCCCATACGCTGTGCGAACACGTGGTTCGCGAAAACCGCCTGGGCATCCTGATCTGCGGCACCGGCATCGGCATGTGCATGGCCGCCAACAAGTGCCCCGGTATCCGCGCCGCCCTTTGCGCCAACGAATACATGGCCCTCATGAGCCGCAGGCACAACGATGCCAACGTGCTCTGCCTCGGGGAGCGGGTCCTGGGCATCGATCTGGCCAAGAGCATTGTCGACGCCTTCCTGGAGAGTGGATTCGATGGCGGCAGGCACCTGCGCCGCATCGAACTCTTCGGTACCATGCGCACCAGTTGAAGCCGCTCGCGGCGGAATCCCGAAAGCCTTCTCCTGCCCTGGCCGGCAAGCCGGGGCAGGAGTAGGCTACTCTTCGTCCTCTTCCACCCAACGGCCGAGTATCTCGATGATCCTGCGCGCCTGGTCCTTGCTCGAGATCGTGAACTTAGACTGGGGGCGGTAGGTCCCGCTCATCTTGCGGTAACGGCGGATGGAATACCGCACGGGGCCGAACTCGCCAGACTTCTTGTCCAACTCCTGATACTTGAACAGCACCGTGCTCCAGGCGCCCTTGGTCAGGATCTCCTTGTCCAGCTCCTTCACGAGCAGTTGGCCTTCTTCTTCATACTGTACCGTCAGCTCGTCCACTGTGGTTGCCATGCGTACCTCTTTGTTTCCCCCCTCCAGAGGGGTGGTTGTCTCGGAAAAACGCTTTCCCAATGCTACCCAAAGCCACGGCTCCCGGCAAGGCCTCGCGATTACTGGCCTCGCGATTACGTCTTGTACCGGCAGATGAAGAGGCCTATACTCCCGCCAGGAGCCCTCGCCATGTATCTCGCACTGGTCATCACCACCGCCATCCTCCTCGGTCTGGCCTGCCTCTTTCTGCTTATCGCCGGCATCCTCCGGATGGTGCGCGTCAGCGTACGCCGTGATCTCGAAAAACGTCTCGACCCCAAGGACGTGCTCCAGGCCGACCTGTTCAGCAATTTTTTCGGTCAACAATCCCGTGGCCTGGGGCAGATTCGCGGCAACGGCGGCCTGGTGCTGCTGCGCGACAGGCTGTATTTCCTGCTCGCGGCGCCCAGACGCGAACTGGTCATCCCCTTCGCCAACATCACGGACATCTCCCTGCCCAGCTCCTTTCTGGGCAAGAGCGTTCTCCGTCCGCTGCTGCGTGTGGATTTTTTCTCGGGTACGGGAGCCGACGCCGCGGCCTGGGCCCTGCGCGATCCCGGTAATTGGAAGGCGGCGCTGGAACAGGCCGTGCACGCCCACCAACGCCGTCAGTCCTGAACAACCAGCAAGTCCCCGAAATGCTCCTCCCACACGTCCTTGCACAAAGGTTCCGTGCGCCCATGTTCGACGCATCCGGCGAGTGCCTCCTCGCGGTGCTTTCCCGCCGCCTCGAAAGGACAACTTCCAGCAATACCGCCCCGGACAATCCATGACCATCGATGCCCTGCTCCCCATACTCAAGGTGCTGTTGGCCTTTGCCGCCATGCTCGTGGGCATCCGGCTAAAGCTCGGGCTCCTTGCCTCCATCCTGGTCGGCAGCCTGCTGCTGGCCCTGCTCTTCGGCATGGGGCCGCTCGCCTGGCTCGGGGCGGCGGTCGACGGCGTCACCCACCTGCAGACCGTGTTTCTCGCCGTGATCATCGCCGTCATCCTGGCCTTCAGCGACCTCCTGGACAAAACAGGCCAAGCCGAGCGGCTGCTGGCCACCATCGGGGGGCGCATCAAGCGTCCACGCCTGGCCCTGGCTTTTTTCCCGGCACTGATAGGGCTTTTGCCGATGCCCGGCGGCGCGGTGTTCTCGGCGCCCATGGTCCGGACCATGGCCGACCGGCTTGCCCGCCAAGGCAGCTTGGGCACGGTGGAACTCACGGACCAGGCCCTGATCAACTACTGGTACCGTCACCTCTGGGAACTGGCCTGGCCGCTCTATCCGGGCATCATCATGGCCGCCACCCTTTCGGAGATCCCCTTGATCTGGCTGGCGGCCCTGCTCGTCCCAGCTCCGGTGATCGCGATGCTCCTGGGTTGGTACTTTTTCCTCCGGCCCAAGGCGCTCCGCATGGTGGAAGCCGTAGGCAGCCGGCCCGGCAGTGGTCCGAAAATGCCTTCCCTGGACGGGAACCCGCCCCTGCGGCATGCGTTGCGGGAAGCGCTCCCCTTGCTGGTGGGTATCGGCGGCGCCATCGCGCTGGAGTTGGGCATCGCCTGGCTGGCGCCCTGGCTGCCTTTCGAGTGGGGAGTGCTTCTGGCCCTGCTGGCTGCCTTTGCCACCTGCGCCGTGCAGAACCGCTGGCCCGTGTGGAGACTGGCCCGGCTCTTCACCAAGCGGCATCTCCTCGTCATGCTGGGGGTGGTGGCGGCCATATTTGTGTTCAAGGAGACCCTGCAACAGAGCGGCGCCATCAACGATTTGGCCGGCAGGGGCGGTGGGGGATTCGCCTTGTTCACCGCCGCCGCATTCCTGCCCTATTTCGTGGGCGTGGTGGCTGGACTGAACATCGCCTTCGTAGGCGCGACCTTTCCCCTGCTCCTGGGGTTGCTGCGGCAGATGGGGCTGGTGGAGGTGATCCCGGCCTACATCGTCCTGGGAATGTTCTCGGGCTTCGCCGGAGTCATGTCATCGCCGCTGCATCTGTGCTTCATCCTCACCTGTCAGTACTTTCAGGTGGACTTGGCCCAGGCCTGGCGCCGCGTGCTGCTCCCCTGCGGGGTGTTCGTCGCTGTGGGCACGGCGTATTTTTTCCTCCTGCGGCATCTGCTGGCCTGATCCCGGGGCGATCAAGCCTCTCCATTCATACGGCGGCTTCCTTGCGCCCCTCGCCTGTCTCATAGGCACTAAGGCCGTAGACCTGCCGCAGTGAATCCAGTAACAGCGAGCCCTTGACCAACTGCTGCGCGATGCGATGAATCCTGGAGATGTAATCCAGCCGGGCCACCATCTGCTCCACGCTCAACACGCCGGCAGTCCCGGCCTTGAGCAGGGCGGCCTTGAGTTCCTGGTAGGCGCGCTCGAACCCGTCATGGGTGTCTCGCAGGCTCCCGGCGCTGAATCTGATGCCGTCGGGTACGGCAAGATCGACCACATCCTCGGCGCGCTCCACGAGCAGCCCCATGCTCAAGGCCAGGTCCCTGTCCCCTAGATCGGTGAGCATCCTGCGGTACGTATCGGCCTCAATGGCCGCTTCGGCCGCCGCGTTCCAGTACTGCGAGACCCGCAGGACCCTGGGCAGGTCATCGGCCACACGCGGCGAAAGCCCCTCCCTGCTCATGCGTGTACTGAACTCCGCAACCGCGCGCTGCAAGGAATCGAGCACGAGCTTTTCCGTGTGCAGATCACCACACGGACGCTCCCGACAGCGCAGGGAGGTCATGGACATGACCCGGGCGCTTTCACCGATGCGGCCCGTCTCCAGAATCATGGCGGCCATGGCCAGGGAGGGGGTGCGCACCACGGTACTGTCCAGATGTTTTGGCCTGCCGCGCTCTTCCTCGCGGGAGCGGAAGCGCCGTTGCAGCCAGCGTACCAGCCAGCCGCTGATGGGCCAGAGCAACAACACGCCCAGAATGTTGAACAGCGTATGGAACAAGGCGAGCACAGGCAAGGGATCGGCTCCCATGCCGAACATCGAACGTGTCCAGACAATGGCCTGAAGCATGGGGGGGAGCAAGATCAGTGCCGCCGTGCCAGTGATCACGTTGAAGACCACGTGGGCCGCGGCCAGCCGTTTGGCATTGGGCGTCGCGCCAATGGCGGCCAGGGCCGCGGTGCTCGTGGTACCGACATTGGCCCCGATGACGGCCGCGGCTCCTGCCGTGAGCGGCGCCAATCCGCTGGCCGTGGCCGTGAGGATCAAGGCCATGGAGGCGCTGGAGGATTGCATCAGGAAGGTCAGCAGGAATCCGAGGCCGATATACACCAGCAATCCCAAGGCACCATCCGCGGGAAGGGTTTCCAGGGCGACACCACTGCCCAGAGCCCCCAGGGTCTCCTGCAACAACTCGATGCCCATGAAGAACAGGCCGAAACCCGCCAGGGCCTCGCCAAGGGCCGTTCGCCGGGAGACGCCTCCGGCGAGCCAGAACCCGGTGCCCATGGCGATGCACGGCAACGCCAAGGCCTTGATGTTCACCTCGAGTCCCAGCAGGGCCACCAGCCAGGCGGTGGACGTGGTGCCCACGTTGGCGCCGTAGACCACCCACAGGGCCTCGGTCAGGGACATCAAACCGGCGTTGACGAAACCGATGGCGGCAATGGTCACCGCTGCGGAACTCTGGACCATGGCCGTGATGCCGAAGCCGGAACTCAGTGCGCGCGGGCGTGTCTTGGTCCACTGGCCAAGTACTTGACGCAGCATGGGCCCACCGGCAAGCTTCAGGCCGTCGGTCATCAGCTTCATGCCCAAGAGCAGAAGACCCAGGCCTCCGGCGACGGACACGGCGGATGCGATTGTCATGAGCGCCCCTCCAACGGACGTGCATTCACCTGTAAACGCGGTGTTCGAAGAGGCAGTACTGACACGGAGCGACTGATCGAGCAAGCGGCCCGGATCGGCCACGACACCCGTATCGACAACGGGCATGTCCGTTTCGCCCTAACGTCACTCTCCCCTTGCCGGAAAAAACCCCGCGCGCTATGTTGCCCCAAGGGTATCGAAAACACGGCATCCCACACAAGGAGACTTCCATGGTCAACGCCATAGTATTGCTCAAGGTGCAGCCCCAGAAGGTCAATGAAATCGCCGAAAAACTCGTGGAGATCAACAACGTCAGCGAAGTCTACTCCGTTGGGGGGCGTTTCGACATCGTGGCTGTCATCCGCGGCAAGACCAACGAGGACATTTCTGACGTCGTGACCAAGCATCTTCTGAACATCCAGGGCATCAACTCCTCGGAGACCCTCATTGCCTTCAGGGCCTATTCCAGGCACGACCTGGAGCGCCTCTTCGCCATCGGCGAGTGATCGTGGGAATTGCCCCCGGCATGGGGGCCGACCAGGAATACGCCCAACCGGAACAGCCCTGGAGAAGCCCATGAATCGCCTGCTGCCCCTGTTTCTGCTGCTGGTCCTGGGTCTCGCGCCTGTCCCGACTTCGGCTGCCGCCTCCCTGGAGCTGGAATGCAACGCCTTGTACCCGGCCGCGAGCCTCCACACCAAGGGCGCCCAGGCCTTTGCCGGACTGGTGGAGCAATACACCGGGGGCGGGTTGCGCATCACGGTATACCCTGACGGCAGCCTGGGCTTCAAGGGACCGGAACTGCTCAAGGCCGTGAAGGACGGCATCCTGCCCATGTCCGACATGCTCATGGGCGCGGTCGCGGGCAGCGAAGAAATCTTCGGGCTGACCACCACCCCCCTGCTGGTGCACTCCCTTGACCAGGCCCTTGCCCTGTATCAAGCCGCCAAGCCTTACTACGAAAAGGCCTGCGAAAAATGGAACCAGAAGCTGCTCTATGCCGCACCCTGGCCCTGCAGCGGTTTGTATACCAAGAAGCCCATCCAGGGCAGCAAGGACCTCGCTGGACTGAAGATCCGCACCTACGACCAGAACAGCGCGGAGTTCCTCCAACGCGCCGGCGCCAGCCCCCAGCCACTGCCCTGGGCGGAAGTCCACGCGGCCCTGTCCACCGGACTCATCGATGCCGTGCTGACCTCGGCCACCTCGGGCGTGGAGGGCAGATTCTGGGAAGTGCTCTCCGACTTCACCATGCTCAATTACTCCTACCCCTTGAACATGCTGACCATCAACCTGGACACGTGGAATTCCTTGTCCGCCGCGCAACAGGACGCCATGCTCAGGGCCGCGGCCGAGATCGAACAGGCCCAGTGGCGGGCCTCGCGCCAAAGTGTCCTGGATTCGCTCCTGGAACTGGAGGAACACGGCATGGTCATCGGCGAGATGTCGGCCGAACTGGCGACGGAGCTGGAGATGATCGCCAAGGCGATGCGCCGGGACATGGCGCTGAACGCCGGCGAAGACTTCAGGGCGGTACTGAACGCCTTTGGCAAGTAAGCCTCCTTGTCCTGGTGACTCTCATGCCTTGACCATGCCCTTGCCTGCAAACCTCTACCGGTCTATGCTGCGGTGAAAACCGTCAGGAACGTGGCCCTCCGACCAATCACCCGAAACAGTATCCGCATCCGCACACTCCAAGGGGGTGTTATGCCGCATGACCCCGCGCTCTCTCCGGAAGAACTGCGCAAGCGCCTGCATGCGGCGGAACTGCGCGTCTCCGAACTCGAGGCCTTCGAGACCAGGTACAGGGAGGCTCTGTGCCGACTGCAGGTGAGCGAGGCTCGTTTCCGCACCCTGTTCAACAATCTCAAGGACGCGGTTTTCGTGCACACGCTCATGCCGGATGGCGAACCCGGCCGGTTCGAGGAGGTCAACCCGGCTGCCTGCGAACTCACGGGCTACAACTGTCAGGAGCTGTTGTGCATATCCCCGCGCGAACTCGATGCCTGTGATTTCGGCCCGGAAGTCATCCCGAAAACCATCAGGACTCTCCAGGAAAGAGGCTCGGTCGTATTCGAGTCCGTCCACGTGGACAGGCAGGGCCACCGCATCCCGGTGGAGATCCATGCCAGCTTTTTCAACCTCGACGGAGGCCCCCATATCATCTCCGTGGTACGAGACATCAGGGAGCGCAAGCAGTCCGAAGAGGCCTTGCAGCGCTTCAGGGCCGCACTGGACTACAGCGGCGACGCCATCTTTCTCATCGATGCGGACACCATGCGCTTTGTGGATTGCAACCGCACCGCGTGCACCTCTCTGGGATACAGCCGCGAGGAACTCCTCGCCATGGGGCCCCAGGACATCAAGCCCGAGATGGACGCCGCAATGCTCGCCCTGCACTTCACCGCCGCGGAGCATCAGGAACAGCCCCTGCTGCTGGAAACCACGCACATGCGCAAGAACGGCGAAATATTCCCCGTGGAGATCGCCCTCAAGGCCGTCACCTCGGGCCGCACGCGCCTGATGGTCGCCTCTGCGCGCGACGTCACGGAGCGCAAGCGCGCCCACGAGGCCATCATCGTGGCCATGGAGGCAGCCGAGGAGGCCAACAGGTCCAAGAGCGCCTTCCTGGCCAACATCAGCCACGAACTCCGCACTCCCATCCACGGCATACTCGGCATGTTGCAACTACTCGAAGACAACCCCACCGACCATGAGCGCCTGGACTACGTCGCCACGGCAACCAGCGCCTCACGACACCTGCTGACAATCATCGAGGACATGCTGCTGCTTTCCAAGATCGAGGCGGGCATGCTCACCCCCCAGCATGAACCCTTCTGGCTCCTGGACATCTTGCGCAAGGCCACAACAAAGCACGCGTCCCACGCAGCCGAAAAAAATCTGGAACTGTATCTGTGCACCTCAGCCCTTCTCCCGAGCATCATCGTGGGCGACGCCGAAATTTTCAGCCGCATCATCGACTACCTCCTGGACAACGGCCTGAAGTTCACTCACCAGGGCGAGGTGGTGCTCAGGGTCGAATGCTCCCCACCAGATCGAGCCGCTTCAGGACTTGTCCTGGACCTGGCGGTCAGCGATTCCGGCATCGGCATCCCCGCCGAAAAGCAGCTCAAACTCTTCACACCCTTTTCCCAGGCAGACGATTCCTTCAGCAGAAAGCACCAGGGCACGGGGCTCGGGCTGGGAATCGTCCAGCGGCTCACTGCCCTCATCGGGGGGCGCTGCACCTTGTCCAGTATACCGGATTTGGGCACCACGGTCTGCATCAGCGTCGTCGTGCAGACCTCCTGATCGGCCCGGACCGAAACCAACGCTTTCGTCCTCCCAAAGGGGCTTGCCCCAAGGGCCAAACATTTCTACAATGGCCCCAACGCCTCCATTTGCTCCTGCACGTCTCTGCCGCGTTCTGCCCGGGGAGGGGCCGAACCATGCCTGATAACGACACCCTCGATCTCGTCAAGCTGTCTTTTTTCGTGGAAATGGGCAAAGCCATTTCCTGCGCCACCACCATCGACGAGACCCTGCAGGAGGCCATGCGCCAGATCGGAGAGATCTTCGCCCCCCTGAACTGGTCACTGATGCTCAGGGATTCCAAGACCGGAAACCTGCACTTCACCATCGTGGTGGGGGAAAGCTCCACCAAGTTGCTTGGACGTTGGCTGCCCAAGGGCAAGGGCATCGCCGGCTGGATCGCCGAGCGCGGGGAACCTGTCATCGTGGCCGACGTGCAGTCCGATCAGCGCTTCTTTCCCATGATCGACACGTACACCGGCTTCAATACGCGGTCGATCATCGGCGTGCCCCTGAAGTCCAAAGGCAAGGTCTTCGGCGTCATCGAGTTGGTGAACAAGATCAACGACCAAGCCTTCACCCCTTTCGATCTCAAGGTGCTCACCACCATCGCAGACTTCGCGGCCATCGCCATCGAAAAGGCCTATTACAACCGCGCCCTCAAGCGTCTGGCCAGCGTGGACCCCCTTACCGGCGTCTTCAACCGCGGCGAGTTCCAGCGTATCATCGCCAAGGAGTTGGAGCGCTCCAAACGACAGCACGCGCCCCTGGCCTGCCTTCTGGTGGATATCGACGACTTCAAGGACATCAACGACACCCACGGCCACATGGCCGGAGACAAGGTACTCAAGAACTTGGCCGCGATCCTCGGCGAGAACCTGCGCAAGGTCGATTCGGTCTGCCGCTATGGCGGCGACGAGTTCGTCGTGGTCATGCCCGGCACCACCGCCGAGCAGGCCAAGATAGTCCGCACCCGCGTCCTCGAGGGCATCGACTTCCACAACCAGGTCACGGAAAGCATCCCGTTCACCGTCTCCATCGGCCTGCACGCCACACAGGGCTCCATGGGAGACGGTTTTTTCGAACTCCTGGACAAGGACCTTTACCGGGAAAAGGAGCGGAAACTCTTTCAGACCATCGAGGACGTGGACACCAACATCCACCATCTGTTGGAAGAGGAAAAAAACTCACCACTGGACGAACTGTTCGACCTGCCCATGAACCAAGTCGGCGACGACACCCCTTGACCGGCCGCCCATCTCACCCCGCCCCACCTCTTGCGCCCGCCCTCTGATCCGGATATCGACCCTGAGGCTGAAACCTCCATCCGGAGAACACGAACATGCCGTTCGAGAACCCGATGCTGCCCTCACCCTTCCCGGGCAACCCCTTTGCTGACAAACCCACCCTCTCGACTCTGGAAAAGTACCTGCTCCGGCAGGGCTGGACCGTGCGCGACCTGTGCGAACCATTCACCGGCCGCGTGATCACGGTTGCGGAGCGACAGGAGGACGGCGCGCGCCTGGCCTATCAGAACCACGCCTACCATTACCACGGGCAGGACCGGGAGCAGGAATTGCGGCGGGCCTTGGCCGATCTCGGTCGCATCAAGAACACCCCGCCCGAGGCCCTGGCCCTGGAAATCACTTCTACCTTCGCCATGCCCCCCTTAGGATATAACTGCATCCAGTGCGGCGACTGCTGCGAACGCTTCCGCGACGCCTTTCAGGGCCGCGTCTCCTGCGAGGAGGTGGAGGCCTGGCAACGGTTGGGACTGCGCAACGTCCTGCGGTTCGTCCAGGTGTTGGAGCGCCCTGGCTATCGTCTCTACAAGGCCTGGGTCCATCCCCGCAACGGCGAATACCTCAACCGCTGCCCCTGGCTCGCCAGGGAGCGCAACGGCAAACGACTCTGCCGCATCCACGCATACCGCCCCCTGAAGTGCCGCAGCTTCCCCCTCGGTAGGGCCCAGGCGGAGCGCGCCCACTGTCCAGGACTCGCGGGAGAGGGCGGTGCACAGCCCAAACTGCCCCAGCAACGTCCGGAACGGCCCGAACCCACCGCTGCCTGACACTTCGGCCCCAGGTCTTTGGTGTGTCTATTTCTTGAGCCCTGCCCCGGAGTGGGATATGTTCGGTGCTCCACACAACGCAAGTCCAGGGGATCCGCCATGCTCAAACCTTTCAGCACCAAGGACGCCAAACCCGCCGGACGTTGCAAACGCTCCGGCCAGAAGCAGTACTCGCTGTTCGGCACTCTCCGGGCGCCCCGGAAATCCTCGCGAGCATCGCGGCTCGAGTCCCTGCGGCTCGCCGATCTTGCCCCCCTGTGGTCAGATGCCCTGTCCAAGGTCGATCTGGTGGCTATTCAACAATTGGAACACGCCTCGCACCAAACCCGTGAGGCACTCACGGCCCTGGCCCACCGCGAGTACGGCAGAATCCATAAGCTGGGTCTGAGCAATCCAGCTGACGTGGCCGTCTACCTGGCCCTGGAAGCCCTGGACCGCAAGGCGCGCGGAGAACTCCCCAAATACCGGCTCGAACTCCTGGATTTCGGCATAAACGCCCTGGTGGAGCGGTAGGGCATTTTCCATGAGCAACCACGCATGAATGTGCTTCTGCGCCGCAGTCTGAAGATGGGTGTGCTCTGTCTGCCCATCGGCGGAGCGGTGGGCGCCTGGATCGCGGGCTCGGCCCTGGGCGAGGGCTACGACTTGTTCCTGCTCTACGCCCCCCTGGCGGCGTTCCTCGCCGGGACGCTGTTCTGGCTGGTCATCGCGGCCCGGCACCCCGGCAGGGTCAAGGGTGCCCTGGCCGGCTTTCTGGCCGGCGCTTTCGGCCACTGGGTCTGCTGGTATCTTGTCATCGCCCACAACCGCATCGGGCATCTGCTCACCGGCGGGTTTCTCAGCTCCCTTGGCGAGCCACCCATGGACCTGCTTTCGGCATTGTGGGGCGCCGCGGTCTACAGCTTCTGGAGCATCGTCGTCATGGGCTGGGCCACCATGTCCATCGGCGCGGGCATCGGGTACTTTCTGGGGCGCAGGCAAGAGGTGGAGTGACGCATCGGCACGGCACCGGCCGCAGCAACCGCCACCCTCATGCGCTTTCACACTGCTCACCCGGTCAGGGACAATGCGCTCTATCCACCATTCTCCAATCCCAGCCAAACCCAGACCGTGACACCGTGCCCGGGCTCGCTTTTCAACTTCAATCCTCCGCCGTGCAACGTGGCTATGCGTCTGGCCAGTGGCAGACCAAGGCCCAACCCCCCGTAGGATTGCTGCACCGCGGGCTCCTGAAAAAACAACTCGGTGGCGAGTTGTTCGTACCCAGGGAGCATCCCCCGTCCGTTGTCGGTGAACGTCAGGACAAGGTACCCGTCCTGACGGAGGCACTGTGTGTGGATGCGGCACTCCAGAGGAGCGAACTTCTGTGCATTGTGCAGAACCTGATAAACCAGTTCTTCCAACAAATCCGGATCTCCCTGGACATGTGGCGTTTCTCCTGCCTCTTCAACGTACAGTTGGATGTCGCGCCCCAAACAATCACCGGCGACCCTCTGGCACACAGCCTGCACCAATGCCGCCATATCCACATTCTGTCGTCGCAACTGCATGGGTTCCTGTAATTCGCAATACCGTCGCAACATCCCCAGGACACGGTGCATGCGCCTGGTCTTGTCCCTGAATTCAAGACATGCGGAAGGGTCCTTGGCGTTCTCTCCGTCCAGAATGCCCCCGAACTCCTGAAAATACAGACAGAATTTATGCATTTCGTTGTAGAGTGCCGCGCACATTTCAGCGAACCTGCGCTCCATGTCCTTCTGCCGGGTTGTGTCGGAGAAGACAAAGAGCCTGTTGCCCGAGGGTAACACGGCGGCATGCAACAGAAACGATCTATGGCAACTGCAGCCTGAGCACGGGGGGAGCATCAGGGTGTAGTTACGGGTATCCCGTAGATGCTCCGTGGCCCTGATCTCCTCCAACAGATTGGTGAACACGGAATGCGAGATGATCGAGCCCAGATGCCGGTGCAGGTGTCTGGATGGCCAAGTCTCGAACATTCTGCAAAAAGCCTGGTTGGTTGTGATGATTGCCAAGCATGAATCCGTAAGGACGACTGCCTGTTCCAGACAGTCCAGGAGTCTCGTCAAGGTCTCACTGGCAACGACCCTTTCCCTTTCCATCGCAGTGTAGGCGCCATCTGCTGCGGAAAGCGCTTCCTTCGCAGTACTGTAGATCATTTGCCCCCCCACATTTGCAATACAATATCACGAACTGCAAACTGGCACTTAATTTTGGATACAGACGATTGGGACAAACACGCAGTCTTGCATGAAGCTATGCAGAAAAATTCGATCTTGGTCAACCAGCCAGCACTGCAAAAGCTGTAAATTCCATCGCTGGACACGCCGAAGCGAACTCATTATCGCACCAGAAAATACACTAGAATTCGTTGCAACCGAAGGGAAACGGCGTCCTTCCTGCATTCTGGCCGACTCCTTTTATCCGGAAATTTGGTTATTATATATGATCATATCTCAGGATTGAAAATTTGTAATCTTTTCCCCAACGTGTTTTTTCGTTGCCGCCTCAAAGTGAAAGACCTTGATATCCGAGGGAAAAAACCCTTCTTCAAGAGCGGCAGCCCTTAGACGCAGTCGTATGCGCCTTGCAGATGGCGACAGCAGTGCCAGGGGTTCCCCCGTCATAACTTGTAAGCTCCCTTGCGGCGTTATGGCATCAACCACATGTCCCATCACCGGACAACACCTCTCAACACTTCCCGGCCACGCGAAAACGCGCACTGCCCTGCCCCAACACGACACCATACAGTCACCCCCATCCGCAGACCCGGATTTGCACTGGATTCATGCTCCGCTTCCGTGTAGCATGCTGCCGTTCTACTTGCGGCCCTGCGCCGCCCACCTTTTACCGCGGTGCATACACGACTTTTCGTCCTGTCCGCCCCGAACAGATTCCAGGCATGCCCAAAAACTTCTCCCACACGCTGCAAGAATTCAAGGAACGCAAGACCGTCCTGCAATCCCCGCCTCTGGTGGTCTATCTGGAATCGGTGCGGGGGTGCGTCTACACCTGTGCCATGTGCCACATCCGCGGCAGCAAACCGGTGCGTGCCGGCAAAGACCTGCTGGATAAAATGGAGCCGTATTACAAGGATATGGAAGTCCTTGCCATCCACGGCCTGGGCGAGCCCCTGCTGGCCGACCTGGACTATTTCGTGGACCGCGCCGTGGAACACGACCTCGTCCTGCACATGAACACCACGGCCTTCTTCCTGAACAAGAAAGTCGCCGATAAGCTCGCCGACACCAGACTCTCCATCCGTTTCTCCATACACTCGGGCAGGCCCGAGACCTATCGCCGCGTCATGGGGCAGGACTTCACCAAGATCAAAAACAACATCGCCTATCTCGTGGAGCGCACCGACGCCACGGGCAAGCGCCCCTATTTCTGTTTCTCGTTCATCGTCATGAAGGAGAACATCGACGAAATCGAAGACTTCCTGCATCTGGCCGCCGAACTGCGCATTCCTGAAGTCCGTTTTCAACGACTCAACCCCAACTTCCACTCCCTCAAGGGGCAGAAACTCCCGGACCGCGACTTCACCTTCCGCTATTATGAACAGTTCAACCGCGAGGTGATGCGTACGTTTCTGGAACGCAGGACCGGGTACAAGGCCCTGGCCGACGAACTCGGCCTGAACATCGGCTGGGGTAGCATGCCCACCCGCATCTTCGAAGGCTACAACTGGAAAAACACCGTGAACAGCGCCAGCAACTTCCTGGCGGGGCGCAATCTCTTCCCACTGCAACCGCGCAAGGGTGCCTGCCTGGCCCCTTGGTTCGGACAGTTGCTGGTGCGGCAGAGCGGCAAGGTCTCGCTCTGTTGCGGGGCGCCCCAGTACGTGCTTGGCGACCTCAAGGACGCCGACCTGATGGATATCTGGAACGGCCCCCGCATGCGAAAGGTCCGCGAGGGCTTCCAGAACGGCCTCATTCCCAGGATTTGCGGCTACTGCAACGGGTTTCTGCTCAACCAGTACCCCAGCAATGCCTTTCATGGCCTCCGTGACGATCAGGCACATAAGGCGGCTCGCGACACAAAAAACACCGCGCCTGGAAAGGAACAGACATGAACAGGCTCGCGCTGCTCATGCTCGGACTCGTCTGCGCGTTTCTCGCCACCGCGCCCGGACTCCATGCCCAGGAACGCCGCATCCTATACGGCTACGACCGCGAGTTCCCCCCCTTCTCCCAGCAGCGGGAAGGCGCGGCAGAGGGCTTTGACGTCGAGCTGCTCGGAGCGGTGCTCCAGGGCACGCAATACAACATCCTGCCTCGCCCCATGAAATGGGAAAACATCCTCATGGACCTCTCCGCCGGGGACATCACCCTGAGTTCCAGCATGATCAAGACCAAGCAGCGGATGCTGCTCTATTCCTTCCCCTCGCGCCCCACCCTGCCCTTGAAGGCCCGCTTCTTCATGAAGGACTTCAAGCGGGTGGCCAACATCGACCAGCTCAAGGCCAGGAAAATCGGCGTCAAGACCACCTCGCTTTACGAGACAATGCTCAAGGAGCGCGGCGGTATGATCGTGGTGCCCTTCGAGACCGACCTCGAAGCCCTCAAGGCCCTGTACAACGAGCAGGTGGACGCCTGGTTCGGCGCGGACAGGGTGGCCTTTTTCCTGCTCAAGAAGGTGGGGCTGGAAGGCATCAGCCCCGTGGGCACGCCCCTTGCCGTGACCAACGTGTATTACGCTGTGTACCGCGAGGAGGATCAGTTGCTGCAAGCCTTGGACGAAGGGCTGCTGCGCGTGCGCCAAAGCGGGGAGTACGACCGCATTTTCCGCACGTGGTTCGTCACCGAGCTGACCGAGGATGAAATCCGACAACTGCTGGGCAAGGCCAAGGAAGCCGCGGCGTTCGCCTACGCCCCTTACAGTAACACGCCCATCGGAGCCGCCTTGCTGGGCCGAACGGGCACCATCTATACCGGGTGCAACGTGGAGAACGGTCTGCCCCGCCTCAACGCAAGCGCCCTGGAAGTGGCGGTGCACAACGCCGTGTCCTCGGGAGAGGCCGATTTCCGTGCCGCTGTCAGCGTGTTGCCCACCGGCCGACCCGCGGCGCCGAGCGCCGAGGAACGCCGCCTACTCTACGAGTTCGGCCCGGAGATTCTGGTGATCACCGAACCCGAAACCGGCCGTTTCGAGACCCCCATGGTCACGCAACTGCTCCCCATGCCCCGGGAGCAGGAACCCGAGACCATACCCGACGTGGTGCAGTGAACGTCTTGCCGGTGCCCCGCATGCAGGATTTGACATCCCCTGATTCCTGCGCCATGTTGCAGGTGCCTGCCATTGCACGGTTTACAATACAACCGGGGTATGGATCATGACCGACATCAGGAGACGCACGCGCGTCAGCGGCAACTTCACGGGAGTACTTCTCGTCCAGGGGCACGAAATTCCCGTGACCACGGAAAACCTCAGCCTCAAGGGCATGCTCTGCTCCATGACCACGCCCGAGGCGTTGCGGATGCGTGAAAGCGAGCCTTGCACGGTGCATCTGCAACTGGCCCCAACAGTGAGCATCGAGATCGAGTGCGCAGTGGTCCGGCAGACAGGAGACGACGTGGCCTTGGACTTCGTCTCCATGGACGAGGAAAGTTACGTGCACCTGCGCAACATCGTGCGCTTCGCGGCCGAGGATCCCGATGTCATCGACGAAGAACAGGTGCTCAAACCTTTTATCGGGGATATCCCCACGAAGGACCCGGAGTCCATGCCGTGAAGGTCATCGCCACCTCTCTGCCCGGCCTGTACATCATCGAGCCGCGCGTATTCGCCGACGCGCGGGGCTTTTTCTACGAGAGCTACAGTGTCCATGGCTTTGCGGAGCACGGACTACCGTCCTGTACCTTCATCCAGGACAACCACGCCCGTTCCGAAACCATGGGAGTCTTGCGCGGGCTGCACTTTCAGCTTCCCCCCGCGGCGCAGACCAAGCTGGTGCGAGTCACGCGGGGCAGCGTCTTTGACGTGGCCCTGGACCTGCGCAAGGGCTCACCGACCTACGGCCGTTGGGAAGCCATCGAACTCAGTGCCGACAACTTCCGCCAATTATTCATTCCCAAAGGATTCGCCCACGGCTACCTGACCCTGGAACCAGGGGTGGAGTTCCAGTACAAGGTGGACGCCCCTTACGCACCTGACCTTGATTCGGGAATTCTCTGGGCCGACCAGGACTTGGCCATTCCCTGGCCTCTGCCCCGGCCAATTCTTTCTCAAAAAGACCAAGCGCTTGGCCTGTTCAGGGATTTCGAATCCCCTTTCATTTTTCTGAGTTGACAACCCTGTAGTTTCATTTTTCGTTTCCCCCCTGCCGTAAGATTTTACGAACGTCCTTTTTTTCACGATTTTTTTATCCAAATCTCCATCCACCGCGTGCATTCCCTCGAAAAAGCCTCGATAACGATCAAAAAAAGCTTTTTTTCACAACTAGTTCATTTGTGAATCGTTTCACCTTGACATGGCGCAACGCTCATGCGTAGAAAGACCTTCGTGAGTGGTGGGAGAAACCAGATCAATTTCAATTCTAAATGAGGCGGATAGGGATATGCAGGACAGCAACAACACTCTCTCCGGCAGCCAGGAAAAAGGGCGTTCCTCATGTTCGGTGGCGCCCTTTTTCGTAGGCATCGTCGCGGCCCTTGTGGTCGGGTGGTGGCTTTTCCCGAAAGCGCTTTTCAGCGAAAAGCACCAGCCGATCCGCTTCAGCCACGTCGTCCACGTGGAAGAAAGCGCAATGGCCTGCACTGATTGCCACTTCTTCAATGCTGACGGCTCGTTCGGCGGCATCCCCTCCATCGAAAAATGCGCGGAATGCCATTCTTCGGTACTGGGTGAAGATCCGGCCGAAATTGAGTTCGTCAACGAGTACGTGGCAAAAAACAAAGAGGTTGACTGGCTGGTCTACCAGATGCAGCCGGACAACGTCTTTTTCTCGCACGCCGCGCACTCGCTGGACACCTGCGGCATGTGCCACGTGGACTGGGAACAGGCGGATGTCTGCAACAATTGCCATCCCAACGTGGCGGCAATGGACACTCCTCCGGCCTATCACCAAAACAGGTTGACCAAGTACAGCAAGGATACCATGAAGATGTGGGCCTGCGAAAAATGCCACGCTCATCCCGATCACATCGGCCAAACTCGCGCAAGCAACGCCTGCTTCGTGTGCCATAAATAGGAGAGGGTGAAACCATGGGACTTGACAGAAGAGGATTCATCCAGTTCATCGTAGGCGGCGCAGTGGGAAGCCTGTTCACGCCCATCCCCTGGAAGCTGACCGATGACCTCTCGATTTGGAGCCAGAACTGGCCCTGGATTCCCCGCAACATCAAAGGCGATACCGCGTACGCTGCCACACTGAGCAAACTCTGCCCCACCAACTGCGCGATCAAAGTGCGTACAGTGGGAGGACATCCGGTACGGGCCATCGGTGATCCGGACAATCCCCTTTCCGGCGGCAAGATTTCTTCCCTGGCGGCGGCCGAAGTGCAACTGCTCTACAGCCCGGGGCGGCTCAAACGCCCCCTGCGCAAATCTCCTGACGGCGCCTTCCGCGCCATCTCCTGGGAAGAGGCAGTGGCGATCATGGAGGAGAAGCTCGGCTCCATCAAGGGCCTTGCGGGCAAGCTCGCCGTGATCTCCGGTGACACCAACGGCACCATCAACGAAGTTCTGGCCGGTTTCGCGGCCCAGGCCGGTTCCGACGATTTCTTCATCATGCCTTGCGAGGCGCAGTCCGCCTCCCGCGTCTGGCAGGGCCTTCTCGGTCAGGAAGGCCAGCTGGGCTTCGACATCGACAACAGCGACTACGTCCTGGCCATCGGTGCCGATTTCCTCGAATCCTGGGGCCCCGCGGTGCATAACCGCCGTGTCTTTTCCGCCAAGCGGCCCGTTGGGGAAGCTCCCAAGGCCCAATTCGTCTACGCCGGTCCCGTGCAGAACAACACCGCCGCCGTCTCTGACCACTGGGTACCGATCAAACCCGGCACGGAAGCGGTCCTCGCCGCGGTGCTCTGCAACCTGCTGATCCAAAAAGGCAAAACAATCGACAGCCCTGACTTTGACGCCTTCAAAGGCATAGTCGGCGGCTATTCCCTCGGCAAGGCCGCGGCGATCACCGGGGTTCCCGAAGCCCAGATCAATCTCCTGGCCGATGGTCTGCTCAAGGCCTCCAAGCCGCTGGTCATCCTCGGTTCCGCCTTCGGTCAGGGCGCCGGCGCCGCGCTGGTGCTGGCCGGTATCGGACTGAACCTGCTCGCCGGGGGCCTGAACAACTCCGGCGGCATGGTCGTCATTCCAGAAATCGCCAAGGCAGTCAGCGCTTCACCGGATCGCAAGGACATGCTGGCCAAGGACGTGGTGACCTATCTCCAGAAGGTGGAAAAAGGCCAGGCACCGGAAATGCTCATCGTCTACGAGGCCAACCCGGTATACAGCCTGCCGCAGCCGAGCGCCACGGCCGAGGCCCTGAAAAAGATCCCCTTCAAGGTCAGCTTCACCAGTTTCCTGGATGAAACCGCCATGACCTGCGACCTGGTCCTGCCCAACCCAATGGGACTGGAGCGCTTCGACGACATCTGCACTCCTTACGGCCTGGCCGCGGCCACCTACAACGCCGTGCACCCGGTCATCAAGCCCCTGGTGGATGCGGTTCCGACCGGTGACGTGCTCCTCGGTCTGGCCAAGCGTCTGAACATGAGCCTGGGCTTCGACAACTTCAAGCAGGTGTTGGAAGCCAAGGCCCGCAACGCCGGCGGCGACTTCAACAAACTGCGTGGTTCCTTCACCATGTCCACCACACTGGTGCCGGTCATGTCCCCTCCCCTGGGCACCGATGTGCTGCACAAGGCGCTGGCCTCCATCAAATCCGAGGGTCTTTGCCTTGCGCCCGAGAACAAGCTCAACTACGGCACGGCACAGGTGGCCACGCCGCCGTTCAATCTCAAGACCGTCCGCAACACCGTGCTCCTTGGAGAAAGATCCTTCGTGCACTTGAACGGCGCCACAGCCTCGAAGCTGGGGGTGAAGGAAGGCAGCCTGGTCAAGGTGTCCAGCGAGGCCGGCGAATGCACCGTCCTCGTGCACATATTCGAGGGCGTCATGGATGATGTGGTGGCTGCGCCCTTGGGTTTCGGCCACACCGCTTTCGACGAGTTCACACGCGGCAAAGGCAGTAACACGGCTCAGCTCATGACCGCGGCCATCGAACCCGGTAGCGGCTTTCCCGTCTGGACCTCCACATCGGTCAAGATCGCGAAAATCTAAGCGCAAGGGACATACGCCATGCAAAGCTATGAACATGTAGATTTCAGTATCAGATGGGGTATGCTCATCGACCTGGACAAATGCACCGGCTGCGGCGCGTGCATGGTCGCCTGCCAGGCCGAGAACAACGTACCCATCATGCAGCGTCAGAACTTCACCACAAAAATCAGGGACCACTCCAACAAGCTGCGGACCATCACCTGGATGCTGGTCTATCAGCTCAGCAACGGCAAGAGCTTCCCTGAACACGAAGTGGCCTACCTGCCCAGACCCTGCATGCAGTGCGGCGTTCCGTCCTGCGTCTCGGTCTGCCCGGCCACTGTCACCAAAAAGGACGAAAACGGCGGTATCGTCAGCCAGATCTACCCCCGCTGCTTTGGTTGCCGGTACTGCATGGCCTCCTGCCCCTACCATGCCCGGTACTTCAACTGGTATGACCCGGTCTGGCCCGAGGGCATGGAAAAAACCCTGTGCCCCGATGTCTCTGTCCGGCCCAGGGGTGTTGTGGAAAAATGCACCTTCTGCCACCACCGCTGGATGCAAGCCAAGGACAAGGCCCGTGTCGCGGGCGAAGATCCCGACGATCTGCCCGACGGCGCCTATGTCACCTCCTGCACTGAGGCTTGCCCCAACGGCGCCATCACCTTCGGCAACCTCCGGAATCCCGATCACGCCGTACACAAACTGGTGTTCAAGGAAGAGCCCAGCGATGAAGAATACGCGGAAATGTTCGGCGAGCACGGACATGGCCACGGTCACTCGAGCAAGGATTACCTGCTGAAGTTCAACCCCACCGTGCGCCGCATTCTCGAACGCCTCGGCACCTGTCCCCAGGTTTTCTATTCCAGCCGTAGGGAATGGGTGCTCAGACAACTCGACAACTACCTGCCAAACGAACAGGTCTAGGGGGTAGAATCCATGATTGATCAAGCTTTGTTTCCTGAAGGTCTGCCCAGGTGTTCGTTCTGGAAATTCCTGGGCTGGATCCTGTTCATCGGCCTTGGATTGGCCTGGGGCGGCTACGCCATCTTCTGGATTCTGGGCTTCGGCCTGGGCATCACCGCCCTGGACGACTACTTCGGATTCGGCCTCTGGATCACCTTTGACCTGGCTGTCATCGCTCTCGGCGCCGGCGCCTTTTTCACCGGCCTCCTGCGCTACATCCTGAACATCGATCCGCTCAAGAACATCATCAACTTGGCTGTCATCGTCGGATTCATCTGCTACTCCGGCGCCATGATCATCCTCGGGTTGGACGTAGGGCAACCGCTGCGCTCCTGGTTCGGGTTCTGGCACCCCAACGTACACTCCATGCTCGTTGAAGTGATGTTCTGCATCACCTGCTACCTGGGTGTGCTGGTCATCGAATACGTCCCCCTGATCCTGGAAAACCGCCAGCTGAACAAGATTCCTCTGCTACACAACATCGCCCACAACTTCCACGTGACCATGCCCCTGTTCGCCGGCATGGGAGCCTTCCTGTCCTTCTTCCACCAGGGCTCCCTGGGCGGCATGTACGGCGTACTCTTCGCCAGACCTTTCGCCTTCCGCGAGGGCTTCTTCATCTGGCCCTGGACCTTCTTCCTCTTCGTGCTCTCGGCCGTGGCTTCCGGACCGGTTTTCACGGTTCTCGTGTGCAAGCTCATGGAACTGCTCACCGGCCGCCAACTCGTGTCCTTCAAGGTCAAGGCATTGATGGGCAAGATCGCGGGTACCATGCTCTGCGTCTATCTGGTCTTCAAGATCCTGGACACCTGGGCCTGGGCCTCCGGCTACCTGCCCAGCGTGGGCCTGACCTTCGAGCAGATGTACTACCAGACCATCTACGGCTCGTGGCTGCTCTGGGTCGAGATCGGTCTCTGCGGCGTCATTCCGGCCATCCTGCTGATAGTCCCCAGCCTGCGCAATCAGCCCGCGCTGCTGTACACCGCCGCCATCCTCGACTGCACAGGGGTGACCATCAACCGCTACGTCTTCACGGTGCAATCCCTGGCAGCACCGGTCATGCCCTTCGACTCGTGGCAGACCTATGCGCCGAACTGGGCTGAGTGGGCGCCCTCGGTGCTGGTCATCGCCTACGGCTTCCTGGTGTTGAGCCTCTCCTACCGCTATCTCCCCGTGTTCCCGCAGGAAAAGGAACTCAACGCCTGAGACGTCGCCCTTCTCTCTCGATAACAAAAAGGGCCGGAAGATCATTCCGGCCCTTTTTTTATTCCACGCACTCCAACCACTCGGGAGCACACCTCAGGGCAGGACCATGGCGCGCTCCCGGACCAGGGCGGCCATGCGTTGGGCGTCGTCGCCGGGCAGGGAGGTATGGAGTTTGACCGCCCGGTCCGCGCCGTTCTCCCCCGTACGTAGCACGTGCAGGGGGTAGCCGAGCATCCAGGTGTCCTCGAGGTTCAAACCCTGGCCGGCGGCTTCCAACACGGCGGCACAGAAGTTCCGAATCGCGAGCCCGTTGTATTCCGCCCGCATGCCATGCTCTACTGCCGCCTGCCGCAGGCCGCGCAGGTCTTCCCAGCGAAAGCCGGACAGCATCCCCCAGGCGGCTTCGGGGTTCTCGAGCAGGCCTGTCTGCAGGGCGCTGACGCTGATGGTGGTGGAGGCCGCCACCCGCGGGTCCGGGAGCGCCGCCAGGAACTTGTCGGGTTGGTTGGCGCCGGCAGCCCGGCCTTCGATGTAACAGTAGCTGGTGCGCTCCTGGAACAGTCGCGTCAACCGCTCCTCCCCGGCGTCCAGGGCCTCGAGGAACACTGCCACGGGGAAGTCCTGGCTGAAGGCATAGCGGATGCGCGCATCCAGGAAATGGCAGAACTGCTGGAACTCCAAGTGTCGCATGCTGGGGCGCACCAGGACCGCATCGCCCCCGGACAGCGGCTTGGCCTGCCACTCCGACCCGCGCAAGAACTCCAGCAGGGGCGGGTCGCCCTCCACCAGGAGCATGCCACCGGGCTTCTTGTAGTCGCGCACGTCGTTGGGCGTCACGAACTGCATGTTGGTGCCCGGCCCGAACATCCATCGGAAATAATCACCCAGGCCGGCAAAGGGGCGTTCGGGCATGCGGTGCAACCAGCGATCGCAGGCAAAACGCGAGGTGCTGAAGATTCTGGACCAGATGGTCATGCGATTTTCAGACTGCCCGGTGCGGCAACCGGCCTCGAAGGGGCTGTTGGCGAACAGCGCGATGAAGGCGGGGCTGGCTGCCAGCAGGATGTTGCAGGCGCGCACGGCGTCGGCCGCGTCCACGCCCGTGGTAGGGCCGTTGTGCGCCTTGGCGTCCACGCCGGCCATGTGGTTCCAGCCCCGGTACCCCACCCAATACTCGTAGATCGGCTTGGGCGAGCGTATCCACCTGTAGTAGTCCTGATCGATACGCACGTCGGGGTGCTCGGAAAAGTTCACCACCATGGCGCCTTCCTGCTCCAGGCAGGCGCTCACGTCTTCCAACTCCCCGCGCAGGATGGCGTACAGCTCGGACAAGTTGTCGCAGGCATCGCACACAGGACCAATGGAACTTTCCAGGTTGTTGAAGGCGTTGTCCACTCCGCTGACGATGCAGCCTGAATGCACCGCCACATCCCTGCCGCCGCATTGCTCCAAGCGGACTTCCTGGCCCCTGTCGGCCTTGCGTTGCGCGAGATTCCCGAAGTAGGGACCAACCTTGTGCGAGGCGCCGGTATCGCGGCACGCCACGGGCATCTCGATTTCCAAGCCAAGGGAGCGCATCCACATGCCTCGTTCTTATCGCTTACCGGATTCAGGAGCCGGACGCTCCCTGGCCACGAACAAAAACAGAAAGGTGGTCAGGAAGAAAAGCAGCCCGACAATGGCCACGCCGTTGCCGATGCCTACCGAAGCGATGATCCCGCCGAGAACCAGTGGCCCGAGCATCTGTCCGAGCTTGTCCGCGGCGCGCTGCACGCTCATGGCCTTGCCCACGCCGACCCGCTGGATGATCCCGAGCTTGAGGGCAAAGGCCGACTGGGCCGAGCCCACCAAGCTTCCGGACACGCCCATCAGGAACACCGCCAGCATCACCGCCATCTGGCCGCTATGGAAGTACAGCGACATCAAACCGCCCCCCCCGACTATGCCTCCGAGCACGATGAACAGCTTCTTACGTTCCGTGCGGTCCACGTACTTGCTGATCCAAGGGGCGATGTAGATCACGGACAGACCGTAGATCATCAACACACGGCCAATATTGGACTGGCTCGCTCCCATCTTGTTGAGGTAGATGGGCGCGGCGTACATCAGCAGCCCAACCTGGCAGAGGGCGAAAGGCACCAGGCTGAGGATCAGGATGCTGGCGTAATTGCGGTTGAACAACAGTTCCCTGAGGTCCGCGATCCTGAAGCGGTCGGCCAGGGCCACCCTGTCAGGCCGGCGCATGTAACGGCGCATGAACGACATGGTAAAGGCCAGGGGCAGCACCACGAGCACGGCGGAGACCAGAAAGGCTTGGGAGTAGCCGATACGCTCGGAAAGCATGGCGCCCACCGCAGTGCCGCAAATCTGCCCAGAGACGATACCCGCCACCAGGTTGGAAATGCCCTGCGCCCTGGTCAGGGGGGTGGTGAACTTGAAGATATAGCTCTGGATGGCCATCCAGGCCAAGCCGTAACCCAAACCCGTGAGCCCCCGCGAGAGCACGAACTGCGTGCCCGACGTCGCGATCCAGCTGCCGAAGGCCCCGGCTGAGCAGAGTACCAGGCCGGACAGAAAGGGCACGTGCCATCCCTTGCGATCCGAGAGTACACCGGCGGTCAGTGCTGCCACCAGGGCCGCGAACATCTCCAGGGAAATGGGCAGCCCCAGGACGATGTCCTTGGGCAGCCCGAACATGGGTTCATAGAGTGACTCCATGAACAAAGGCAGAAACGACGCGGGAATGGCCCACATGAAGACCATGGAGAATGCCGCGGGCCTCCCCAGCATGTAGTCGCTGCTGGGATCGGCCTCCACCACCAGTGTCTCGTCCTGCACCACGGCCTTCTTGACGAAAAGCATCAGGAAGATCAGCAGTTCCACCACGAAGAGCACCGAGATCAGGGTCACCGTGAGGGAGTCCAGAAAAATCTCGTTGACCTTGGCCTGGATCATGGGCCTGTCCAGGCGCGCGTGAATGAATCCCTCGGTGATGCGCCCCCCTTCTTCCCTATCCCGCCCCAGGGGCAGCAGCACATCGTAGAACCCGTCAAAGGGCAAGTCCGCCACGGTAGTGCCGGCGATGGTCACCGGACCTATGCGGTCGGCCTTGTTCATCACAGCGAAATCCGGGGTAAGGATTTCCAGGTAACTGATTTCCGGCGTGGCCTGGATGATGGTGCCGAAGCGTTCCTCGATCTTGCGCAGCTTGTCGATGCGCACTCCTTTGTTCAGCAGGAACTCGATGTCCTTGCCCACCAGTTCCGACAGATCCTCGGCCTTGTCCCTGGCCATGACGATGTACTGGTCCCTGAACATCTGGACGTTGCTCACCGCGTAATAGACCTGGGCGGAGCCCACCGCCAGGATAAGTAGGGTGTAGAGCTTGGTCCGGGAAGCACGGCTGCGTGAGATGGGCAACAGCCACAACCCCAGGACCAAGACCACTGCCGCGGCGCAGGTGGTCTGGGCCAGGACCTCGGCATTGGCCTGCAAGACGCTCGCGATGCGCTCCCTGATCAGGGATTCGGGAAAGGAATAGACCACGATTCCCGCGAAGTCTCGGTCCTTGCCTTCAAGGGAAAAAAAGATGTGTCGTTGCCCGGAGGTGCGGAGGACTTGGTAGCCGTTGGCTTCCCGGCTCTTGGAGAGGGTCTTCCGAAGGTCCACGTGCAGCATGTCGGCCAGCTGTTGGCCTGCGAAGCCCGGCTTCAGGCTCTGGACTACAGCCCCGTCCGGCATGGCCACGATGATGTTGTCCAGTTCGGGCAGATCCTTCTTGGCCTCCCCCAGAACCTTGTCGAGGCCGTAGAAGTTGTCCAGGGACTTTCCAAAACGCACGGCTGCTTGCAGTTTGGTGATGAAGTCGTTGCCCACGACGCTGAAACTGGAAATCAGCGTGCCGCTGTAGAGCTTTTCCAAGGAAGAAAGGCTCAGTCCGCCGTTGAAGGCCTGAGCCACGACCAGGATGATCAGGGAGCCAAGCAGCAGTTTCAGCCGCATCGTCAGGGATTGGTTGTTCATGAACGGTCCTAGAGCATTTCGCCCCTGAAATACGTTCTGCATTTCAGGGGCCGGGCATTGTGGAAAACGCGGTTACCCCCAATACCCCTTCCGCTTCGCTTCAGTCGCGCACGTCCTGCGCGCGCGAGCACTTTACCCTTTTCAAGGAAAAAATGCTCTAGCATGTCACCCCTGAAATACATTCCGCATTTCAGGGGCCGGGCATTGTGGAAAACGCGGTTACCCCCAATACCCCTTCCG
>CAZSRS010000001.1:332046-340575 GCA_964609625.1 uncultured Desulfovibrionaceae bacterium
GCATTTCAGGGGCCGGGCATTGTGGAAAACGCGGTTACCCCCAATACCCCTTCCGCTTCGCTTCAGTCGCGCACGTCCTGCGCGCGCGAGCACTCTACCCTTTTCAAGGATAAGTTGCTCTTCTGGTTCCAGATCGCCCGTGCTCGGAGACTTGTTTTCACATTTCGGTCCACAAGGCAACAAGGTTCCGTATCGTGCTAAATTTACCCATGTTTTCGGATTGTTCCAGCATGGCTTTTTCATCCGCTCCGGTATACTATCTTCAGACACTGTCATGCCACAGGGAGGAGGAGGATGAGCATCGACAACCTGCGCATCGACATCGAGGACACGCCCAACCATGTCAGCGTCTCGGTGGCCGGCCAGCTCCACGCGGAAAACGACTCGCGGCTGATCAGCATCATGATGCAATGCGTCGAGAAGACCGCCGGCGGCATCATCCTCGACTGTGGTGGTCTGGATTACATCTCCAGCGCCGGCATCAGGGCTCTGCTCGTGGTGGGCAAGAAGCTGCTGGCCGCGCGCAAGGGCAAGCTGATACTCGTGGCCATGCGCGGCCCGGTGAAGCAGATGGCTGAACTCGCGGGTCTGAACAACCTTTTCCCCATCTGCGAGACCATGGAGCAGGCCGAAGCGCTCCTGCGCCAGGGGGCCTGAGAAGCATCCGTCAGGGCGTGCGGGCAGCGCTTGTCCCGCTTCAGGTCCCCTCGGGATACCGTATGGCTTTGGCGCGAAACAATTCACCGGCCTTTGTCGAACCCTGGCGGACCTCGAACCCCACCATCCCGTTTTCCTCAAGAAGCACGCTCAACAGGTTGTTGCAAACCGTCTCTCCCGCCTGGGCCGCGGATACCATGCGGTTGGCCCAGATAATGGCGTCGCCCACGGCGATGAAGTGGGCGTCGATATCCTGGAACAGCACACAGCCCACGTCGGCACCCATGGCCAAGCCCACATCCACATCGGGCAATTTTCGCACCTCCCTGCTCCACCGGGCGAAGTGCTCACGCGAGAACACCGTGATATCCCTTGCGAAATCCGTGAAACACTTCCGATAGTCCCGACCTTGAAGCGCGCACAACTCCTTGTTGAAATAAGCCAGAAAACCATCGCCGGTGAACTTGTCGAAAATACCCAGATGTTCGTCCAACAGCAGGCGGGTGGTGTTGATCAACCGCACGATATTCGCGGCAAAGCCGAGGCTGTCGCGGGCGTAGGTCATCAGGTCCTGGGAGCGTCTGATGTCCCCCACCACCACGATGCTCTCACTGCAACTGGCCCGTTCCAGAACCTTGCGCGCCTCTCCCATGCTGTGCAGCAGCACGGTGGGGAAATGGGCCTGCCAGCGGATGAAGGATTGCCGATACATGACCTCGCTGCCGTCCATCTCCTGTACCATGATGGGCAATCCCAGACGTTCATGCAGGGAGCGCTTCACCACCGAGAAATAGGCCTGCATGCCCACGGAATTCTGCAGCAGCAGGTGCAGGGCCTCGGACTCTCCCTGCCGGCTCCAAGCTGCCAGTGAGCGCAACAGCACACCCGGTGGCAGGAGCCCGAGACCGGCCTCGACCTCTTTTCCGAGCAACGGGCCCTGAGCCGCTTCCACCTCCCTGAGGGCGTTCACCAACCGGCCAGCCACCTCGCGCGCGCCATCGGGGTACAATTCCCCGTCACTCAGGGAAAAGTAGGCCCAATAGATTTGAAAATCGTTGAGCAGTAGCAGGCAAGCCAGAAGAGAACGTCCTGTTTCGGAAGCGGAAGGCAGGCTCACGGACACTCCGTCACTCTGGTTGACGGCGATGAAACTGACATGAATCTCTCCTTAGTTCTTCCGAGGCCTTGCAAAACAAGCGTTTATTCCTTATTGGTTGCAACAGTGGTCAAGATGTTGCCGGCATTGTTCAGGCCACACCATACATCCAGCGCCCCGTGTCTTGCAATGCCGATGCACGCCACCGACTCACGAACCTTCAGGCTCCCGGCGGCGACGCAAGAATACGGGGAAGCACAGGAGGCGAACCCGTGCCCGCAAAGGACGTAGAAGAAACCATCATCATGGGCTCTTCCCGGGAGAATCCTCGTGCCGCTTCCCCAGGCCCGCCTTCCAGACCAACCAGACGCTCCGGTAAACCGAACACCGCTCCGGACAAAATCGGCAAGTATCTGATTGAAAGAATCCTTGGAAAAGGCGGTATGGGCACCGTCTATCTGGGGAGAGAGCCGATCCTGGAACGTTACGTCGCCATCAAGACCTTACTGCCCTTCACGCCGGACAGCGGCAAGGAGGAACGCCGCCAACTACTGGAACGTTTCCTGCGCGAAGCCAAGTCCATCGCCCGTCTGAACCACAAGAACATCGTCAGTATCTACGGCATCGGCAAATTCGGCAAGTCCCTGTACCTGGTCATGGAGTACGTGGACGGCCCCTCCATCGCCGACATCATCCGCTCCAGCGAGGAAATGCCTTTCCGTGACAAGGTGCGGCACATGATCCAAATGTGCGAGGGGCTGGGCACCATCCACAAGGCCGGGCTGGTGCACCGCGACATCAAGCCGGGAAACATCATGCTCACCACTGAGGGCGTGATCAAGATCATGGACTTCGGCGCGGTGCACACCGTGGATTCCAACCTCACCCGCACCACGCAGATATTGGGCACCCCCAGCTACATGTCGCCGGAGCAGGTGCAGGGTTCCACCCCTGACAACCGTTCGGACATCTTCTCCCTGGGCGCCGTGTTCTACCAATTCCTCACCAACGAGAAACCTTTCAGTGGAGACACCTTTTCCACCGTTGCCTATCGCATCGCCCATGAAACGCCCCCCCCGGCCTCCAAGATCAACCCCCTGTTGCCCAAGGAGGTGGATCATATCCTGGGCAAGTGCCTGGCCAAGAGCCCCGAGGACCGCTACGCCTCCACCGACGAACTCGTTACGGATCTGCGCGGCCTGCTCATCAGGCCGCAACGCGCTCCCAAGGCGGACCGCTCCACCAAGCTGGCCCTTATCGCCTGGGGAATTCTCAGTCTGCTGCTGCTGTTGGCCGCTGCGGCCGCCGTGTCCTGGCGGCTGAACATGCCCGAGGCCCTGTGGACCAAGGTGGAGGCCATGCTGACCAAAGAGCGGGCGCCCGCACCACCGCCCGAGAACGCCGCGAGCAAGGAGACCATCAAGGCCCGCATTTCCGAGCCACTGGGCTTTCAGTTCAACGTGGCCTACAAGCCCAGGACCGGCGGTGAAGCCCGTCGCCTGCGCAACGGCGAAAGCCTCGCCATCGGCGACGCCTACCGCGTGTTCTTCTCGCCGCAACAGCAGTGCCACGCTTACGTCTACATGGTGATCAACGGCCTGGACGTGGTGCAGCTCTTTCCGGAAAACGACCTGGTGGGCACGGCCCTGGCCACCTCGCCCGGCACCAACCCTGTCGCGCAAGGCAAGGACTACGTCCTGCCCACGGCCGACACGCCCTTTACCATCGAGGCTCCCCCGGGAACACGGGAACTGTATTTCATTGCCTCCAAGGACAGGAATCTGGAAATCGAAAAATTCTACAAGATTCTGAAAAACGCCAGAATCAAGGATGATGAAAAACTGCTGATGATCTACCGCTTCAAGGCGCGCATGCACCTGAAGAAGACCCCAGTGCAAACCCACGAAGGAGAGCGGGAAGTGACCATCCCCTGGGGAACCGACAGCGGTACGGTCGCAATGCGCACCCAGAAACTGGATGAACTTTGCCTGGAATGCGCCCACATCATCGAGTTCACTGTCCGCTGACACAGGAGGAAGCAGACATGATTTCGGGCGAACGGCTCCACGCACTGCTGCACAACACCCGCTGGGGCAAGGACTTCACCGCCCAGGAGGCGGCTCTCCTCGGCCAGAGCATGCACGAACGCGCATATGTCGATGGAGAACGGATCATCAATCTCGGTGGGGAGGACAGGCGCCTGCATTTCATCGCCTCGGGGTCGGTGCACATCGTCAAGGACTACCAGCACCCCAACGAAGGGGAGGCGTCAAGCAAGAGCATCGCCCTGCTCAGCGCCGGGACCCTGTTCGGCGAAATTTCCCTGGTGGACCGCCTGCCCAACTCAGCCAGCGCCTTGGCCAAGGGCCCCACCACACTGCTGGTGTTCGACGGCGATGACTACGATATCCTGCTCCTGGAGAATCCAGCCCTCGGGGTGAAGCTGCAAAACGCGCTGCTCCAAGTCATGGCCCGCAGGCTAAGACTCACGACCATAGAGCTTGTCCGCCGGCTCTGATCTCCTGCCCCCGCCTGTGGAGCGTCGGCAACGGGAAGCCGCCGGACGGCTCAGTCCAAGGCCTGGATGGCGTCCTCCACACTGTCGCGCAGCGGGAACATGGTGTCGAAATAGGAGATGGAGAACAGTTCTCTGACCATGCCGTACACGTTGCAGAAGGCGACCCCCCCTCCCGCGGCCTTGGCCTCCTTGGCCATGCTCAGAAACGTGCGCAGTCCCGCGCTGGAAACGTACTCCAGGCCTCCTAGATCGAGCACGAAAAAGGTCTCCCCGCCTTCCATGAGCACCTTCATATGCCGATGCATGCCAGGTGCGCTTTCTGTGTCCAGGCTGCCACGCAGACTGACCACCATTGCCTTGCCCTGCTTATGGTCCCTTATTTCCATGGCCTCCCCTCCGGGGCGCTCCGAAAAGTGATTGTGAGGCGCCTTCAACCGCTCCGATCCGCCACCGAGCCAGCGTATAGCCCTGCTCTGGTCACACTATTGCCGTATTTATCGGCGCCACGCAACCTCAATCAGATTTGCAAGGCCTTGCGGTCGAAGAAATTGTAGCGCACGGCGCGCAACACCTTGTAAGGGAGCATTCTGTTGGGAAAACCGATGTAGTCGCACACGCGGCAGTTGGGCAAGGCCGCGCGCTCCCCTCGCAGCAGACGCTCGCGCACCCTGGTGAGACGCTCCCCATGCCAGATGTCCAGAACCGACTCCTCGGTGACATTGCCCATGACATCGCTGAAATAGAGGTCCGCGCAGCACTTGTTCACGGCGCCGCTGGCAGTGACGTTGAATTGAGTCCAGGGGAAGACGCAGAACCCCCTGACTTCCTCTTTTTGTTCCGCCTTGCGGTTGGGGCTTGTGCCACCGCGGCTGGAGATGACCTCGTTGAGGAAGCGGTACTCGATCTTGAAGCCGAAGCGGCGTTTGCCGTCGGCACTAACGAATCTCCCGTTCTCTTTGTTGGGGAAGTAGGCGGGAATGGTCTGCTCCATGAATTCACGCACACCGGGGTACAGGGACTGATCGCCCTGTTCGCGATAAAAATCCACGTGGATCTCGTCCACACCGCTTTCGATGAGTTCGGCCCCGCGCTTGGCCGTGAGCAGCAGGCCGTTGGTCATGACCTGCTTGCGCGTGGCGGGGAGGCGCTCCCTGGCGTAGGCGATGAATGCGGCCAACTCGGGAAAGAGCAGCGGCTCGTTGTTCACGTGATAGGCCACGCGCCCGGAAAAGCCCAGTTCAACCAGTTCCTCCACCACCTTGCGGTATGTGGAAAAAGGCATTTCCAGGGGTTCGCGCTTTTCGTTCTGTCTGGAGGCCGCGCAAAAGCTGCACCGCGAGTTGCACTTGGTGATGACCTCGAAAAACACCGTGTCGAACAATGGCGGGCGCTCGGCCACGATGGCGTGGTGCCTGATGATCGGCTGGTAAAACAATTTGTCCTTGAGGGCGAACCGAATGTCGGAAGGCAGAGCCTCCACCGCGGATATCAGCATGTTTCTCATGGCATTTTTCGTGTCGTCGAGAGGGGGCGGGTTTTTCCGAAGAGGGGCGCGAACACTGCCCGGCCTTCCGACTACAAGGGTTGAAAGTTCTCGGTTCGTTGGAATACCCGTCAGGATAGGCCAGAACAGGAGCAGTGTAAATGCCCTGGATGCGTTATACCACGTCGCGTTATTCGATGGCGATGGCACGTTGGTATCAGAGCTGCCTGGCGCTTCGGAAGAGCTGCTCCTTGCGGCTGTCGAAAACCAGTGCGGATCGCAAGGCGGAGACAGCCAACACCGCAATACTCAGGATCAAGGTCAGCCCCTTCTGAATGGAGAACTTGTCGGCGCTGTCCAGGCCCACGGCCCAGGAATAGTTCAACTCCTGGGCATAGTAGATGCCCACCCAGACGAACAGCCCGCCGAGAATCAGGCCGATGATCTCCAGCCAAAAAAAGGTCTTGCCCATGATCAGGAGAAAGAGCGTTGAATCGCGCACGATCTTCAGGGTCTTGAGCTGACTCTCCAGGCGTTTGAGCCGGTCCTCGACCTTGTCGGCCAGGTTCAAGGCCTTGCGGAAGTTGTCGGCCATCTGAAAGTGCTGGGTCAAGGCCCAGTTCAGGCTTCTGGCGCAATAGTTGAAATCCTTGTTGAACTCCACCAGGATGCGCGGAAAGGGGAACCAGGACGCCTCGCTCTGGATCACCTTGAGCCGATCCATGTAGTTCTGGAAGGTGAGCTTGAGACGCTTGGCCTCGTCGTCCACATGCTGCATGAACTCCCGTGACAGGTTTTGGCGGCCCTGGACCACGCGGTTGAAGGCCACGAAGTTCTGGATGTTTCCCATCTGCTTGAAGTTCATGATGCGCTCTTCGAAATGCCGGGCCAAGGGGTGCTCCTCGTCGAACCACTTGCCTATCTCCACGGAGAGTTCGTCCAGACTCGCCCTTTCCTCGATGGCACGGGCCTCGGCGCTGGACCACGGCGCATACAAAGAGCTGAGCAAATGCAGGTGCCCACGCTCCAGTTCGGAGTCGATGAGCACGCGGTTGAACATGTGCGGATCGCGTTGGAAGAGGTCTTCGAAAAAGCTCATGGCCTGCTCCGCGAATCCCATTTTCACCAGGCAAACACCCTGGCGGTACAAAGCGTCGAGCCACCTGGGACAGAGATGCAGCACCTGCTTGTACAGGGAACTGGCCACCTGGAGCTTGCCCTGAATCTCCGACAGCCGGCCCAACAGAAAGACGTGCAGCGCCTGCTGCAAGGGGGTGTTGGTCAGGGTCTCTGCCTCCTTCCACACGGCCTGAGCCTTCTGCAGGTCGCCGCGTTCCAAAGCCGAAAACCCTTGCAGGGTGCGGACCTTGTAGTCTCGTGGATTCTTCAGGGCGGCCTGGTTCAGGCTGCGCTCGGCCTGGATCAATTCACCTTGGCGCAGACTATCCAGGGCCTCCATGGTGATGTTCCGCTCCAAGGGGGCGAGCTGTTGCAACCCACGAGGATAATCCTTGCCGACGCTGGCCCAGACCGCGAGCATCATCCTGTGCTGCACCGGGGCGTTGATCTCGAAGATCGAGCGCATCAACAGCCCCTCGGCCCCTGAAGCGCTCAGCAGCTTGTTCTTCCCCTGCTCTGGGTCCTCGGCGATGACCTTGTCCATGGCGCTCAAGGCCTTGTTCATGTCATCGAAATCGAGCAGCGCCACCTCCTCCCAGATGGAGAGGTTCAACTTCTCCAGTCCACGGCTGGGACACTGGGTGAGCTGGTGGCTGCGCAGGCCGCAGTAGAAGCAATGGTTCTCCCGCCCCATGACTAGACGTTTGGGCAACTCCACCTGCAATGCCCCGCTGTCCTGATCCACGTCCTTGCTCAGGGTGACGTTGCACCAGTCCTCGACGCTGTTCTGCTCCATGGAAAAACGTACATCGTTGACGTGGAAGCCTGTTCCCAGAAGAAAAGCCGACTTGTAACTCATGTGCGGGAAATCAGGCATAAGCTGCTCCCAGTCAAGGGACACCTTTCGCGGCAACTCGGCATTGAAGTTCATGCCCTTGCGCTCGATCACCACAGCCACGCATGGCCAGTACTTATCCGGGCTTTCCTCCTTGATCTTCCTGATGAAATGCAGATAGTCGTTACAAAATCCACGCAACGTACGAAGATTTTCCAGAGTCAGGATGACAAACAGTTCATTGATCAAAAATTGCAGTTTGTGACGCTTGAACAACAGTTCAAGCTCTGGAAAGAACTCCCGCCACCCCGCCTGGAACGCCTTGTCCAGGGGATTGCCCAGGGCCTTGAAGATCAGGAACCAGCCCATTGAGGCCTGGTAGGGAAGCCTGGGGTCGGCCTGAAGCAAGGACCATTCCACGTTGGCCAGCCCCGACATCTTGTTGATCTTGTTGAAGGTCAATCCAGGGGTGCCCTTGACCGCGGCCATGACCCTGGGATGTACCCAAACCTCGAAGTCGTCGGCGACAATGGCCTCCTGATTGGCCAGGATGTTATCCAAACCCAGGCTGACGTCGAGCTTGAACCCCAGGAGCAGCTTGGCCGGAAACAGCTGGACAAATACGGGGAGCTGGTTGAATCGGACCCATATCTCCAACCGCGCCAAGGCGAGAATCACGTCGTTGGAAAAAAAGAACCACAGGGATTGGTTGTGCTCCTGGGTCACGAGCATGCCACCGTAATCGGCCAGGGTCTGCGGCACGGCCTGATTCAGGTCACCCTTCCAGGCGATCCACAGGCCGATGCCGTTGCTCACCATCC
>CAZSRS010000002.1:0-246205 GCA_964609625.1 uncultured Desulfovibrionaceae bacterium
GCGACGCCCGCAACAGGGGGACATAGCAAACCGCCGAACGACAAGGAAGATTCCGCCCCTATTCCGCCACCTGCTGCGCCCTGCGCTGGATGTACGCATTGCGGAATGCCGCGTAGGGATCCACCGCCGACTCGTGGAGCATGTCGATGGCCTCGATCTTCCCGGCCATGCTGGTGACGGCCTCGGTTCCCGTAACAATGGTGGGAATCCACCATTCTGTCTCGTAGCACAGGAACCAGGGGTCGATGTAGCTTACGGGATTAAGGAAGTAGTCCACTCCCAGACCGATGGAATCCCTGGCCGTGCTCGGGCCGAGCACGGGCCAGACAAGGTAGAACCCTTCACCCATGCCCCAGGATCCCAGGGTCTGGCCGAAGTCCTCCGGTGGGGTGGGTGCCGCGGCCTTCTTGTGCTCCGTGATGTCCACAAGCCCCAGACCGCCGAACAGGGTGTTGCCGAAGAAACGCGAGAACTCCACGCCCGCGGCCAGGAACTTGCCCTGCAACAGGTTGTTGAAGAAGCGGATGGGAAACTTGATGTTGTAAAAGACGTTGTCCACACCTTTGCGGGCCGGCTCTGGAACCACATAGTTGTAGGCAATGCCCACGGGACGGAAAAAGGCCCGGTACAGTCCGTCGTTGAAGTAGAACCAGACGAGGTTCCAGTACTTCAAGGGGTCCGGCACCATCTGATAGTTGTCGTCGTAGTCATCCTCGAAGGCATCCTGCGCCCCGCTGTCCTGTGCGCCGGCACTCATGCCGGAATACATCCGCTCGATGAATGGATCGCCGGCCGCAATCTGCAAGGGCGCGGAACCCTCCGCGCCCTTGCCCGAGTACATCAGCGTGATGAACGGGTCGGTGGCCGCAGCCTGCCGCTGCGGGAGGGAGCACCCCATGCCGTGCGCGCAAAAGACCGCCATAAGCAGCGAAAGGATGAATCGGGACTTTAGACGCATCTATTTGATCCCCTGTCTTGTTGCGAAACGGGATGCAGAGTCGCTCCGCTGCTGGTTTGCTGCACTTTTTGCTGCACGGCCCGGATGAGATCCTCGGGTTTGCCGTTGACCATGATTTCCATGAACTGGCTGCGATAGTTCTTCACCAGGCTGACACCCTCGATGATCACATCGTAGATCTTCCATCCCTGGCCGGTTTGCACCATCCGATAGGCCATGGGAATGACCCGGTTGTCCTGGATGACTCTTGTCTCTATCTCCACGTTGCCGCTGGAACTGCCGCGCTGAGCAAGGAACTCCACACGCTCGTTGTTGTAGGCCTGGATTCGGTCCAGGTATTGGGCGGAGAGCAGCGTGGTGAAGGCCTGAATGAACCGATCCTGCTCTTCTGGTGTAAACTGTTTCCAATGGGGTCCCACGGTGCGGCTGGAGAGTTCCTTGTAGTCGAATATCTGGTCGATGACTTGCCGTAGCTGCTGCCGTTGTTCACCATAGCCGGCACTGCCTTTTGAAGCCCGCACCTTGAGAATCTCCAGCATGCGGTCGATGGTGTTTTGCAAAGCCTCTTCGGGGGTTTCCGCCCGCGCCTGGACAGGAAGCAAAATGCAGGCCAAAAACATAAGGATTATGAGCTTTTTCAACATGAAGGCATACCTTGGGAAAATTGTGTCGCCGGATTGATCAAACACCACCAAAAACATATTTACTTATCAACTCCTCGAGGTCAACAGCTGATTCCGTCTCCGTAATTTTTCCGCCGTCCTCCAGGTGCTCCGGGTCTCCTCCGGGCGTCAGCCGGATGTATTTGTCCCCGATGAGTCCGCTGGTCTTCACCGAGGCGATGACGTCCGAACTCAGCGCGATATCTTTCTTGATGCGCATGAAAACCACGGCCACGCCGAATTCCTGGTCAAGCGCTATGTCCGAGACCGTGCCCACTTGGACACCGCCGATCTCCACGGAGGAGCCGGGGCGCAAACCCGCCACCGAGGCGAACCGCGCGGACACAGTATAGCTGTTTGTTCCGAAAACATCCAGCTTTCCCAGTTTGATCGTCAGATATCCGACGCACAGCAGACAGATCAGGACAAAGACCCCCACCGAGGTCTCTTTGGCATATTTCTGCATAACCAAGCACCTTTCAGCGTTTCATGGGCAAGATCGGCGGATCCCCGCGGTGGGGACGACCGCTCACGTGGCGCACTCCCGCACCGCTTGCCGCAGCAATTGTTGCAACTCGGCTTGCTCTTCTTCGAGGAGCGGCATGGCCTCCTGCTCGGGCTCCCTGTCCAGGAACCGACGCAGATATGGATCTCGCGTGCTCCTGAGGTCCTCGATCCCGCCGCAAAACACCGATCCGCCCCGATGCAGCACCAGGGCGGTGTCCGCAATGGTGAACAGACTCTCCAGGTCATGGCTGACCACTACCACCGTGACGCCGAACTGTCTGTTCATGTTCAGCAGGAGCCGGTCCATGAGCGCGGCGTTGATGGGATCGAGCCCGGAAGTCGGCTCGTCGCACAACAGCACCGGAGGATCCATGACAATGGCGCGCGCCAGTCCGGCACGCTTGCGCATGCCGCCGGAGAGTTGCCCCGGATGGAAATGCCCGAACTGCTCCAACCCCACCAGACGGAGCTTCATCCGCACAATCTCGTCGATGGTCTGGGAATCCAGCTTGGTGTGCTCCCGTAGCGGCAGGCCCACGTTTTCAGCCAAGGTCATGGACCCCAGCAGGGCCCCGTCCTGGAACAGCACGCCCATGCGGCGGCGCAGGCAACGAAAATCCCTGGCAGAAAGCTTGAAGATGTCACGCCCCCCGAGGCTGATGGTTCCGGACAAGGGGCGTGAGAGGCCAAGGATGTGCCGCAGCAACGTGGACTTTCCGCTCCCTGAACCTCCGAGTATCACGGTGATCTTACCGGCCGGCATGTGGGCCTGCACATCCCGCAGCACCACCAGGCCGGGGTATCCCACGCTGAGGTTCTCCAGCCTGATGTCCCAGGCGTATGCGTCCAACTGATGCTTCACGGCGCAACCCCTTTGGAGCGCGGCCTACATCTGGAAGGTGGTCAGGACATAGTCCGCCACCAGCACCAACACGCAGGAGAGGACCACGGCCGAGGTGGTGGCGTTGCCCACGCCCTCGGGGCCCACGCCGTCCTTGCGCAGATGGGTGAAAAACCCCTGGAAACAGCACACGGCCGAGACCACCACGGCAAAGGCCAGGGATTTGTAGAATCCGCCCATGATGTCGGCCATCTCCACGCTGGTCTCGATGCGGTTGAAATAGCCACCGGGAGAGACGCCCAGGAGTACGACGCCGGAGAAGTATCCGCCGAAGATGCCGATGACGTCGAACAGGGCCGTGAGCAAGGGGAAGGAGATCAGCGAGGCGATGATCCGCGGTGTGACCAGGAAGCGCATGGGGCGCATGTCCATGACTTCGAGGGCGTCGATCTGGTCCGAGATGCGCATGATGCCTATCTCGGCCGCCATGGCCGAACCCGCCCGGCCGGTGATCATGATCGCCGTGAGCACCGGGCCGAGTTCGCGGATCAGGGAGAGGGCCACGGCCGCGCCCAGCAGGCCTTCGGAACCGAACTTCACCAGGGTGTAGTAGCCCTGGACTCCCAGCACCATGCCCGTGAACATGCCTATGAGGGCGATGACGAACATGGACTTGACACCGATGAAGTAGACCTGATGGACGATCTTGGAAAGAATACTGCCAGGGGTAAGCACGGGAGAGACGCCCTTGCCGAAGAAAATGGCAAGGGCGCCCATTTCGCGCACCAGTTCCAGGGACGCGGCCCCAAGATAGTAAAAAAGGCTCATTGGAAACCTGGGGAGGTTCCTCCTGGCGTGTTCCACCTGGCTGTCCCGCGTTGTGGATTGCGTGAGTCTAGGGCAAGAACACCACCGCCGAGATGGTTGTGGTCCAGACCCCGGCCTGCCCCGTGGTCACGCAGGGCTTGGAGGCGGAATCCACTATCTTGCCGCTCATCAAATATATCTGACGCCGTTCGTCATACGCGGTATCGGGATCGAATTCAATGCCCAGGGTCGTGGCCAGCATGGTGGAGGCCAGATCCTCGGCAAAGTCGCCGATTTCCTGTTCATCCGCGCCAAAGGCCGTATGCTCGGAGATGTAGCCGTAGTTGTCGTAATCCGCGGGAAAGGCCATGCCCACGGCCGAGCCCACCAGACGGCCCTTCTCGTCCGTGGCGTTGCGAGCCATGACGCAGTAGGTGATCTGCCCTGGGTTGAGCAGCTTCACACCCTCTTCGGGACTCATCAACTTGCAGTTGGGCGGATAGATGCTGGAAACGTACACAAGATTGAGCTTTTCGATCATGGCGTCGCGCAGGGCCAGCTCAAAAGACTGAAGCTTGTTCTTGTGCCGACCGATTCCCCTCGTAAAGAAAGCGCTGGTGGGAACAAAAGACTGATACATGGATGCTGCACCTCTATTGCATGAATTTGCGGCTCGTGGCCGCTGGTTGCCATATGACGAACCCCTTGTCACATTCCTTTGGGGCGGGAAATCCACCCGGACAGGAGGGCGTCCCGTGGACGCGAAACAGGCCTCTTACCCACACTGGGTGGCTTGTCAACAACAAACAACCGCATCGAGGGGGGTGGAACGACCTTTCCCGCTGTCACTACGTCCATCCACGGATTGCTACCACCATCCAACGCCGCAAGCCAGTAGAATCTGCCGGCAATGGTGGACTCTCCCTTCCCAAAATCCTGGACACCAATTCCACAACACGCGCACAAACGCAAGCAGTCCGCATCCGCCGGAGCACTCCCGTTTTCCGGGTCACACCCCCGGCTTGATCCGGGAACGCAAGTCATGCTCCCCTTTCCGTTGGGGAACCAGTACCATATCGCCCCCCCTCCGCAAGCAACCTTCCATCGGCCCAGCATTCTTCCTGGTTGCGCGGAAACACAGCGATCACCCATCTGGAATGCACCCTACCCTGGCTGGGAGCTTTGGCCCAAGACCTCCATGCGCCTTGACATCCAGACGATTTCCATCCAAACATAGCCAGACTGGGCCGGGGGCGTCTCCACTACCGACACCCCCCGCCTTCCCGCCCGCCACTGGTTTTGTTTCATGCCCGCATCACGCGGGCCAGAGAGAAGAGGAGGAGTTCCTATGAACCGCTTTGCCCTGTTCGCGGCGCTGGCGTTGTGCATCCTCACGGCCAACGCATCCCTTGCAACCCCTGCCCAGGCCGATGACGTCATCAAGATCGGCGCCATTTTTTCCGTCACCGGACCGGCTTCGTTCCTTGGCGAACCCGAGAAGAACACCGCCCTGATGCTCCAGGATCAGATCAACGAAAAGGGCGGACTTTTGGGTAAGAAAGTCGAGGTCATTGTTTACGATGACGAAACCGATGTGAACAAGTGCGTGCTCGCCGCGGACAAGCTCCTGAAAAAGGACAAGGTCGTGGCCGTGATCGGGCCCACTACCTCGGGCAACACCCTGGCCATCATGAACAAATTCCCCGCCGCCGAGGTCCCGCTGGTTTCTTGCGCGGCCGCGGAAAAGATCGTTCTTCCCGTGGATCCCTGGGTCTTCAAGACCCCCCAGTCCGACCGCCACGCCGTCCTCAAGATTCTTGAGCATGCAACTGCCCAGGGCTACAAGAAAATCGCCATCATCACCGTGTCCGACGGCTTCGGCCAGGCCGGCCGCGCCGTGCTCCGCGAACTGGTGACGCCCGAAAACGGTTTCGAACTCCTGGCCGACGAGGTCTACGGCCCCAAGGACACCGACATGACGGCCCAGCTCACCAAGATCAAGGGCCTCGAACCCGACGCCATCATCTGCTGGGGCACCAACCCCGGTCCGGCCGTCATCGCCCGCAACCGCGCCCAACTGGGCATCACCACCCCCCTGTATCAAAGCCACGGCGTGGCCTCCAAGAAGTTCATCGAACTCGCCGGAGACGCCGCCAACGGCATCCTGCTCCCAGCGGGGCGGCTCATCGTGGTCGATCAGATCGCCGACGACCATCCCCAGAAACCCGTGCTCGTGGAATACATCCAGAACTACGAAGGCCGCTTCAATTCACCCATCTCCACCTTCGGCGGCCACGGCTGGGATGCCCTCATGCTCGTGGTCAAGGCCATCGAGATGGGCAACTCCGCGGAGCCCGCCTCCATCCGTGACAACCTGGAACAGATCACCAACTTCATGGGTACCGGCGGCATCTTCAATTTCTCCGCTGAAGACCACAACGGCTTGAGCGCCGACGCCTTCGAGATGGTCATCATCGAGAACGGCGACTGGAAGATCTCCAAGTAGCGGCAACGCCACATATAACGCAGCATGGGCCCGGCACACCAGCCGGGCCTTTTTTATTTACCGCCTTCGCCGCGTCACGTATATTGCGAGATGCGTCCATCCAACCTTTGTGTCTTACAAACGTGCAACCGGTGCGACGTCGATGATTCAATCGAGCTTCCTGACCCCAGCCACCGTCATCGGCCTGCTCGCCTGCACCGCGGCCCTGTGTTTCCTGTGGAGCACGTGGCTCTTCAACAGGCTGGTGGCCCTGCGCCAACGCTGTTGCAACGCCTTGTCCCAGATCGACGTCCAGCTCAAACGCAGGCACGACCTGGTACCAGGGCTCGTGGAGTCGGTACACGGCGCCATGCGACACGAGCGCGAGACCCTGGAGGCCGTGACCCGCGCCCGTGTCCGGGCCATGGAAGCCCTGCGCCGTATCCAGCGTCCCGACGACGATGCCGGGCTCGCGGCATTGGCCTCCGAAGAACAGACCCTGACCCACATGCTGGCGCAGGTCCTGGCCCACATGGAGGCCTACCCCGAACTCAAGACTTCCAGGAACGTCTCGCTGCTCATGGAGGAGCTCGTGAGCGTGGAAAACCGCATCGCCTTCGCCAGGCAGGCCTTCAATGACAGCGTCGTGGACTTCAACAGTCTGCGAGGATCTTTTCCGGCGCTCATCGTCGCGCCGGCCCTGGGCTTCCACGACCTGTCCTATCTTCAATTCGAGGAGCGCTCCCTGCATCTCCCCGCTGTGACCCTCACCCCCGACCCCTCACCCAAAGGGAGCGCATCGCCATGAGGTTCTTGGAAGGACAGGAGCAGGCCAGACGCGCCACGGGCAGCCTGATCTTCTATTTCACCCTCGGATTCTTCGGCGTGGTGGCGATGATGGTCTTGGCCGCCATGCTCGTGCTCCTGCCGGTGCAGCCGATGTTCAGGCCGCCGCCGGGTGCGTGGGCCTATTGGCACTTCCGCTGGATCCTTTTCTGGGTGGGATTGGGCACGGCGCTGTTCATGCTGCTAGCCTCCTGGAACAAGATCCGCTCCCTGCGCAGGGGCGGCGGCGAGACCATCGCCCTGGCCCTCGGCGGGCGTCTGGTCCGACCAGACACAACGGATTTCCTGGAACGCCGGTTGCGTAACGTGATGGAGGAGATGGCCATTGCCTCGGGCATGCCCACCCCCTTGCTCTTCCTCCTGGACAAGGAGGACGGCATCAACGCCTTCGTGGCCGGCTTTGTTCCCGAATTCTCGGTGTTCGGTATCACCAGGGGCGCCCTGGAGCTCTTCAACCGAGAGGAACTCCAGGCCGTGGCCGCCCATGAGTTCAGCCACATCAGTAACGGCGACATGCGGCTCAACCTTCGGCTTGTGGGTCTGGTACACGGCATCGTCAGCCTGGCCCTCACCGGCTATGCCTTGCTGCGCCTGTCACTGCGGCGCACTGGCGACAGCCAGCACGAAGCGGGTTTTGTCCCCGGCTTCATCGTCGGCGTGATTCTGGCGACCGTGGGCTTCGTGGGCGGCTTCTTCGGCTCCTGCATCAAGGCGGCCGTGAGCCGACAGCGCGAGTTCCTTGCAGACGCCGCGGCGGTCCAGTTCACTCGAAACCCCCGGGGTCTCGTACGCGCCTTGGAGAAGATCGGCGGCTGCTCATATGGCTCCCTGCTCCTGGCCCCCCGCGCCTCCATAGCCAGCCACATGTATTTCGCCAGCGGCGTCTTCTCCTGGCTCGAAAGATTGCTGGCCACCCACCCCAGCCTGGAGGAGCGCATCCGGCGCATCGATCCGACCTGGGAGGGTGTTTTCCCCACGGTGGACGCAGCCACCCGGCAGTTTGTGCTCTCCCAGGCCAAGCTCGAACTCGCCGGCCTGGCCGGAACCAGCGCTTTCGCCCCCCGCAGCGTTGCCGCGTTCCTGTCCGGGGAGCCCAGAATCCAGAAAGCCTACGCGACCTTTGTGCAACATGCCAGCAACGTCCTGCGCAGCCTGCCTGCAAGCGCCGTGGATGGGGCACGGCGGAGCGACAGCGCCCCCCTGGTCATCCATGCCCTGCTCCTGTGCATGGGCGGTAAGTCCGAACAACAGGCCCTGCGCGACATACTGTTTGAGCGCCTGGACCTCACCGCCTTCGATACCGTGGAACGCTTGGCCGTCGAGCTTGCCGAAGTCCGTTCGCCCTTTGCGCTCCCCTTGTTGGATATCTCTCTGCCCAGTCTGCATTCTCTCCCCTCCGAGGAGCGCTCCCGCTTCCTGGAAACCGTCGAGGCCCTGGTCCGTGCAGACAAGCGCCAGGACCTCTTCGAGTGGATGCTGCTCAAGACCCTTTCGCGCCACCTGGGCGATCAGGACGCCGATCGCCAAACAGAAGCCAGGCCCACACCTCTTGCGGAACTGATTCCGGAATGCGTGATACTGCTGTCGGCCCTGGCCCACTGGGGGCATGAAGGGAAAGGAAGCCAGCGCCAGGCAGCACAAGCATTTGCCGTTGGCGCGGCTGTGCTCGCCCGAAGTGACGAGCTCCTGCCGGAACTCACGCTCCTCCCCCCTGAAAAAGTCAGCCTGCTCGCCGTGGACAGAGCATGCAAAGCCTTGGCCCTGCTCTCGGAGCCCCACAAACAACGCCTCCTGGAGGCCTGCGCCGCCTGCGTGGCCGCGGACGAGGTGGTGACAGCCACCGAGGCCGAATTGTTGCATGCCGTGGCCGACGTCTTGAGGCTGCCCATGCCGCCACTCCTCCCCGGGCAATTCCTGCCAGCCTCTGATTCATATCTTTGAGGTGACGCCGGCGCCCCCTGACCACCCCTTGATTTTCCGGGCAAAGGCCGTACACTCCCACCCTCATGAAAACGAGACTTCTTCCGCTCCTGTTGCTTATATTCCTGCTCGTGCCGGCGTCACAGCCCCTGGCACATCCGCACTCCTTTGTCGAATCCAGGCTCGAGGTGGTGTTCGACGAAATCGGGCTCGCCGGCTTCCAACAGCACTGGACCCTGGACCCCATGCTCACGCTCCTGGTCATGGAGATCGTGGACAAGGACGGCGATTTCCAAATCTCCCCCGATGAAGTACGGATCGTCCACGACGAAAGTTTCGTGCATATAGGGGAATTCGGCTACTTCACCGACATCCGCGTCAACGGCATGCCCTTCGAGATCACGGAGGTGCGGGACTTCACCGCGCACGTGGAAGACGGCAAGCTGATCTACGAGTTCTTCGTACCCTGCCGCGCCAAGGCCGTAGACGAGTTCACCGAGGTCAAGGTGGCGATCTACGATCCCTCGTTCTACGCCTATGTCTTCTACGTGGAGGGTGAGGGCGGCTCCGGCGTGGATCCCACGCGGGACCCCCTGTTCGGCGATCCCTCGGCCGGTCCCTCGCCCGACGACTTCCAGCGCTTTGCCCAGGCCGTGGGCATCGAGGAATTCTCCGGGAACGTGAGCATCTCAGGGGTGCCGGAAGGCCTGAAACTCCACACCACACTGCAAGACGCCCCGGAAATGACCTATTTCTTCGACCAGATCACACCCCAAGCCTTTGTGCTGCGCTTCCGGAAACCATGAACCGCCTGCTGTTCCGCGCCTTACTCTGCCTGTTGTTCTGGTTCGTGCTCGCCGCTCCGGCCTCCGCCGCGCGCAATCCCTTCATCAGCAGTCCGGACCGGAGCGAAAAGGCGGAAACCCAAAAATCCGCAAGCGATTCCAGACTCACCCCCGGAACCTTTTCCCATGTCTTGCAACGGCTCGCCCTCATGCAGATGCAGATCCGCACGGCCATGAGCAGGAGCGCCGGGGACATCCGCGAAAATCCCTGGGGGTCATCCTTCTGGCAATTCATGGGCCTGGGCTTTGTCTACGGCTTGCTGCACGCCCTGGGACCCGGCCACGGCAAGGCCCTGGCCGTGTCCTACTTCCTGGGGCGGCCCGAGGCCCGCGGCCTCCGCGCCGGTCTGTTCTTCGGCCTGGTCTCCATGCTCACCCACGTGCTCTCGGCCACGCTGCTCGTGCTCGGCGGCGTGCATCTCCTTGGTCTCCTGGGGGGGCAGACCCTGCAGACCGCGGGCGCCGGCCTGGAGATGGCGAGCTACGCCCTCGTGCTCGGCCTGGGTCTGTTTCTGCTCTGCAAGGGACTCCTGGATCTGAAAAAGGAACGCCTGTCACCACCCACAAATCAGGACACAGCCCCCCTGAAACGAAAGGACAACATACTGGTGCTGGCGGTTGCCTCCGGTCTGGCGCCCTGCCCCGGCGCCTCCCTGGTACTGATCTTCTCCCTTTCCCTGGGGCTGTTGCGTGCCGGACTCCTGGCCATGCTGGCCATCTCACTGGGCATGGCCCTGACCATCGCCGCCTTTGCCATGGCTGCGTCCTGTTCCCGCGATCTGGTACTGACCGTGGCGCGGGGGCGCTCCGGCCTGCTGCACGGCCTCCATACCAGCCTGTCCCTGGGCAGCGCCCTGGCCTTGACCCTGCTTGGGGGCGTTCTGCTGCTGGGCTCCCTGCCCGGTGTCCGCCTCTGAGATTCCGTTCAGGACCGCATTGCATCCACACGAGGCATGCAGTATATTCTATTTATTGGAGGTGAAACATGCGTGCATCGCGCCCCCCCCTTTCTTTTCTCGAACTGATTTCCCGCTTCGCGGCTTATGCGTTGCCGGCCTTGCTGGTCCTCCTCCTTGCAACACCCGTGCGCGCCGGCGAAAACACCTCGCTCAAGCCCGACAAGTACCGCTTCCAGATGTACGAGCGTCCGTCCCAAGACAGCCAATCCGAAGACAAACCCGGTTTCAGCGGCATGTCCCAGCAGCGCGAATCCGATTTGATGCGGGACTTTCCAGAACCGGCCCGCCCTCCCCAGCTTTTCGACACCTATGAGGACAAGTGGTACAACCGGATGTAATCATTGGTTTATCATTCAATTTTTCAGTCAGACTTGACAATCATTCTCAACGCGCCTATCTCTTCTCTCACGGGTCGTTGATCCTGCTTTCCAGGATCATCCAAAGGGGAGGGTACGCATGGAGTCTGTACATAAACGCCTGCACCAATTTCCGGCAGGCAGTCTAGTCCGCATTGAACAGCTGTGCGATTGCCCCAAGGCCAGGGGCAGGCTCTGCGCCCTGGGGCTGACCCCAGGCACCACGGTCGAGGTTTGCTCCGGGGGGCCCGGTCCCTGCCTGCTCAAGGTGCGTGGTTGCAGCGTGGCCATTGGGCACGGCATGGCCGACCGCGTCCTCGGCAGCATCGTCAATGGCAATGGCACGCGTCGTCATGGCTCCTGCAATACTGACATGGTACAAGTCTGTCCGCGCTGCAGTGAAAAGTCGTCACGTGCGAACTCCGCGCGTGGCGGAACACCCGAAAGCACCCCCCTTGAAGAAGACCGCGAAAACTGACCAACGGAGGCCACCATGTGGCAGACACTGATAGTAGCGCTCATCGTTGCCGTGGCGATTCTATACCTTTTCCGTATATTTTTCCGCAAGGCCACGCGCCAACAAAGCCCTTGTGCAGGGTGCGGCGGTTGCACACCAACACCCTACGAGGGTTCGCGAAAAACCCACACCATTCAGGAAGGCAAACAGACTGAGTGCGATGCGGCATCCTGCGCCTGCTGCGGGAGTGGGCACAACCATACCCCTGGCGAAGAAAAATAACGTGGCAAGGACGATACCATGCTGGAAAATACCGGCCAGATCCTGAACCTGCGTGGGCTCCACGTGGGGCAAAAGGCGCGCATCGTGCGTATCGACGCCCAAGGGGAACTGGGGCGACGCATCCGCGACATGGGCCTGGTGCCCGGCAGCGAAGTAGAAGTGGTGGGCCGCGCTCCGCTCAAGGACCCCGTGGCCCTGCGCCTCATGGGCTTCACCCTGACCCTGCGCAACAACGAAGCCGATTTCATCGGCGTCGAGACACTGAACAATGCCCCACACAGAACAGCAGAATAACCATCCCTCCGACCTCACCTCCGACAAGAAGCTGGTCATCGGCCTGGCCGGCAACCCCAACGCCGGCAAGACCACCATGTTCAACGCGCTCACCGGCGCCAGGCAGCACGTGGGAAACTACCCCGGAATCACCGTTGAGAAGAAGGAAGGCTTCCTCCCCTTTGGGGAGCGCATCCTGCACGTGGTGGACCTGCCGGGCACCTATTCCCTCACGGCCTACACCCAGGAGGAACTGGTCGCGCGCAACTTCTTGGCCGACGAGCGCCCCGACGCGGTCATCGACGTTTGTAATGCCGGTGCCTTGGAGCGTAATCTCTACCTGGCTCTGCAGTTTCTGGAGATGGGCGTGCCCCTGGTCCTGGCCCTGAACATGATGGACGAGGCCGAAAAGCAGGGCATGAACATCGACGCGGAGAAGCTGGAACAACTCCTGGATCTGCCCGTGATCCCCACCGTGGCCCGCACCGGACGTGGGGTCAAGGAACTCATCGGCCGTACCGCCGCCCTGGCCGCCAGCCGGCGCGGCACCCCCTGGTCACCGCTGGTCATTTCCTACGGCCCGGACCTGGACCCCGTGCTCGAGGAGATGGCAGCCAAGATCGAGAGACACTCCTTCCTCACCGATCGCTATCCCCCCCGTTGGGTGGCCCTGAAGTACCTGGAGGGAGACGAGGAAATCCGCCTGCTGGGCCGTAGGTCCGGCGACTTGTCCACGGAACTGGAAGCCATGGCCGAGAAGGTGGCGCAACACTGCCAGGCCACGCTGAACACCTATCCCGAGGCCGTCATCGCCGACTACCGCTACGGCTTCATCACCTCGCTCATGCGCCAGGGCGTGCTCACCCGAGAACCCTTGCGCCAGCGAATCGATCTCTCGGACCGCCTCGACCGCGTGCTCACTCACCGCGTGCTGGGCCCCCTGATCATGATCGCCGTGCTCTTCGGCGTCTACCAGATCACCTTCAGCCTGGGCGAGGCGCCCATGGACTGGACCATCGCCCTGTTCGGCTGGCTCGGAGACACCACCAAGGAGTTGCTGCCGCCGGGATTGTTGCGCTCCATGCTGGTCTCCGGCGTCATCGACGGCGTGGGGGGCGTCATGAGCTTCGTGCCCCTGATCCTGATCATCTTTTTCCTCATCGCCTTTCTCGAGGACTCGGGTTACATGGCACGCATCGCCTACATGCTCGACCGCGTCTTCCGCATCTTCGGCCTGCACGGCTCCTCGGTGATGCCCCTGATCATCTCCGGAGGCATCGGCGGAGGTTGCGCCGTGCCCGGCGTGCTTGCCTCGCGCACCTTGCGCTCCCCTCGGGAAAAGCTGGCCACGCTGCTCACCGCCCCCTTCATGACCTGCGGTGCCAAGTTACCCGTGCTGATCCTGCTCACCGGGGTGTTCTTCGCGGGGAACGAGGCCCACGCCCTGTTCCTGATCACGCTCTTCGCCTGGGTCATGGCCCTGCTGGTGGCGCGGCTGCTGCGCAGTACCATCATCCGGGGCCCGGCCACGCCCTTTGTCATGGAACTACCGCCGTACCGCTTCCCAACCCTGCGCGGCATGTGCATCCACGCCTGGGAACGCACCTGGCAGTACATCAAGAAGGCCGGCACCGTGATCCTGGCCATCTCCATCCTGCTCTGGGCCGCCATGACCTTTCCTCAGCCGCCCGAAGACCAGGGCGAGGTCTCCCAGCGGGACGCCCTGCTCTACTCCGCGGCGGGGCGCCTGGGTACCTGGATGGAGCCCGTCACCGAACTGGCCGGGTTCGACTGGCGCAGCAACATCGCGCTCATCGGCGGCTTCGCGGCCAAGGAGGTGATCATCTCCGGTCTGGCAACGGCCTACTCCCTGAGCGGCGACGAGGACGAGATGAGCGAGGGGTTGAAGGAACGCATCGAGAACGAACCGGACTGGACCCTGCGTCGCGGCATGGCGCACATCGTCTTTGTCCTGCTCTACGCGCCCTGCTTCGCCACCGTGGTGGTCATCCGCCGGGAGTCAGGCTCCTGGGGCTGGGCCGGTTTCAGCATGGTCTTCAACACGGCCCTGGCCTTCGGCCTGGCCATCCTGCTCTACCAAGGGGGGCGGCTGCTGGAGTGAGGAACGTTCAACACCCGACACGCATCTCCCGCAGCCAATCCACGGCAACGGTATCCCCCACTTCCGGAGTGGTGCCGTCACTGCCCATGATATCCACCTCCAGCAAGCGGTCCTGTTTCACGTCCACGAAATAGGTGGTGACGGGGCCGCTGAACATGCGCTGTACCACCGTGCCCGCGATCCTCCCCGGTCCGGCGTTGATGACCATGTCCTCGGGCCTGACCATGATGGATAGGCCCCGCTCCTGGATCACGTTGGCCCGTCCGAGAAATTCGGCGACAAATGTATTGGCCGGCCTGGCATAGACTTCTTCCGGCGCGCCGATCTGTTCCATCCGGCCGTTGTTCATGACCACCATGCGGTCGGAGAGCGCCAGGGCCTCTTCCTGGTCGTGCGTAACGTAGAGTGTGGTGACTCCCGTCCTGGCATGGATTTGCCTGATCTCCCTGCGCAGGCTGAACCTGAGTTTGGCGTCCAGATTGCTGAGGGGCTCGTCGAGCAGCAGGACCTTGGGTTCGAGGATCAACGCCCTGACCAGAGCCACCCGCTGCTGTTCCCCACCACTGAGCATGGTCACCTTCCTGTCGCGCAGATGCAGCAGGCCCACCGTTTCCAGAATCCGCTCCCCGGCACTGACCGCGTCCTTTTTCGATATGTTCCGGAATTTCAAGCCATAGATGACGTTCTTGAGCACACTCATATGCGGAAACAGGGCGTAGTTCTGAAACACCGTGCAGGTTGGTCTAACGTTGGGGGGGCGTGTCGTGATGTCTTCCCCGTCCAACAGTATCTGCCCCTGGGTTGGCTTGATGAAACCGCCGATCACGCCGATGGTGGTGGACTTGCCGCATCCGCTGGGACCGAGGATGCAGACAAGTTCCCCCTTCCCCACGTTTAGGTTCAGGCCCTCAAGAGCTGCGTGCCTGCCGTACACCTTGCTTATCTCCCGCAGTTCCAGAAACATCATTAAATCACTTGCCCTTTCTGAGATAGAGCCATGAAAACGACACGTTGACAGCCAGGACCGCGACGATGATGATGCTCGCCAGCACCGAGGCTTCGCCGATGCGCCCACGGTTGATCTCGCTGAACATGACCACGGTGGCCATCTTGGTGTGCGGGGATACCAGAAAGATGATGCCGCCGATAGTGACCATGGTCATGGTGAAGGTGTTGACGAAGGCGATGAGAATTGCCGGCGTCATCAGTGGCGCGACGATGTCCTTGAGCACGTGTCTCTCCTTGGCGCCCAGGTCGCGGGCGCCTGCCTCGATCTCGGGCCTGCACTGCTTCAGGACCGCCATGCCGGACTTGATGCTGATGGGGAGCTGTCGGTAGACGCAATTGGCCACCACGATGAAGGCGGTTCCAGTCAACACGAGAGGCGGGTTGTGAAAGGCCAGAATGTAGGCGATGCCGAAGAATGGTCCGGGAATGATGTAGGGTAGATCCGCGATGAAATCAAAGACCTTGGAGCCTGGCAATCGCTTTCGCTCGAAGATGTAGGCGATCACCCCGCCAAGCACGGACCCGACCGCCGCGGCCATGAACGAATACCTGAAGCTTCGGAACAAACTCTCCAGCTTGTCTGTGCTCAACGACTCGAAGTGCTTCAATGTCGGTGTGAAATCAAAGCCCCAGGTCCTGGTGAAGGATCCCGAGAGGATTGTTCCGTACTTGACGATCTCGAACGTCACGAATCCCCAGGTGCAGATGGCCAGCAGCCATTGAAGCCAGGGCGCCAGGGCGATCCGTTCCCGGCTTGTTTCGGGTTGTGGACTGCCGCTGAATACGCTGGACCTGCCCATGACCCGTCGGTAGATCAGAAACGCCCCCAATGCAGGGACAAGCAGCAAGATGCCCATGGCGGCCGCTCGTGGCATATTGTAGAGCCCCACCACGTTCAGATAGGCCTGAGTGGCCAGGACCGTGAAACGCCCCCCGATGATGATGGGCGTGCCGAAGTCGGACAAGGATCGGATGAACACGACCACGGCGGCGACCAACAGTCCGGGCATGGCCAGAGGCAGGGTGACGTTGCACAATGTGGCCAGGCTCGATGCACCGAGGTCATGGGCCGAATACTCCAGACGTCTGTCCACCCGGTGCAGCACCCCCAGGACCAACAGGGCAGCCAGTGCCGTGAACCCGGCGGTCTGCATGAGGACCACGCCATGCCAGCCGTACGGGTTGAGGTTCAGCCCCAGGAGCTTGTAGGTGATCAGGCCTCGTCTGCCGAGGAGCATGATATACACGAGGGACGACACAAAGGGGGGTGCGATGATGGAAAGCAGCAGCACGCCGAAGACAGTGCGTTTTCCCGGCAGTCTGGTATGCGTCAGATACAGTGCGACACACGTCCCCAAGGCCACGGACAACAACGTGGACACTGTGGAAACGAACATGCTGTTGAGGAGGAGTTCGGATTCCTGCGTGAAGAGGTAGACATACTCACTGAAGTCCAGCTTGCCGTCGATGACGACACTCTTCCCGAAGACAGCCGCCACGGGCCACAGCACAAACACCAGGAGACTCGCCAGGACAAGGGCATAGACCACTCCTTCCGGCGAGAGAAGAGAAAGGGCGCCACGGACTGACGCCCTGTCCGCGAACCGTTTCCTATCTATTTGCTGAATCGTTCCTGCCAAACCTTGATGACCTCGGCGCGTTCTTCACCTGCCTTGAGAAAATCCATGGGAATGAAGTCGGCAGTGTCCACGTGCCGCAACGATTCAGGCGGCAGGACGTCATCCCTGGTCGGGAAGCGGGGGTCCTTGGTCTTCAGGTATTCCTGGCCTTCCTTGGACAGCGCCCAGTCCACGAGGGACTTGGCCGCTTCCAGATTCTTGGCGTCCTTGAATATGGCGACCGGTGCCGGCCACCAGGGGATGCCGTCCTTGGGAAAGATGTACGCGATCGGATACCCCTGGGCCTCGAACTCCGGCCAGAGTCCAGGCGCCAGGCCCACCAGGGCCTCGCCCATGGCAGCCCTTTGCGGGGGCTCCGAACCGCGCTTGGCGTAAAACGGGATGTTCTCGTTCAACTTGGCGAAAAAATCCCACCCGCCCTTTGCCGCAAGCAGACTGTAGAGGGTGAAGTAGGCAGTGCCGGAAATGGATGGATTGGACATGGAGATTTCACCCTTGAACTCCGGGCCTGTCAGGGCCTCCCAGGTATCGGGTACCTGAATCCCCTTTTCGGCAAGGAACTTGGTGTTGACCACGAAATCAACCGTTACCAGGGAAATGCCAGTCCAATACCCCTCGGCATCCTTGTACTGCTCCTTGATGCTCGCCGCCTCGGGCGATACGTATTGTTCGAGGAGTCCGTCGTTCTTCGCCGCGATAAAGGCATCGACTCCGCCACCGAACCAGACGTCGGCCAGGGGGCGCCCCTTTTCCGCGCGCATTCTCGCCAGCACCTCACCCGAGGACATATCCAGAAGATTGACCTTGATGCCGGTATCCTGGCTGAACTTGTCAAAGATGTCGTCCTTGGCGTTATAGGCGGCAATGACGTTGAGTTCCTTGTCCGCCGCCACGGTCTGGAGCGGGACGAGCATCATGGCCATGAAGACAGACAGCAACAAGGGCGCGATCCATTTTCGTTTCATGCTTCCTCCTCACGAAAGGACAGTGCTTACGGTGAAACATCCCACAATCGTTCGCTTCGACACTTGCCGTCCAGATACTCCCGCAACAGGCGCAGCGTATTCGCCACCTCGTGTGGGTCAGAGAGCTCCACAAGCCACCAGCCGCAGCCCGTGCGCTCGAGCAGCCTGTCCAGCATCGGCTTGATGCGCTCCAGATCCTGTGGTGCCTTGTGCCAGGCGACCCCCGTGTGCTCGTGCACCTTTTCGATTTCATACACATGTGCGCCCCGAATGCGCTCTTTGCTGTCCTCGATGAATGCAAACGCGTATCCGGGAATGCCTGTCGATTCCTCCCGGGCAAGGGCATGCCCGATATCCAGCGTCGCTCCGGCCCCGGTGGTCTCCAGGATGGAGCGATACCCAGATGGGTCACCTGTCCTGCCCCTGCGCAAATTCTCGAGACAGACAGAAATCCCCTGTTCACGCCCCAAACATACGAGTTCAGCCAGATTGGCCGCTGCAGCCGCATAATCCAGACGATCCAGGACGGCGGCATCGAGTCCGACATGCAGCGTTACGCACCGGCCGCCGCGTTCCATGATGATGTCCAGGCAATGGGCATGAAACGCCAACGCTTCGCGGGCCGATTCAGGATCGGGGTGTCCAAGTTCCATTGTGGAAAACGCCAAATGGTAGCGAAGCATAAGACCGGCAGCCAGCAGGCTTTCGATGGCGGCTATCTCCTTGCGCACATCCTCCCTGCCCCGTGCCGACCGGTGGAAGGTATACTCCACCGCGCCACATGCATGGGTGTTACAAAAATCGATGACCGCAGCGATAGAAGAAAATGCCTGGTTGGATACGGCGAGACAAGGATAATCTGACACGCGGTGCCCCTGTTCCGGAGAGTATGAATTCCCATATGAATGGTGCTGAAATGCGGGGCGAAAGTCTAATTGAAAAAAACAATGCGTTGTGCCGAGATTGATTGAAAATCTCAATGCGCTTGAAAAGATCCACCGGCCGCGGACAGTTACCCCCTGTTGGACATCACGCGTCGGATCACGTCGTTGAGCACTTCCTCTTCCACGGGTTTGGAAAGGTAATCGTCCATGCCGGCATTCAGGAAGCGCTCCCTGTCGCCACCCATGGCATAGGCCGTGAGCGCCACGATGGGGGTCGTGGAGACGGCGGCGAACTCCGGGGACTCGCGGATGATGCGTGTGGCCGTAATACCGTCCATCACCGGCATCTGCACGTCCATGAGCACCAGGTCGAAGACACGCTCGCGCAGGGCCTGTAAGGCCTCCTGGCCGTCCCCGGCCGTGTGTACCTCGTGCCCCTGAAATTCCAGCAACCGCTTGGTGGCCAGTTGGTTCACGGCCTCGTCCTCCACCAGAAGGATGCGGTAACGGGTCTGGGGCCCGACGTCCTCGGCCGGTACCATTGGAACGTCTTCCAGGACTTCAACGGTGGCTTTGGCAAAGGGGATGCACAGGTGGAACACGCTGCCCACACCAGGATCGCTTTCCAGGGCCAGAGAGCCACCCATGAGCCGTACAAGGCGTTTGACAATGGGCAGGCCCAGGCCGGCCCCCTGATGCTTGCGGGTGAAGCTGGCCTCGCCCTGGGCAAAGGGTTCGAAGATGGTGCCGATGAGTTCGGGCGTCATGCCGGGCCCGGTGTCCGCGATGCTGACGTACAGCCGGACCGTGCCTTCCTTCGTGCCAGGCAAGGACCATGCCTTGATCGAAACCCTCCCCTGATTGGTGAACTTCACAGCGTTGCCCACCAGGTTGAGCAGCACCTGCCTGAAGCGCAGGGCATCCCCGAGCATCAGATTGGGAACTCCCGGATCCACGTACCGATCCAGAATCACACCCTTTTGCGCCGCAGCCAGGCCGAAGACGCCTTCCACTTCCTCCATGGTCTTGCTGGGATCGAAAATCTCGTTGACGATCTCCATCTTGCCGGCCTCGATCTTCGAGAGATCAAGGATGTCGCTGAGCAGCGCGGTGAGGCGTTTGCAGGACAGGGCGGCGGCTTCCACGTACTGCCGCAACTCCTCGTTCAGCGGCGCGGCCCGGACCAGCTGCAACATGCCCATGACGCCGTTGAGCGGCGTGCGGATCTCGTGGCTCATGTTGGCCAGGAACTCCGACTTGCTGCGGTTGGCGCTCTCGGCCGCCTCCTTGGCTTTTTGCAGCATCTCCTGGACCTGTTTGCGCTCCGTGATGTCTCGGGCGATACCCAGGATCAACGGCATTCCGTCCTTTTCCACCGCCGCGGCCCGCACCTCGATGGGGCGGCTGCCGCCGTCCCTGCACAGGTGCGCTGCCTGAAAGGTGATGGTGCGGCGGGGCGAATCGGGCCGCAACAGTTCCTGCAACTGCCGCAGATCGAGTTCCAGGACCAGGTCCTGCAATCTCGCGCGCAGCAGTTCCTCGCGGCTGAAGCCGCTCTGGCGTTCGGCCTCGGCGTTCACGTCCACCAAACGTCCAGTCCTGTCGCTGAGAAATATCACGTCGCCGGCGTTCTCCACCAACAGGCGGTAACGGGCCTCGCTCTCCCGGATGGCTTCCTCGCGCGCCCGCAACTCTCTTTCGGTACGCTTGAGATGACTGATGTCCAGGGCCGTGAAAGTCACCCCCTTGCTCAGGTCCGCGGAGTCCAGGGGGCAAGAGCTGAGCAGGATGTCCAGTGTCCGGCCGTCCTTGGTGAGGAAGCGGGTCTCCACGCTGCCCACACCGGCGGCGTTGATCTGCGCATACTTCTTCGTGCCGACATCGTCGTACTCCTCCTGGCTTGGGTAGATCATCAGCGAGCTGTTGCCCAGCAGTTCGTCCGCGTCGTATCCCAGCATGGTGCAGAAGGTGTCGTTGACCTCCTGGAACACACGGTCGATCACCACGCCGATACCCACGGGCGCGGCGCGGAAGATGCTCGTCAGGCGCTCCTTGATGCGCTGCTCCTCCTCCGCGGCCCGCTTGCGCTGGGTGATGTCGTTGAGCAGCCAGACCTCCACCCTGTCGTCCACGTAGCAGAAGAACTCCACATTGCGCTCCACGCCGTCCTTGCGGATAATCGTCATTTCCCTGGGGGTCTTGAACCGCTCCGACCGGTCCCGCTCGTAGAGCATCCGCGCCTCCACGGACCTGCTCCGGTAGAGACAACGGAACCAGTCGTCCAAGGTGGCCAGTTCCTCCGGCTCGTACCCGGTGATCGTGGCGCACGTCTTGTTCACGAGCAGGCGCCCTTCTTCCACGAGTACAGCGCCCGAGGGCAGGTGCTCCACCATGAGTTTGAGCCGATTCTCGCTGGCGCGCAGGGCTTCCTCGCCGTGCTTGCGCTCCGTGATGTCCAGGATCACACCCACGATACCAGCAGCTTGGTCGTCCCCATCGCCATACGTGGCCTTGTACACGACGATGTCCCTGACCCTGCCCTGGCTGTCCCGCATCCGTGACTCGTAGGTCTGGACACCGGGATGTTGCAGCAACTCCTCGTCCTTGTTCGCATAGATCGCCGCATACGCCGCATCGTACACGTCATGCACGGTCCTGCCGATGACCTGCTCCGGCGTCAGGCCCAGCTGTCCGGCAAAGGCGGTGTTGCACCCCTGGTAACGTCCCTGGGAGTCCTTGTAGAACAAGGGGTTGGGAATGGTCTCCAGCAGGGAATTCAGGAAGCGCTCGTTGGCCCGGATGGCCTGCTCGGATTTTCTCCTGGTGCGCAGCACCACCAGCAGAGCCACGATGCTCACGGCCATCAGCGCCATCACCGCCACAACGATCCAGACGACCTTCTTCAGACGCTCGTAGAACGAAAAGGGTTTGTTCACGAACACGCTCGATTCAGGGAGCTTCTGGACATCGAGTCCAAAGCGCCGCACCTGCGCGTAATCGAACATGGGCACGTTGGGGCTCCGCATGACCACGGGAATCGCATCCGCGGATTCGCCCTCCAGGATGCGCAACGCCAGTTCCGCCGCGGTGCGCCCCTGATGCAATCCACTGGCCACGATGCCGCCCACCGCACCCTGGCCGATGTCGAACTCCCAGAATGTGAACACGGGGGCGTTGGTATACCGGGAAAGAAGCCGCGCACTTTCTTGTAGTGAGACGTCGCCGTCCGCTTGTTCACGCAGGTTGGCCATGCGAAAGAGCACGGTGTTCTCCGGCAGGCGTCCCAGGACTTCCGGGGCCTCGTCCCTGCGCACGTCCACAAGTTCGATGATCTCCAGAGCACGCTTGAACTGGGGCGCGGCGGCATGGAACAACTCCAGGTTCTTTTTCCCCTGGCCCGCGTCGCTCCCGACAACGACCATCTTCGCGGCCCAAGGCACGAGTTCCAGGGCCAGGTTGACGGTACCCACGATATCCAGGGCCTCGTTGACGCCCGTGACCAGGCGCTCCCCCTGGATGAGGACCGGATCGAAATTGTTGACCCCGCAGAATACCAGGGGCAGATCCGGAAAGACCTCTTTGCGGAACCTCAGGAAAAAATGAAAGGCTGCATCGTCCGCCACGATGGCGACGGCCACGGGAATTGCCGCATACTTGTTCTTGAGATAATCCCCAAAATATACGTCATACCGTTCCTTACCATGGCGCCTTGAGTCCAGATGTTCGACATGAACATCATATTCACCGTTTTTTTGTAGAACCGATCGCACTCCCGCGACAAGCTCGTCCGTCCATTTGTCGCCGGTATGGTAGGAGGAAAGAAAAAGGACATCAACAGGATTAGACTTGGTGGCGGCCAAGCCTGTTGAAGACTGAAGAAGCGACACCATGACGAGCAGGGGCGTCGCCAGGCAGCAAAGAAGTCGTACTCGCACGGAATGCCCCCTTGTGCGCCGACTGGTCACGACATGCAGTATGCACTGCAGTAACTAAACATCAAAATGGGAAAAAAGTAAAGGAGAAGCTACAATAAACAGGGAAAATCAATTAGTTATAGCTTCATTCAAATAATCCTGTGCAAAATAAGTCTGAAACTTCGGTAGGATAGACGAGCAGGCATGAAGCCCCAAAAAACCGTCGCCCGTGTCCTGATGGGTTCAGCTTTTTTCCCGGCAGTCCTTGCACACGCCGTAAAGGTACATACGGTGTCCCGTGAGGCGGAAGCCGTGTTTGGCGGCCAACTCCTCCTGCAGGCGTTCGATGGTCTCGTCCACCACCTCGATGTTGGTGCCGCAGCGCTCGCAGATCAGGTGATCATGGTGGGTCTGGCCGTACTTGTGCTCGTAGCGGGTCAGACCGTCGCCAAAGTGCAGCTCCTTGGCCATGCCGGCCTGGGACAGGAGCTTCAGGGTGCGGTAGACCGTGGCCTGTCCGACGGAGGGATCGCGCTTTTTCACCGCATCATAGAGTTCTTCGGGGGCGGGATGCCCCTCCATGTGCAGGAAGGTGTCCAGGATCAACTCACGCTGGGGCGTGAGCTTGTATTCATTGCGGCGGAGAAAGTCCCTGAAGGCGACAAAAGGATCTGTCATCGACATACTCGGGGCAAAATGTTGGCAACACCCTGCACCCCCTTTGGACAGCGCATGATGACACATGTCAAACGCGCCACCGAGGGACAGAAAATACGGTCACTGCATTTCACTCCGGTAAACGGCTCCGGATTCTGAAGCAACATCCAGACCATAACAAAAAGTCTGCGCAGCAACAAGTACATTGCCCTGAAATCAGATACCAAAAGCCCGCTTTTCCAGATGCTGTGCCAGGCCACCCAGATCATTGGCCGTGCGCCCCAGCACCTCTCGCCAGACCGTATCCGACTCCATGCAAAAATACAGGGCCTCGCCAAAGCCCGCCTGGGTCAGGGCATCCGCGATCAAACGAAACTGCTCCACACGCAGGGGGCGCAGCAGCCGCTGCTTGTTGTCCAACCCAGGGCCGTACTCCTCATGGATGTACGTCGCATTCGGGTGGTTAGCCTCGATGACCCCCTTGAGTTGCGGCATGAACCGGAAGCTCCCCAGGCTGATGTAGGCCACCTGCGCGGGCCGGAGGTGGTCGCGGATCATCTCCACCGTGGCAGGATAGCCGTCCCGGCAGTCGTCCCAGCCCGGATAGCGGATCACCGGATCGAAATGCAGGCAGACCCGGAACCCCAGGGAGGCGCAGTGTTGGGCGACCCTCAAGCGCTCCTCCAGGGACGCTGCCAAGCCTTCCTGCTCCGCCACGATGCGCGGGGCGTTCATGCTCCAGGCCGGCAGGACCCTATCGGGGCGGCGCACCTCCGGCAGCCAGGAAAGATCCACCACCTTGCTCTTGAGTTCCAGGCAAGCGTTGGGGAAGTCCCCCAGGAAGCGCACCAAGCCCGCGGCGCTGCCCGTGAGCGGCTCCAGGGCCAGGGAGTCCGTGAACTCTCCGGTGCCCAGGCGCAGCCGGCGCCCTGGGTTGCCCTCCAGGGCCCGCGCCAATTCAGCGTGCAGATCCCCTTGGTTGGCCCAGACCTTGAGCAGCCGGTCCTGGAAATAGGCCTGGAGAATGCAGTAGCTGCACCCCACGGGGCAGTTCTCCCCGATGTGCGCGATGCGGTAGCCGCAGCAGCGGTAGTGCCGCGTACCGGGGCAGAAACGCAGAAAACGCCCCTTGTAACGCTTGAGCCACAAGGTGTGCCCCTGTCCCGGTGCCTCGGGCGGTGGGCCGGCGTCGGCCGTCTCCGCATACTCGGCCCCAGGCAGCAGGGAGCGCACGCGCCGCACCAAAGGGGCGCAGGTCTGGTCCTGCTCCAGCCCTGCCTCCAGAAACACGTGGCCGACGCCCCGCAGGTGCCGGGGGAGTTCAGGCATGCGCGGTCCCTTCCTTGTTCGGTCCGGTCCGGTTCGAATCCAGGCGGGCGATGCTGGTGAGCCGCCCCCAGAGGGGCGAGTCGGCCATGTGCAGCAGCTGCCGCGCCGCCTCCCGGGCCTGCTCCGGGGTTTCACAGCGGGCCGAGACGTGCAAGGCGTCGGACTCGAAGCCCTGCTCCGGCGTGACGCGCCAGGGAGTCCCAGCACCGAGTTCAGCGGCCAGAGCGGCAAAGCCGCGCTCCAGCTCGTGACGCCTGGGGTGGCGCAGCCGCCGGGCAGCCTCCAACAGGGCAGCCTGGGTATCCTTGGGCGAGAGCCCCTTGTCGAGCAACGTGTACAGATCGGGCAGCATCGATGCATGCAGGGGAGCGCCCTCGCGTCTGGAAGTCTCGAAGAGCAGGGTCAGGAACTGCCGCGCGGCGCTGCGGCTCCAGGACAGGGCCGTGAAAAAGGGCTCCAGGGCCTGGAGTTCCTCGGGCGTCAGTCTGGCCAGGGTATCCACGCAGGCCAAGGGCAACCGGCCGGCGAGGAGGTGTTGGTCCCAGGGAGCCTCCGGCGGAAACAGAACGCACCACTGCTTCAGCCAGCGCAGAGTCCTGGAGCGCGGCGCCAGAGCCAGGGCCGGCGCCACATCCCGGCGCAGTTCATCGGGCTCCATACGCTGAAAAAAGAAGCGCAGGACCGGTAGCAATTGGGTCGGTGGAGCCTCCTCGCCCAGGAGATAGGCGCGGTTGGAGGCCAGATAGACCAGGCCCAGGGCGATCTCCCCCCTGGTCCCTGGCTCCCTGGGCGCATCCACCACCCGCACCAGGGCCTTTCGGCCGAGTTCGCGCAGGACGCTCAGTCTGGATTGGCCGGCCACCAGACGCCAGACGCCCTCCTCGTGCAGGACCAGCAGGGGTTCGAGCTGCCCCACTTGGTGCAGGGAGTCGCGCAAACCCGGATCCGGGGCACGTTTCCAGAGCAGCCAGGGGCCGCGGCTATCGATGATGCCGGGGTCCAGCAGGTGAAGTTCCGGGTTCACGCCTGTCTCCGTTGAAAACACCGTAGAAAAGAGTTTGGACTTGACAACCCTCTTGGCCTGTCCATATGTCGTAACGGTTCATCATGAAACCGTCACACGGTCGCGAGCGTAGCCGCAGATTCTTGCCAGGGCAAGAACGTATACCATCATCAGCAGTGTAAATAAGGGAGAGGCACATGTCCAAAGCGTTGGAAACCCAGAGAACCTACGCCCTTGTGGGCACGGGCGGCAGCGGCAAGACCTCTGTCGCCGAAATGCTGCTCTTCCATGCCGGTGTCATCAACCGGCTGGGCAAAGTGGAAGAAGGCGGCACGCAGCTCGACTACGAACCCGAAGAAATCAAGCGGCGCGGCAGCATCCAACCCGCATTCGCCCATTACACCTGGGACAAGAACCATCACTTCCTCATGGACATGCCCGGGGACAACAACTTCATCGGCGACATCGACTTCCTGCTCAAGGGCGTTGACGGCGCCATATTCGTCATCGACGCCGTGGACGGCGTTCGCCCCCTCACCCGTCGTATCTGGGAAAAGGTCACCGAGGCCGGCTTGGCCAAGGTGGTGTTCATCAACAAGCTGGACCGCGACCGGGCGGACTTCTCCATGGCTTTCGACGGGCTGAGCACCATCCTCGGCGCCAAGACCGTGCTCTTGCACATGCCCATCGGCAGCCAGGCCGAGTTCTCCGGCGTGGTGGACGTCATCGCCAACACCGCATACACCTTCGGCCCTGACGGCAAGCTTCAGAAGGCCGAGATCCCTGCGGACATGGCCGACGAGGTGGCCGCCTACCGCGAGACCACGGTGGAAAACATCGCCGAGAGCGACGAAGCGCTCATGGAAAAGTATCTCGAAGAGGGCGAACTCAGCCCCGAGGAGATCCACCAGGCCCTGCGCACCGGCGTGGTCAGCGGTCAACTGGTGCCCGTGGTGGTGGGCGCGGCCCTGGAGAACAAGGGCGGCCCTCTGCTGCTGGACGCGGTCCAGGCCCTGTTGCCCTCCCCCCTGGAGCGCCCGGCCTGGGTGGGCGAGGACGGCTCCGAGCGTCCCTCCTCTCCGGACCAACCCGCGGCCGCCTTTGTCTTCAAGACCCTGGCCGACCCTTTTGCCGGCCAGCTGACCCTCCTGCGCGTGCTCTCGGGCCAGTTCGCCCCGGACTCCACATACAAGAACACCAACAAGGACGACAACGAGCGCGTGGGGCAGCTCCTCTACCTCACGGGCAAGACCCAGGTGCAGTGCAAGGAGCCGCAGGGCCCCGGCGCCATCGTCGCCGTGACCAAACTCAAGAACACCGAGACCGGCGACACCCTCTGCACCGAGAAACAGCCCTTCCAACTCAAGAAGCCCGTGCTGCCGCCGCCTCTGATCACCTACGCCCTGTCCCCCAAGGAAAAGGGCGACGAGGACAAGGTCTACTCCGCGGTGAACAAGCTCCTGGCCGAGGACATCACCCTGCAGCTCACCCGTGACGAGGAAAGCTCCGACATCCTGCTCTCCGGCATGGGGCAGCTGCACATCGAAATCTCGGTGGAACGCGCCAAGCGCCGCTACAAGGCCGAAATCGAACTCAAGCCGCCCAAGGTCCCCTACCGCGAGACCATCAAGGGCAAGGCCGAAGTCCAGGGCCGGCACAAGAAGCAATCCGGCGGGCGCGGCCAGTTCGGCGACTGCTGGATCCGCATGGAGCCCCAACCCCGGGGCGCGGGCTACGAGTTCGTGGACGCCATCGTGGGCGGCGTCATCCCCAGGCAGTTCATCCCCGCCGTGGACAAGGGCGTCCAGGAAGCCGCGGCCCGTGGATACCTCTCCGGCAACCCCGTGGTGGACATCAAGGTCACCCTCTACGACGGCACCTACCACACCGTGGACTCCTCGGAAATGGCCTTCAAGGTGGCCGGCTCCCTGGCTTTCAAGAAGGCCATGGAACTGTGCAAGCCCATCCTGCTCGAGCCCATCGTCCTGCTCACCGTGACCATCCCGGACGAGCACATGGGCGACGTCATCGGCGACCTCTCCAGCCGCCGGGGCAAGGTCCTGGGCTCCGACTCCACCTCCGGCATCACCGAGATCAAGGCCCATGTGCCCATGAACGAAGTCCTGCGCTACGCCCCGGACCTGCGCTCCATGACTGGAGGGCAGGGCACCTTCATCATGGAATTCGACCACTACGAGGAAGCGCCGCCGCCGGTGGCCGACAAGGTCATCGCCGAAAGCAAGAAGGACGAAAATTGACTTCCGCCAGCCATTGACGCGGCCCCGGCCCGCCCCTTGGGTGGAGCCGGGGCCGTTTCTATTTCAATCCGCGCCCGTCGTACAGCACAAGCGAGAACGGATGCGTTCCGCGCCGACTTGGTTTTACAATCCTTTTGCGCGCCGCCCCTTGGCTCCGACGCCCGCACGGGGTAGAGACTTCCATGTCCGACGGCAGGATCTTTCCTGAACCGTGGATGCGAATCGTCTGGGACGATTCCGCCTCCATGCCGAGCGGCCAAAAGCTTGACTTCCGGGCACTCTTGCACCATCTTGACTGTTTCGTTTTTCCATCACCAGCACCAGCCGGAGGCCCTTTCCGCAATGAGCGACTACAAGAAAACCCTGCAACTGCCCCAAACCAGCTTTCCCATGAAGGCCAACCTCAGCCAGAACGAGCCAAAGGTTCTGGAGTTCTGGGAGCGGATCGGCGCCTACCAAGCCATGACCGCCGGCAACAACCACAAGGGGCGTTTCGTGCTCCACGACGGCCCGCCTTACGCCAACGGCAACATCCACCTGGGCACCGCCCTGAACAAGGTGCTCAAGGACATCATCGTCAAGTCCAAGAACCTTCTGGGCTACAAGGCCGAATACGTGCCCGGCTGGGACTGCCACGGCCTGCCCATCGAGCACAAGGTCGAGACGCAGCTCAAGGAGAAGAAAAAGGTGCTGCCTCCGGCCACAGTGCGCAAGCTTTGCCGCGAGTACGCCACCAAATGGCTGGACGTGCAGCGCGCCGAGTTCAAGCGCCTGGGCGTGCTCGGGGTCTGGGACGACCCCTACATGACCATGAAGCCCGCGTACGAGGCAGCCACGGCCCGGGAACTGACCAATTTCATGGCCAAGGGCTCGGTGACCCGCAGCAAGAAGCCCATATACTGGTGCCTCTCCTGCCAGACCGCCCTGGCCGAGGCCGAGGTGGAGTACCACGACCACACCTCCCCTTCGATATATGTGCGCTTCCCCCTGCCCGACCCCGGCGTAGCCCGCGTCTTTCCCCAGGCCGCACCGGGCAAGACCTTCATCGTGATCTGGACCACCACCCCCTGGACCATCCCCAGCAACCTGGGCGTGGCCGTGCACCCGGAATTCGACTACGTCCTGCTCAGGCACGCCGACGAATACTACATCCTGGCCGAGCAGCTCATCGAACACTGCATCAAGGTCTTTGGTTGGAGCGACGTTGAGAGGATCGCCACCTGCAAGGGCGCGGAGCTGGAAGGCCTCACGGCACGCCACCCTTTCCTTGAGCGTGACTCCAAGCTGGTTCTGGGCGACTACGTGACCCTGGACACCGGCACGGGCTGCGTGCATACCGCGCCCGGCCACGGCCGCGAGGACTACGAGACCGGCCTGCGCTACGGCCTGGAAATCCTCTCCCCCCTGGACGACCAGGGCCGTTTCCTGGACGTGGTGGAGCACTTCGCCGGACTCACCGTGTTCGAGGCAAACCCAAAGGTCATCGAGGTCATCCAGGAAAAGGGCAACCTCCTGGCACAGGGGCGGCTCAAGCACTCCTACCCCCACTGCTGGCGCTGCAAGGATCCTGTGATCTTCCGCGCCACCACCCAGTGGTTCATCTCCATGGAGCGCAACGACCTGCGCAAACACGCCCTGGAGGCCATCATGAACGATGTGCGCTGGATACCCCACTGGGGGCGCGAGCGCATCCACAGCATGATCGAGAACCGACCGGACTGGTGCATCTCCAGGCAACGGCTCTGGGGCGTGCCCATCGTGGCACTGCTCTGCGAAAGCTGCGGCGAGGCGTACTTTGACGCCGACTGGGCGCGCTCCGTGGTGGAGAAGTTCGCGACCTATCCCACGGGATGCGACTACTGGTTTGACACACCCCTGGAGGAGATCGCGCCCCATGGCCTGCACTGCCCCTCCTGCGGGGCGGGAAAATGGAGGAAGGAGACCGACATCCTGGACGTTTGGTTCGACTCGGGCACCAGCTTTGCCGCGGTCTGCGAACAACGCCCCGAATGCACCTTCCCCGCGGACATGTACCTGGAGGGCACCGACCAACATCGCGGGTGGTTCCACAGCTCGCTGCTGGCCTCGGTGGGCACACGCGCCCAGGCACCCTATCGCTCCGTGCTGACCCACGGCTACGTGGTGGACGGCGAGGGTAAGAAGATGTCCAAGTCCGTGGGCAACGTGGTGGCGCCGCAACAGATCATCGACAAGTACGGCGCCGAGATCCTGCGCATGTGGGTGGCCTCCGTGGACTACACCGAGGACATCCGCATCTCCGACGAAATCCTGGAGCGACAGGTGGACGCCTACCGCCGCATCCGCAACACTTGCCGCTTCATCCTAGGCAACCTGGCCGACTTCACCCCGGACAAGGCAGTGGATCCTGCCGCCATGCCCGGCCTGGACCGCTATGCCCTGGATACGGCCGCGCGTGCCTATCAGCGCATCCTGCGCGCCTACGACGACTACGAGTTCCACAAGGTGTTCCACACCCTGCACCAGCTTTGCGTCACCGACCTCTCGGCCTTTTATCTGGACATCCTCAAGGACCGGCTCTACGTCTCTGCCGCGGATTCCCCGGAGCGCCGCGCCTCCCAGACCGTGCTCTGGAAGGTACTGACCATGCTCATGCAGGGCATGGCTCCGGTGCTCAGCTTCACGGCGGAGGAAGTCTTCCGGCACCTGCCCGAGGCCTTGAAGCCCGGCGCGGCAACGGTCTTCGGTACAGAACCGGCCGAGGCGGAGCCCGTGCTTTCCGCCGACGAACGCCGAGCCTGGGAAGTGGTGGAGCAGGTGCGTGCCGAGGTGACCAAGGCCATCGAGCCCAAGCGCAAGGACGCCGTAGTGGGGCACTCCCTGGACACCCGCGTCACGCTCTACGTCTCGCTGGAGCTGACGGAAAAGCTCCAGACCTCGGGCGCGGACCTGCGCGAGGTGTTCATCGTTTCCAGCGCCGTGCTGGCCCCCCTGGAGACCGCGCCGGCCGATGCCTTTGCCAGCGAGGAACTGCCCGGCCTGAAGGTGGGCGTGGAGCGCGCGCCTGGAGAAAAGTGCGCCCGCTGCTGGACCTACAGCGAGGAGTTGGGCGCGGACACCGGCCGGCCGGACATCTGCCCACGATGCGCCGCGGTGCTCGCCGTGACAAGCTCCAGAGCATAAGGACGGACATGCGCTCACGCTACACGCCCCTCCTGCTGCTTGCAGCGATCCTGGTACTCCTGGACCAGGCCACCAAGTGGCTCGTGGTGCGGAATTTGGCCTTGGGCGAGGCCATCCCGGTGATTCCGGGGTTCTTCGACCTGGTGCACGTGCTCAACCGCGGCGCGAGTTTCGGCATGCTCAACCGCGGCGACATCACCTGGCAGCGCTGGTTCTTCATCGCCATGACCCTGGTGGCCATCGCCGTGATCGTCTACATGGTGCGCATGAGCAAACCCGAGGAACGGCTGTTGCGTCTGGCCCTGGGCGGCATCCTCGGCGGGGCGGTGGGCAACCTCATCGACCGAGTTCGGCAGGGCATGGTGGTGGACTTCCTGGACTTCTCCATCGGCACATACCATTGGCCGGCCTTCAACGTGGCGGATTCCGCCATCAGCGTTGGCGCGGTGCTGTTGATCGTCTCGTTCTACCTGCGCGGAGAGCGCAAACCAAGGGGGCAAGGCTGATGTTCGAACACTGGACCGGATTCTTCACCCAACCCGCGGGAATCCTCACCCTGAAGATCCTCCTGTTGACCATTCCGGCCATCCCCAACCTCTGGGCCATCTACCACGCCTACAACCGCGACTTTCCCACGGTACAGGAAAAAATGGCCTGGATCGGCGCGGGGATATTCGTACCCGTGCTCGGGGGACTGCTCTACTTGTTCATTGGCCGCAGACGGGCTATAAGGCGTGGGGCAGGTGTGTGATGCCCACGGCCGCGTTCGTCTGCCTGAAAGGCGATTCGTTCACCTGTCATGACAAACACATCCTGCCCGGGTTTTGGCACAGGATGAAGTACATTGGGAGTGCCATATGAAAAGACTGTTCTTGCTGCTCATGTCGCTGGTTCTGGTCGGGGCCTGTGCGAGCCGTGACAAGGTCGACCAGTTGGAACGTCGAAATGTTGAACAGCAACAACGCCTCTCCAACTTCGAGGAGATTCGGCCCAGGGTAGCCAACCACGAGGCCGAGATCGACCGGCTGAACAAACGCATCTCCTCGCTGGAGGGGCGCATCGAGGAACTGCAACGCCGGCTGGAAGTGAAGCCCCTTACCCCGGCCTATCCCGAAGCCCCCGGCGATCCCTTTGCCGTGCCACAGACCGCTGACGGATACCCCGTCGCACAGCAGCCAGGCATGCAGCAACCGGCGCAGGACCCCTTTGCCCCGCAACCCGGCATGCAACCACAAGAGCAGCAGCAAATGGCAGCCCTCACACCCCAGGAACCTGCCCAAGATCCGGCCCAGGAACTGTACGACCAGGCACTCCGGGAATTCAACCAACGCAACTACCAGGCAGCCCAGGCCACCTGGAAACAGTTCTCGGAGAAATACCCAGACAGCGCCCTGACGCCCAACGCCGTGTTCTGGCAGGGCGAGAGCTTCTACCAGATGCGTGACTACCCCAAGGCCATCCTCTCCTATCAGGAGCTGATCAGCAAGTTTCCCAAGAGCCCAAAGTATGCCGCAGCCTTGCTCAAACAAGGCATTTCCTTCATCATCATCAACAAGCCCGAGGCCGGCAGACTGGTGCTCAACGACGTAATCAAGAAATTCCCCAACACTCCGGAAGCCAAACGCGCCGAGGAGTTCCTCAGCAACGCCAACTAACCCCACGGTGCGGGATTCCGGTTCGCCGAATTCCCGCACCACCGGCACGGACCTGCTTCACGGCGCCCCCTGGAGCCCGCCGCGCGGCCCACACCAACGAGAGCGCATCATGAGTGAATTAATCAAGGCATACAGGAAGATCATAGTTCTGAACTTCCCCACCGACGTGGTGGAAAAGCCCATGGTCTGCAACCTGGCCAGGCTTTTCGACGTCACTTTCAACATCCTCCAGGCCCAAATCACCCCCCGCAGGGAGGGGTTCATGACCCTGGAGATCATCGGCAGTGAAGAGAACTGCACCAAAGGCATCTCCTACCTCAAGGAGCACAGCATCAAGATCTCCGAGGTGGCGCAGAAGATCTCGCGTGACGATGAATCCTGCGTCCAGTGCGGCATGTGCACGGCCATCTGCCCCAACCATTCCCTGTCATTGAACATCGCCGACCGGCGCGTACTCTTCGACAAGGAGCGCTGCACCGGCTGCGGGCTCTGCGTCCGCGTCTGCCCGGTGCAGGCCATGCATATGGAAGTGGAGAACGGCCAGTGGTGACCACCCACCGCGCGGACTGACCGCGCCGCACAGGGGATGTTTCCGGCATCCCGACAGGCCACGGATGCGAGCATGGAGAAGGAAAAACGTACCTATTCGAGAATCGCCGTCAACATCCAGGCCTGGTTGCGGCCCTTGCCGACCCCCGACGACACCCCCATGTTCAACGAGAGCACCGGGCTCATGCAGGACACCGCACGGACCAACCTGTTCGATTCCAGGCTACCCGCCCCTTTGATCGACTTTCTCCTGGGCATGGACACCAAGCTCCAGGCCATCCTGAGCATGCTGGGACGCGACCGGCTGCTCAAGGACTTCCCGCTCACGGCCACGGTCCGGGAAATCAGCGGCGCCGGAGTCCGGCTGCACCTGCCCCAGGCGGATGAACCTCTTCTGGAAGGCACGGCCCTGGAAGTCGTATTGGCCCTAAGCCAGATGCCCCTGCGCCTGGCCGGCGCCATGGGCCGTGTCAGCCGCAATGAAACCGACCCGACCTCGGGACGGATCATCCATGCCGTTGAGTTCACGAGCATCCGCGAGGAAGATCTGGACGCCATCGTTGGTTTCGTTCTTCAGGAAGAACGCAAGCATATCCGGCAGCAAAAGTGGGAATGACGCAGGCCGCTCAGGACTGCCCACCATCAACCCGGAAAGAACGCAAAGTCATTTCATTCCACCGCGAATTGCTATATTATCCCTGCCAAGGAGTTGTCATGGACACGCAGAAGGAAATGCTCGACAGGGTCATGGAAAAGGTGGTCCTCCAGGTTGTTGAAGGCCTCAAGGTCACCATCGCCCAGACCGTGGAGAAGGAACTTTCCAGCAGCTTGAGCCGCGCGCTCGTGGAAAGCGAATTCTATCGCCGCATCAGCGAGGAAATGCGCGGAGGCCTGCAGAACATCTACAAGCAGATCGCCGAGGCCACGCGCCCATCCGGCGCCGCGGCCACGGAACACCCGGAACAGGCCGACAAGCTGTTTCTCGAGGCCTCCAGACAGCTCGACGAGATCCTCGACACCACGGAAAAGGCCACCACCGAGATCATGGACGTGGTGGAGAAGCACATGGCCCTGCAGAACCGCTCCCAGGAATTGCTCGCCGCCTTGCGCAAGACACGCAAATCCAACCCCGCCATCCAGCAGCTCATCGACATCAACGACGAACTGGGCGGCAACCTCATGAACATCATGACCAGCCTCAGTTTCCAGGACCTCACGGGCCAGCGCATCAAGAAGATCATCAACGCCCTGAAGACCATCGAGGGCATCGTGTTCGAACTCTACCTGTCCACGGGACTCTCCATCAAGGCCAGGGAGGAGGCTCCGGACAAAGACACCGATACGATCCGCAAGGAATCAACTCAAAAAGTCCACGAACTCAAGGGACCGCAGCTCAACGGCCCAACCCAGGCGGACATCGACGAGCTGCTCAACCAGCTGTTGTAAACGCGCTTTCCACGACAGGGGGCACAGAGGCCGTGCGCACAATGACCTTGGACCCTGAAACACGACAGGCGTTTCTTCCCAAAGGCGACTCGGGCCAGAGCATCCGCCTCGGCGTCAGCCGCTGCCTGCTCGGCGAGAACGTCCGCTACGACGGGGGGCACAAGCTCGACCGCTATCTCACTGGCATCCTGGGGCGGCATGTGGAGTTCGTTCCCGTGTGCCCCGAAGTGGAATGCGGCTTGCCCGTGCCGCGCGAGGCCATGCGGCTGGTGGGAAACCCCGACTCCCCGCGCCTCGTGACCCAGAAGACCGGACAGGACTTCACGGAGCGGATGCAGGCCTGGGGGCGGAAGCGCCTCGACACCCTGGAGGCCGAGAACATCTGCGGGTATGTCTTCAAGAGCAAGTCACCCAGCAGCGGCATGACCCGGGTCAAGATCTACTCCGCCAACGGCGGCCTCAGCCGCACCGGCTCGGGTATCTGGGCGGCCATGGTCATGCGGCGCTTCCCCCTCATGCCCTTCGAGGACGAGGGGCGGCTCAACGACCCCGCCCTGCGCGAAAACTTCATCGAGCGCCTCTTTGTCTACAAACGCCTGCGCGAACTGCTCACCCACCATTGGAGCCACCCCGGGCTGGTGCGCTTCCACACCTGGCATAAACTGCTGCTCATGGCCCACAGCCCCAAGCACTACACCCTGCTGGGGCGTCTCGTGGCTCAGGCAGGAGAGCATCGGGATCTCGATGCCCTCTTCCGCGAATATGTCACGCTCTTGCTGCAAGCCCTGGAACTGAAAGCCACTACAAAAAAGAATGTCAACGTGCTGCAGCATATGGCCGGCTATTTCAAGAAACAGCTGGACACGGACGAAAAGCAGGAGTTGCGGGAACTCATCCAACACTACGCCAAAGGGTACCTGCCCTTGATCGTACCCATGGCCCTCATCAATCACTACGTACGTAAGTATGATCAACCCTACTTGCGAGAGCAATACTACCTCAACCCTCATCCCATGGAGCTGATGCTGCGAAACCATGTCTGACAAGAACGCCACTCCCATCGTGCTCGTTTTGGGCGCCACCGGTTATGTCGGGGGGCGTCTCGTGCCCATGCTGCTGGACAAAGGCTTCACGGTGCGGGCTGCCGCCCGCTCCACCAGAAAACTCGCCCATCGCGCCTGGACCCGGCACCCCAACCTGGAAATCGTCGCGGTGGACGTCCAGGACAAGGCATCCCTGCGTGCGGCCCTGGAAGGTGTGGACACGGCCTTCTACCTGGTGCATTCCATGGCGCCCGGGAGCAAGGACTTTGCCAAGGCCGACCGCGTCGCGGCGCTGAACATGGCCCAGGCAGCGGCGGATGCCGGCATCCGCCGCATCATCTACCTGGGCGGGCTCACCGGGGGGGAGGGCGAAAAACTCAGCCATCACCTGCAATCACGCCTCGAAGTGGGGCGCATTCTCTCCGAGGGGAAGGTCCCTGCCACTTGGCTGCGGGCGGCCATGATCCTGGGCTCGGGCAGCGCCTCCTTCGAGATCATGCGTTATCTCGTGGAGCGTCTGCCCGTGATGCTCACTCCCAGCTGGGTACGCTCCCGATGCCAGCCCATCGCCATCAGCGACGTGCTCGCCTATCTCGTGGGCTGTCTGGAGACCGAGGAAACCATGGGCCAGGAATTCGACATCGGTGGCCCCGACATCCTCAGCTACGAGGAAATGTTCCAACTTTATGCCCGGGAGGCCGACCTGCCCGCGCGGCTGATCATCCCCGTGCCGGTGCTCTCCCCCAGGCTCAGCTCCTGGTGGATCCACCTGGTCACGCCCGTGCCCGCCTCCATCGCCCGCCCCCTGGCGCAGGGGCTACGCAACACCGTGATCTGCAAGGAAAACCGTATCCACGCCTACATACCTCTTGATCTGCTCACCTGTCGCCAGGCCATCCGCCGCGCCCTGAGTTCCACCAACCGCTGCGACGTGGCCACCTGCTGGAGCGATGCCGGCGGAATCGCCCCCCCCGAGTGGGTGCAATGCGGCGACGCACCCTATGCCGGGGGCACGGTTCTGGACTGCAACTACGCCACCGTGCTGCGCTGCACCCCGGCCCGTGCTTGGGGAGTGATCAGCCGTATCGGCGGGGACAAAGGCTGGTATTCCGCTGACTTCCTCTGGCGGATGCGCGGCCTGTTGGACCGCCTGTCGGGTGGCCCCGGCCTCCGGCGGGGGCGTCGTCACCCCTCGGAACTGCACGTGGGCGATGCTCTGGACTTCTGGCGCGTCCTGGCCGTGGAAGAATACAAGCGCCTGCTGCTCCTGGCCGAGATGAAGGTACCGGGCGAGGCTGTCATGCAGCTCTCCATCGACCCCCTGGCCGACGACCGCATCGAACTGCGTTTGATCACGCGATTCCGCCCCCGTGGACTGCTAGGACTGCTTTACTGGCACGCCCTGAAACCAGCGCACGTGCTGCTGTTCAGGGGCATGCTCGCGGGCATCGCCCTGCACATCGGCTGCACCGTGCTCTCGCCGCCCCATTCCTTCACATCCACCAACGAGATGTGCCGTCTGCCGCCGGAATGACGAAGAACCCTGGCCAGAGCCCTGTTGCCCCCCTTTTTTACTCTGGACAACATCGCCGCCATGTGCTTTGTTGCCATTGCCGTTTGTTCCGCGCCCAGCATGGGCGCATCCGCCACGATCACTATCCATGGAGGCAGGAAGATGACGAGACGATTGTTCTGCGCGACCCTCATCGCATGCGTGACGTTACTGGGACTGGCTCCGGCCGCCCATGCCACCGAAAAGAAAATCAAGGTTGCCTTCGCGCTGCTCTGGACCATCGACGACCAGGGCTGGACCACCTGCCACTACCGAGGCATCCAGCATCTGCAACAGACGCTGGGCGACAAGGTCGAGATCGCCTACACCGAAAAGGTCAGGGCCCCGGATGCTGAACGCGTCTTCCGTAACTACGCCTCCCAGGGCTACGACATCATCTTCGGCACCACCTTCGAGCACATGGACGCCCTGTTGCGGGTGGCCCAGGACTACCCGGACATCAAGTTCGAGCACTGCTCCGGCTTCAAGACCAGCGAGAACATGGGCAACTACTTCGTGCGCATGTATCAAGCCGAGTACCTTTCCGGCTACTTGGCCGGGCTCATGGGCTTCAAGAACGTGGGCACCGTGGCCACCCAGCCCATCCCCGAGCCCATTCGCGGCATCAACGCCTTTACCCTTGGCCTGCTCAGGGGGTTGAAGGAAGCCGGTGTGGAGCATGATCCCGAGAAGGTCAACACCGTGGTCTGGCTCAAGTCCTGGCGCGACCCCATCAACGAGACCACCTTGGCCGAGACCCTGGTGGCGCGCGGCCACGATCTCATCCGCCAGATGGCCGACACGCCGGACAGCGCCCTGGCAGCCTGCGCCCAGGGCGTCCCCGCCATCGGCTACGGCGGCGACGCTGCCATGTACGGTGCCTCCTGCGCCCTGGTCTCCAGCCTTTTCAACTGGGGTCCCTACTATGTGGAAACCGTACAGCAGGTCATGGACGGCACCTGGACCAAACGGGAGTATTGGAAAGGATTCGAGGCGGACGGCGTGGAGCTTTCGGCCTTCAACAACGAAGTGCCCCAAGACGTGCGCGACAAGGTGCTGGCCGAGATGGAAAAGCTCAAGGCCAGTGACGACACCATCTTTGTCGGCCCCATCCATGCCCAGGACGGCACCCTGCTGTACAAGGAAGGCGAAAAGGCCCCGGACGGCGACCTCCTGAGCATGCGTGTCTTTGTCAAGGGCGTCAGCGGCAGCATTCCCGAGTAACCCCCGCGCGGACCGGCGTCTGTCCGCGCCGGTCCGCTTTCCGCATACGGAGTGATCGTGGTGGACGTTCTGGGCGCCCCGGATTCCGGGGACAAATACCGCATGTCCGTCGAGGGCCTGCCCTACGACGTGGAGATTCCCTGGGTCTGGCTGCCGGCCAGGAACGGACGCCTGCGCATCGCCTCCCTCAACCTGGTGGGGCAGATCCGCCTGAACACGGACCTCGGCAGGCTCATGGCCCGACGTATCCGGGAGGTTCTCGGCAACACCGAGGACCTGTTGCTCGTCACCGTGGTGGAAAAGGCCCTGATGCTCTGCCAGATGGTGGGCGAGGAGCTGGGCCTGGAGGCCGTGGCCGTGGCCTACAACCGTGTCAAGCCGCACATGGAGCCCGGCAGGCGCCCCGTGATCCAGACCGGCGCGGACTCCATCACCAGCGGTGACAAATTCCTGGCCCTCTACGAGCGCGACTTGAATCTCCTGGCCACGGCCAAGCAGTGCGTCATCGTGGACGATGTGGTCTCCACCGGCGGCACCCTGCTCGGCCTGCACGACCTGCTTGTGGAAGCCGCCCGTCGCATCGGTGTCCCCATGCCCGAGATCAAGGGGATCTTCTGCGTGGCGCAGGAAGGGCAATGCAGCCCGTTCCTGCCGGCAACCCTCCATGCCCTGACCACCCTGCCCGACCCGGTTTTCGAACCAGCGCCATGACCGACACCCCTCCCCTGCTGGCCTGCCGCGGGGTGACCAAGCGCTTCGGACAGGTCGTGGCCAACCAGGACATCCACCTGGACATCCATGCCGGCGAGGTCCAGGCCCTGCTGGGCGAGAACGGTGCGGGCAAGAGCACCCTGATGTCCATTCTCGCCGGCCGCTATCGCCCTGATTCGGGTGAAATCCTCATGGACGGCAAGCAGGTGCGCTTCACCGCTCCGGCTCAGGCCCTGGAGATGGGCGTGGGCATGGTCTACCAGCGCTTCATGCTCGTGGACCCCCTCACCGTGCTCGAGAACCTCTGCCTGGCCGTGGCGGGCAAACGCCTGGCCGCGCGGGCCGTGCGCACCCGAGCCCAGGAGCTGGCCCAGCGCTATGGCCTGGCCGCGGATTTCGCCAGAAGAGTGTCAACACTGTCCATGGGGGAGCGCCAGCGTGTCGAGATCCTCAAGCTCTTGCTCCAGCAAGCCCGCATCCTGATTTTCGACGAACCCACGGCCGTGCTGGCCGAGCCCGAGGTAGAGGGTTTTTTCCAGATCCTGGCCAGACTCAAGGCCGACATGCGCGGCGTGGTCTTCATCACCCACAAGTTGGACGAGGTCATGGCCGTGGCCGACCGCATCACCATCCTGCGCCAGGGGCGGGTCATGGCCCGCATCGTGCCTGGGCAGGTGCGCAGCCGCAGGGAACTGGCCCGGCTCATGGTGGGGCGCGAATTCGTGCTCAAGGTGGACAAGCCTGACATCGAGCCTGGCGAAGAGGTGTTGCGCGCGGAGAATCTGTCCGGGATCGACGATTCCGGCCGTCCGAGCTTCCAGGATGTCAGCCTCGACCTGCGGCGGGGGGAAGTGCTCGCCGTGGTGGGTGTGGCCGGCAACGGCCAGGAAGCCTTGGCAGCCGCCCTGGCCGGATGTGGCGGCAGGATCAGCGCCGGAGCCCTGACCTTCCTGGGCACCTCCCACCCTATCCGGCTTTGGCCGGGAGCGGCCAGGGAGCTGTTCGCATTTGTACCGGCGGACAGACACGGCACGGGCAGCGCCCCCGCCATGACTCTGACGGAGAATTTCCTGCTGACACGTGCCAGACAACTGCCTTTCTGGTTCTCCCTGGAACAGACCGATACCTTGACGGATGAAGCCATCAGGGAGTTCAAGATCAAGGCATCGGGTGCACAGGCCCTGGCCGGGAGCCTTTCCGGCGGTAACCTGCAGAAGTTCCTCCTTGCCCGTGAGCTGAGCCGCGAGCCCGCGCTGTTCATGGCCGAGCAACCTACTCAGGGCCTGGATGTACAGGCCACCGAGGAAATCTGGCAGGCCATCCTTGCCCAGCGCGCGCACTCCGCCATCCTGCTGTTCACCAGCGACATCAAGGAGGCCTTGTCCCTGGCTGACCGGCTGACGGTCATGTTCAGGGGGCGGATTCTGGAGACCGTGGACGCGCGCGATGAAAACGCCGTGGGTCGCATCGGACTGCTCATGGCCGGCTCCCGTGAGGGGCACGGTCACACACCGGAGGTGGGCCATGCTCCGTAAGTTCCTGCTCAAGGGCGCGGTGGCCCTGGGCCTGGCTTTCGCGCTGTCCACCGTGACCTTCCTGGTGTACGGCGCCAACCCCTTCACAGCTTACCTGGCCATGTTCCAGGGAGCCTTTGGTTCCTTGCACGGCCTTTCGGAAGTGGTGGTCAAATCCATTCCGCTCATGCTCACTGGCTTGGCCGTGGCCATCCCCGCGACCATGCTGCTCTGGAACATCGGCGCGGAGGGTCAGTTCGCCTTCGGCGCCATCGGCGCTGCCTGGGTTGGACTGTACCTGGCGCCGGTCTTGCCCCCGGTCCTGGGCATCCCCGCCGCCGTGCTGGCAGGAGCCCTGCTCGGCGGCATCTGGGGCCTGATCCCCGGACTGCTCAAGGCCCATTGGCGGGTGAGCGAAATCCTCAGTACCCTGCTGCTCAACTACGTGGCAGTCATCTTCCTGGACCACCTGTTCTTCGGCCCCTGGCGCGATCCCCAGGGCATGGGCTTCCCGGGCACCGCGCTTTTCCACGACTCGGTCATGCAACCACGTCTGCAAGGCACGCGCATCCATCTGGGCCTGTTGTTGGCCCTGGGGCTTGCCCTGGGCTTTCACTTCCTGCTCGCCCGAACCCGCTGGGGATACCAAGTGCGCGTCATCGGCCGGGCTCCCCAGGCGGCGCGGTACGCCGGGCTCGACGTGCGCGGCCATACCGTGGCCGTGCTGACCATGGCTGGTGCCATCGCCGGGCTGGCGGGCATGGCCGAGGCCTGCGGCATCCACTATCGCCTGCTGGAAGGCATCAACGCCGGCTACGGCTACGACGGCATCATCGTGGCCTGCCTGGCCGGCTTCAGGCCCTTGCTCACGCCTGTCTTCGCCCTGGTGCTGGGAGCGCTCTTCGTCGGCGGCGAGCAGCTCCAGGCCATGATGCAGCTCCCTTCCTCCATCAGGATGGTGCTCGAAGCCGCCCTGTTACTGGGAGTCCTGGCCGGCGAGGCCATGTCGGGCAACCCTTTCTGGAAGCGTCTGGGGTTGGGGCGCGGCAACGCCCCCTCCGCCGGGTGACGGCCATGCTGCAAGACCTGACCTTCATCGGCCACATCGCCGTCAAGTCCTCCATGGGCGTGCTGTTGGCCGCCCTGGGTGAACTGGTGGCGGAACGCGCCGGCGTGCTGAACCTGGGCGTGGAGGGCATGATGCTCGTGGGCGCGCTCACGGGCGCGGCCGTGGGGCTGGCCTGCGGCGATCCCTGGCTCGCGGCCGGAACGGCCCTGCTGGCCGGCGGACTCTTCTCCCTGATCCATGCCTTTTTTGCCGTGACCCTGTGCGTGAACCAGACCCTCTCCGGCCTGGCCCTGACCATCCTGGGCATGGGCCTGTGCAATTTCCTGGGGCGCCCCTTCATCGGCGAGGTGGGTGTGCGCTTCAAGACCATGGTCGTCCCCTGGCTCGGGGACATCCCGGTCCTGGGGCATATACTCTTCCGGCACACGCCCCTGGTCTACCTTTCCTGCCTGCTGGTGCCCCTGGTGACGCTGGTTCTGTTCCACACCCGCCTGGGCCTGAAACTGCGGGCCGTGGGCGAGGACGCCGAGGCTGCCCATGCGGCCGGAGTCAACGTGACTTTGTTGCGCTACGGCGCCACGGCCTTTGGCGGCATGTTGGCCGGCCTGGGGGGAGCCTATCTCTCCCTGGCCTACACGCCGGGGTGGAAGGAGGACATGACCATGGGGCAGGGTTGGATCGCCATCGCCATGGTCATCTTCGCCACCTGGCATCCCGTGCGCGCCTTTGCCGGAGCCCTGCTCTTCGGCGGGCTCACGGCCTTGCAGTTCCTGTTCCAGGCCACGGGGGTGGAATTCATTCCCATCTGGGTGCTCAAGGCCCTGCCCTATCTCCTGACCATCGCGGTTCTGGTGATCACCCTGCGCCTCTCGTCGGGGCGGGGTGCGGGTCCGGCCGGCCTGGGCCGTGCCTTTCGCCGGGAAGGCTGAAGCTGGAAGACATTCGCCGGCAGGGGGGCCGGCGCCCTCACTCCCCGAAAGCCAGGCTCTGGAGTTCTGTCTTGCCCTCGAGGAAGCTGGCCACGACATCCCGCTCCGAGGCGTGGATGCGCAGGCCCGAGATGGGCAACTCCGACTCGCTCCGGGCGTAGAGCTTCAAACCGCGATCGATGAAGGAATTGTGGATGAAGTTCACGTCCAGGCGGCCGTCCTGCTCCCCGGCGTCGCCCCAAAGAAGGTGCAGTCGGATGGCCGGGGACTTGTCCGCCTGCGCGGTGAGCAGGTTGCCGGTATGGATCAGGGAGGCGAGCACGTTCCTGCGGAACATGCCGCCAATCTTGGCCAGGAAATCCAGGAACCCTGGATGCACTGCCAGGTAGTAGAAGGGATCGATCTTGCAAGCCAGGGAGCGGCCGGGAACGTTGAGAATCTCTGGACGCTGGAGCCACTCTTCCGCAAGCGCGCGTTGCAGGCGGTCGGTGCGTTCGGCATGGTCGTCGATCATTTGTCCTTGCCCCCAAACTGGAACAGCTCGCGAATGGCGGACGACTTCTTCTTCTGCTTGTGCCGCTGCAAGAAGCGCAAGAACAGCTGCGATTCCCGAAGATTTGGGTTCAGTTCCAGGGATTTTTCCAGATAACGGCCGCAGTTATCCAGATCTCCCATCTCCCAGTAAACCCTGGCAATGTTGTGGTGCAAGTTCTCGTCGTCCCGCGCAAGCTCCAAGGCGCGGAGATAATGCCGCAGCGCAAGGTCATGGACCGCGCTCTTGCGCAGGCCGATGCCGAAGTCGTTGAACATGTGCTTGTGCTCGGGCAGGAAGTTCGCCTTGGTCTCCACGATATCCGTTAAAATCGACCGAGCGCGTTCCATGTTGCCGCGCTTGAGGTGCGAAATGCCCAGGGCAAAGGCCGTTTGCATCTCGCGCTCGACACGCTCCAGTTCGGTGCGCTCCCGAGTGAGGCGTATGCCCGCGAGTCCAGGCTTGTCAAAGGGTTCGGCGTCCAGGGCCACCTTTCCCGCGGCGATGTCCCCCTCGGACCGCTCCGGCCTGGGGGTTCCGTCCGGACCAAGGGGGCGGGCGTCCACGCCATCATCTGGCAGGATCGTGCTGAAGTCATGCTCCAACTCCCCTGGAGTGGGCTCCTTTGGCTCTTCAAAGGTTGCATCCAGGGAAGATTCCTGCACATCGGGGACCGGCCGCGCTTCGAGTGACGTGGCCAGGGATGCTTCGGGAGGTGTTTCCGCTTCACTCTCCTGGGCGCGCCAGATGGGCCGTACCGAGGAGGATTCCGGGTCCACATGGTACTCCGGCTCAAGCGTGTAGGCTGTCTGGAAGTCTTCCAGCGGGACCAAGCGCTTGTGCCCCACCTGAATGAGGTTTTGGTTCAGGGGTTGCACGATCATGTAGTCGGCGTCGTGCTCCCAGGCGATGAAGAACCGCTTCCGCGGGTCAGAGCGGCGCGGCCTCCCGATGCTGGGCAGGCCGATCTTCTTGGAGGAATAGACGCCCTTGAGTGTCGGCATGTGTCATCCCAAGCACTATCCGAGCCAGCGTTTGCGGCGGCGGTAGTGTTTCACCTCGCGGTAACTGCGCTTGTCGCCGCCGTGGGAAAGACCGAGATAGAATTCCTGCACGTCGGGGTTGTTCAGCAGCTCCTCGGCCTTGCCGTCGAGCACGATGCGTCCGTTTTCCATGATGTAGCCGGTGCTGGCGATGTTCAGCGCCGCGCGTGCGTTTTGCTCCACCAGGAGGATGCTCACGCCTTCCTCGCGGTTGACCCGGCCGACGATCTCGAAAATTTCTTCCACCAGTAGCGGCGCCAACCCCAGGGAGGGCTCGTCCAGGAGCAGGAGCTTGGGCTTGGCCATCAGGGCCCGGCCGATGGCCAGCATCTGCTGCTCGCCGCCGGACATGTAGCCGGCCAGCTGCTTGCGGCGTTCCTTGAGCCTGGGAAAATAGCCGTAAACCAACTCCAGGCTGTCGGCGAACTCCCTGACGGGGCGGGTGAAGGCGCCGCAACGCAGGTTTTCCTCCACCGTGAGGTCTTCGAAAACATGCCGCCCCTCCATGACCTGGAATATGCCGGAGCGCACGATCTTGTCCGCGGTGAGGTGGGTGATGTTCTTGTCCTCGTAGATGATCTTGCCTTCGGTGACCTCTCCGTCCTCGGCGTCGAGCAGGCCGGAAATGGCCTTGAGCATGGTGGACTTGCCGGCGCCGTTGGCACCGAGTAGGGCCGTGATCCCGCCGCGCTCGGCGCGCAGGGAAAGCCCTTTGAGCACGAGCACGACGTCGTTGTAGACGACTTCCACGTTTTCCACTTGCAGCATGTACACGACGTCGGGACTCCTTGATTTGTTGCGTACAATAACAGACCCTCGGGCCCTTGTAAAAAGGGGGAGCCCGTCGCGGGCCCCCCCGTGGCGAGACTCATGTGCGTGGCTACTTGCCCAGCCATTCCTTTTTGCGCTCCAGGGCTTCGGTGGCCACGAGTTCCATGGCGCCGTCCTTGAGGCGGTAGAGCTTCACGGCCATGTTCGGCCTGTGGTCGTCGGCGTAGAAGCTGATGGGCGGGGTCAGACCCATGGGGTCGTAGTCCCGCAAGGTCTCCAGGGCCGCCTTGATGTTCGGGCCGGTGAGTTCGCCCTTTTCCGCGGCGAGGCGAAGCCCTTCGGCCATGGTCAGCATGGAGGAGAAGCCACGAATGTAGTGGGTCATCTTGGGATTGCCGCCGGTGATCGTACGGATCAGCTCGTTGCCCGGAGTGTCGTCGGTGTAGACCGTGGCTGTCTGGAGGCTGAGGTGGCCGTTGGCCGCGTCGCCGGCGAGCTTGAAGGTGTCTTCGTCAGCGCCCCAGATGTTGATGAAGAAGGTGACGTTCATCTGCAACTTCTTGGCGTCCTTCATGATCACGGCAGCCGAGGGAGTGGTGCCGCCGATCCAGACGAAGTCGGGTTCGGTCTTCTGCAGGCGCAGGAGCTGGGTCGTGGCGTCGGTGGCGTTAAGGCTGACGTTCTCCTCGCCCACGATCTCGAAGCCCAGTTCCTCGGCGTATTCCTTACCCGCCGCGATGGGCGAGAGGCCGTACGGGTGGTCGGGGTAGACGAATGCCACCCTGGGGGCGCGATTCTGATCCCAGTTCTCGCGCAGATACTTCAAGGCCGCGCGCATCTGCGTGGAGTAGTCCGCGGCGTTGAAGAAGTTGTAGGGAGCCTTGGCCGGATCCGTGAGGTGGGCCGAATAGGAGGCCGAAAGTGTGGGGATCTCGTCCTTGCCCACGAAACCGGTGAGGGCTTCCGTGTCGCCGGTGCCCCAGCCCTGCATGGCCACGATGCCTTCGTTCTTGAAGCGCTTGTAGGCCGTGAGGGCCTGCTGTACGTCGTAGGCGTAGTCCACCTGGATGGCCTTGATGGGCCGACCGGCGATGCCGCCCTGCTCGTTGATGTAGCGCACCGCGTCCATGATGCCGTCGGCATAGGGAGTGCCCACCGAGGAGGTGGGGCCGCTGAGGTCGGAAATAACGCCGATCTTGATCTCCCCTGTTTCCGCCTTGGGCTCTTCGGCCGGTGCCGGAGTCGCGGGCTGTTCGGCGGGCGCGGCGGGCGCCGCGGCTGGCTGTTCGGCGGCGGGTGCCGCCTGTTCAGGGGCGGGTGCCGGCTTTTCGGCTTCCTTGGAGTCGTCCGCACAGCCACCAGCCAGAAATAAAGCCAAACAAACAATCATTGCGAGAATCAAACGTTTCATGCAGCTCTCCCTTCGTAGTATGGTTTTTGCCGGATTGCCCGACAGTGGCGCATGTATTGGCTCCGGGCTCCCGTGCAACAGTCTCGGTCACACAAGGTTGTATCTGCCGGAACTTCGCGTCCTTTACACGTCATGCACACCTTTATGTCAATATGCGAATGGATACAACTTCCAGTAAGCCTTGGTCAGGCGCCAGCGCCGCACGAGCCCCTCGGGTTCGAAGATCAGGAACAGCACCAGCACCAGACCGAAAATGCCGCCCTTCATGGCCAGGAAATAGTTACTCACGTTGGGGAAGAATCCCCCTGCCCAGCTGGCCGCGACATTCAGTACCTCCGGGAGGATGGTCAGGAAGACCGCGCCGAAGATACTGCCCATTACGCTGCCCAAGCCTCCGATGATGATCATGGCCAGGTAGCTGATGGACAGCCCGATGCCAAAGGGCTCGGGGGTGAGGTACATGGTGTAGTGCGCCCAGAGCCCTCCGGCCACTCCAGCCATGAACGAGCTGATGGCAAAGGCTTGCAGCTTGTAGGAAAAGAGACTGACCCCCACGATCTCGGCCGAAAGATAGTAGTCACGAATGGCCACGAAGGCCCGGCCGTGCCTTGTGCGCATGATGTTGGACGTCAGCAGGGTCACCAGCACGGCACAGCAGAAGGTCAGGTAGAACATCCTGCCGTCGGTGTCGAAGCTGAAGCCGAAGATCTCGGGCGAGGCCACGGCCACGCCGTTGAGTCCACCGGTGACCGCGTCCCAGTGCAGGAACACGTATTCGAGGATCAGCTGCGCCGCCAGGGTGGCGATGGCCAGATATATGCCCTTGAGCCGTAGCGAGGGGATGCCGAAAAACATGCCCACGCAGGCGGTGACCAGCCCCCCGCACAACAGCGACGGGAAAAAGGGCAGCCCGTGTCTGGCGAACCAGGCCGCGGCATAGGCCCCCACGCCCACGAAGGCGCCGTGCCCCAGGGATATCTGGCCGCAGACCCCGGTGAGTAGATTCAGCGAAACCGCGCCGATCACCGCAATGTTGATCAGGTTCAGAATCGAGAGATGGTAGTTGTTCAGAACCAGCGGGCAGGCCAGCATGACGGCGAAAAACAGCACCATCCACGCCCTGAGGAATCCCGTCTTGAACAGCCCCGCCTCTTGCCGGTAGTCGGTATAAAACAGTCCGCATTTACCCTGCATGGTCTACACCCGCTCAATTTCTTCGGTGCCGAACAGCCCGTGAGGTTTGATCATCAGGATGATCACCAGGAAGATGAAGGCCGCCACTTCCTTGAAGCCGCCAAGGTCGAGGAACTGCTTGGCCAGGCCGTCGCAGATGTTTTCCAGTACGCCGATGACCAATCCGCCCAGGGCCGCGCCCAGCAGGCTGTCCAGGCCACCCAGGATCACCGCCGGAAAGACCTTCAGTCCCAAATGCCCCAATTGGGAGTTGATGCCGTTGATGTTGCCCAGAATCACACCGCCGATGCTGGAGACCACCGCCGCGATGCACCAGGACATGGCGAAGATGTTCTTGATGCCGATGCCCATGCTCATGGCGGCCATCTGATCATAGGCCGTGGCCCGCATGGCGATGCCGTAGCGCGAGTACTTGAAGAACAGGGAAAAAACCGAGAACAGCAGCAGCGAGAGCACAAAGGCCGCGATATACACCGGAGCCACGGGCAGTCCGGCGATGAATACCGGATCCTGGGGCAGAACCTGGGGATAGACCCTGATCTGCGTGCCCCAGAACAGCTGCACCAATGACTTGAGCACCGTGGAAAGCCCCACCGTGACCATGATCACGCTGATGATGGGCTCGCCGATGAGTGGCCGCAAGACCATGCGCTCGATGAGCAGGCCCAGGACGATGGAAAAGACCAAGGTCATGAGAAAAGCCACCAGAAATGGCAGCTGGAACTGCACGGTCAGGGAAAAGCAGATGTAGGCGCCCACCATGACCAGCTCACCCTGGGCGAAGTTCACCACCTTGGTGGCCTTGTAGATGATGACGAACCCAAGGGCCACTAGGGAGTAGATACTCCCCACCACCAGGCCGTTGATGATCAGCTGGATGTAGTATTCCATGAGTATCCTTGTTGTCTTCCGTCTCGTGCCGTCATTGCCGTCTCAGGGCCAGGGCCAGAATCATGACCCCCACTCCGGCCAGGCTGATCTGCGTGCCGTAGTCGGCCAGGAAAAATATGGCCCGTTCCTGGAAGGTCAGGTGCCGCGTGCTGTCGAACATGTTGCTGATGGCCGCGCCCATGACCAGCACAGGGTTATCGTTGATGTACCTGATCGCGAACCAGCGGAGCCCGCCTCCGATCACGGTGATCAGGAGTCCCGCCAAAAGGAGCTTCCCGCCCCGATCCGTTTTCCTGTCTGCTCCCACCGCGCCTCCTGCTCCATTACCGAACGCCGGCCGCCTCACACCGCTTCCATGACGGGCGGCTCAGACCCGTTCCAGGCGGATGGGGCCGCACATCTCGCGTATGCGACCATCCTGGTACTGGATGCAGGCTGTCAGTTCGATACGCTCCCTGTCCGAATACAGTCCCTCGATGAGTTCGGCGTAACGCTCCCCAACGGTGCTTCGCCGCACTTTACGGGTGCGTGTGAGTTCTCCGTCGTCCGCGTCCAACTCCTTGAACAAAAGGGCAAACCGCTGGATCTGCGTCTCCTTGGGCAGACTGGCGTTGATGGCCCGCACCTCCGCCTTGATCAAGCCGTAGACCTCTTCCTTTGCCGCCAGGTCCTGATAGGTGGTGTAGGTCAACAACTTGCTTTCGGCCCAGCGCCCCACGATCTCGTAATCAATGCACAGAATGGCCGCGATGCATTCACGGTCGCGCCCCAGCACCACCGCCTCGCGGATGTAGGGCGAGAACTTGAGCTTGTTCTCCATGAACTGGGGGGAGAAGCGCGTGCCGTCGGCCAGGTGCATCACGTCCTTGAGTCTGTCGATGACCACCAGTTGGTTCTTTTCGTTGAAGAAACCAGCATCGCCCGAAAGCAACCAACCGTCCAGGATGGTCTCCTGGGTGGCCTTCTCGTTTTTGTAGTACCCCAGGAACACCGCCGGGGAGCGCGAAAGTATCTCCCCTTGCTCGGAGATGATGATCTCGGTCTCGGGAATTGGCTCGCCCACGGAGTCGAAGTCGATGGCGCCGTCGCGGTGGATGCAGGAGATGCCCGCGATCTCGGTCTGCCCGTAAATCTGCTTCAGGTTCACGCCCAGGGCGTGGAAAAAGCGGAAGGTGTCGGGACCCAGGGCCGCGCCCCCGGTGGAGGCGGAGCGGATGCGCGAAAAGCCCAGCCTGTCGCGCAGGGCACGGTACAGGCCCCACTGTGCCAGGAGATAGGCCAGTTTCAATCCGACTCCTGGCTTCTTGCCGGAAAAGACCGCGTCCGCGTGTCGCAGGCCGATGGGCGCGAACAGGTTGTACAGCCGTCTCTTGAGCCAGGTGGTCTCCATGATCTTGACCTGGACCTTGGCGGCCAAATTCTCCCAGACGCGGGGGGGCGAGAAGATCAGATGCGGGCCGATCTCCCTGATGTTCTCCTGCACCGTGTCCGGCTCTTCGGGGAAATTCACGGTGAAGCCGAAGAGCAGGGACGAGGCCACGGCCATCATCTGCTCTCCCATCCAAGCCAGGGGGAGGAAGGAGACAAACTCATCGCTGGGGTGTTTCTCGTCCACCACCCCCAGGTTGTGGGCCATGGCCAGCATGTTGCGGTGGGAGAGCACGGCCAGTTTGGGTCGGCCCGTGGTACCCGAGGTGGTGGCGATAAGGCAGGGCGTGTCAGGGGTCACCTCGGCCACCCACCGTGGAAAGGCCGCTGCTTCGGCACGGCCCTTTTCCCGCACTTGGTCGAAGGAGAGCAACCCCTCCACCTGGTAATTGGAGAGGCCCTTGGGATCGTGGTAGACAACGTAGCGCAGCTCGGGCAGTGTCTTGCGCAGCTCGAGCATCTTGTCCACCTGCTCCTGGTCTTCGGCGACCACGAGCTTGGCCTTGGCAAGTTCGAAGACGTAGGCGATCTCGTCGGCCGGAGCGTCCTGGTACAGGCCTAGGGACATGCCGCCCAGGGCCTGGATGCCCAGCTCGGCCCAGAGCCATTCAGGCCGGTTGTCGCCGATGCAGATGACGATGTCGCCCTTGCCCAAGCCCAGGGCGCGCAGGCCGGCCGCGAACTCGGCCGTGATCGAGGCGTATTCGCTCCAGGTGTAGGGCTGCCAGACGCCCCACTCCTTTTCACGCAACGCGGTACGCCGGCTCCACTTGGCGGCGTTCTCCAGGAGCAGTGCCGGCAGGGTTGTTTCGTAGGTCCGGGTCATGTCCACCCACGCTCTGTCTGTCTCGGCCGTCAACGACCGAGGAAATGATCCTGTTCACTGCCCAGGTAGGCTGCGATGACCTCCGCGTTCCGCTGTACCTCCTCTGGGGCGCCTGTTGCCAGCACACTGCCGAAATCCAGCACCACCACATGGTCCGAGATGTCCATGACCACGCCCATGTCGTGTTCCACGAGGAGCACCGTGATGCCCCACTCCTCGTTGATGTCCAGGATGTAGCGCGCCATGTCCTCGGTTTCCTCGAGGTTCATGCCGGCCATGGGCTCGTCCAGAAGGATGAGCCTGGGTTCCGCGGCCAGGGCGCGGCCGAGTTCCACGCGCTTCTGCACCCCATAGGGCAACCGCCCCGCGATATGGTGGCGGTGGGAGGAAAGTCCGAGAAAGTCGATGACGTCCTCCACCCTGCGGCGATGGGCGTCTTCGGCACGCCTGGCCTTGCCCCAGTAAAGCATGGACGACAGCAGGCCGTAGTCCATCTTGCTGTGCCGCCCCACCATGAGATTGTCCAGCACCGAAAGGCCGCGGAACAGGGCGATGTTCTGGAAAGTGCGCGAAAGCCCCAGTTCGGTGCGCCTGAATGCCGGCATGGAGAGCAGATTTTTTCCGTCCAGGGTGATGGCGCCTTCGTCGGGATGGTAGCGGCCGCTGACGCAGTTGAGCATGCTCGTCTTGCCGGCTCCGTTGGGGCCGATGAGCGAGACCACCTGTCCCTGCTCCACCTGAAAGCTCACGTTGAGCAGAGCCGTGAGACCCCGGAAGGAGAGGGTGACGTTCTTGACCTCCAGCAGGGGCATGCTCAACTCCACTCGCCGGCGAACTGCTCGGGTCCCACCATCTTGTAGCCGACGTCGGTAAGGGACTTGACGATGGGGCCGGGGTCGTCGCTCTGGACCCTGATGACCACGATGCGCCGCCCGTTGTGGAAAAACGTGCCCGTGGCGATGATGCTGATGCCCAAATCCTTGATGATGCCCGAGACTTCGTGGATGACGCCGGGTCTATCCACGACCTCGAAGACGATGCGCGAGCCACCTTGCAGCAGGCCCATCTCCTCGACCAGCACCTTGAGCATCACGCTGCGGCTGATATACCCGACAAGCTTGTTGTTCTTGTTCACCACGGCCAGGCCTGCCAAGTCCTGCTCGTACATCATCTGGGCCGCTTCCTCGATCTCACATTCGGGCAGGACCGTGGGGGCATCCTTGCGCAGGATCTTCTCCAACTTCAACTTGGAGAGCAGGTAGTTGAGTTCATGCTTGCTCAGGCTGGTGGCCAGGGACGGCAGGGCAGCCTTGACATCCTCCTTACGCACGTAACCGAGCAGCGTGTCGCCGTCCACCACCAACAGCATCCACAGCCGGTTGAGCAGCATCAGTTTCTCGGCGTCGGAAACCTGCATGTCCAACGTGCCCGTGGCGAAATCCCCTCGCTTGATCATTTTGAGTCCAACGTACATGCCTGTTCTCCTTTACAATCCGTCGCGCGGCAGCGCGAACGGGAAGAGGCCTGCCTTGCGTACAACAAAATCCAAACAGGTGTCTCGGGAAAATCTGTCAACGGCGTTTTTTCACGATGAACGGCAGGGGCAACTTGCCTTACGTCCGCATCCTTATCAAGCAATTTCCGCTGGTCACGCCCAGGTCCAGCCCGAATCTCCGTGACCACTCCGACGCAGTCGCCTCAGGGTATCACCCAGGTACCGGTGAAGACCTCTCTTCCCTTGTCCACCACGCTTATGCCCACCAGCGCGTTCTGCAGCAGCGTGCAGCGCAGGGAGTATATATGACTGCCGTGCACCACCGGGGGGACTCCTCTGCAAATGGCCCGCACCAATGTCTCGTTGAAACGCAGATCGTTGAGCAGGGAATCCGCGTATTCGATGCGCAAGGCGTTGAGTCCCATGTCGTAGAGACGCTCGATGCGCTCCCTGGTTCGATCCTGCTCCACTTCCGGGGGTGAAGGCAGGCTTGCCGTGACGGCGAAAAAAAGCACCACCGCCCCTATCCAGCCCATGATGCTGTTCCTGCGTCTGGTAGCTCCGGGCTCGGTCCTGGTGGCATCCTTGCCCTGCACCAGGGACTTGGACAACGCTGCGTCGAATAAACCGAAAACCCTGCGCAGAATCCCGGCCGACATGGCCAAGGGAAACCAGAGTACCAGCACGAGCAGGGTCACGCTTACGGCGAGATACATAGACAACGACTCCAGGCCCTTTGATTCCGATCGAACGGCAACGTTTCAGCAACCACCAACCTTCAGAAACTCTTAGTATCTGAAGCAGGCTATTGTAAACAGCCAAATGGGCATGGTCAGCTGGAGCGCGGCCCACCGGTCCATTCCTTCGCAATGATTCTGAAAAATTTCTTTAGTTTTCAATGAAAAAGTCTGGACATTTTTACCGGCTCTCTGGTATGGGTCCATCACGTCACTGTTCTCTGCTCCCATGTCGTTGCGGGGCTGGCTTGGGGGCTTCAGATCAACAATCTTATGTCGTGAGGCGGTTCCATGATCGAAGTTGACAGAATCAGCCTTGTGGAGTGGCTCCTGGGTGGCGGCCTGCTCACCTTCTTCTGCGTGGCTTGGTGGTTGCTGCTGCGGCCCAGGCAGGAAACCATCACCAGGGAGATCGCCGGATTCGACCTGCATTCCTTCAAACATCGCGGCTGACCGCACCCGCTGTTCCTGACGATCGTTGCCGTCCTCGCCTCTGGACGGAGACGGTGTTTTGTTGCTATCACCCCTGACCATGCATGAAACATCCATCGCCGCAAGCCTGTTGGACATCGTCCGCAATGAACTGAGAAAGCACGAGGCCACGCGCCTCCATTTGGTTCGGGTGAAATACGGCCGCCTGACGCAACTCGTCCCGGATTCGTTGCTCTTCGCCTTCGAGATGCTGACCAAGGGCACCGATCTGGAGGGCGCCCGCCTGGAACTCGACCAGATCCCCCTGCGGGTGCGCTGCTGGTCCTGCGGCACCGAGTTCGAACCCGAACACGAGAGCGTGCTCATCATGCCCTGCCCCTCCTGCGGCGAGGACTTCGGACATGAAGTGCTCTCGGGCAAGGAACTCTATCTCGACACCCTGGAAGCAGAATAACTGGAGCCCGTCATGGAAATACCCGTTGTCCGCAGAATACTGGAAGCCAATGACCGCATCGCCGAGCAGCTCAGGCGACGTTTCGCCGCGGAGCGCATCTTCGTTCCCAACCTCATCAGTTCCCCCGGCTCGGGCAAGACTTCCCTTCTGGAGCGCACCCTCACTGCCCTGAAGGACGAATTCAAGATGGCCGTGGTGGAAGGCGACCTGATGACCGACAACGATGCCCGCCGCGTGGCAGCCACAGGGGCACAGGCAGTGCAGATCAACACCCAGGGCGGTTGCCACCTGGACAGCGGCATGGTCCTCGACGCCATCGAGAGTCTGGACATCCAGGGCCTGGACATCCTGTTCATCGAGAACGTTGGGAACCTGGTCTGCCCCGTGGAGTTCGAGGTGGGCGAGGACTGCAAGGTGGCCCTGCTCTCCGTGACCGAGGGCGACGACAAACCCGAGAAATACCCCCTGCTCTTTGCAGAATCCAAGGCCATGGTCCTGAACAAGATCGACCTGCTGCCCTACGTGGACTTCGATCTGGAGACCGCCAAACGCTTTGCCCGCGCCCTGAACAAGGACATCGAGATCTTCCAGGTCTCCTGCCGCAACGGCGACGGCCTGGAGGCCTGGTACGACTGGCTGCGCCGGGGCGTGGCCGCCAAGCGGGGGAAGAAGTAGCGCGCTTCAGCACCGTTCCGCGACAACATGTCTGCCAACAGTGCCCCTTGCGTGTGTTACACGCGAGGGGCTTTTTCATGCATCCTGTCGGATGCTATCTGGACGGAATAAATTCAGTGTTTTAAAACAATATGTTGGAGAAGACCGCTAAGATCAAGCCCTAGACCTTAGATGGAGTTTTCCATGACGAAAACCGTGCCACCGGTTTCCGCTATTTCCGCGACAAGCTTCTTGCATTGGCCGATTCCTGATGCCATGGCCCCTTCCTCGTGCCTGCATCACCCCCCCCTCACCCTCCCTGAACACGCCCCAAGGGCTTGTCAGGAACCCCAGGCATGGGGCATAGACACAAGGCATGGGGAGCGCTTTCCGAGTTGCAACGACGCTCCCCTCGCTATTGCGCACTTCCACCAGGGGGAGGGTCCACCATGCACCGCCGCAAGTCCAAGCCGAAGACAGAGCTGGAAATCTACGCCGAGCGCTTCAACGCCTTGGGCCTGGAACTGCCCGAGGCCGCCGCGGCCAACCCCGCGAGCATGCGCTGCATCGCCCTGTTCCTGCTCAAGAACAAGGTCTTCGATCCTGAAGACGCTCGCTTGCAGGGCATAAACGAGGAGCCGTCTCCCTCCTGACAGACGCCGAACCCATCCCTCCCCATGCCCGCTCTGCCCTGACGCCCACCATCCCATGAACATGGATTTCGACAACGCCTCCGTGCCCACCCCGCCATCGGGAAAGGCCATACAGGCCGTAGTCCGCTTCACCCTGTACCAGAGTGTGTTCTTCAACCTGATCTTCGTGCTGATGATCGTGATCGGGGCCTTCGCCCTGCTTTCCATGCCCGTGGAGCGCTACCCCCTGGTCAACTTCGGCAAGGTGTTCATCTCGGTCTACTACCCCGGTGCCAGCCCGGACGAGGTGGAAACCCTGGTCACCCGTGAGATCGAGGACGCCATCGAAGGCATGGAGGACGTCGAGTTCATCCAGTCCACCTCCTTCAGGGAGCGTTCCCAGGTGGTGGTCAAGTTCCTGGACGACACGAACTACGATAAACTCTACGACGAACTGCGTTTCCGGGTGCTCACGGTGCAGAAGGAGTTGCCCGCCGAGGTGGATCCGCCCACCTTCATCAACATCAAGACCAGCGACTGGCTGCCCGTGGTCAACGTGAACCTCGCCGGAGAGCGGGGCAACCGCGCCCTCAGCCTCATGGCCAAGGAACTCAAGCTCTCGCTCTCGCGTATCCCCGGGGTACAGGAGGTGGTCCTGCGCGGGGAGTATACACGGGAATTTCACGTCTGGCTCGACCCCGAGCGCATGCGGCGCCTGGGCGTGACCTTCGACGAGGTCGCCACGGCCCTGGACGCGCACAATGTCTCCATCCCTGCCGGCGACTATTCCGACGGCAGGGGCGAGTTCGTGGTCAAGGTGGACGAGAAGTTCCGCTCCCCCGAACAGGTCATGCGGAGCATCCTGCGCCGCGACGCGGACGGTTCCTTCGTGCGGGTGCGCGACGTGGCATCCCACGCCGGGATGGGCTACCGCGACCCCTTCGTGATCACCTCGGTCAACGGCCGAGACGCCGTGACCCTCTCGGTGACCAAGACCGAGCAGAGCAATGCCCTGGACATCAAGGCCAAGGTGGACGAGATCGTGGCCACGGCCCTGCCCTCCCTGGAGGCGCAGGGCGTGGATCTGGTGCTGACCCAGGACTCCACGGTGTACATCAACGACGCCATGAACACCCTGGGCCTGAACATGGTGGTAGGTGTGCTGTTGGTTTCGTTGATCCTCTGGTATTTCATGGGATTCCGCAATGCCGGCCTGACCTCTGTTGGCATCCCCTTCTCCTTTCTCACCACCATGATCCTGATGTACCTCACCGGCAACTCCCTGAACGAGATCACCTTGTTCTCATTCGTGCTGGTCTCGGGCATCATCGTGGACGACGCCATCGTGGTGGTGGAGAACATCTACCGCCATCAGCAGGAGGGCGAGCCCCTGCTCCAGGCCATCGTGGACGGCACGGCCGAGGTGGCCTTTCCCGTGATCTCGGCCACGACCACCACCGTGGCGGCCTTCCTGCCCATGCTGATCATGACCGGCTCCACAGGGGAGTTCTTCGCCCTGATACCCAAGGCCGTGGCCTTCGCCATCGTGGCCTCGCTCATCGAGTGCCTGTTCATCCTGCCACTGCACTACAAGGACTGGGGGCCGCGCTCGAAGCATGCCGCCAGGAAGCAGGAAAAGGACAATCTGCTCATGGCCGTAGCGCGCTTCGTCACCCGGATGGTCACCCGCTTCACCATGCGCTTCCGGTTCCTGAGCCTGAGTCTCGTGTTCCTGGCCTTCCTGGGCGCGGCTGGGGTGATGTACGTCTCGGCCACCGGCATCGTGCCCCTGATCCGCATCAAGTTCTTCCCAGACGACTACAATCTCTACTACGTCAACCTCGAAGGCCCGCCGAGCATTCCCGTTGAGCGCATCGACGACAAACTACGCGAGATCCAGCGCTTCGTCATGGCCGACGGACCGGGCATGGCCGATTCGGCCCAGGGCTACGCCGGCTTCTACGTCACCGAGGATTATCAACAGATATACGGCAACAACTACGGCAACGTGGTCGTGACCCTGCCCTCCAAGGATGACCAGGCGTTCCGGGATACCGAGAACAACGACCCCATGCGGCATCTGGACAACATGCGCCGCCGCCTGGTGGAGCGCTTCGAAAACAACGGGTTCCGTATCCGGGTGCGCGCGGAAAAAGGCGGACCGCCCACGGGCAAGGACGTCACCGTGCGCGTTTTGGGGGCGGATCCCAAGGCGGTGCAGGAATTGGCCGACGAAGTGCTGCGCTTCCTGCGGGATAATCCGGAAACAGGCCCCCACCTCCTGGACCTGGGAAACGACCAGGGGCGCCCCAATCGCATTTTCCGTTTTCACGTGCGCGAGGACAACGCCGCGGAATTCGACCTGACCCCGGCACAGGTGGCCAGGCTGGCCGCCAGCGTTCTGGACGGCCGCTTCGTGGGCAAGTTCCGTCTGCCCGACGAGGAGGTGGACCTCAAGCTGTCCGTGGATCCTGGCTTTCTCACCGAACCCGAAAAGTCACTGAACATCCCCCTGCTGGAGCACGAGGCTGGCCCCGTGACCCTGGCCGACCTCTGCGAGGTGAAGACCTATACCGAGTTTGGCCACCTCAAACGCCACGACGGTGACCGCGCCGTGACCATCGAGGCCAACCTCGAACCAGAAGCCCCCACCTCCACCACGGCCGTGGTGCAAAAGGTGCGGCGGTTCTACGAGGGCATACGCGACAGGTACCACGGCGCGGCCATCGACTTCGGCGGAGAGTTCGAGAGCACGCAGCGCTCCTTCACTTCCCTGGCCTATGCCTTCCTGGTGGCCGTGCTGCTGATGTACCTGATCCTGGCCAACCAGTTCCGCTCCTATCTGCAACCACTGATCATCCTCTCGGCCGTGGTCTTCTCGCTCATCGGCGTCGTGGTGGGCAAGCTGGTCACCCAGACCGTGTTCACGGTGAACAGCTTCGTGGCCCTGGTGGGAGTCACCGGCGTCGTGGTCAACGACGCCCTGGTGCTCATCGACTTCATCAACAGGAAGTACGCCGCCGGGCTCAGCCGCCGGCAAGCCGTGGATGAGGGCATCCGCATCCGGCTCAGGCCCATCCTGCTCACCACCATGACCACCAGCCTGGGGCTGCTGCCTATGGCCATAGGCTTCCCCAGCTACTCTGTGGTCTGGGGCACCATGGCCTCGACCTTTGTCACGGGCCTGTGCACGGCCACGGCCCTGACCCTGTTCATCGTGCCGGTGCAGTGGCATCTACTGGCGGGATTCCACGAACGCCGCAAGCGGCGGAAGGAAAAGCGCTTTTCACAGGCACTTCTGGAATAGCCCGCGGAATGGGGCGAATCACTGCCTGACCCTACCCGTGGCCAGGGCGTCAACGTACCACCGGTAGAGCTGCCGCAGACCCTCGCGCAGGCCGATGCGAGGCTTCCAACCCGTGCGCTCCAGTCGGGAGACGTCCAGCAGTTTGCGGGGCGTGCCGTCCTTCTTGCTCCTGTCGTAGCGAATCTCCCCGGCAAAGCCCACCACCTCCCCGATCAGGGTGGCCAGTTCGGCGATGGTCAGGTCCGTGCCCGTGCCGATGTTGATCAACCCCTCTTCGTCGTAGTGTCGCATGAGGTGCAGGCAGGCGTCGGCCAAGTCGTCCACGTGCAAAAATTCCCTGCGGGGGGCGCCGCTGCCCCAGACCAAAACGTGCTCGGCGTCGGCCACCTTGGCCTCGTGGAACTTGCGCAGCAGCGCCGGGATGACGTGGGAGTCCTCGAGGTCGAAGTTGTCCTCGCTGCCGTAGAGGTTGGTGGGCATGACGCTGATGGCGTTGAATCCGTACTGCCGGCGGTAGGCCGCGCACATTTTCAGTCCGGCGATCTTGGCCACGGCATACCACTCGTTGGTGGGCTCCAGGGGGCCGGTGAGCAGGTGCTCCTCTTGCATGGGCTGAGGTGCGTGCTTGGGGTAGATGCAGGACGATCCCAGGAACAGCAGCTTCTTCGCCCCTGCCCTGTACGCCGCGTCTATGACATTGGTCTGGATCTGCAGGTTGTCGCGGATGAAATCCGCGGGCCGGGTCTCGTTGGCCAAGATGCCGCCCACCCTGGCCGCGGCCAGGAACACGTAGTCCGGCCTCTCCGCCTCGAAGAACCCGCGCACGGCCTGCTGCTCGCGCAGGTCCAGTTCCGCGCTGGAGCGCAGAAGCAGGTTGTCGAAGCCCTCGCTCCGGAGCCGACGGACCATGGCCGCGCCCACCAGGCCGCGATGCCCCGCAACATAGATCCTGTCCCCTGGTTGCATGGCCTACTCCTGGGGCTCGCAGATGTCGAAACCGCTCTTGCGGCAGAGATCCACGCGCCTGGCCTCGTACAGATCGCTTTCCACCATCTCCCGAATCAGCTCCCGGAAGCTGATCCGTGGTTCCCAGCCGAGCTTGTCCCTGGCCTTGGAGGCGTCTCCCAGCAAGGTATCCACCTCCGTTGGGCGGTAATAACGCGGATCCACGGCCACGACGCACGCGCCCGTCTTCGTGTCGTAGCCTTTTTCGTCCCGGCCCGAACCGCGCCATTGGATCTCCATGTCCAGTTCCCTGGCCGCCAACTCCACGAACTCACGCACCGAGTGCTGCTCGCCGGTGGCGATGACGTAGTCCTCGGGCTCGTCCTGCTGCAACATGAGCCACTGCATGCGCACGTAGTCCTTGGCGTGCCCCCAGTCCCTGAGGGCGTCGAGATTGCCTAGGTAGAGACGATCCGCCAGCCCCAGCTTGATGCGCGCCAGGCCGCGGGTGATCTTGCGGGTCACGAAGGTCTCGCCGCGCACGGGCGATTCGTGGTTGAAAAGGATGCCGTTGCAGGCATACATGCCATAAGCCTCGCGGTAGTTCACGCAGATCCAGTGCGAATACAGCTTGGCCACGGCATAGGGGGAGCGGGGGTAGAAAGGCGTTTTCTCGTTCTGCGGCACCTCCCGCACCAGGCCGTAAAGCTCCGAGGTGGAGGCCTGGTAAAAGCGGGTCTTGTCCGTGAGGTTCAATATTCTGATGGCCTCGAGCAGGCGCAGGGTGCCCAGGGCCGTGACGTCCGCCGTGTATTCCGGGCTCTCGAAGGACACGGCCACGTGACTCTGGGCCGCCAGATTGTAGATTTCGTCGGGCCGCACCTCCTGCACGATGCGGATCAGGTTGGTGGAGTCGGCCAGATCGCCGTAATGCAGGAAGAACCGGCGGTTCTCGTCGTGCGGCCCCTGGTAGATGTCGTCCACGCGCTGGGTGTTGAACAGGGATGCCCGACGCTTGATGCCGTGCACGGCATAGCCCTTCCCCAGCAGCAGGCGGGCGAGATAGGCGCCGTCCTGGCCCGTGATGCCGGTGATCAGTGCTGTTTTTTCAGACATGCGTGCTCCACTGAGGGTTGCATGAATTACATCGGACGTGAATGCGGGCAGCGGTGGACCGCAGCCCCTAACCCGTCACCATTCACTCCCATGGGGCTCCACGACGATCCTTTCCACCTCGGGCGCGCGCCCCTGGAAGAGGGTCAAAACGGCCAGCGAGCACGGCCCCTTGCGCGGTCCGGTCAGGGAACCGGGGTTGAGCAGCCATACACCGTTGTACTCCTCCCAGGCAAAGACGTGGGTGTGGCCGTAGCAGATCAGGTCAACCTCCGGGCCAAGGGCCTGGGCCACGCTCCTGCCGATATTCGACTCGTGGAAGCCCCAACCGTGGGCCATGCCGATGCGCAGGCCCTCCAGCTCCAGCATCCTGGTAGGAGGGAGCGCGTTGCGCAGGGTCCAGCCGTCCATGTTTCCGGCCACGGCATAAAAAGCCGGATGCTGCCAGAGAAAATGCAGCAGGGGCTCGCCGGTGATGTCGCCGCAGTGCAGGACTATGTCCGCGGTGGCCAGATGACGCTCGTACACGGCCTCGAACCAGGCGTCCGCCCCCTGCATGTGGGTGTCGGAGAGCACGGCCACGCGCATGGTCAGGGTTCCCGGTCCCCGGTCGTGGTCGGCTCCGTTTTCTTGCGGCCGTTCTTGTTGCTCCACCAGCTCGGGTCCGGCCCCTTGAACCACCAGTCCGTGTGGTCGGTTTGGCGGATGCTTGCGGCCAGGGCCTTGCCTTCCTCGGTACGCAGCCGGCCCATGGCCGCATCCAGCCACTTGCCGGCATAGGGGTTGCCCAGGTCTTGCTCCTCCTTGAGGGCCAGGATGATGTCGATCTGGTCCGCATCCTGGGCCAGCCGGGCCTCGGGCGTCTCCACGGTCTCCAGTTCCTCCCACAAGGGGAGCAGCAGTTCCTCCAACCCGGTGCCTGCCGTGGCGTCCCGCAAGGCCTGGGAGCGCTTGCTGGAGTTGTAACGCCGGTTCACATAGTTGAAATCGCCGGTACGCGTCTCGTGCAGATCGTGGAACAGGCAGAGAATCGCAGTCCTGGTGGGGTCGGCCCCGGCCATTTGGGCCAGGACGTAGCCTGCCACCGCGGTCCTGAAGGAATGCTCGGCAATATTCTCCTCCTGCCGGCTGCCCAGGAACTGAAATCCGGAGCGCGGCGTGCGCCTGAGCATGCCGACCTCGAAGAGGAAGTCGGCCAGACGCGTCATCTGGCCGCGGCCCTTGAAATTCTCGTTGAAGTCACACTCTGTCATGCCTCCCCCTTATCCGCTCAGGTGGTGTACTCGGCGTTGATGCTGATGTACTCGTGGCCGAGGTCCGCGGCCAACAGAATACTGCTACCCTCGCCGTCGCCGATGTGGATGTCCAGAGTGATCTCCTGCCGGCGCATGGAGGCGGCCAGCACCGTTTCCTTGTCCGTATGGCTGCCGGTGGAGCCGGTCACGGGCATACCGTTCCTGAACAGGGGCACGCCGTTGACCTCGAGGGTCACGGCCTGGGGATCCACGGCTACGCCGCTACGGCCCACGGCTGCCACGATGCGCCCCCAGTTGGGGTCGCGGCCGTATATTGCCGTCTTAACCAGAGGCGAGTTGCCCACGGCACGAGCCACGATGTCGGCGTCCTTGTCCGTGGCCGCGCCCGTGACCGAGATGCGCATGACCTTGGTGCCGCCCTCAGCGTCCGAGACGATCAGGGAGGCCAACTCCATGCAGACGTCGGTGAGCGCGGCGGCCAGGCAGTCCAGGTCTCCGCCCTCCACCCGAATGCCCGAGGCACCGTTGGCCAGGGCATAGACCGTGTCATTGGTGCTGGTGTCGCCGTCCACCGTGATGCGGTTGAAGCTCCCGGCCACGGCCTCGCCCAACATTCCACGCCAGAGCGGTGCGGGCAGCGCGGCGTCGCAGAGCACCACGGCCAGCAATGTGGCCATGTTCGGGCAGATCATGCCAGCGCCCTTGGCCATGCCCAGGAGCCTGATCTCCCCTTTGCCGCCAAAGGGCACTTGCCGCCAGGAGAGCTTGGGATAGGCGTCCGTGGTCATGATGGCCCTGGAAAAGGCCTCGGCGCCGGTCTTGCCCACGCCCTCGGCCAGCAGGGGCACGGCCTGTCGCCAACGCTCCATATCCATGCACACGCCAATGACCCCGGTGGAAGCAGGCAATATCTCGTCCGGGGCGATGCCCAGGCTTTCGGCCACCAGACGCCGTGACTCCAGGCAGTCCTCGAGCCCCCGCTCCCCGGTGCAGGCGTTGGCCTGGCCGGAGTTGATACACACGGCCCGAACCGTTTCCCGCTGTTCGAGGGTGCGCTTGCCCACGAGCACGGGCGCGGCCTGGAAGGCGTTGGTGGTGAAGGTGGCTGCCGCGACCGCGTCACGGTCGCTCAGGCACAGTGCCAAGTCCGGCTTCGCGTGTTTCTTGAAACCGGCGGACAGGGACGAAAAGCTGTATCCTTGTGGGATGGGCAAGAGCATGGCAACCTCGTTTGCGGGGGGAAGTCCGCGCCGGCGCCCCCGCTGTTTGCTTTCTGTGCTTCAGGTGACGGCCGGAAACAATCCCGACCGATTCACCACACCCGGAAGAAGTGGACACCTGCATAGTGCCCCCAAAGGGGGTTCGTCAATGGTCAAGAGCCCTTTGCGGAGGGCGGGGCTGCGGCACAGTGCAAAGGCCGCAACCAAAGATGCGAGAAACAACGCCCGGCCGAAAAATCCCGCACCCTCCGGCCTCGACCGTAGGGGCGGCTCGCGAGCCGCCCTTCCACCTGCGTCGTGGCAACACACCGGGGTTCGCTCCAACGCCGACCGGTGTCATTGGGCGCTTCGCGAAGCGCCCCTAGCCCCCAACGTCCTTGTCGCACGGCTTGACCTTGAGCAGCACCAGGGTCACGTCGTCCTCCTGGGGGGCGTTTCCCCGAAAACGCTCCAGGTCCCGAAGCACTGCCTGGATGATTTCTTGAGCCGGTAGATGCGCGCGCTCCAGCAAGACCGTTCGCAACCGCTGCTTGCCGTAGAGTTCTCCCGCCGGGTTCATGGTCTCCCAGACACCGTCCGTGCCGATGCACAGCAGACTCCCCGGCTCCAGCACGCGTCGTTGCTCCTCGTACTCCCAGTACCCCACGGTGCCCAGGGGCAGGCCCTGGCCTTGCAATTCCCTGAACTCCCCGCCGGGCTCCAACAGCAGGGCGGGATCGTGGCCGGCCCGGCACCAGGCCAGTTCCCAGGTCGCGGGGTCCCAGACCGCGAAGAACAGCGTCATGAAGCGTCCGGTCTGGTCCACGTCGCGAAAGAGCTGCGTGTTGACGTCGACCACCACCTGGGCCGGCCCCCCAGGCATGGAAGAACGTTGCCTGAGCAGGGCGCGGGCAGTGGTCATGAGCAGGGCCGCGGGCAGACCGTGGCCGGTGACGTCACCCACGGCCAGGGCCATGCGGCCGCACCCCTGTTCACGGGGGATGAAGTCGAAATAGTCGCCTCCGGTACTTTCGGAGTAGTTACTGATGCCCGCCAGATCCAGGCCAGGGACTTCCGGGGCGCGTGCCGGCAGAAACCGCTGCTGAATCTCGCTCGCCACCTCCAGGGACTGACGCATGCGGATGCGCTCCTCCAGGGCAGGAACCATGGCATTGAATCCCGTGGCCAGGGCTCCGACCTCGTCCCTGGTGCGCACCGCGAGGTGGACGGAAAAATCACCACCCGATACCCTGCCGAAACCATCCGCTAGTTCCTCGATACGCCGGGTGAATCTTCGGGAGAGGATCACGGCGATACCCGTGACGGTGAGCAGAACCCCCAGCACAAGCAGGCCGGAACTGATCATCTCGCGGCGGATGCGCTCCAGCACGTAGACCTGGGCGCTCTCGGCGTCCTTGGTGGCGTCGGCCTTGGGCACCAGCAGCATCAGGGCCGAACCGTCCGCGCCCATGCTGCCGTACGCCGCAAGGGAGGGCTCGCCCCGATGCATCAGCTCCCACACCCCAGGGCGCCCGTTGCTGATGTCGTCCACGATCCGTTGCACAATCTCGGGGGTTTCGGACTGCACCCATTTCTCCTCGATTTGAGCGCGCCACATGTGCCCGCGCCTGGCGACTGGCTGGGGCTCTTCCCCGGACGTGCCCACCTGGGCCAGGACACGCAGCCCCGGCTTGCCGTCCGGCGCCTGCCCTGGCTCCACCACCAGGTAATCCACCCTGTTCGAGACGTCCTGATGGTGCCCCTCGGCCTTGAGCAGGGCGGACATCTCCACCACGATGGCCGTGCTGCCCACGATCTCGCCAGCTCCGTTCCCTTCATGCATGTGCAGGGGCATGGACATCGTAATGGTCAGCTTGCGTGTCAGTGGGTCGACTTCGGGCTTGCTCCATACGGGTTTCCCGACCTTCAACGCCCTTTCGTGCCACGCATGCCAGGCAGGCACGGCGGCCATTGACACCGCGCCTCCTGATTCAGGTCCATGCATGCCTCGCATGCCACCAGGCATGAGGTTTGTATCCGGGAATACGGCCTCCACGCCTGTTTCCAGCCGGACGAACTGCCAGAGGAACAATCCCGGAAACCGTTCGGAAAGTTCACGCAGTGCCGGAGTCAGGGAAAGCAATTGTTCCGCTCCGGGCGAATCCGCGCCCTGAAAAAAGCGCCACCTGTCATAATGGATAGGTTCCGGGGGACAGAGGCCGCTGGGGCGCAGCAGGCAATGCCTGTCCGAAAGCATTGGCTCGCCGGGGTGCGGGGAGCCTTCTCTTGAATTCCCCGCCCTTCCGGAAATCGCCCGTTCCAGAAGTTCGGCCTGCACGCGCAGGGCCAGTTCCAAGAGTTGGCGCTCGCGCATGAGCACAAAGGCATGCCCTTCGGCCTGCTGCCCGAGGGCCATGCCGGCACGCTGGACAAGTTTTGCTCCGACCTGCTCGGCGATCTCCGTACTCATGCCCCGCACCGCGGACTGGTTCACGAATCGCAGAACCAGCATGGGCAGGAGGGAAAAGGTCAACAGCAGGAGCAGGAGTTTGGTGCGAATGCGCATGGGGAGCCTGGGTTCATGGGTGTCCGATGTCGCAGTGGGGCTGTCTGGACACTACCAGAATCGGTACTGGATGATAAGTGTTCTCTCGTTCCGGGCCTCCGGGCCATGTCTACCGAAAACAACCCCTCGACGCGGCAATATGGCGACCTGTCACCCTTTTTCCAGCAGTTTTTCAGGTCCTTCAAGATCAGAAACAATTGAATGGGGTCGAAGGTGCTTGGATCGAAGTCGCAATGCTCATGAAATGATTTCCCGCGGCATCCTGCAGCAGACGCTTCACACTCGCCCTGGTACGAATGTCGGTACGCTCTGTCTTGGATTCGCTGCCGGTGATCATTTCTCCCACTCCTTCTTGCAGTGCGTGCGGCAGAGAATCCGGACATTGTCCGGATAAGCCCGTGTCGCACCTGCCAGGCACAAATCTACTTGCTTCGGTCCAAGCCTTTGGCTATAGCTACTTCATGCTGTTCCGCCGGCAGGGGGCAACATGCGCCGGCGTACGCAGATCCTGGCATAAGATTGTGGGGTATGTGCTCATACAACAGCGGATACGGCCAGGAATCGCCTGTGCGGGCTGGACTGCCCCTCTTGGGAGCGGCCCGGCCCGTGCTTCATCCCGGACCTGCCGGTATCATGACCTGAAAACAGGAAAAGGACAGGACTGACAATGAGTATTGTCAGGAATCGCACCAGCCGCGGACTCCCTCTCGTCTTGTCGTTGCTTCTGGCCTGCGTGCTCGCGGTTTCCAGCACACCAGCCCAGGCCGTGGACAATGATCTCCTGGCTCGTCAGGCGTACGACTTCCTGACGCAAGTGGGCGAAATCGACCCCTCGGACCCTGGCCAGGGCATCGAGGAACTGCGCGTGGAACCAAAGGACCTCAGCCTGGGCCAGGGAACCGAACTGACCGTCACCCACGGATACTTCTGCGGTTCCGGGGGCTGCACCACCTGGGTCATCCACGACGGCCCGGAAGGCATGCGCCTGTTGCTGAACACCTTCGGCTACCTCTTTGAACTCGACTCCTCCAACGAAGGCTACAAGGATCTGAAGACCATGGTGCGGGGCGGCGCCACGGAGTACGGCACCACCCACTACGTCATGAGCGGGGGGCGCTACGAGGAAGCCGGCACCGTGAGCTTCACCTACGCAGAGGGACAGTATTTCTACAACACCGACGGCAACGGCCGGGAAGACGCCTTTGACGTGATCTACTCGGGAACCATCGCCGGCAAATACCCCATCGTCATGGGCCTGCTCTTCGACGGCGATACGGTTTCCGGCGAGTACGTCTACACGAAGCAGAATAAGCCCATCCAACTCTCCGGCACGCACCGGGGCGATCGACTCACCCTGCACGAGTCCGTGGACGGCGTGTTCAATGGAGTGTTCGAGGGCGTCATGGCCCACGGCGCCTTCGCCGGCACCTGGACAGACGCGGCCGGACAGAAGAGCCTGCCCTTCAGCATCCTGCTGCATTGATCCCTGCCCCGAAGCATCACCGGATGCCTCAGCCGGGTGTCTGCATCAGTCCGAGGAGGCTTTCTTGTCCCGGCCGCGCGGTCTTGACTGAGACGTAGCGTCAGGCTCCGCTACTTGGCACCGCAGCACTTCTTGAATTTCTTGCCGCTGCCGCAGGGGCAGGGATCGTTGCGCCCCACCTTGGGTTCACTGCGCCGTACGGGTTGCTTCTTCGTGTCCTGGCTTCCACCGGAGTAGTTGAGATTGGTGGGCGATTCCTCGTGCTTGAGTTCCTCCTCGGCCACCAGTTGCACGCGCAGCCGGCAGAGGTTGCGGAAGGCGTGCTCCCTGATGATGTGCAGCATCTCCTGGAAGATCTCGAAGCCCTCGCGCTTGTACTCCTGCTTGGGGTCCTTCTGGCCGTAGCCGCGCAGGCCGATGCCCTCGCGCAGGTGGTCCATGTTTTGGAGGTGCTCCTTCCAGTTGCGGTCCAGTGAGTCGAGCAGGAAAAAGCGTAAAAACTCCTGGTTCTGCCCCTGGGTGGCCTCCTTGAGGGTGTCCAGGTGGTCGAGCACGGCCTGGCGCATCGCATCCTTTTCCGGCAGGGTTTTCTCACCCTTGCGCATCTGCGGCAGGGCGAAAATCTCCTCCAGCCGGCTACGGACCAAGTCCGCGGTCTCCTCGTCCGGCTTGCCCTTGGTTTCCTGGATGGGGGCGTAGTAGTCGTCGAGCAGGTCGTCGAGATACTCGTGCACCAGGGGTTCGAGGTCCTGGCTGTGCATGAGTTCGCGGCGCAGGGAATAGATGACCTCGCGCTGCTGGTTCATGACGTCGTCGAACTCCAAGAGCTGCTTGCGGATGTCGAAGTTGTGGTTCTCGACCCGGGTCTGGGCGTTCTCGATGGCCTTGGAGACCATCTTGTTCTCGATGGATTGCCCCTCTTCCATGCCCAGGCGTTCCATAAGCCCGGAGAAGCGGTCCGAGCCGAAGAGACGCATCAGGTCGTCGTCCAGTGCAAGGTAAAAGCGGGAACTGCCGGGGTCTCCCTGGCGGCCGGAGCGCCCCCTCAACTGGTTGTCGATGCGTCGACTCTCGTGTCGCTCCGTACCGAGGATGTGCAGCCCGCCCAGGTCCACCACGCCCTGGCCGAGCTTGATGTCCGTACCGCGGCCGGCCATGTTCGTGGCGATGGTCACCTTGGCCTTTTCGCCGGCGCTGGCCACGATCTCGGCCTCGCGCTCGTGCTGCTTGGCGTTGAGCACGTTGTGGGGCACACGCGCCTTGGTCAACATCTTGGAGAGCAGTTCCGACTTCTCGATGGAAATGGTACCCACGAGCACGGGCTGGCCCTTCTTGTGCAACTCGATGATGTCCCGGACGATGGCGTCGTACTTCTCACGCTGGGTACGGAAGATGGAGTCTGGGAAATCCTTGCGGATCATGGGTTGATGCGTGGGGATGACGATGACGTCCAGGTTGTAGATCTGCTTGAACTCCACGGCCTCGGTGTCGGCAGTACCGGTCATGCCGGCCAGTTTGTCGTACATGCGGAAGAAGTTCTGGAAGGTGATGCTGGCCAGGGTGACGTTGTCGGCCTCGACCTTGACCCCTTCCTTGGCCTCGAGGGCCTGGTGCAGGCCGTCGGAGAGGCGGCGCCCCGGCATAAGCCGGCCCGTGAACTCGTCCACCAGGACCACCAGGCCGTCCTTGACGATGTAATCCACGTCGCGGGCGTAAAGATGCTGCGCCCTGAGGGCTTGGAGGATGTGGTGCTGCAGCATGACGTGCTTGGGATCGAAGAGGTTGTCGATCCTGAGCAACTCCTCGCATCGGGCCACGCCCTCGTCACTGAGCAGCACGCTCCTGGATTTCTCGTCCAGTGTGAAGTGGACGTCCTTCTTCAATGCCGGTGTCATGGCGTTGATCATGGCATACCGGCCCGTGGAGACCTCCGCGGGGCCGGAAATGATCAACGGGGTCCTGGCCTCGTCGATGAGGATGGAGTCCACCTCGTCCACGATGGCGTAGTTCAGGTCGCGCTGGACCAGATCGTCCTTGTAGAACTTCATGTTATCGCGCAGATAGTCGAACCCGAACTCGTTGTTGGTACCGTAGGTGATGTCCGCGGCGTAGGCCGCCTTGCGCTCCTGTTCGCTGATGCCGTGGACGATGATCCCCACGCTCAGCCCCAGGAAGTTATAGATGGCGCCCATCCACTCGGCGTCGCGCTTGGCCAGGTAGTCGTTCACGGTGACCAGGTGAACGCCCTTGCTTGTGAGGGCGTTGAGCACGATGGGCAGCGTGGCCACCAGGGTCTTGCCCTCACCGGTCTTCATTTCCGCGATGTTGCCTTCGTGCAGGGCGATACCACCGATGAGCTGGACGTCGAAGTGCCGCATCTCCAGGGTGCGGCGTCCGACCTCTCGGACCAGGGCGAATACCTCGGGGATCAGTTCGTCCAGCTTCCGGCCCTTGGCCACTTGCTGCCTGTAGTCCTGGATGCGCCCCTGGAACTCCTCGTCACGGAGCGCGCGCATATCGGACTCGAGGTCGTTGATCCTGCTGACCTGCGGGGCCAATCGCTTGATATAGCGTTCATTTTTTGATGGGATAATCTTATTGACAAGGGAACCGAACATGTGTGCTCCTTATGCCTGTGCCTGGGGGCGCTTTTACCGCGCCCAGGCGGGATGTCCATGTATGAAGCCCAGTAACAGATGAATAGAAACCACAGAACCGGGCTTGTCAAGCACGTCTCGCGCCGCGAACCGCTTTCCCGCCGCCGCGCGGCAGGACTATGCGCCCCTTGCCGCATCACGGCCTTGGTCTTTGTCCCGAAAGAGGCTATGACCAACCGGACGCCCCCCACCGCAACCGGGAAGAACTTGACGCCGTGAGAAACACGACATAGGACGCCATGCTCATGGACGTGGTGATGCCGGACAGGCCGCATTCCCAAACACGGGGAGCAGTCCATGGGCCAAGACGGCAAGGGAAGGCGCGCGAACAAGACCGCGTATGAAAAAAGCGCCGCACTTTCGCGCGGCGCCTTGTGTGCGGATGGGGCGAGAGAAGGGACTTGAACCCTCGGCCACATGGGCCACAACCATGTGCTCTGCCAACTGAGCTACTCCCGCCGTGAAGTCTTATAACATACCCGAAGTGAGCTTGCTCGTCAAGCATCTCCAACCCAATTACCGACGGAACTGACTATCCCGCCGGAAACGAGACATTCAAGAGGACCTCATGGATAAACTCATCATCGAAGGCGGCACCCCCCTGCAAGGGCGGATACGCATCAGCGGTTCCAAAAATGCGGCCCTGCCCATACTCCTGGCTGCCCCCCTCATCGATGGCAACGTGACCTACAGGCGGGTGCCCAGGCTCCGCGACATCAACACCACCCTGAAACTCCTGCGCATCCTGGGCTTGAACGCCGAGCGCACCGACGAAACCAACGGCACCGTGGTGGTCTCGCCCAACACCCTGCACTGCGAAGCGCCCTACGACCTGGTCAAGACCATGCGCGCCTCGGTGCTCTGCCTGGGGCCGCTGCTGGCCAGGCTCGGAGAGGCCAAGGTGGCCCTGCCCGGCGGTTGCGCCATCGGCGCGCGCCCCGTGGACATGCACCTCACCGCCATGGAAAAAATGGGCGCGGTCTTCGACCTGGAGCAGGGTTACATCCACGGCCGCTGCGACAAGCTCAAGGGCGCGCACATCATCTTCCCCTTCCCCACCGTGGGGGGCACCGAGAACCTGCTCATGGCCGCCAGCTTGGCCGAGGGGGAAACCATCCTGGAAAACGCGGCCCGGGAGCCCGAGGTCGCGGACCTGGCCAACTTCCTCAACGCCTGCGGCGCCAGGATCACGGGCATGGGCTCCAGCATGCTGCGCATCCAGGGCGTGACCAGCTTGCACGGCTGCGACTACACCATCATGCCCGACCGCATCGAGGCCGGCACCTTCATGGCCGCGGCCGGCATCACCGACGGCGAATTGGTGCTGGAGCACTGCCCCCTGAAGGAACTCGAAGCCGTGGTGGCCGTGCTCCAGGAAATGGGACTCGTGGTGGAGGAGCAGGAGCATGGCGTGCTCGTGCGGCGGGGGGCACGACTCAAGGCCGTGGACGTGACCACATTGCCCTACCCGGGCTTTCCCACGGACATGCAGGCCCAGGTCATGGCCTTGATGTGTCTGGCCCAGGGCTCGGGCGTCATCGAGGAGACCATCTTCGAGAACCGCTTCATGCACGTGCAGGAGCTGGTACGCCTGGGCGCCAAGATCAAGCTCTCGGGCCGCAGCGCGCACGTGCGCGGCGTGGACAAGCTGCTGGGCGCTCCGGTCATGGCCTCGGACCTGCGCGCCAGCGCCTCGCTGGTGGTTGCGGCACTGGCCGCCGAGAGCAGCACCGAGATCCAGCGCATCTACCACCTGGACCGCGGCTACGAGGACATCGACCGCAAGCTTACCGCCGTGGGCGCCCGTATCCGCCGGGTGGCGGAGTAGCAGCGCGGCCGGCACTGATTGCGAAAAGGGAGGCCCCCGTGAAAATCGAATCCATGGCACTGCGCAACTTCAAGCCCTTCAGGGACATGGTTATCAGCGACCTGCCCAGGTTCTGCGTCTTCGTGGGCGCCAACGGCACGGGGAAAAGCACGCTCTTCAGCATGTTCGGTTTTCTGCGCGACGCCATGACCGGCAACGTGAACACCGCCCTGGCCAAGCTAGGGGGGGCAGCCGCGGCTTCCATGAGGTCCGCAGCCGCGAGGCCCAAGGCCCCATCGAAGTGGAGCTGAAATTCAGGGACAAACCCGACAGCCCGTTGATCACGTATTCCCTGAGCATCGGCGAGCACAACGGCCGCGCCCAGGTGGAACGCGAAGTGCTGAAGTACCGGCGGGGCAGCAGCGTCCAGCCCTGGCACTTCCTGGATTTCTCCAGGGGGCGGGGCATGGCCGTGACCAACGAACTCGATGATATCCGCGACGTCAGCGAATTGCACAGGGAAGAGCAAGCCCTCAAGGCCCCGGACATCCTGGCGATCAAGGGACTGGCCCAGTTCGAACGCTTTCCCGCCGTGCTCAGCCTGGGCAACCTTATCGAGAACTGGCACATCTCCGACCTGCACATCAACCGGGCGCGCTCCGAGCAGGAGGCCGGCTATGCCGAGCACCTCTCCCGCGAAGGCGAAAACTTCTCCCTGGTCATCGAATTCCTTTACAACCAGCACCGGGACATCTTCGACAAAATTCTGGCCCTGCCCAAAAGCCGCGTGCCGGGCATCTCCAACGTCGAGTCCAAGATCACCGAAGAGGGCAAGGTCCTGCTCAAGTTCCAGGACGGCGCCTTCGAGGACCCCTTCCTGGCCCGCCACGTCTCGGACGGCACCATCAAGATGCTGGCCTATCTGACCCTGCTCTACGACCCAACCCCGCACCCCCTGCTCTGTGTCGAGGAGACTGAGAACCAGCGCTATCCCAGACTGCTCCGGGAATTGGCCGAGGAATTCCGCGCCTACGCCCTGCGCGGGGGGCAGGTCTTTGTCTCCACCCACTCCCCTGACTTTCTCAACGCCGCCCGAGTGGAGGAGGTCTACTGGCTGGTGAAGGAGGGCGGCTACACCCAGGTCCGCCGCGCTCGCGACGACGAACAGATCGTGGCCTACATGAACGAGGGAGACCAGATGGACTACCTCTGGGAGCAGGGATTCTTCGAAGGGGCCGATCCTCGATGAGCACCCTGGTCTGCCTACTCGAAGAGCCCTCGGCCCGGGAAATGCTCCAGGGAGTTCTGCCCCGGATCCTGCCCATCGGGTGGGACGTCCGCTACACCGTGTTTCAGGGGAAGCAGGATATGGAGAAGAATCTGGTTATCAAACTACGCGGCTGTCTCGCGGGACATCGCCCCCCACCTGGAATTGGAGGGCAACACCTCCCACAGCTTCAACGTCCTGCTCCAGGGCTTGCGCCGCATCATGCAATGAGCTTCCGCCCCAATCTGGAGATTTTGCCCTGAACATGCCCCGCTACGGCGGTACGACTGCGCGCCCGCACCCCAGTCACTCCATCGCCTCCTTCCCGACAGGCGAAGAGCCAGGGTTCGTGGTTCTTTTCCGTCGTCAACGCGAAGACACAGGAAATAATCCCGCCCTTTGACCTGAGTCAAAGATATACCAGGAGTTTCATGTAGGATGCTCTCCACAGTCCGAAACAATCCAAGGAGGAGACGTCATGAAAAAGATCAACCTGTACGAGGTGAACGACTTCCGGGACAACGGCTTCTCCAAGTACCTGGTGCACGATTCCCCCTATTTCAAGATCCTGAACTTCAACTTCAAGGCGGGGCAGGAACTCCCCGTGCATGCACACGAAATCGAGGGTCAGCTCAGCATCGCCGTCATCGAGGGCCAGGGCCAATTCCTGGGCAAGAACAACGCGACCCTGCCCGCCAGGGCCGGTGACGTGCTGGTGGCCGACATCGCCGAACCGCACGGTGTCCGGGCCTTGAGCGACATGCGAGTACTGGTGACCATCGCTCCGCCGATCTGATCGTGTAGAGCACGATCTCCTTGAAAAGGTTACAGTACCCGTGCGCACAGGACGTGCGCGCCTGAAGCCAAGCGGTAGGGAGCATTGGAGAATACCGCGTTTTTCCCAATGCTCCGCCCCTGAAATGCCTGACGTATTTCAGGGCAATATGCTCCAGTCTCCCTCCTCTTCACGGACAAGGCCGTGTTGCGTCCGCACGCGGCCTTGTTTCGCTTTCGCCCCGGCAATTGATCGCCTTGTTGTTTCAACCTGAAACTTCCCAAGTTTTTACTTGGCCTTTCACTTCGTTCTGTTTTACATAGCTTCGTTACGAACAGTTCAGCCCTCATTCGGTATTGCGATGCTACGAACCCTATTCTTCTACACAGTTCTCGTTCCCAGCACCCTTTTTTTCTCGCTGCTGGCCATTTTCTTCGGGTTCTTCAAGAACAAGCGCGCAATCGGCTGGGTGGGCCGCACCTGGAGCCGTTCCCTGGTCTGGGCCGCGGGACTGCGCCTCCATGTGGAGCTCGGCGCGCTGCCTCCGGGCCAGCAGGTCCTGGTGGTCTCCAACCACCAGAGCCAGTTGGACATCCCCCTGCTCTACGTGGCCCTGTCCGACCGCATCCTGAACTTCGTGGCCAAGGAGAGCCTGTTCCGGGTGCCTTTTTTCGGCAAGGCCATGCTCGCGGCCGGACACGTGCCCATTGACCGCTCCAACCGACGCAAGTCCATGCAGAGCATCGACATGGCCGTGGAGAGCGCAAACTCCGAGCGCACCGTGGTCATCTTTCCCGAAGGCACACGCTCCCACGACCTCTCCGCGCTACAGGAATTCAAGATCGGCGGTATCATCATCGCGCTCAAGACCGGACTGCCCGTGGCGCCCGTGCTCATCAGCGGCTCCGGCCGGGTATTGGCCTCGGGCCGCATGATGCTGACTCCCGGCGTCCGTGACGTCCATATCAAGGCCCTGCCCCCCATCGACGTGAGCGGATACTCCCTCAAGGACCGCGAACGCTTCAAAGAGGATCTGCATACCACAATGAACGCCAGTTATCAGGAGCTGCTCCCATGACCGCCCCGGCCAAGTCACTGACCATCACACCCTTGGGAGGGCTGGGGGAAATCGGGATGAACTGCTTGCTCATCCACACCCCACGCGAGATGATCGTCATCGACTGCGGACTCATGTTCCCAGACGACTACCTCCTGGGGATCGACATCGTCATCCCCCGCTTCGATTTCATCCTGGCCCACAAGAACATTCTCAAGGGCATCATCCTTACCCACGGGCACGAGGACCACATCGGCGCCCTGCCATGGCTCATGCCCTATGTCAAAGTACCGGTCTACGGCTCCAAATTCACCCTGGCCCTGGTGGCCAACCGCCTCAGGGAGCACGATCTGGAGCGCCACACCGATCTGCGCGAGGTCAGGCCCGGCGAAAGGCTGGCCTTCGACGACTTGGCCGTAAACTTCTTCCAGGTCTGCCACTCCATCATCGAAGGCTTCGGCCTGGGCATCGAAACTCCTTTGGGGCGCATCGTGCACTCCGGCGATTTCAAGCTCGACCCCGCGCCCCTGGGCCGGAACTTCACCGATCTCGACGCCTTCAGGCGCTTTTCCGAACCCGGCGTGCTGTTGCTGTTCTCGGACTCCACCAACGTGGAGCGCGAAGGCTCCTCCATCACCGAGCGCGAAATCATGGCCACCCTGCTGGAGCTGTTCACCAAGGCCGAGGGCCGGGTCCTGGTCACCCTCTTCTCCAGCCACATCCAGCGCATCCAGGAGGTCTTCGACCTGGCCCACGAGACGGGCCGCAAGGTTGCTGTCAACGGCCGGAGTCTGCTGACCAACATCGAGACCGCCAGGGACCTCGGCTTCCTGCGCATCCCGCCTGACACCTACGTTGAGATCGAGGAACTGCGGAACCTGCCGGACAAGCGCGTGGTGCTCCTGGTCACCGGCTCCCAGGGCGAGCCCCTCTCGGTGCTGGCGCGCATCGCCAACAACGAGCACCGCACTCTGCACATCCACCCCGGCGACACCGTGATCCTTTCCTCGCGCTTCATCCCCGGCAACGTGCGCGCCATCACCAAGGTCATCAACAACCTCTACCGCCTGGGCGCCGAGGTACTCTACGAGCGGGTGCAGGCCATCCACGCCTCGGGCCACGCATACAAGGAAGAGCTTCGCACCATGCTGCACACGGTGAAGCCCAAGTATTTCGTTCCCGTGCACGGCGAGTACCGCCACTTGGTCAAGCACAAACGCCTGGCCATCGAGTGCGGCGTGGCGCCGGAGCGCGCCTTTGTCCTGGAAAACGGCGACCCCCTGACCCTCCTGGAGCAGGGCATCCGACTGGAAGACAAGATACCGGTGGACTCCATCTACGTGGACGGCAAGGGCGTGGGCGACGTGGGGCACACCGTGCTCAAGGAGCGCCAGCTCCTAGGCGGCGGTGGCCTGGTGGTGGCCACCCTGGTCATTGCCGAGGAAAGCTGGGAAATCCTCCTCGGCCCCGAGGTGCAATCCAAGGGCTTTGTCTTCGAGCAGCACTATTCCCACTACCTGGAAGACGCCAAGTGCATCATCCTGGATATCTTCGAGAACATCCCCCCCGGCGAGGACAACAAGTTGCGTGAACGCATCCGCTCCTCCTTGCGCCGCTTCTTCCGCAAGGTCCTGGAGCGCGACCCGGTGGTGCTGCCCCTGGTGATGGTGGTGTAGGAGAGAGACAAGATCGTCAGCCGCGGTTTGCCAGGAACTCCTCGATGCTCAAGTGGATGTCCTTTGCTATCTGTCGCGGGAGAACGGCGAGATGTCCCTGCCGGAATGGAAAGAGACGGTGGTGGTCCGCCCATCCGGATGGCGAAACAGCTTGTGGCTTCCCCGTTGGCGGGGTTCCACGAACCCGAGACGCAGCAGAATCCCCACTACTTCCGCAGACTTGAGAACCTGAAGGCGCCCCATGGTCAGGCAATAGCGACCGTCTGGGTGCCGATGAACTCGCCTTCGAGCCGTGGCTCCTCGTCCTCGAGCAGAAGGGAAATGACCTCTCGCAGGTTGCCCCGCAAGGCGTCCAGCGTCTCCCCCTGAGTATGGGCGCCAGGAAAGCCCGGCACATACCCCACGTACAGCCCTGTCTGTGGGCATCGTTCCACCACTGCCGTATATGTCCGCATCACGACCTCTTTTGTTGGAACACAAAACATGAAACCGCCCCGCATGCCCGACACAGCTGCTCAAGCACCGCATCACGGGGCACTGCATCACGCGACGCTGCCCGCCCATGCTGAGCAGTGCAAATATTCACCCGGAGCACCGGTGCTGTCCATTGTACTTCCCGGCAAAGCCGCCGCTGCCATCACCCCACCCACGAAATCTTCCCCACCGGGATTGGCAGGGACACCCTGAAATGCTAACAACTAGTGCACGGAACGCGAACAGCCTCTCAAAGAGACCCTCGCGCTCGTGTCGAACCGAGAGGAAGGGTCTGGGCGGTTTTCCAACACACCGCACGGGATCAGGGGGAAGTTCGGTTGAAGACGTGCCACACGCGGCATATCCTGGGGCAATTCTTCCTTTGTCTCCTGTTGCTCGGCATCGCCCTGCCCGATGCCTGGGGCCTATCCGCCCCACCGCCTGCCCTGGATATTCACCTGGACTCAGACGAAAAGGCTTGGCTCGCGCAACACCCCGTAGTCAGGGTCGGCGGCCCCAAGGCCTTCCCGCCCTTCGCCTTCTTCGACCAGCAGGGGCGAGCCCAGGGCATGGCCTTCGATTATCTCCGGCTCATATTCGCGGCCCTCGGGCTCGAACCACTGGTGGAATCCAACCTCCCCTGGCCACAGGTACTGGAAAGGACCAAGACAAGGGAACTCGACGTCATCGCCTGTGCCGCATGGACAGAAGAGCGGGAGGAGTACCTGCTGTTCTCCACCCCCTTCCTGTCCTTCCCGCTGGTGATCGTCAGCCGCAAGGACACACCCTTCATCGGCGGCCTGGGGGACCTGCACGGCAGAACCGTGGCTCTGGTCCGGGACAACGTCACCCAACAATGGCTGGAGCGCGATGGGGTCTCTGTCATCCCCCACCTTGTGGGCACCCCCCTGGAGGCGCTCCAGGCAGTCTCCCTGGGGCAGGCCGATGTATGTATCGAAAACCTGGCCGCGGCAACCTACCTGATCGAAAAGCACGGCCTGGCCAATCTGAAGGTCGCCGCGCCCACGTCCTACGGCAATTACGAGCTGCACATGGCCGTGCGCGATGACTGGCCCGAACTGGCCGCCATCCTGGACAAAGCCCTCGTCTCCCTCACCCTGGAGCAACACGCCGCCATTCGCAACAAATGGCTCTCCCTGCGCTACGAGTACGGCCTTAAGCCCACGGACGTCTGGAAGTGGGTGCTCCTGGCCCTGTTTCCCGCGCTCCTCGCCCTGACCGTGATCCTGTACTGGAACCAGCGGCTCCGGCAAGAGATTGCCCAACGACAACAGGCCGAGAGCTTCTTGCAGGACATCATCGACAAGAACCCCCTGTCCATCCAGGTTGTGGACAAGGACGGCCACACTCTGCAGGTGAACGCCGCCCTCTTCCGGTTGTTCGGCTCCACTCCCCCGCGGGACTACTCGGTCTTCAACGATCCCCTCGCGCGGAAGCAAGGATTACAGTCCTTTTTCGAACGCGCCCGCGCCGGCGAGGTGGTCTATCTGCCGGACATGGCCTATAACGCCCACAAGCTGCGACCGGATCTGCCCTCCAAGCAGGTCTGGATCAGGGTGGTCATCTTCCCTCTGCTCGGCGGTACCGGGCAACCCGAACGCTTCGTCCTGATGCACGAGGACATCACCGACCGCAAGCTGGCCGAAGAAGCCTTGCGTCAGGCCAAGAGCGAGCTTGAACAACGGGTTGCCGAACGCACCAGGGAACTGAACGAAGCCAACCTGCAACTGCGGAAACTCGACGAACTCAAGAGCACGTTCATCTCCCTGGTCTCCCACGAACTCCGCACTCCCCTCACCTCCATACTCGGCTTTGCCAAGCTCTCCAGGAAGAGCATAGCGAGGCACTTTCTGCCCCTGGCCGAAGAGGACGCGGACTTGCTCAGGCGCGCGGCCCTGGTGCTGGACAACCTCAAGGTCATCGAGAGTGAAGGTGCCAGGCTGGCCAGACTGATCAACCAGCTGTTGGACATCAACAAGATCGAGTCCGGAAAGAGCGAATGGTACGACGTGGAGATGGATCTTGCCGAAGAGGCGCGCGCCGCGGTCGCGATCCTGCAGGCCGAAATCTCGGAGAACCCCGAGATCCTGGTGGAACTCGACCTGGATCCCGCAACGCCGCCCATAGTTGCCGACCGCGACCGCATCCGCCAAGTCTTCCTCAACCTGCTGTCCAACGCCCTGAAGTTCACACCCAGCGGCTTCATCCGCGTCTCCGTGGCACCCCGTCCACAAGGGGGGGTGGAGGCGCGCATCCAGGACAGCGGCGTGGGCATTCCCGAATCCGAACTTGAGCACGTCTTCGACCAGTTCCACCAGGTGCCCTTCCCAGGCCTTGACGGCGCCATAAGCAGGGGCACGGGTCTCGGCCTGGCCATCTGCCGCCAGATCGTGGAGTACTACGGCGGAACAATCTGGGCCGAATCCACCCTGGGGCAAGGCGCCACCTTCATCTTCACCCTGCCCCGGCACGCGCGGGAAAGCCGGGGCGAAAACAGCGATATTCCGGTAGACTCCAGCGGGGCTTCCTGACAACTTCGGGGGGCGCTGCCTTGCACCTGCTCAGGCAGCCTCCCTGCTCGCAGCCTCTCGCGTTACCATTTCCGGCAGCAGAGCCAAAAAGTTGCCCATGGCCACCTTCCGGGCCGCAGCGGGCTCCAGTGCGTCCAGCAAGGTGTAGTACTTGACCACGTTCGCGCGGTACGTGGCGAAGTGTCCGATATTGTCCGTACCGATCATGAAACGGTCCTGGAAATCACGCACCAGCGCCAGCCATTCGGGCCGCACCGCCCCCCCACCTTTGGCCAGGACATAATTCTCGAACACGAGCCAAGAGAGGTCCATGTGCAGGTTGGCGTGCTTCTCCAGCATGGAGCGCAGCAGCTTCGTATACTCGAGCTGGTCCAGGTCCAGATAGCGCGAAAGCCCGGCATGCGCCCAGATGAAGGTGGTCGTGGGATGGTTGCTCACGGCCTCCTGAACCTCGTGCATATAGATGGGCCTGTCCATCTTGAACCGGGATGTGGCGTTGCTGTGCATGCATACCGGCATGCGCCGCTCGGCAGCCAGTTCATAGATGGCCTGCATGGCCGGATGGTTGACCCGGGCGGTCTCGCCATAGGTCAGGTTGGTCAGGTCATCGCGATGGCCGAAGACCTCGCCGATGCCCTGCCAGACGTCCGGGTACTCCTCGAGCATCCGCTTGACGTGCAACACCGCATGCTTGTCCGTGGCGTTGATGCCGCAGATGAAGGGATGGAAACGCTTCCTGTCCTGAGGCGAAAGCTCCTCGTAGCGCCGGGCCACGATGAAGTCCGTGGCCGTGTACCAATAGGTGCGGCCGTTGTCGTCCAGGTAGTAGCTGGGCTCCTCGGGCTCCGCCGCATCCCACTTCTTGGTCAGCGGCATGCCGGAAAACATGATGTGCTCCACCCCGGAAGCGTCCATGGCCTGCAACAGCGCATGCATGCCTTCGGTCTGCTGCACGAAATCAAGATAATGGAAATGGCAGTCCGCCACTGTGTAGCGCAACGGCTCCTGTGTCTCCCCGGCGATGGCGCGGGCCATGGCCAGATGCGGACTGGCCAATGACCGCGCGCCGCAGGCCAGAGCCCCGGCGGATGCCAGCTTGAGAAACGATCTGCGATTCATGGTTCTTCTCTCGATGGGTGTGTGAGGATGCTGCCCGCGTTGCGAAACGAGGTCAGCTCCCAGCAGTCACGCTCCTGGTCGTGGCGCAGGATGAATTCGCCGGGCACGCCCCTGGAGCAGACCTTGAAATAGCGATGATCCGGCCCAAGCCAGCGGTCCACCACCTCGTCCACCTCCCGCCTGCGCCCCCCGAGTTCGAACCACCGGGGCGTCTCCTCGCCCCGGTAGCCGGCGTAACACCCCACGCGCACCCGCAGGGGGCGTTGTTCGGAATATCCTTGTTCCATGCGCTGGGTATACCGCTTTTTTCCTCAAGGGGCAAAACAAGGAAGGGATTAGACTTGAATTTTCGATTAGACACACGCTTGTCCTGCTGATAGGTTGGAGTGCCTGCCCCAAGCGTAAACCACACAAGTGAGGACGGAATGCGAGTATTGCGAGTACGATATCAGGACCACATCTTTTACGGCGCCCTGCACCAGGCCGAGGCCGAGGGGCAGGATGCGCCACAGCTCTTTGTCCAATGTCTGAACAGGGAACTCGGGCTCGATGGTCCCATCCCCCTCAAGCAGTGCGCCGTGCTCCCGCCGGTGGTGCCCACCAAGATCATCTGCCTGGCCGTGAACTACCGCGCCCATGCCACTGAGATGGGTCACGCCATCCCCGAGGAACCGGTGCTCTTCCTCAAGGCGCCCTCCGCCGTCATCGGTAGCGGCCAGCCCATCGTGCTGCCGCGAATGTCGCAGCACGTGGACTTCGAGGGCGAGATGGCTATCGTCCTGGGCAAGGTCTGCCGCAATGTGGCGCCCGAGGACGTGCCTCCGCATATCTTCGGCTTTTCCTGCGCCAACGACGTCACGGCCCGGGACCTGCAAAAACGCGACGGTCAATACGGCCGGGCCAAGGGTTTCGACAGCTTCGCCCCGGTGGGGCCGTGGATCGAGACCCAGGTGGCCGACCCCGACGACCTGACCCTGCGCACCACGGTCAACGGTGAACTCCGCCAGGAAGGCAACACCTCGGACATGATCTTTTCACCTTACGAGATCGTCAGCCGTATCTCGCAGGTCATGACCCTGTTCCCCGGCGACGTGATCCTCACGGGCACGCCCCCTGGCGTGGGACCGCTGGCGCCTGGCGACGAGGTGCGTGTGGAGATCGAATCCGTGGGCACGCTGATCAACCCTGTGGTCGCCGAATCCGACCTCATGGAAGAATCGCCCCCGGACTCGCCCCTGCAATAGCGGAGATTCCCATCGATGGATCGAGGGGGCGCCTGCCGTACCCCCTGACATCCCACATCCAGCCACCCAACGGAGCACTCGAGCGGTTTTTTCTGCATCGAAAAAAACCGGCTTGCATATTTCCACCATCGGGCGTATGTGGATGCGTTCATGATCAACACACATCCCGAGTCCGCCCCTTGTGGTGTTCCCACGGCCCTGCCCGGGAATCTGGGGGAGAAACGGCCGGGATGGAGGAAAAACCATTTCAAGGAGTTCACATGGCTTACGTAACAATGAAGCAGATGCTCGAGACCGGTGTGCATTTCGGCCACCAAACCCGCCGTTGGAATCCCAAAATGCGCCCCTTCATCTTCGGCGCGCGCAACGGCATCCACATCATGGACTTGCAGCAGACCGTCAAGCTGTTCCAGCGCGCCCACGACAGGGTTGTGGAAACGGTGGCGAACGGCGGCAAGATCATCTTCATCGGCACCAAGCGCCAGGCTCAGGAGTCGGTGCGCGGCGAGGCCGAACGCAGCGGCATGTACTACGTCACCAACCGCTGGATGGGCGGCACCCTGACCAACTTCCAGACCATCCGCCGCAGCATCGAGCGGCTCAAGCGCCTGGAGTCCATGTTCGAGGACGGCACCATCAACCGTTTCACGAAAAAGGAAGTCTTGCAGTTCCAGCGGGAGATGGACAAGCTGAACACCGTGCTGGGGGGCATCAAGGACATGGAGACCCTGCCCGAGCTGGCCTTCATCGTGGACCCCAAACGCGAGGCCATCGCGGTCAACGAATGCCGCAAGCTGGGCATCAAGATCCTGGCCATCGTGGACTCCAACTGCGACCCCGACGTCATCGACTACGTTATTCCGGGCAATGATGACGCCATCCGCGCCATCAAGCTGTTCGTCACCGCCATTGCCGACGGCTGCCTCGAAGGCATGGCCGCCCAGAAGGATCGCGGTGCCGAGGCCGAGAAGCAGGAACTGGACGAGAAACCCGAGCCCGTTGCCGCAGCTCGGACCGAGACCGCTGAAACCGAGTAGGACTCGGCGGCCGTACATCGAGAATATCCGCTGGCCCTCGCGGCCAATGACAAGGAGAGGAACATGGCTATCAGCGCCCAAACGGTCAAGGCCCTGCGTGACAAGACAGGCGCCGGCATGATGGATTGCAAGAAGGCCCTCCAGGAATCCGGAGGCGACGAGGAAAAGGCCATTGTCTGGCTTCGGCAGAAAGGCCTGTCCAAGGCGGCCAAGCGCGCCGGCCGCACCGCCTCGGAAGGCCTTATCGGCTCCTACATCCACAACACCGGCAAAATCGGCGTCATGGTCGAGCTGAAGTGCGAGACCGACTTCGTGGCCCGTGGTGAACGCTTCCAGCAGCTGGCCAAGGACATCGCCATGCAGATCGCCGCGGCCAACCCGGTGTGCGTCAGCCCCGAACAGCTCCCCCAGGACCTGCTGGAAAAGGAAAAATCCATCTACCGCGAACAGGCCCTGGCCGAAGGCAAGCCCGCCAACATCGCCGACAAGATCGTCGAGGGCCGCGTGCAGAAGTACTACAAGGAGGCCTGCCTCCTGGAGCAGCCCTTCATCAAGGACGACAAACTCGCCATCAAGGACTTGGTCAACGACCTGGTGGCCGTGCTGGGCGAGAAGATCGAAATCGGGCGCTTCGTGCGCATGGAGTTGGGCGCGGACGCGGAAGAATAACGCCAAACACTGTCAAACGGGCTTTCGAGCCCGTTTTTTTTCCGCCCGACTTGCTCTTTTCCACATTTGCTGTACCATCGCACGGATGTGACATTGCATGGATACTTGCGGGGCGGCCCAAGGCCGCCCCGTTGTCCTGACACCCTGCCCGACCACAACCCCCTGCATCGGGGAAGACAAAGGAAGTCATGAGTTCACTCCGCTTTTCCAGAATCCTGCTCAAGCTCAGCGGCGAGGCCCTGGCCGGCGACAAAGACTTCGGCATCGACACCGATACCCTCCACTCCTTCAGCAAGGAGATCGCCGAAGTGGCCAACCTCGGCGTCCAGCTCTCCCTGGTCATCGGTGGCGGCAACATTTTCAGGGGCATGGCCGCCTCGGAACGCGGCATGGACCGCGCCAGCGCCGACTACATGGGCATGCTCGCCACGGTCATGAACGCCCTGGCCGTTCAGGACTCCCTGGAAAAGACCGGACTCGACACCCGCGTGCTCTCCGCCATCAGCATGCGCGAAGTCTGCGAGCCCTACATCCGGCGCCGCGCCATACGGCATCTGGAAAAGGGGCGCGTGGTCATCTTCGCGGCCGGTACGGGCAACCCCTTCTTCACCACGGACACGGCCGCGGCCCTCAGGGCCATGGAAGTCAAGGCCCAGGCCATTCTCAAGGCCACCAAGGTGAACGGCGTCTACGACAAGGACCCGGTCAAACATCCCGATGCCGTCATGTACTCCACGGTCACCTTTGACGAAGCCCTGCAAAAGCACCTGAAAGTCATGGACGCCACCGCCATCTCCCTGGCCATGGACAACAACCTGCCCATCATCGTATTCAACCTCAAGGTTCAGGGAAACATCAAGCGCGTTGTCCTGGGTGAAAACGTCGGTACCATTGTCCAAGGAGGATAACCGATCATGAATACGCTCATTAAGGATTGCAAGGAACGCATGAGCAAGGCCATGCAGAGCCTGGACAAGGATTTTTCCAAGCTGCGCACGGGGCGCGCCTCCTCACTGCTCGTGGAAGACATCCGCGTGGACTATTACGGCACGCCCACGCCCCTCAACCAGATCGCTTCCATCGCCGTCCCGGACAGCCGCACCATCACCATTCAGCCCTGGGACCGCAACGCCTTCTCGGACGTCGAAAAGGCCATCCTCAAGTCCGACCTCGGCCTGACCCCCGTCAACGACGGCAAGATCATCCGCATCAGCATCCCGGCCCTCACCGAGGAACGGCGCAAGGATCTCGTGAAGGTGGCCAAGAAGTACACCGAAGAGGCCAAGATAGCCGTGCGCAACGTACGCCGCGACGCCAACGACAGCCTCAAGAAGTTGAAGAACGACAAGGAAATCACCGAGGACGACATGCGCAAGGGGCAGGACGACGTGCAGAAACTCACCGACGAGTTCGTGGCCAAGGCCGACGAAATCTTTGCAAACAAGGAAAAAGAGATCATGGAGATCTAGCCCTGGCCACCTCCCCGCTTCCCTCGCATATCGCCATCATCATGGATGGCAACGGGCGCTGGGCCAGGAACAGGCAACTCCCTCGCAGCAAAGGCCACGAGGCCGGTACCCGCGCGGCCAAAGCCACTGTCACCGCCTGCCGGCAGCGCGGCATACAGCACCTCACCCTCTACACCTTTTCCAAGGAGAACTGGGCCAGACCCGCAGAGGAGGTCTCCTTTCTCTTCGATCTGCTGGCCAAGTTCCTCGGCAACGAGACCGACACCCTGATCAAACAGTCCGTGCGCCTCTGCATCCTGGGCGAACTGGACGACCTCCCCTTCCTGGCCCGGCAGGCGGTCAAGCATACTTGCGCCAAGACCGCCCACTGCGACGCCATGGTCCTCAACCTCGCCCTGAACTACTCGGGACGCGCCGAAATCCTGCGCGCATGCAAGAACCTGCTCAAGCAGGGAATCCACCCCGAGGATCTCGACGAGGAGCGCTTCAAGGACTTCCTTTACACCGCGAACCAGCCCGACCCGGACTTGATCATCCGCACCAGCGGCGAACTCAGGCTCAGCAACTACCTCCTCTACCAGTCCGCCTACAGCGAACTCTACTTCACCGACACCCTCTGGCCCGACTTCGACGAAACCGAACTGGACAAGGCCCTGGAGTCCTACGCCAAACGCAAGAGGCGCTTCGGATTGGCCAGTGAGCCGCCCCGGAACGGTGAGCCGACATGACCATCTCGACGCACGGCAAACGCTGGATCACCTCCCTGCTGTTGCTTCCGGTCCTTGGCTGCACCGTCTATTTCGGTGGCTGGTGGCTCTTCGCCCTGGTTCTGATCGTCAGTTGCGTGGGGCAATACGAATTCCTGGCCCTGTTCCGCCCCCAGCGGCCCTTGCTCCCGGCCCTGCTCCACCTCTGCCTCGGCACGGCGCTGCTGCTCGCATCCATGCAAAGCGGCCCACCGGCCGCGGCAATCGTGTTTATTACGGCGTTCTGGATCGCCGCCTTGCTTTTCCTGTTCCACTTCTCCGGCAACACCGCATCCGCGGACTTCACGGGAGCGTTGTTGCTCCTCGGCGGCCTGGCCTATCTGCCCGGTAGTCTGCAATTCGCCTTCCACCTCGCCCCCCTGGAGATACTCTACCTGCTGGCCGCCGTGTTCGCTTCGGACACCGGTGCCTACTACGCCGGGAGCACCATGGGCGGTCCAAAGGTCTGGCCATCCGTCAGCCCCAAAAAGACCTGGGCCGGCAGTTTCGGCGGCATGCTCGCTTGTCTGCTCGTCAGCCTGCCCTTTGCCCTGCTCTGGGAAGGCAAACCCTGGGGCGGGCTGTCCTTGCCCCTCTGGCTGCTCTTGGCCGCGCTGCTCAACGTGGCGACCCAGTTCGGCGACTTCTTCGAATCCGCCCTCAAGCGCAAGCAGCAGGTCAAGGACTCCGGCACCTTTCTGCCCGGCCATGGCGGCGTGCTGGACCGCATCGACGGCCTGCTTCTGGCCCTGCCGGTTTACATGGCTTGCAGAACCCTGTATCAGCTTGCAAACAGCTGACACCCGGACCAAACCCCACGATGACTGGAATATCCCCCCGCACCTACATTTCCGCGTTGCAGGAATCCCGCCTTGCCGGCGATTTCCCCCGCACCGTCACTATCCTCGGCAGCACCGGCTCCATCGGCCGCAACGCCCTCAGGGTGGTCGAGCAAAACATGGAGCACTTCCAGGTCGTGGCCCTGGCAGGTGCGCGCAACGTGGACATGCTCGCCAGGCAGGCCGCTGTCTGGCGCCCCAGCTATCTCGGCGTGCTGGAACCCGAAGGCGCCGAACGACTGCGCTCCCTGCTGCCCTTGGGCTACGATCCGGAAATCGTCGTGGGGCAGGAGGGGTACGTGGCCCTGGCCACGCTGCCCGAGGTCTCCCTGGTCCTGGCCGCCCAGGTGGGAGCGGCCGGATTGCGGCCGTCACTGGCCGCGGCCGGCGCGGGTAAGATCGTCGCCCTGGCCAACAAGGAATCCCTGGTCCTGGCCGGTGAACTCTTCCGCACGGTCTGCGCCTCCAGCGGCGCCGTGATCCTGCCCGTGGACTCGGAGCACAACGCCCTGTTCCAGACCCTCATGGGGCACGACATCCGCCACCTGCGCAAGCTCGTGCTCACCGCCTCGGGCGGCCCCTTCAGGGGGCGTTCCTACCAGGACCTGGAACACGTCACGGCCCACGACGCCCTCAAGCACCCCAACTGGTCCATGGGGGCCAAGATCACCATCGATTCCGCCACACTGATGAACAAGGGCTTGGAGTTCATCGAGGCCCACATGCTCTATGGCATCCCGCCCGAGGACATCCAGGTGGTGGTGCACCCCCAGAGCATCATCCACTCCCTGGTGGAGTACCATGACGGCTCCCTGCTCGCGCACCTGGGCATGCCCGACATGCGCATCCCCATCGCCTATTGCATGGCCTTTCCGCAACGGTTACCCCTGCCCATGGAACCCCTGAACCTCCTGCGCTGCGGCCCCCTGACTTTCGAGGAGCCGGACCTCGCGGCCTTTCCCTGCCTGGACCTGGCCATGCAGACCCTGGATCCGGCCTTGGGCGGCCAAGGACAGCGCGTGGTGCTGAACGCGGCCAACGAAATGGCCGTGGCCGCCTTCCTCGAGGAAAGGATCGGATTCAACCAGATCCCGGCCCTGCTCCGCACCTGCCTGGAGCGTTATCAGACCGGAGACACCGCCCCGCCCGAGACCGTGGAAGATATCGTGGAACTGGACGCCCTGGCCCGGATCATGGCCCAAGAGGCGACCCAGGCCTTGACCAAATAGCCTTCGGAAACTATCTCTGCGCTCATGACCAGCATACTCGCCGTTATCATTGTTTTCGGCCTGCTCATCGCCTTCCACGAACTCGGGCACTTTCTCGTGGCCAAGGCCCTGGGCATCGGCGTCAAGACCTTTTCCCTGGGCTTTCCACCCAAGCTCCTGTCCATCGTCAGGGGGCAGACCGAATACCGCATCTCCCTGGTGCCCTTGGGCGGCTATGTCCAGCTCGTGGGCGAGAGCCGCGAGGACGACGTGCCCGAAGGCTTCACCGCGCGGCAGAGCTTCATGAAACGGCCGGCCTGGCAGCGCATGCTTGTGGTGGCGGCAGGTCCGCTGTTCAACTTCTTCCTGGCCATCGTGCTCTACTGGCTGGTGTTCGCCGTCGGCGGCATGGTCCACTCCCTGCCGATCATCGGCACGGTGCAGGAGGACAGCCCGGCCATGGTCGCCGGCATGCAGCCCGGAGACCGCGTCCTGTCCATCGACGGCCAGGAAACGCAATACTGGGCCGACATCCCCACGATCGTCAAACGTAGCGAAGGAAGGGAACTCAGTCTGGTGTTGGAGCGCGACGCGGTCCAGATGACCCTGCGAATCACCCCCAAGCTGATGGTCGCCAAGAACATCTTCGGCGAGGAGATCAAGACGCCGCTCATCGGTATCGGCCCCTCCGAGCAGACCATCCACGTGCCCATGGGCCTGGGTGACGCCGCGGTCCAAGGCGTGGTCCAGACCTGGGAAATGATCGGTCTGATGTTCACGGGCCTGATCAAGCTCATCGAGCGGGTGATCCCCGTGGATTCGGTGGGCGGGCCGATCATGATCATCCAGATGGTGCACCAGCAGGCCAGCCAGGGAATGCTCAGCCTGATGTGGCTCACCGCGCTCATCAGCATCAACCTGGGTATCATCAACCTGCTGCCCATCCCGGTACTGGACGGCGGGCACCTGATCTTCTACGGCTACGAGACCGTCCGGGGCAAGCCCATGAGCCCGAAGGTGCAGGATCTGACCATCAAGATCGGCCTGGGCCTCATCGTGCTGCTCCTGCTCCTGGCGACGTACAATGACTTGCAGCGCAATTTCCCCTGGCTCTCGATCCATTGAAGCCGCGCATCCTTGTGAGCACCCCGCGCCGGCCGATTCTACGGCCGGCATTGAATCCATGCTCCACGGCAAATTATGAAACCACTGGGTGACCCTCGTTCCGCTCCACAGCCCCAGGGGCTGTACATCGCCTGCAACGCCGCGGAGGAGCATCTGCATGTCGTGCTCGGCGGGGCAGACGGCCCGCCCCTGTATGTGCAGGAGTTCCGAGCCCCGGCCCAGGCCATGCGTTTTCTGGCGCCGGCCCTGGCCCACGCCTTCGCCAGCCTGGGCCTGACGCCCGAGACCCTGGCCCAACGACTGACCGGCATCGCCTGCGTTCGCGGACCGGGCAACTTCACGGGCCTGCGGCTCTCCCTGTCCACGGCCCTGGGTCTGGCCAAGGGCCTGAAGATCCCCCTGGCCGGCATCGACTACCTGCCTTTGCTGGCCCAATCCTGCCTCGCCCTCTGCCCCCCGGTGCTGCGTGGGGAGTACCGCACCCTGTGGATCGTCACCCATGCCCGCAGGGGGGAGTGCTATCTCCAGGGCTTCGACATCGCCACCGCTCCGGGCAGTGCCACGCCCATGGGCGATGCGGTCGTGGTGCCACTGCACGAACTCGGGGGCGTGACCGCCTCGGCCCCACGCCCCTGCATGCTGCTGGGCAGCGGACTGCGGCGGTATCCCGGCCTGGAAGCCTCTTTGCCCCAGGACGCCGTCCTGCTCCCGCCGCTCTGGGACCAGCCTCACCCCGCCCTACTGCTCCAGGCCGCGGTGAGGGCGTCCTACGGCTCTGCCGCCGTGGCGCCGCTTTATCTGCGGGTATCCGACGCCGAAGAGAACCTGCCCCACATCGCGCGCAAACAGGGGCGCGATCCCGAGGCCATGCGCCGGGACTTCGAGCATCTTACCTCCTTGTCTCACGAAGGTTGAGCATCCTCACTGCATTCCGTTGCCGCGCTAAAGATTTTCGGTGGAACTGACGATGTAGCTGGTGGCGCCCCTGGTCTGCACGGGTCTTGTCCTTGGTCTGGACCTTGCTCATGCACCGATGTGTGGCACCTGATTTGCAGTCCCAGGGCGGGGACCTCTTGCAGGAAAACTTTGCCCACATGGGAGCCACGCCATGTCAGATCTCCTTTCAGGAAAAATATCCTTCACGGGCCTGGGCTCGGGCACCGATTTCCAGACGATGGTCGAGCAGCTCATCGAAGTGGAGTCCGTGCACAAGAAGCAGTTGGAACTCTGGAAGCAGTCCTGGGAACTCAAGATCGAGGCCCTCAAGGAGCTGAACAACTCCATCGTCTCCCTGCGCACCACCCTGCAGGGGCTGGACACCATGAACAAGTTCCTGGCCAAGGACGCAGTGACCTCCAATACCAGCGTTCTCACGGCCACTGCGGACAGCACCGCCGAGGCAGCCACCCACTACATCGAGGTGGGCAGCCTGGCCCGCAACTCCATCTGGGTGAACGGCACCGGCTTGAGCAGCAAGAAGTCCTCGGTCACCGCATCCAACGCCACCTTCTCCTATACGTACCAGAGACCCGGCAAATCCAGCCCCACCACCGTGAATCTGGATCTCAGCGCCGGCGACACCCTGGAAACCCTTGTCAACCGCATCAACACCGACCCGGACAACCCCGGTGTCCGTGCCACCATCATCTCGGACGGCGACAAGTACTATCTCCAGATGCGCGGCCTCGATCTGGGGAGCAAGGCCGACCTCACCATCAATACCGCGAACTTCGGCAACCTGGGCGCTTTCAGTGAAACCCAGGCCAACCAGGACGCCAGACTCAAGGTCAACGGCTGGCCGAGCGGCGAGGATGAATGGATAAGCAGCAGCAGCAACACGGTGACCAGCGCTATCGACGGCATGACCCTCAGCCTCAAGGAGATCGGCACCGTCCAAATTACCGTGAACGTCGACAACGAAGGCATCGTCGAGAACGTGAAGACCATCGTGGACAAGATCAACGAAGTGCGCACCCTGTTCTTCGCAGCCACGAACTTTGACGAGGTCAAGCAAAAGGGGTCCATCATGACCGGCAACTACGCGGTCCAGATGGTGGACAGTAAACTCAAACAGGCCGTGGCCGCAAAGGCGGCCGGCTTCGAGTACTACGACAACACCTCGCAGACAGGCGACCTGTTCACCTCCCTGGCCCAGCTGGGCATCAAGACCGACGCCGAGCAGGGCTCCGCCACAAGGGGGCTGCTGGTGCTGGACGAAGATCTCCTGCGTGACGCCCTGCGCATCGACCCCCAGAGCGTGGCCGAGTTGTTCTCGGCCCAGAACATCGGCGACCAGTCCGTCAAGAGCGGCAGTTTCCGGTACTACTCCTCGGTCGAAGGCATCACCAAGCCCGGGGTCTACGACGTTTCCTACACCGTCAGCGCTGGCGCCATCACCAAGGCCAGCATCGGGGGATATGCCGCGAAGGTCGACAACGACACCGGCGAGGTCACGGCACTGGAAGGTCCGGCCAAGGGTATCGTCTTCCTGGTCCTGGACAAGAGCGTGGACGGCACCTTCGGCGGCGATGTGCGCATCAAGCAGGGCAAGACTCGCGAACTCGCCGACCTGCTCAAGGACTACTCCAGCAGCCAGACCGGCCCCATGCGTATTGTCGAGGACAACTACGAAGACATCATCAAGAACATCGACAAGAAGATCGACTACGAAGAAACCCGGCTCGCCAAAAGAGCCGAAACCCTGCGCCTCAAGTTCGCCAGGCTCGAGGCCCTGCTCGGCCAATACGACCAGTTGAACACCTCTCTCGGCAACCAGATCAAACAGCTCGAGAACAACAGTTGAGTCCGGGCCATAGGAGCACAGCATGTTGAAGGCGGCTCAAGCGTATTTCCAAACCCAGGTCAACACCACCTCCCAGGGGCAACTGCTCCTGATGCTCTACGACGGCGCCATCAAGTTCCTCAGGCAGGCCAAGGAGCGCATGCAGGAACGGGACTACGCCAACAAGGGCATCCTCATCTCCAAGGCCATCGACGTCATCTCCGAACTGGACAGCAGTCTGAACATCCAACGTGGCGGAGACATCGCCCAGAATCTCCACAACCTGTATTTCTTCTGCAACACCCGCCTGTTGCAGGCGAACATGAAGATGGACCAGGGTCTTCTGGACGAGGTGATCAAGATCCTCGGCGGACTGCGCGAGGCCTTTGCCCAGGCCATGCACGCCGCGCCCGCCGCGCAGGAGCCCCTGGCGCCGCCCGTCGCCCCCAGGCCCAAGGCGGACGTCATGCAGGCCCAGGCCCAACAGCCTCAACCCCAGGCCCAAAACCTTGCCCCCCAGCGGCAGGCCCAGGCCAAACCGTATCTCACCCTGACGCACTCCCCCAGGCAGGCACAGCCGGAAAAACCACCCGCGCAGCCCAAACAAGGACCCGAGCAAGCCGCCTCTCCCGTACCGCCCAAGCCCGGCACCCCTCCCCTGGAACAGGGTGTTGGCGCGGACAAGCCCGCGGCCAAGGTCCTGCAGAGCAGACTGCTGGCCGGTTCCAACATCTACCGCAAGATGGCCTCCCAGGAATAGCCGAAGCCCCAGGCACGACACTCCGGGCGGGCGGCTGAATTCCCGCCCGCCTTTGCATTTTTCACGATTTACCCTATGTTGCCGGGCATGACACAGCGCGACTCCATGCTCCTTGGCGTCTGCCAGACCCCTGTCCTGCGCTCCAGAGAGGCTCTCGTCCCATTTCTCGAGCAGGCCGAGACGCAGGCCGCAGGCCGTCCGGCCTTGTTCCTCCTGCCCGAACTCTTCTGGGGCGGCTTTGCCTACGACCAGAGCACCGAACTGCCGCGCGAGACTCCCGAACTCCTGCACTGGCTGCACCAACGCGCCCTGCACGCGGGCCTGACCTTTGCAGGCAGTTTTTGGAATCGAACACCCCAGGGCCCTGAAAACGCTCTGTTCCTTCTCGGCCAGGGCTGCGAGGCACCCCGCCGCATCCGCGCCAAGGCCGAACTCTTCCCCCTCTCCGTGGAGCAGAGACATTTCGTGCCCGACTCCGCCCCCCCCGCGCCTTTTACGGTGGGCGACCTGCTCTGCGGTGCCTGCATCTGTTTCGAATTGCGCTTTCCGGAGTATTTCCGCTACCAAGTCGGGCAAGGGGAGCGCCCCCTGGACCTGCTGCTGCTCAGCTCCCAGTGGCCAGGGGTCCGCGCCGAACACCTGCGTACCCTGACCAGGGCGCGGGCCATCGAGAACCAGTGCTTCGTGCTCTCCTGCAATGCCTGCGGCCCCTCGCCCCTGGGCGAGTTGGCCGGCGAGTCCTGCCTGGTGGGGCCGTGGGGGGAGATCGCCTTCGAGTGTGGCAGTGATCCCGAGGTCCTGGCCGCGGCCTTTGATCCGGAATCCCTCCTGCGTGCGCGCAGGCCATTCACCAGCCGCGCGGCCGGAGCCATCGTCTTGAGGCCACGCCTGCCCCACCGCTGAGCACCCCATTCCCGAGACCAGCCGCGCGATATCAAATTGCCCTCTTCGCTGGCAAAGGCAACTTGGTAGTAAAAACTGCGTGACTCAAAGCGCTGTTTCAATATACACTCATATGGCAAAAGACCTCACGGCACTCTTGCCACCAACTCCCTGCAACAAATAGCAAAGCATTCCAGGCCATAACGGAGGGGGCATGTACCAAGCCAGGCATCGCTTCAGTTTCACGTCCATGGCGCTTCCCGGCGACACCTTTGCCGTGATCTCTTTCACCGGACACACCGCCCTCTCGGCCCTCTTCGAGTACGACATCACCTTGGCTTCGAAACAGAAGGACCTCGACCTGGCCGATATCATGTCCAACCCCGCCACGTTCACCATGCGCCCCAGGGCAGGACTTCTGCCCCTCACGGGCATCTTGCGTAGTTTCCGGCAAATGCAGAGCATGGGGGAGTACGCCTTTTTCCAGGCCCGCTTCGTGCCCAAGCTCTGGCGGCTGACCCTGCTGCGCGACAACCAGATATTCCTGAACAAGACGCTCCCGGAAATCACCACCGCAGTCCTCGAGCAAGGCGGCCTCTCGCCCCTGGACTACGATCTGCGCCTGAAGAACGACTACCCGCGCAGGGAATTCGTCTGCCAATACAACGAGACTCTCTTCGACTTCATTTCCCGTCGCCTGGAGCACGCGGGACTCTACTACTTTTTCGATTGCGACAATGATGCCACCAAGCTGGTTATCACCGACACCCTGGACGTCCACACGGACCTGCCTCAGGCCAAGGAGGTCGCCTACGCCCCCCCGTCCGGGCTGGACCGCAGCGGCAAGCAGAAGTTCGTCTACAGCCTGGCCATGGAGCAGTCCCTGGCTCCGGCCTTGGTCAAGGTCCGAGACTACCACTCCCAGACACCGTCCCTGAACATCCAGGCCCAGCGCCGGATCAGCCAGGACACCCGGGGCGAGACCTACCTGTATGGGGAAGGCGCCCTGAGTCCAGGTGAGGCCGACCATCTGGCCACCATCCGCGCCCAGGAACAGCAATGCGGACTCACCGTGTTCCACGGTGAGAGCACGGTGCCACAACTGCGCCCCGGCTTCCTGACCACCCTCAAGGGGTATTACCGCAACGATTGCAACCAGACCATGCTTGTCACGCGCTGTACCCATCATGGCGCGCAGGCCGAGTATCTGGTCCAGGGCCTGCGCAACGTCATCAGCGCCTTGGACAACACCATGGACTACCACAACACCTTCACGGCCATCCCGGCGAACGTGCAGTACCGCCCCCCGAGGGTCACTCCCAAACCACGCATCCACGGGACCCTCAACGCCTTCATCGACGCGGCCGGCTCCGGGCAGTACGCGGAGCTCGACGATCAGGGCCGCTACAAGGTCATCCTGCCCTTCGACCTCTCGGGTCGCAAGGACGGCCGCGCCTCCTGCTGGCTGCGCATGGTGCAACCCTACACCGGAGCGACCCATGGCATGCACTTCCCCTTACACAAGGGCGCCGAGGTCCTCCTGACTTTCATCGAGGGCGATCCGGACCGCCCCGTCATCGCCGGTGCGGTGCCCAACCCGGAACATCCCAGCCAGGTCACCAACCGGGACCAGACCATGTGCAAGATTACCACCGGGGGACTGAATCTGCTGCACATGCAGGACAAGGCCGGTGCTGAACACATCCTCCTGAAATCGCCCGTGGGCAACACGCTCATGAGCATGGGCGCCATGCCCGAAACCGACGATGAAGGCGGGGACAAGGACGGCTGGAAAAAGCCCAAGCACGACAAGGGCGGCTTCCGCTGGAGCACCGAGGGCGAGTGGAACAGCAAGATACACCAGAAAATGAGCGTGGAGGTGGGCGGCAACGCCACCACGGTGGTAATGGGGGGCGACGAGACAATCGTCCTGGGATTCGACAACTGGACCGTGGGAGGACTGAAGACCGAAATCGTGGTAGGCTACTATCTGTCCACGCACGTCTCCGGCACTCTGGAAGTGCACACCGGCGTGCGAGCCGAGTTCGACGCTTCGGAGCATTGCCACATGCGGGCAAGTTCGTTCGAGACCGCGGAGGACAAGGTGGATATCGTGGGGCTGGACACCAAGGTCCGTGAACTATTGACCACAGTTGCGAAGAATTCCCAAAACATAACACAAAATTCCGGATTGATATCAGAATTTGGCGACGCCCTGCTGATGGCGGAAAACAGCATCACTGAAGTCTCCACCCAGTTGCAACAGGAACTCAATGCCATCCGCATGCACGATGTGCATTTGACCGAGGAGAACCTGAACCTCATCAACCAAAAGCTCAACATCACGGAAGAGGACTTCAATCTCGGGATCGAAGCTCTGTTTGTCCACGACGCCAACATATTCCTGTAGCAACGTCAGCAAACGAGTTTCCCTCTGGCCACGAGGCCGAGGGAACGATTCCTGTGCGCGGGTGGAGGAGGCATCGCCCCTTGCTCGGGTAGGGTCCGGCCTCTCACCACCGAGCGACGGTGATGCCACCTGCTCCGCCCCCTTGCCCCCTCCCCGCACAGGTATTATCTTGGGCCACGACCAGAGAATCGCTCCTTGATCAATGGGCCGCTCGCCAGTACAATGGCGATTGCACTCTCAACAAGGAATCGACATGGAAATCAAATGTCCAAAATGCACGTTCAGCCGCACGGTGAACGAAGAAAAAGTTCCGCCCACGGCAGAGGTCGCCACCTGTCCCAAATGCGGCGAAAAGTTCCGTTTCCGCACCGTGGGGCTCAAGACCCCCCCTGCTCCTGCCACGACTCCCCGTCCACCGCGTCCTGAGGCATCCACTCCGCCACCTCTCCGGGAAGGGAAGCCGGTTGCGGCACCTCCCCAGGCACCTTCCCAGACACCTCCCCTGAACGATGCCGACGATCAGCCGCGTACCCCACCCCGACCGACCGCACCCTACCACGTGCCCCAGGGCGACGTGTTCGAGAGCCTCGATGACATGGGACGAGACGAGCGCGGTTCCAGGGGGAACCACCGCCCAGACTTTGACCACGAACCATTCGCCGAGGAAGACGTGCCCTGGGAGCGCCTGGACGTCTACGGCTTTTTCCCCGGCCTCGTCCAGACCATCAAACGCGTCATGCTCCAACCGGCATCGTTTTTCGGCACCATGCCCGTTGGGGGCGGACTGCTGCGCCCCTTGGCCTTTTACGTGCTCGTGGGCATGGTTTCCTTCATCGCCCAGTACGTTTTCCAGATCCTGGGCATGCAGTTCATGTTTGGGGTGACCGACACCGACATTCCCGGGGAGGCCTACGGCCTGATGGGCGCCATGTCCGCCGGCATGCTGCTGATCTATCCCTTGGTGATGGCCGCCGGACTGTTCGTCGGCGCTGGGATCCAGCATGTGCTGCTGCTGCTGTTCAAGGCCGGCTCCCGGGGTTTCGAGGCCACCTTCCGTGTCGCGGCCTATGCCAGCGCACCCTTCATCCTCGGCGTGATCCCGCTGCTCGGCAATGTGGTCGGCGGCATCTGGGGCTTGGTGCTCATCGTCATAGGCCTCAAGTATGTCCACGACACGACCTATGGCCGCGTGCTGGCGGCGATTTTCGCGCCATTGCTGGCCCTTGTTTTCCTGGGAATCCTCGCCGCGGTCATGTTGGGGGCCATGCTTTCCTGACAGGGAACGGCGGAATGGAGGAATCATGAAGTCCTGGTTGCTGCGCAAGATCAAGGAATACAGGGAGCGGAGGCGCCTAGCCCAGGAGATCGACCCCGAATCCTTCCGCATCCTGGCCCGGGAATTGCGCGATCTGGCCTCCGTGGCCGAACGCCTCTGGCCGCAGCAGCCCCAGTTCCACTCCAGGATCAAACGCATCCAAACGGACATGGAACAACTCGACCGCCTGACATCCAGGCCTGAATTCAAGCGTCTCTCGGCCCAGAAACGCATGCAACTGCGCAACAGCCTGATCCAGTCCAGGCAGCAGCTCATGGAGACCGTCCAGACAGCGCCCTCCCCCACCGCCACCCTGCAGTGAGAGAGGGCAGGAGAAACCATGTCCCGTACTACGACATCACCTTCACTGGGAGCCGCACTCGCACTACTGGCGGTTTGCTGGCTCGTTCTGCTGACCGGTTGCGGCCGTATCGGCGCGAACATGGACATTGGCGACGGCGCCACCATCTATGTGGAAGACAAGGTCAAGACGCCCCTGCGCCCCGAAGTCTATCTGCACCCCAAGGACCACCCCGACAGGGAGCTTACGGCCCTGATGTTCCCCTTCCGCTTCCGGCAGAGCATCCAGAACCCGCTGCACTACGGCAGGGAGCTTGGCCGGGTTTTCTGGCAGATCTGGCTCCAGGAGAAAATCTTCCCGGTCATGGAATTCGAGGAAAACCGGGCCTGGCCCGGCGGGCAGGCGGCCGTGGCCCAGGCCAGGGCCAAGGGCGCGGACCTGGCCATCGGCGGCGACATCACCCTGTTCATGGCCGGCGGCTCCTACGGTGACTCCAGGCTGGCCCTGCGCCTGGAAATCTACGATGCCTACTCCGGCGCCCTGATCTGGTCCCTGGCACACATGGGCGAACTCAAAAGCGAGGTCATGGGCGACTACATACTTTTCAAGAAGCGCACCACCATGCCCAGCGATCCCATCTACGCCATCACGGTCAAGTTGGCCGAAGACATGAGCGTGCCCCTCAAGGGCTGGATCATGCCCGTGCGCATGCAGACCGGCAAGGAGAACGAGCTGTAGGCGTTCAGACACATGGATTTTCCACCCCCCCCCCCGCACCACTGGCAACGAACTCCGGCACGCCCCGCCGTCTGGGCGCCCCGCATGTCGTATAATCGACGCACCAAGGAGACATCATGATCGGTATATCCAAACTTTACTGCGGCCAGGTCGAACCCTCGGACGCCCTGCGCTACGGCCGCCACTCAGGCCAGTTGCCCTCGCACCTGCTGCAGTTTTCCAAGGACAAGAAGCCCGTTGTTGTCTGGAACATGACCCAGCGCTGCAACCTCAAATGCGTGCACTGCTACGCCAAGGCCATCGAGGAAGACGGCGGCGATCCCATCGACACGACCCAGGCCAAGGCCATGATCGACGACTTGGCCGCATTCGGCTCCCCGGTGATGCTCTTTTCAGGCGGCGAGCCCCTGGTGCGCAAGGACCTGGTCGAACTCGCACACTACGCGGTCTCCAAGGGCATGCGCGCCGTCATCTCCACCAACGGCACCCTCATCACCCGCGAAAAGGCCAAGGAACTCAAAGAAGTGGGACTGTCCTACGTGGGTATCTCCCTGGACGGCGGCGAAGAGATCCACGACCGCTTCCGCGGCGTGCCCGGCTCCTTCCAGCGCGCACTCAAGGGCATCGAGAACTGCCAGGCCGAGGGGCTCAAGGTCGGCCTGCGCTTCACCATCAACCGTCGCAACGTCCAGGATATCCCTGTACTCTTCGACATCGTGGAAGAACGCGACGTCCCGCGCATCTGTTTCTACCACCTGGTCTACTCCGGCCGCGGTTCTGAACTGATCAAGGAAGACCTCGACCACCAGGAGACCCGCCAGGTCCTGGACCTGATCATGGACCGAACCAGGGCCATGCACGAAAAAGGCCTGCTCAAGGAGGTCCTCACCGTAGACAACCACGCCGACGGCCCCTACGTCTACCTGCGCACCCTCAAGGAAGACCCCAAGCGCGCCGCCGAGATCATGGAACTCTTGCAGTTCAACGAGGGCAACAACTCCGGCCGGGGTATCGGCTGCATTTCCTGGGACGGCAGGATCCACGCCGACCAGTTCTGGCGCCAGCACGTCTTCGGCAACGTCCTGGAGCGCCCCTTCTCGGAAATCTGGAACGACGAGAGCATCGAGCTGCTGCACAAGCTCAAGGACAAGAAACAATACGTCAAGGGGCGCTGCGCCACCTGCCGCTACCTGAACATCTGCGCCGGCAACTTCCGCGCACGGGCCGAGGCCTGGTACGGCGACATCTGGGCCCAGGACCCGGCCTGCTACCTCACTGACGAGGAAATCGCCCCCGAGAGCGCCCAATAACCCTGGAGGACCGGACCATGCTTGCTGCCTTTCACCGGGGACGCCGCTTCCGCCGCACCGCCACCCTGCGCGCCCTGGTGCGCGAAACCCGACTGGGTCCCGAAGATCTGATCCAACCCTACTTTGTCCTGGAGCACGACGACGCGACCATCATCAAACCCATCGGCGCCATGCCCGGACAAGCGCAGCTCGGCCTGGACGCCCTGCTCGAACGCGTGGGCCGTTTCGTGCCCCTGGGCCTGCACGGCGTCATCCTCTTCGGACTGCCCACGCTCAAGGACCCCGCAGGATCCCAGGCCTACGCCAAGAACGGCATCGTGCAGCGGGCCGTGAGCGCGCTCAAGGAGCGCTTCCCGGCGCTGGCCGTGATCACCGACGTCTGCCTCTGCGAGTACACCTCTCACGGCCACTGCGGTCTGATCCAGGGGCACGAGGTGCAAAACGACCCCACCTTGGAGCTGCTGGCGCGTACCGCCCTCTCCCATGCCGAGGCCGGCGCCGACGTGGTGGCGCCCTCGGACATGATGGACGGCCGGGTGCTGGCCATCCGCGAGACCCTGGACGAGAACGGATACAGCCACGTGCCCGTGCTCTCCTACGCCGTGAAATACGCCTCGGCCTTCTACGGCCCCTTCCGCGAGGCGGCGGAATCCGCGCCCCAGTTCGGCGACCGCAAGAGCTACCAGATGGACCCGGCCAACGGTCGCGAGGGCCTTGTTGAAGCAGCCGCCGACCTGCACGAGGGCGCGGACATGCTCATGGTCAAGCCGGCCATGCCTTACCTGGACGTGCTCAAGGAACTGCGTCAGAACTTCGACGTGCCCCTTTGCGCCTACCAGGTCAGCGGCGAATACTCCATGATCAAGGCCGCGGCGGAAAAAGGCTGGCTGGACGAACGCGCCTGCATGCTCGAATCCCTCACCGCCATCAAACGCGCCGGCGCGGACCTGATCATCTCCTACTTCACCGAAGCCGTGCTCGAGCTTCTGAACACAAGCGAGTGACGATGCAACACCCACACGCACATCCCACAGAGGCACAACCAGGAGGCCCTCCCCCGCTGCGGCTCATCGCCTGGGAGGTGACGCGCTCCTGCAACTTGGCCTGCAAGCACTGTCGTGCCGAGGCCCACACCGAGCCCTATCCCGGCGAACTGGACACGGCCCAGGCCAAGGCGCTCATCGACACCTTCCCCGAGACCGGCGACCCGATCATCATCTTCACCGGCGGCGAGCCCCTGCTCAGGCCCGACCTGTTCGAGCTGGTCAGCCACGCCGACTCTCTGGGCCTGCGCTGCGTCATGGCGCCCAACGGAACACTGATCACGCCGGAGAACGCCACGCGCATGCGCGAGACCGGCATCCAGCGCTGCTCCATCTCCATCGACGGACCCGACGCGACCAGCCACGACGCCTTCCGGGGCGTGCCAGGCGCCTTTGACGCCGCCCTGCGCGGCATCCAGTACCTCAAGGACGCCGGCCTGGAGTTCCAGATCAACACCACGGTAACGCGCAACAACATGCCGGTGTTCAAGGACATCTTCAACCTGGCCAAGCGGCTCGGCGCCGCTGCCTGGCACATCTTCCTGCTCGTGCCCACGGGGCGCGGCGCGCAGCTCGGCAGCGAGGTCATCTCGGCCCAGGAATACGAGCAAGTGCTCAACTGGTTCTACGATTTCCGCAAGCAGACCGACATGCACCTCAAGGCCACCTGCGCGCCCCATTATTATCGGATCATGCGCCAGCGCGCCAAGGAAGAGGGTCTGGCCGTAACGCCGGAGACCTTCGGCATGGACGCCCACTCCCGCGGTTGTCTGGGAGGCATCGGCTTCTGCTTCATCTCCCACACCGGGCAGGTGCAGCCCTGCGGTTATCTGGAACTGCCCTCCGGCAACGTGCTCCAGACCCCTTTTCCCGAGATCTGGCGATCCTCCCCGCAGTTCCTCTCCCTTCGCGACCAGGGGCAATACAAGGGCAAGTGCGGCATCTGCGAGTACCACCGCGTCTGCGGCGGCTGCCGGGCACGGGCCCAGACCATGCGCGGCGACTACCTGGACGAGGAACCCCTGTGCACCTACCAGCCCCGTCGCGGCCGGAACCCGGAGGAACAACCATGACCGCCATGCAGCAGTTGGACGCCACGGACAAGCGCATCCTGGACGTGATCCAGTCCGACTACCCCATCGCGCCCCGCCCCTATGCCGTGGTCGGGGAACGCCTTGGGCTCACCGAGGCCGAGGTTCTGGCCAGGGTGCGCGCCATGCAGCAGAAGGGCATCATCCGCCGCCTGGGCGCCAGCTTCCAGTCCAGAAAGCTGGGCTGGCGCAGCACCCTCTGCGCCGCCTCGGTGCCCGAGGAGCAGGTGGAGGCCTTTGCCGCCGTGGTCAACCGCCACCCCGGCGTGACCCACAACTACCTCCGCGCCCACCGTTACAACGTCTGGTTCACCTTCATCGGCCCCTCCTGGGAGGCGGTGTGCGAGACCCTGGATGCCATCAGCCAGGAGACCGGCATACCGATCCTCAACCTCCCGGCCGAGAAGATGTTCAAGATCAAGGTGGATTTTCAGATGGAGGAGTGAGCGCCACCTCGCGCTTCGGGGAGGAGCATTCCTCCCCGAACACGCAACGGTGGATGGCCTGGACGAGTTCGGCGAAGGCCTGGGGTCAGGTATTCGTCATCGCGTTCCGCACGCGCCGCCGGAAGGAACAACGGCCCAGGCTCCCAAGAGGTTCGAGGCTCAGGTTATGTCTCCTCCCTCTTTCTGGTGGGAGCGGAAAAAGCCGACCGCCAGCACCACGAGCAGCGCCAGCCCCACGGCCATGAGCAAGTTGGGCAGCAGTCCGCCAACCTCCTGGACGTTGGCGCCGCGCTGCATTTCCGGATGCTTCTGGAGCAGCGTGCGCAGCCAGATGTTCAGCAGGAAGAACAGCAGGCCCATCTCGGAGAGCAGCACGCCCCACAGACCGACTTGTACCATGGGACTTTGGGGCCCGAAGCGCTGGAATACGCTCTCCATCACCAGGACCAGAAACGCGGCCATGATGCCGCTGATCAGGAATCCCGGGACAAAGACCTCGGCAAGGGCCGAGTAATGCCCTGAATACAAACATACCAGGATGAACCCGATGAACCAGCCGTAGATACCCAACACGGCCCCAAAATATGACCAGAACTTCACTTTTCCTGACATGCCCATGCCCCCCCTCCTTTAGGTCCTTGCGTACGCAGAATACTCCTGCATTCCTCATTACTCCTGTTCCATATTTCCTGTCCAGATTGTCTGTGATTTACCCTGGAATCCTCGGGCGTGACCACTGCGGGAAGTCCCGCGCATAGGCCATGCCATGCTCCGCATGCCGGCATTGCATCGCCCTGGCAAAGCCTGTATTGTCAAAATTCCAAGTCTACCGCCGCACGTGCGCGCATCAACCATTGGAGGTTACTGAAATGAAGCAACTCCTGAATCCATTGCCGCTGGCACTACTGCTCTGCCTGGCCGCATTCCTGGCTGTTCAATCCTCCCAGGCCTTGGGAGCGTCCGACGACATCCCCTACTTCTGCGGCATCGCCGTGGGCGAGGGGGAGCAGGCCGAGGACGCCAAGAGCCCGTATACCTGGACCCTGAAGTGCATCTTCGCCGATGAAAAAACCCGCCAGTACCTGAGCATGGTGGAGGTCACCGTGTTCAACGAGGCGGGTGAGGAACTCATGCAGACCCTGTGCGACGGCGCCTGGATCGTCATCGCACTCCCCCCCGGCACATACAAGGTCGCCTGCGTCTTCGAGGGCAAGACCAACGAGCGCACCATTGCCGTGGGTGCCGGCATGAAGACCGAGTATTTCTTCTGGTAGGACCTGCCCGCGCAATCACAAGGGGCGGTAGGCCGACCGGATTGTCCGGTGGCAAACCGCCCCTTTGTTGTGTACTCTGTCAAGCGGCAGGGCGGAACGCATACTGTCGGGAGGGGGGCGCCCCCTGTCAGAGCTTGGGGGCCAAATGGCAGATGCCGGCCACGGCCTTTACCGGCAGGATGAAGGCTATGCCCTTGCCCGGCTTCTCCAGGTCAACGGCGATGACGATGGCCTCGAGCACCCGAAGACTGATCTCCGAAGGCACCAGGGTGAGCACGATCTCCTTCTCCGGCTCGATATGGATGCCCAGGATGGTCTTGGTCTCCCTGATGCCTACGCCCCTGCCGAAGACGATGGTGCCGCCGTTGGCGCCGGCCGCACGCGAAGCCTTGACAACCGGCTCGCTGTTGCCTTTGTTGACGATGGTCACGATGCAGTCGTAGTTGTCGAGAAGATTCACTGCCGTCCGCTCCCTTTGGTATAGAGGATTCCCAGGGTCATCACCGAGAGAATCGGCGCCAGGGCCACCAGGGCGATGAGCCCGAAACCGTCGAGCACCGGGTCCCGGCCCGGCATGACATCCGCCGCGCCCAGCACCACGGCCATGATGAATGTCACGGTCATGGGGCCTGTGGCCACACCGCCGGCGTCGAAGGCCGAGGCGATGAACGCCGGCGTGGAAAAGCGGGTCAGGACCAGGGCCAAGGCGTATCCGGGCACAACGAAGGTCAGGATGGAAATGCCCGCAAGGAGCTTGACCATGCCCAGGGCCACGAACAAGCCCACCCCCAGGGAAAGCGCCCAGAGCACCGGCTTCTGCCCCACTGACCCACCTGAGGCCTTCTCCATCTCGATGGCCAGCACCCGTACCGCGGGCTCGGCAATGGTCGCCGCGAATCCGAACAGGCATCCCAACGGCACCAGGGCCCAGCGCCACGGCGCCTGGCCGATTGTTCGGCCGATCTCCGTGCCCGCCGGCAAAAACCCCTGGATCACGCCCTGGAGAAAGAGCATCAGCCCTAAAAACGAAAACAGGACCCCCAGCAACATCTTCTTGACGTGCACCGCAGGCAAACGCAACGAGCGATATTGCATCCAGCCGAAAAACAACAGCAGGGGGCCAAAGGCCATGACCAATTCCAGGGCCACGTGCCGCATGTCCAAAAAATCAAGCAGTAGATTCATCCGTAACCACCCGAGAACGCAGAGTTGTCCGTTTCATACGCCACCCGGATAGGGCGGCCACATGATGGGCAGAAGCCACAAGGAAACGATCAGCGCAAGAATCGTGATGGGGACGCCGACTTTTACATAGTCGATGAAACGGTAGCCGCCTGGCCCCATGACCAGCAAGTGGGCCGGATGCGACAGGGGGCTGGCGAAGCTCGCCGAAGCCGAGATGGCCACGGTCATCATCAGCAGGTGGGGTGATATGCCCAGGGTGCTTGCCGTGCTGAGCGCCACGGGTGTCATCAGTACCACCAGTGCCGCCGTGGGGATGATCTGCGTCCCGAGCACGGTCACGCTGAAGAGCGCGGCGACGACCCAGTGCGGGCCGAGGTCGCCCACAGCGTCGATCAGGGCCTTCGCCGCCATCTGCGCCGCGCCCGAGTTTTCGATGGCGGCTCCCAGCGGCAGCATGCAAGCAATGAGAAACACGACCTTCCATTCAATGGCGCGATACGCCTCTTCCATGCTCAGGCAGCCGGCAAGCACCATCAGCGACGCCCCGGCAATGGCTGCAATGGAAATTGGCACAAAGCCCAGGATGGCACTGAGGATGACCACGAGCATGATGCCCGCTGATATACCCGCCTTTTCCATGCGCGGCGCCTGGGCGGCGACCTCGTCCAGCACGAGAAAATCGGGATCGCGGGACAGGAGCTCGAAATTACGGCGCTGCCCGTAGACGAGCAAGGCATCGCCAAAATGCAGGGGAATATCCTGCAATCCCGCATGGAAAGCGCACCCCTTGCGCCATAAAGCCAGGACGCTTATGCCGTAACGCTCGCGGAATCGCAGTTCGGCCAAGGATTTTCCTGCCAAAGTGGTCCGGGGCGAAAGCAGGACTTCCGTCACCCCCGCATGCTGGGAATCCAGTTCGGCAACGAGGCCCTCGGGCTGCTCGGTGATATCCAGATCCTGTATGCCTTCGAGGACTTCCAAATCACGTGGGGTTCCCTGCAGTACGAGCAGATCATCGGGCATCACCTGCTCATCCGGCGAAGGCATGATCAGTGGCTTCCCCTCGCGGACCATGCCCACCACCGTCAGCCCGAAGGCGTTGCCCAGGCGGCTTTCCACGAGATTGTGCCCCGCCAGCACAGACCCCTCGGGCACGCGGACAGGTAGCAGTTCGACATGCTCCCCAGCCACTCCAGCCATGTCCTTTTCTTCCAAGAACCGCAGCCGGTCGACGATCGTGCCCCGGGACAACGCCTCCAGCGCCTCCCGCTCCCCTTGCAGCAGCAAGCGGTCCCCCTGGACGAACCGCCGCAGCCTAGGGTCCCGCACCGGCTCGTCGTTCGCGCTGTACAGTGCCCGCACATGAACATGATGCTCCCTCCGCAAACCGCTTTCGGCCAGGGTGGAACCGAGAAGGGGCGATCCTTCGGCCACTGTTCCCTGTGCCAGCGACAGATTCCTGGAAAACGACAGTGGGATGCTGTCCTGCGACTCCACCTGGAGATGCTGGCTGCCGTGGTAACGTCGCAGGAAATCGGTGCTGCCGTAGGCGATGATGGTGTCCCCTGCTTCCAGCTTCTCGTCGGGTTGGGGTGCAAGCTTGATGGCACCTTTTCGCTCGAGCCCCAGCACAGTGAGATGGAGGGCCGAGCCGAGACGACTCTCGGCGAGGGTGCGCCCGGCGAGGGGTGACCCGGACGTAATGCGTGTGGTCACGATGTGGGAGTCGAACTGATAAGTGGCGCTCAGGGCCGCAAAGCTTCCGACGTCCCCACCCCTCGTGCGACGGGGAAGCAGGTGGCGCCCCAGGAGCACCATGAAGACGATGCCCGACACGACAACGGCGGCGGTGATGGGAGTGAAGTCGAAGATGGCGAAGGGGCTCAGGCCCGCGTTGCGCAACGCGTCGGTCACCAGGATGTTGGGAGGGGTAGAGATTCCCGTGAAGGGGCCTCCCAACAGGCATCCCAACGCCAGGGGCAGGAGCAGGCGTGACGGAGAGCGTCCGCTGCGGCGAGCCAGTTCCATGGTCGAGGGCAACATGATGGCGGCCACGGTCACTGTGTTGATCAGGGCCGAAAGCAGGCTGGCCGCGACCATCAATACGACCATGAGCACGACCTCGCTCGATTTCGCGAAACGCTGCAAGGGTTTGCCGATCTGATGGGCAATGCCGGTCCGTGTCAGCCCGGCGGAGAGGATGAACAAGGCCCAGACCGTGACCACCGCAGGACTGCTGAAGCCGGACAAAGCCTCCTGGGTGGAGACGAGGTTCGTCAAGGCAAGGGCCGACAACACCAACAGGCCGACAAGATCAACCCGAATCCATCCCCCGATGAACAGCACGAGCGCTATGGAGACAATCGTGAGCAGCGTGACGATCTCATAAGTCACAAAACCACCTCCGTTCGAAACATATGCCTCCATCCTGTTGCGTATCGAGACCTCCCGCGCTTCAGGAAAGGTAGACCATCCCAAGGAGCATGACCCCGATGAGGGGGCCGATGGAAGCCAGACCCACCAGGCCGAAGCCCTCGCTGAAGGAACTCTTTCCTCCCAGAACGCTGACCGTGCCCAGACCCAGGGCGATGATGAACGGCACGGTGACAGGTCCCGTGGTCACCCCGCCGGCGTCGAAGGCGATGGGTAAGAACTCCCGAGGCGTGAAAAACGCCAGGACTAGGACGATGGCATAACCCGCCATGAGCAGACGCACGATGGGCACGCCCAGCAAAATGCGCAGCACCGCGCCGGCGACGCAGACTCCCACGCTCAGGGCCACCACCATGATCAGCAGGTTGCGCGAGACCAGCCCCTCGGAGATGAAATCCACTTGGTGCGCCAGCACCCGAACATCGGGCTCGGCCACGGTGATGGCCGTGCCCAAGAGAAAGGCCATGAACAGGAGATACGGCACCGACCCGCTCTTGGGCAGCTCCGCGCCAATGGTCTCCCCCATGGGCAGCAGGCCGATCCTGACCCCAAGGAGGAAGAAGAACAGTCCACCTCCCACGAACAGCGCCCCGAGAAGAAAACGGGCAAAGGCATCCCAGGGCATGTGCAACACACTGACCTGCAGCACGCAGACAATGACGCTGATGGGTAGCACCGCAAAGGCGACTTCACGGAGGAGATGGGACAATTCATCGCGCATGGCTTGATCCTGTATTCCTCCTGTTGTCATGAAGCCGTACCCCCACGGCGGGGAGGTCTTGCCCGTCGGCTCCATACCGCAGGGAATACCGACTTGCTACGCAACTTTCCAGGATATTGTCCGGCTCACGGGTATGGGGCCGGTAGTACTACTCCGTGTCCTTGAGGGTCGGAGTTCCTGAAGTCCGGATGTAATCATCGATGACGATCTTGGGATCCAACGTCTTCTGCTCGAAGATGCCATCGGCGTCGCCGTCGAAATGTCCGAAGTCCTCGTTGGAGCGCATGTCGATGACGGTGTAGCCGTACACCCGCTGGTGAAAGGGTTCACCAGGCTGGTAAAACGAGTGGTAGAACACTTTATGGTTGGGGTACTCCACCGGAATGAAGGCCGCGCTGATGGTGTCCTCTCCGGACAGCACGGGAAAGGCGTCAAAGGGATCCGTGTATCCGAGAAACTGCTCCCTCTCGATGGCACGCTGCACCGCCGCATGCAACTCAGCCGCGGTCTTGTATTCGATGTCACCGCCGATCACCTTTCCCGGTGAACCGGGGCGTTCGATGGGCACCCTGCCCCTGGCCTCGATCTTGACCTGGGGCTCGGTTTCGGGCTCGGGCCGAGGCTCGGCCTTGGGCGCCACCGCGGCGATCTGCTTCTCGGCATCCTTCGGCAGGGTCTCCTTCTCCTTAGCGGGTGCGGGCTCCTTTTCCGCGGCAGGCTCGGATTTCTCCGGTTCGGGCTTCGCTGCCTCGGGTGAGGCAGGAGGAGGTGTTGCAGGCTCTGCTGCAGGTTTTTGTTCCATGGCAGCAGTCTTGGCCGGCTCCTTCAGGGCCAGGGGCTGGTACTCCACCTTGGCTTCCTTGCCGCGCTCAGGAGGGGGTACCAGAGACTTCTTACGCTGCACTTGGTCCTCCCGCCCCAGCCCCATCTCCAAGGTTCCATCCACCGGGGCGTCTTTTAGTTTGGCGTCTTCAGCCTGCTGGGGTTGCTCTGTCTGCTTTTTCGCACTGTCACCGGCGCCGAACATGCTGCTGGTCCAGGAGCAGCCACCCGCAAGCAGCACTCCCAGCAACAGAAGCAACACCGGATGCATCGTAAATAACGTCGTCCTGGGCGACATGACACTCTCCCTGTTCCTGTGAACATGCACAGGTTCTTTGTTCAATATCTGGTCTGTCCAACTAGCACATCCATATCTTGGCCTGCAAGGGCGCTCTCCGCGACAGGTTGCAAGCCTCGTTGACGCGTAGTATCCTGAACCGAGGTACTCTAGATAACTGAAGTGTACACTCCTGGACAGCCGGGGCCGATGCAGTTGTACACAACGCACGGGGCAAGTCCCTGTGCCGGACATGACGGAGAACAGCGATGCTGCGCAAAGACCAACTCCACCATTTCGCCGCGCTGGCCCTGGATAAAGGGCGGGAACTCGCCAAGAAGCATGGCCGCCCCTTGGGTGACAAGCTTGCGGAAAAACTCTCCAAGGCCGGAGTCGAACGCGGTCTGCTGCAGGAGCCTCTGTCCCTGGAGGATATCCTCGCCAGACTCAAGGCCCTGCGCAACAGCGGCGGCATCACTGCCGAGGATTTTGCCAAACTCAAACAACAGGTGCGGGAGCGGTTTTCAAAACAATGACCCTGTTTCACCTGCTGCATTCACCCTCGCCCATAGCGGCATCGCGCCCCAACAGTGAGGACCCCATGCACGCAAACCCGTTTCGGTTTATCCTGGCCTGCATCGCCTGCCTGACGGCGATTGTCGCGTCGTGCACGAACGGCTCGGCCCAGTCCATTTCCGAAGAACACTGGAGCCGCCTCATACAACGTCTGGCGGCGGACGGATTCGATGCGACGCGGACCGCCCCCTTGTTTCAAGGTGTGACGTATGACCCAGCGCCCATGAGCGATAAAATGCGCACCCTGTACACCACGAAATTCGGCTCCGGGCTGGTGCGTGACATCCAGACCCACTTGAATACCCTGGGCTACGATGCCGGCCCTGCGGACGGCATCCTCGGGGCCAAGAGCCGTGCCGCCATCCGCGGTTTCCAGAAGGTCCACGGTCTGGCGGTGAACGGTCGCCCCGAGGAAATCCTGCTGGCCTTCATGCTTGCCGAAGGCCGGCCCGCGCCCAAGGGCTATTCGCCGCCTCCCGCGGTCGTGGCTGAAGGTCCGTCCGTCTACCGGAGCATCGTCACGCCCGAGCGCTTGGCCGAGGCCAAGGAATTCCATGACACCAACCGCTTCCTGTTGGCCGAGATCAGGGACCGGTACGGCATTCCTCCGGAAATCACCGTGGGCATACTGACCGTTGAAACCCGCCTGGGGAAGTTCCTGGGCGAGGCAAGCGCCTTTACGACCCTGGCGAGCATGGCGGTATCGCGGGAGTACAAGGACGTCCGCGAGGCCTTCGTGAGGGAACGCCCCTCGGGAGAACGACTCGCCTGGCTGATCAAGCGCATGGGACAGAAGGCGGACTGGGCTTACAACGAACTCAAGGCCCTGCTGCGCTACGCCGCGGCAAAGGGCCGAGATCCACGCAGCCTGCCCGGCTCCATCTACGGCGCCATCGGCATCAGCCAGTTCATGCCCAGCAACGCCCTGCGCTTCGGCATCGACGGCAACGCCGACGGCGTGGTGGACCTCTTCGACCTGCCCGACGCCCTGCACAGCATGGGCAACTATCTCAAGGGGCACGGCTGGCGTCAAGCCACAACGACCAGAGAACAACGCAAGGTCATCTATCGCTACAACAAGAGTGTCACCTATGTGAACACCGTGATGGCAGTGGCGGACTTCGTGCGCTGAGGGGCGCGTCCGCGGCGGACGTTGGCCGGCTGTGTTCAGGGAATGCGGCCGGGGGCCGTGGTGCTGGCGGCCTCCAGAATCATATCGCGGATCATGCGCACCGATTCGGCGACGTCCATGAGCTGGATCTTGTGGCCGATGAACTCACTGGCCAGGGTTTCCTGCTTCCGGGAATTGAGTATCTCCGCGAGACTGTCGATCTTGTGCACATTATAGCGGATATTCTCGTCGATCTCCTGCAGGCGGGTCGTCATGTACTCGGCAACAACGTTCTTGTTGTCGTATTCTTTGTGCAAGTTGTAGAAAAAGGTAATGTCCAGGACGTTGTTGACAAGGAAGACGTTGCCGCGAATCTCGTTGATCAGGACCTGTACGCCTTCCGTGGCCGTCGTGTTCTCGCTGTCAAGATAGACACCACGCAGGGTGTAGAGTTCCGCAAGCTTTTTCGTGCAGGCAATACGGAAATCCTCGAGATTGGTGTTGAGTTGTACTAGGTTGCCACGCGCAAGGGTAGTGGATGGCTGCAGGAGGCAAATGGCGGCGAGGCAGGACACGAGAATGCGGCACGGAACGCTGGTCATGGGCCTGAGGTGAACCACTCGAATACGCCTCCCGGGTTTTGATCGTGCCGGCGAGGCAGGGCTGCCCGTGCGGCCAGCTCACGTCACTCCCCGCTCCTGCCGGGCAGGTTGAGGGGCTCCACACTAGTTGTTGTAAACCGAATAGTAGCCAGGGTCGTAGGTCAGGGCATCCGACGTCTTTTCTTCCCGAACGTCGCCATGGTTCATCTTCTCCAAAACCTTCCGCCGCTGATCCTGGAAGAATGTGTCGCCTGGGCGCAAAGCCAGAGCCTTGTCCACGGTTTTCAAAGCCGCGTTGAATTGCTGGAGGGCGCTGTAGGCCTGAAGCTGAATCTGGAACGCATGCTCATTGTCGGGATCGAGTCCCAGAATCTGCTCGCCTGCTTCAAGAGCCCCGACATAATCACCGACGTTGAGAGCCAGCTTGGCCATGGCCAGGAACACCTCGATGTCAAAGGCCTTGATATTGTCGTCACTGGCCTCGTGCGTGAAGGTCATGTCCTGGACCAGGGGCAGCAAGGGGTCGTTCTCCACGACGCTGGCAACCGGAAGGTGCTCCGGTATGCCGGTCATTGCCGGACTGAGTGGTTCCGGCGTTCCGGACGCGGCGATAACAGGCTGGAGGTCGAGTTTCAGCGTGGCCACGGCACCTGGCTCGACCACAACGTTGCCTACCACCGTCTCATAACCTTCGATAGAGGCATCGATGGTATACTTTCCAGGCTTAAGTTCCATGCCCTGGTGGAAAACCGGCTTGATGTCCAGGACACGGACCCTGGCTCCCCCAGGAGTGGTCTCGACAAAGAGTTTGCCGGGCTCGGCTTCCACCGGCACCTCCACGTCGAAGACGTTGTCCATGCCGGCTACCACCGTCACTTTCTTGATAACTCTGTCGCGACCTTCCGCAGTGGCATCGATGGTATACACACCCTCGGGCAGTTCCATGCCCTGCTGGAACTTGGGCCTGATGTCCAGGATGCGGACGGCGGCGTCGGCCGGATCGGTGTTGACGAAGAGCCGACCCAAAGCCTTGGCTTTTTCCAGTTCCACCACGACCTCGTTGTCCTGATCGGCGACAACGTTCACCTTCATGACCACGGTCTCGTAGCCGGGGCAGGTGGCGTCTATGGTATAAACGCCTTCAGCCAACTCGATTCCCTGCTGAAACTTGGGCTTGATGTCCAGGATGCGGATGACGGCGTCGGGAATGTTGGCTTGCACGTGCAACGTACCGGTTGGGGCCTCCGGCAAGGTGAAATGCACATGGGCTTCCATGCCGGGCCTGATTTCAACCACCTGTTCCAGCGTGCGATAACCGTGAAGGCTTGCATCCAGGGTGTAGGTGCCGGGGTCAAGCAACATGCCCTGTTCGAACCTGGGCTTGATGCCGAGGATCCTGATCCTGGCGTCGGCTGGATCGGACGTGACACGCAACACACCTTTGGCGGCGCTTGTTTCAACGGCGGGCTCGGAAGCGGACAGAGGTTCGGATGCGACCGGGGCCGCGGCCAATAGTTGTCCGGCGCCGAATTCCAGCTGGCCGACAACCGCGGGAGCGCTTCCCGCCTCGCTCTGGGCATGGGGGGGGGCGACGGGGCTACCGGCTATGAGGGGATAACCCGGCGTGGCCAGATTCTTGGCCAGTTGCTCTGCGGTGGAGGACTCCGCCACGGGAGGGGCGTACACGGACTGCCGCCCCACCGGACCACCGACCTCGGCCACCTGCATGAGGTCCATGCGCACGGTTGCGGCCATGCCGGGGATGATCTCCACCCGGCGGACCTGCGATTCGTAGCCGTTGCGCTCCACCTCGATGATGTACTGGCCTGCGGTCAAATCCAGGCCCTGTCTGAAAGGCTTGTCGGTATTCAGCAGGCTGACGCGGGCGTCGGCCGGCGTGGTTTCGACATAGAGTTTGCCGAGTTGCAGGGCCGCGCTTGCGGAACGTTCCTCGGCAAAGGGCATGCCGAAGCTCGCCACCATGTCCGTGCCTGATTGTTCGAACATGGTCGCACGGGTTTCCAGGGAGACACCCCAGGTCAATTCCAGGGGCACTGACGATTTGCCGCCGGCAAATTCGATGACCACATCGAGGGGCTCATGCCCCTGCAAATCCCCGGAGAACTCCACCGTGAACTCCGCGGGGGATTCCCATGCGATGACCCAGGCTGTTTCCCATGCGCTTTCCCAGGCAATTTCGCGGTCGGCTTGCAGGACAGGGGCAAGAGCGGCGGAAGCCCTGGCCGCAAACCCGAACAGCATGGCCACCACGGCAAGGAGCATGAGTATGGACCGTGACCTGTTCATGGTGAAGTCCTTCTTGGCGTTGCTGTATAAGTCCTTCTCAGGAGTGACTATTTTCATGGCGCACCCCGCACCATTCCCATGATACACAATGGATGATACCGCACAATAAAGCTCTTTAGCAAGGGTGTCAATGAAAAAATTGCCGATAGGTCGCGCAGTTAGCGCAATCTGGACAAGAAAAAATCTAGAAAATGACCGCAACCCGTGTGCTGTTCCACAACACCCAGAACACAGAGCCGCGTCCTTCAGAAACAGCCGCTTTTCCCGACGAGTCCTGTTTCCGGCCAGCTCACGCCGCCTTTGGCGGCCCCGCATGCTGCATTGGAACAGGTCGGGTGTCGCGTCAATGCAGGAAGCATCATGCACGTGGCTAGGGTATATCGCCTCTGAACCGAACTCCGCATTTCAGGGGCGGGCATTGGAAAAAACCCGATTCTCCCAATACCTTCTTCCGCTTCGCCTCGGGCGCGCACGTCCCACGCGCCAGCATTTTCCTTTTTCAAAGGCCAACATACCCTAGCGTGGCTTTCCCGCATTGTCCAGCTGCTCTATATGCATCACGCCGTTGGAAACCACGATGCGCTCTCCAGGGCGGACGTAGATATTGTCGTTCTGCCCGTGCAACACCACCGTGGCCGGCTTGTCGGAAAAGGATTTCTCCTCCCTGGGAGCCAGGGTTCCTGGCTGCGGTGGACTCAGGTCCTCCCAGTGCACGGTGTACTGGTATTCTCGTGGGTCGGTGTTCCGGATGCTGCCGGCATCAGCCTGAAGCGCCGCCGCGCACAGAAGCGCGGCCGCCACTACAAATACCCGCAAGGCGCCGATTCGCCCCATTGGAAACATGGCAACCCTCTCCATGTCATGCGCTGAGGTTCAGACTGGAAACCAGTTTGGCGAGCAGTTCGGGTTTCTGCGCCAGATCCGTGCCCTCCAGATAGCGCTGCCGCTGCTTGAAGCGGTCCTTCAAGGTCTCCAGGTAGAAATGCTTGCTCCTGACCTTTTTTGGGTCGTAGACCGCGTAGTAGCCGGGTATAAGCTTCTCCACGCTCTCGGGTTCGGGCACTTGCGCCCCAGGCAGGTACTCCCAGTCCATCCACTCCAACTGCTCCAGCAGGATGGCGGTTTGCAACGTCAATGAAGTCTTGAGCGGGATGCAGTTCACGTCTTCCGATGAATGCCGCCAAAAGCCCGTGGAGTTGAACGTGAAGCCCGTGGCCCCGCTCTCGAAGACCTTGAGAAAGGCCTCCACGTCCTTCCAGAGTTCATAGACGCGGAAGGGGTTGGCAAAAGGCACGAAGACGAGTTGCTTCAATTCCTCCTCGGAGACGTTTTCAGCCCGATTGCGCTGGGTCATGAGCGAGGCGCCCATGGCCACGGCCAGCAAGGGATCGGAATAGCGGACTACAGGTGGCAGACAGGTGTCCTTGGTCAACCAGCACATCAGCCTGGGGAAGGCGCAGCGATTCACGTAGGAGCCCAACAGGTCCCGATCGAACAAGGCACGGCCGTTGTCGTTTCGCACATCCTGCCCCAGGGGCACTACCCTGCCCTCGACCTCGATGCAGGCGTGGTTCATGGCCGATATCAGATAGTTCCAGTCATCGTGCCCCAGGGGCCTGGAATCGGTCTTGTCGAAGAGCGTGGGTTCCCAGACCCGGCAGAGTTGCTGCTCGCAGTCGATCTGAAAGGCGTCGTCGTGCAGCACCACCTTGCTGAAGCCCATGGGGAGCGTGCCGTCATTGTCGCGTGAATTGGTATGCGAACTCTTACCCGTTCCCGAGAGTCCGAAAAAGGCGATGGATCGTTTGCCGATGGCCCGGACCGCCGGGTCATCGCAACCGGAGAAATCCAGCTCTTTCACCCCGCCGTGACAGGCGGTCATTCCGACCCGGATGCCCGAGGTCCAGGCCAGGGTCAGGGTGCCTTTCTTGCGCTCCCCGAAATAGCGCATGCCGAAGTTGAAGATCACGTTGGCTTCTTCGTCCACCAGGGCGAGTTGGGGAAAGCCCTGGTTGTGGTAAAACGGGTCCGTGTTGCGCCACAGGTTGTCGCCGATGACAATGATGTCCTGAATGGGCAGTTTGGGACTCTTTTCGTAGACCTCGGCCAACTCCTCGTAGGGTGTGAAGTTCACCAGCCAGTTGAAGATGTTGCATGCGTCGTCCTCGCCCCCCACGATGGTGGCCTTGAGCATCAGGTCGGTGTCCAGGCCGACGATGCCGTTGGCCTTGATCAAGGGGCGTTTTTGCAGATTGGAGACCGCCTCGAGCAGATCACCCAGGACCTTGCTGCGCTCCACGCTGGTGAGTTTGTTGTAGAAGCGCCGGGCCTGGGCAGTGCGGCCGACGATCTTGCCGTGGCAGTTGTTCAGGATCTTGGCGCCCTCTGGAAGTTGCAGCCGTCTGGCGGCCGGAGGGTATATCGCCTGATCGGTCTCCTGAACGTCCCATTGCGCGCGGGCCAACTCGTAAGCCTCCGCGGCGCTCACGGTCCGGATGCGCTTGTCCGCGAGCAACGTCTCCGCAATGGCGCGCAGGGGAGGCAACGCGCTCAGGTCGTTGCGGTAGTACTCATATGTCGACTGACTGGCCATGAATTCCGTTCCTTGGGTTATTGTCGTTCGGAAAATCGGGGCGACTCGCTCCTCGCCTCGGTGAACAGTAGTGAGACCCGGCACCAAAGGTCAACCCCGTGATCCGATATTCATGATCCTGCCGTAGGGATACACCCCGGGTGCATCGCCGCCTGCCATGGGCACGGGCATATTGTCTCCTCTTTCAGTCATAAAAAGTAATGGATTTTCCCGCAGGAAATGTGCTATTATTCGTCATGTGCATGAAACTTCGGCTTGTTACGCCGTTTCCCGGCGGCATCCGCCGTGGCTGGCTCGAAACAGGCGGCAGATTGACTTTCTCTACTTACAGGGTATGATTTCATCCACAAGGAGGTCCCCACATGAAATTATCGACTCGCAGCCGCTACGGCACACGCATGCTCCTGGACATCGCCCTGTACGGCGAGCAAGGCCCCGTGCGCATCAAGGAAATCTCGCAACGCCAGGGCGTGTCCATCAAATATCTCGAAAAGTTGATCCGCCCCCTGAAGCGGGCACAGTTCATCAAGAGCAAGCGTGGTCCCAAAGGGGGGCACATGCTGAACATGTCCCCGGACAAAATCACCATCGGACAGTTGGTCAGGCTTTTTGAAGACGAACTCTCCCTCACGCGCTGCGTCAAGGATCCCTCGACCTGCCCCTTCACGCAGGATTGTTACACCAGGCGAGTCTGGCTGGAGGCGAGCCAGGCCATGTACGACAAACTTGACGCGATCACCCTCACGGATCTGCTGGAGGACGCCAATCGAGCCGGCAAGAGCGGCCACACATGCTTCCCGTCCAGGAAGGACGTACAGAAATCGTAAAACAATTCACGGGCTCATATCTCTGTCTGGCGCTCTGTGGCCGCCACCCCACACCCGATTTCAGGGCTGTCGCACGTCGTCATGCCACCTCCCGTACTTTGTAGAACGCCGCGAAGAGCACCGGCACGAAGACCAGAGTCAGCACCGTTGCAAAGGCCAGGCCGAACATGATGGTCACGGCCATGGACACGAAGAACTTGTCTAGCAGCAGCGGGATCATACCCAGGATCGTGGTCACGGCCGTCATGCATACCGGGCGCAGACGGCTGACCCCAGCGTCCAGCACCGCGTCCCAGGTGCTCTTGCCCGACTCCAGGTCCAGGTTGACCTGGTCGATGAGCACGATGGCGTTCTTGATCAGCATCCCCACTAGGCTCAGAAAGCCCAGGGTGGCCATGAAGTCGAAGGGCAGATCGAAGAGCAGCAACCCCACGGTGACGCCCACGATGGCCAGAGGCACGGTACACCAGACTATGAGGGTCTGCTTGACGGAGTTGAAGAGCATGACCACGATGAGCACCATGCCCAGGAAGATCGGCGGAATGAGCGTGCCCAGTGCCTCCCGGGCATCCCGCGAACTCTCGTACTCCCCGCCCCACTCCATGTTGTAGCCCAGGGGCAGTTGCATGGCCTCGATGTCCGCGACCACCCGCGCTCGCATCTGGTCGGCCAGCAGTCCCTCGGGCGCGTCGCAGGACGGCGTGATGGTGAGCTTGCGATCGCGATGGCGCACGAACTGGTCTTCCCAGGTGGTGTAGAATCCCGAGACCACCTGCGTGATGGGCACCATGGCCTGATTGGCCGCGCTCCAGACGTGCAACTCGTCCACCCTGCCCACGTCCTCGCGCAGATCCCGCTGCGAGCGCGCCACGATGGAGATGCGTTCATCCCGCTCCCGAAATACGCCCAGGGGCATGCCGGAATAGGACAGCTGCAAGGCCTCGTGCACCTCCTGCCGGGTCACGCCGGCCTTGCGGGCCAGAGTCTCGTTGAACAGGGGGCGCACCACCTTGACCTTCTGTCGCCAGTCATCACGCACGCCCTGCCCCCCGGCCGCGTACATGATCTCCTGAGCTCGTTCTGACAGCTGTCTGAGCACGTCGGGATCGGGTCCGCTGAAGCGCGCCTCCACATCGTTCTCGTTGGGCGGACCGAGGACAAAGCGCTTCACCTTGGGCTCGGCATGGGGGAAATGCTCGGCCAGGTACTCCCTGATCTCCGGGATCAGGACATCGATGTCCTCGTGGTCGTGCACGTTGACCAGCACCAGCCCGTAGCTCTTGGCCTGGGACATTTCCACGTTGATGGTCAGGATGAACCGCGTCACCGGGCCGCCGATGACAGACACGGTGGACGCCACGCGTTCGTCGGCCAGCAGGTGCTCCTCGATGGCGGCGATGTCCGCCGTGGTGGCCGAGATGTCCGCCCCGGCCGGCAGCCAGTAGTGGATCTGGAACTGGGGGCGCGCTGAGTCCGGGAAAAAGCTGCTCTTGAGCATGCCGAAGCCCTGGGTGGCCGCCACGAGCATGACCAGCATCGCCCCGATGACCGGCCAACGGAACCTGATGGCCAGGGCCAGCACGCGGCGGTAGAAATGGTAAAACCGCGATTGGTAAGGCTCGCTGCCCTCCGCGGCCTGCACGGACCTGAAACACATATGGCAGAAGAGCGGCGTGACCGTGACCGCCAGCAGCCAGCTGAGCATCAGGGAAATGAGGATCACATGGAACAGGGAGCGGCAATATTCGCCGGCACTGTTCTGTGCCCCGCCGATGGCCGCGAAGGCCAGCACCGCGATGACCGTGGCGCCCAACAACGGCATCAGGTTCTGGCCCACCACGTCGTGGGCCGCCGCCAGCTTGTCCATGCCGGAGCGAATACGCACCAGCATGCCCTCGGTGACCACGATGGCGTTGTCCACCAGCATGCCCAGGGCGATGATCAGCGCGCCCAAGGAGACGCGCTGCATGGTGATCTCGAAGAAGTCCATGACGATCATGGTACCCAGCACCGTGAGCACCAGCACCGCGCCGATGAGCAGGCCGCTCTTCAGCCCCATGAAAACCAGGAGCACCACGACCACGATGACCAAGGCCTGGACGAAGTTCAGCACGAAGCCGTTCACCGCCTCGGTCACGTCCCTGGGCTGGAAGTTGACAACGCCGAACTCCATCCCCACGGGCCGGTGCGGCTCCAGTTCAGCCAGTCTGGCGCGCACCGCCTCGCCCAGCGTGACCACGTTGCCCCCAGGCACCACGGAAATGCCCAGGGAGATGGCCGGCGCCCCATTGTAGCGCACCACGGACGTCGGCGGGTCCACGTGGCCCCGACTCACCGTGGCCACGTCCTTGACCCGCAGTACACGATCCGAGGACGTGTCCCGTATCTGAAGTTCAGCGATGTCCTCCACGTCCAGGAAGTCCCCCGTGGGGCGGATGGTCAGACGTTGCCCCCCGGAGACCACACTGCCGGCGGGCTGTACCAGATTCTGGGCCTCCAGGGTCTGGGCCAGCAGGTCGGGCCCGATGCCCAGCTCGGCCATGCGCAGGTGCGAAAAATCGATGTAAATGACCTCGTCTTGCACGCCCTTGAGTTCAATCTTGGCCACGTTGGACGTCCGCAGCAGCTCCTTGCGCAGGAACTTGGCGTACTCCCTGAGTTCCTCGTGGGTGTACCCCTGCCCCGACACCGTGAACAAAATGCCATAGACATCGCCGAAATTGTCGTTGACCGCGCTTGGTCCCGCCCCTGGCGGGAGCTTGACCTGCACGTCGTGCACCCTGCGGCGCACCTCGTCGAAGACCTGGGGCATGTCCTTCTTGCCGTACTTGTCCTGGATGTCCACCATGATCACGGACAGGCCGGGCGTGGACAGGGAGGTGACCTTGTCCAACTGCGCCAACTGTTGCAACTCTGTCTCCACCTCGTTGGTGACTTCCTCGGCCACTTCCATGGCTGTGGCTCCTGGATAGGGCGTGATCACCACCGCGGTCTTGACCGAAAATTCAGGGTCCTCCAGGCGCCCCAGCCTGAAATAGGAAAGCAGACCGACTGCGAGAACCACAACGCAGAGCACCAGGGTCACGGTCTTGCGCCGGATGGAGTATTCGCCGATGTTCATTGCCGTCCCCCACCAGTACCTGAATGCATGGGCCGCACCTTCTGCCCCTCCAGGAGATGATGGACCCCGGCGACAACAATGCGCTCGCCCTGCGTCAGGCCTTCCAGTACCTCCACCAGATCACCGCGCAGACGCCCCATGCTCACGGTCCGGCTGCGCACCTTGCTGGTGGCGGCATCAACCACCCAGACGTGGGAGGCGCCCCCTCCGTCTGCGAACACGGCCTCCTGGGGTACTTCCACCACCCCCAACGCCCTTTTCGGTTCCTTGACCTTGGCCGTGACCACGGCCGTCATGCCAGGCAGGATGTTCACGTCTCCCACTGGGGGCATGGTCAGGGTGACGTCGAAAGTCCTGGTCCTGGAGTCCGCTTCTGTCGTGACCTCCAGCACCTCGGCCGGAAAGGTGCGGCCAGTGAGGAATTCGAAGGACACCTCGAGGCTGACGTTCTCCTGCCGGTGCTGCATCACCAGGCCCTCGGGCACGGCGACCACCACCTGAACGGCATTGCTGAGGTCGTGCAGCTTGACCACCGGCGACTTGGCGGTAACGTCCTGGTGGTTCTCCACATAGACCCTGGACACCCTGCCGGCGAAAGGCGCCAACAATCCGGTGTCCCCCAGGGCGTGCCGCGCTTGCTGCAACCGGGCTTCCAGGCTGCGGATCAGGGAGCGCTGGGCCTCGAGGTCTTCGGCACGGGCTCCCTTGCGCCCCTTCTCCAGTTCCTGCAGGGCGCTGTCCAACGCGGCCTGGGCCACGTCGCGCGTGGCCAGGGCGTTGTCATACTCCTGCTTGGAGACGACCTTGCCTTCATGGAGCTTCTCGTAGCGCTCGAAATTGAGCTTGGCCTCGTTGAACTGCGCCCGAGCCGAAGCGACCTTGGCCTCCAGGGAGCGGATGTCCTCCTCGCGCTCACCGGCGAGCATGGCCTTGAGCTTGGCCTCGGACTGCTGCAACTGGCTCCGGACGTTGGTGATCTCGGTCTCGAAGTCCCTGGGGTCGAGCCGCGCCAGGAGTGCACCCCTGGCCACCTCCTGTCCTTCCTTCACAGGCAGTTCCACAAGGGTTCCGGCCACGCGGAAGGAAAGGTCCACCTCGGCGGCAGCCTTGACCTTTCCAGGAAAGCGGTGGGTCAAGATCATGTCACGCTCCGCCACGAGCTGGGTCTTGACCGGGCGCGCCATGTCGCTTCCAGCAGTGGAGTCGACCAGGACGCCGTTCTCTTCCCTGCCGCACCCCGCCGCCATCAGCAGCACACAAAGCAGGAGCGGCGCGAGCCGAAAAGCCGACACGCCCCCCTTCCCTGACAGGACACATTGCGTTGTTGCATGAGCCATCATCTCAGTTCCTCCACAGTCCGTAAGAAATCAAAAATAGGCATGCGTGTTGTCCACGTCCGAGGGCAGGCCCAGGGAGCGCTGCGCCTGCAGGACCACCATGTCTTCAAGACGTTTGAGATACGCCTTGTCGTAGCTTTCCCTGCCCAGGGAATGCAGTATGGAATCCATGTAGTCCGAATGGAACATCAAGGGCGCCATGATCATGTTGTAGTGCGCCACCATCTCCTCGAGGGACATGTCCGTTCGCACACGTCGCAGGATGCAATAAAAAGCCTCTCTGTCCTCGTCCAGAAATTCCCTGAAGACCATCGCGCGCAGAGGGCTGTCGTGCTGCAGCACCTGATGAATCAGGCGCATCTGCCAACGGGGGCGCTCGGCGTCGAAGATGCTCCCCATCCTGCTGCGCACGATTCTGCGCAAGATCCAGGACAGGCCATCGACAGTGTCCAACATTCCCTCGAACTCCAGCACCATGCCCTTGATCGACATGGCCTCGGCCCGCTCCATGAGGATGCGCCTGACCACGGCCTCGAACAGGCCTTCCTTGCTGCCGAAATGGTAGTGGATGCTGCTGACGTTGGCTCCGGCCTTGGCTGCCACGGCCCTGGTGGAGACATTGGCGAAACCGTTCTCCGCGGCCAGATCACCAGCTGCGTCGAGCAGGGCATCGTAAGTTTTTTCGCTACTGGCATAGATGGGCATGAAGACCTCCAAGCTTGTCCCGGCGCCTGTTGCTCCGGGTTGTTCGGACACAATTTAAACACTTGACCGAATTAGGTCAAGTGTTTTGTTTTTGATTATCCTCATTGTGCCAAAAATCGAGCTTGGTACGTTGATTGCAAATAATTCGGCAAAGCTGTCGGGGGAAGAATCTGCCGCAAGGCGGCCGGAACACGGCTCGCCAGGGGAACTCGGGAGAACCACACGCTACAATTGGAGTCAGAACATGTCTCTTGTCATCAATCACAACCTCATGGCCATGACCGCCGCCAGGAACCTGCGCAGTGCCTACGGGGATCTTGGGACTTCGGTGCGCCGCCTCTCCACGGGCCTGCGCATCAACACCGCGGCCGACGACGCAGCTGGTCTGGCCATCCGCGAACTGATGCGCGCCGAGATCACCACCCTGAACCAGGGCATACGCAACGCAAACGACGCCATTTCCCTGATCCAGACAGCGGACGGCGCCCTTTCCGTCATCGACGAGAAGCTCATCCGCATGAAAGAACTAGCCGAGCAGGCCGCCACCGGCACCTACAACTCCGATCAGCGGTTGATGATCGACTCCGAGTACCAGGCCATGGCCTCGGAGATCACACGCATCGCCAACGGCACCGACTTCAACGGCGTGCACTTGCTCAACGGCAACCTCTCCAGCGACATTCACGACGGCTCCGGCATGAATCCCACGGGCAAGCTCAAGGTGCACTTCGGCACGTCCAACGACTCGGCCGAGGACTATTACTACATCCGGATCATGTCGGCCACGGCCTCGGCCCTGGGGCTGGGAAACAATTCCGCCATCGGCGCCGGGTACTCAGTCTCCACGCAGCAGGCGGCGCAGGAAGCCCTGGACGCAATCCACCAGGCCATCATCTCCAAGGACAAGATCCGCGCCGATCTGGGTGCTTTGCAGAACCGCCTGCAGAACACCATCACCAACCTCTCCATCCAGGCCGAAAACCTCCAGGCAGCCGAGTCACGCATCTCCGACGTGGACGTCTCCCTGGAAATGACCGAGTTCGTGCGCAACCAGATCCTGACCCAATCAGCCGTCGCCATGTTGGCTCAGGCCAACTCCCTGCCGCGCATGGCCTTGCAGCTCATCGGTGGCGGCTAGACCGATCGACAGGAAAATGCTTCTCCAAGACCGCCCCCTCGTGGGGGCGGTTCCTTTTCCCACACCCGTCGTAGCGCCTCTGGTTCATAAGCCAGTTGCAGCGGTTTACTGCCCCCCAGTAATGCGGTAGGAATTGCGCCTGCTTCACCATCTTCCCAAATCATCGAGTGCAAGGGCGGACAATGCCCGAGGAGAACTTTCGTGCTGCTGCAAGACCGCGACACCGTAGCCCTCCATTGGCGCGACCAAGCCATTACCCACGCGGCACTGTGCGCCGGCGTGCATGCCCTTTCCAGTCTGTTCCCCGAGTTGCGCGGAAACAAGGTGGGCGTCTTTTCGGAAAATCGTCCCGAATGGGTTTGCGCGCTGTACGCGATCTGGGCCAATGAATGCACCTGCGTGCCCATGGACTACCTCTCCTCGGCCGAGGAACTGGCCTACATCCTCAGGGACTGCGAGCCCGAGGCCGTTTTCTGCTCCCGAACCACCGAGCCCGTGTTGCGCCAGGCCGTGCGGATGACCGGACAGGAGACCCGCATTCTGGTGTTGGACGACCTCCCCTTCGCGCTCGAGCAGGGTGCCGTCACGGCGCCGGAACTGCCCCGCCCCCCGGCGGAGCGCACGGCCCTGATCCTCTACACCTCGGGCACCACGGGTGCGCCCAAGGGCGTGATGCTCTCCTTCGACAACATCTACGCCAATATCGAGGCCGTCTGCGAGGACGTGCCCATCTTCACGGCCAGGCAGCGTGTCCTGGCCTTCCTGCCCCTGCACCATGTTTTTCCCTTGGTGGGCTGCATCGTTGCGCCGTTGTATGTCGGCGGCACCGCGATCATGCCCCGCTCCCTGGCACCCGAGGAGATCATGGAGGCCATGCAGCGCCACCGCGTGACCATGATCCTCGCCGTGCCCATGTTCTACAACAGGATCATCAAAAGCATCCGTGAGAAGCTCGGATCCAACCCGGCGCTCAAGGCCCTGTTCAAGCTGGCGCGGGCGGTGGATTCACAGGCCTTTTCCAGGCTGCTCTTCCGCTCCGTGCACAAACGCTTCGGGGGGCACGTGGAGTACATGATCTGCGGCGGCGCGGCCATCGATCCTGAAATCTGGCTGGACTACAAGACCCTGGGCTTCACCATGCTCGTGGGCTACGGCACCACCGAGACCGCGCCCATGATCACTTTCCCCAGGCCGGGCAACCTGGCGCCCGGCGCCTCGGGCCAAGCCATGGGGCACAACGAGATCAAGATCGTGGACGGCGAGATCATCACGCGGGGGCGCAACGTGATGCAGGGGTACTACAAACGCGAGGCCGAAACCCGCGCCGTGCTCAAGGACGGCTGGCTGCACACCGGCGACCTGGGGCGCTTCGACGACCAAGGCCGGCTGTACGTCACCGGACGCAGCAAGGAAATCATCGTGCTCTCCAACGGCAAGAACATCAATCCCGAGGAGATCGAGACCGCCATCGTCACCAGGTTTCCTTACGTCAACGAAATCGGCGTGTTCGCCAAGAACGACGCCCTGCATGCCCTGGTGCGCCTGGACGCGGCCAGGGCCAGGGAAATGGACGTGCTCAACCCGGCCAAGGACTTCAAGGCCAATGTGCTGGACGTCTATAACGAGAGCGTCTCGCCGTACAAACGCATCGTGCGCCACTGCATCGTGCAGAAGGAACTGCCCCGCACGCGGCTGGGCAAGCTCCAGCGCTTCAAGCTCCGCGACATGCTGGAGACCCTCAACCGCCAGAAACAGGACCTGCGCGAGCCCGACACCCAGGAATACGCCCTGCTCAAGGACTATTTGGCCGAATTGAGCCGCAGACCCGTGCACCCCGGCGACGACCTCGAACTGGACCTGGGCCTGGACTCCCTGGACAAGGTCAGCCTCCAGACATTCGTCCAGTCTTCCTTCGGTCTGGAACTCCCGGACGAGGTCCTGCTCAAGCACTCCGTGGTGGCCTCCCTGGCCGCCTACTTGACCAGCCACAAGACAGTGTGCGGCCGGGAAAAAGCCGGCTGGGCGACACTGCTCGGGCGTTGCGACAAGGACGTACCCCTACCGCGCAGCTCCTTCCTGCACCCCCTGCTGAACAAGCTCTCCTGGCTGTTGCTCAAGGCATCATTCAGGGTCAGGGTCAGCGGACTGTCCAACCTGCCCGAGGGCCCATGCATCCTGGCGCCCAACCACCAAAGCTACTTCGACGGCCTGTTCGTGTCCATCAACCTCAAGGACGAGATCCTGCGACGCACCTACTTCTTTGCCAAGGAAAAGCACTTCCGCCAGAAATGGCGCGCGTTCATGGCTCGACACAACAACATCATCGTCATGGACATGCGGGATATCAGGGCCACACTGCAACGCATGGCCTGCGTGCTACAGCGGCAGAGCAATCTGATCATCTTTCCCGAGGGAACCCGCACCCGCACCGGCGACCTGGGCACTTTCAAGGACGCCTTCGCCATTCTCAGCCGCGAACTGCGCGTGCCCGTGGTGCCCGTGGCCATCGATGGCGCGCATCGAGCCTGGCCCAGGGGCAGTCGGCTGTTCAAGCCCTTCAAGCGCATCGATATCCACTACCTGCCCCCGGTGTACCCGGAGGGGCACACCTACGAATCCCTGCGCGAGACGGTACAGGAGAGCATCCGGCGGATCGTGTCGCCCAAGGCCGTGACGGCGTAGGGATCAAATCCGGAACAGCTCCACGCGGTTGCGGCCGTTTTCCTTGGCCTTGTACAAGGCCTGATCCGCCTGCTTGAGCAGCTCCTCAAGGTCGTACGCGGCATCGCCAGGCGCGGCCACCCCCAGGCTTACGGTGAAGCGGATCTCGATCCCTTCCTGCTCGATCATGACGCGCTGTCGCTCCATGGCTGCCCGCAGGCGCTCGGCCGCCAGCAGCGCGGCCCGTGCTTCGGTCTCGGGCAAAGCCACGGCGAACTCCTCGCCGCCGAGGCGGCCCAGGATGTCCACCTCGCGCAGGGTCTCCCTGGCGGTGCGGGCGATGGTCTTGAGCACCAGGTCACCCACATCGTGCCCCCAGGTGTCGTTCACGGCCTTGAACTTGTCCGCGTCGAACATGACCAGGGAAAAGGGCTTGGCATAGCGGCGGGAGCGTTCCATCTCTGCCTGGGCCAGCTCCAGGAAATGGCGCCGGTTGGATATTCCGGTAAGGCCATCGGTGGTGGCCATGTACTCCAGCCGCTGCTGTGCCTCCCTGGCCGCGGTGACATCCTGGTTGATGCCCACGATGCGGTCCACGTGCCCCCGCTCGTCGCGATGGGAGCGTGCCGCGGCCTGGATGTAACGCAGACGGCCGTCTGGCAGGATGATCCTGAACTCCCGGTGCCACTCGGTCTTGTCTTTCAGGAGGGTGAGGAGGCTTTGCTCGGCGTCTTCGGCATCCTCGGGATGTAGACGGCCGCGCCACGCGTCGTAGAGGCCGCTGAACTCCCCGGGTGTGATGCCGTAGAGCTCCAGCATACGGCGGTCCCAGGTCAGTTCATCGCTTTGCACCCGCCACTCCCAGACGCCCACGCCGCCGGCCTCGGAAGCAAGAGTGATGCGGTCCAACATGGACTGCATCTCCTCGGCCAGGGCCTTGCGCAGGGTGATGTCGCGCATGGAGCCCACGGCGAACCAGGCGTCGTGCATCTTGAAGGCGGCCACGGAGCGTTCCACCGGGAAAATCGTGCCGTCCTTGCGTCTGGCCATGAATTCCATCACTGTGCCAATGACCGGTCCTTGTCCGGTGCGGGCGAAATGCGGCATACCCAGCCTGGCCTGTTGAGCTTCCTTTTCCAGGCCGATGAGGTCGTGAAGTGTGCGCTCCACGACTTCTTCGGCGGTGTAGCCGAAAAGCCTCTCTGCCGCGGCATTCCAAAACAGAATCCGGTCCTGGCCGTCGATCATCACCACGGCGTCGTGTGAGGCCTCGCTCATGGCCCGCAGTTTGCCCTCCTCTGCCCGCAGGGCAGCTTCCAGGGCCTTGTACGCGGTGATGTCCAGCACCGTGCCCAGTGAGCGCACCGGCCTCCCGTGCGAGTCGTATTCGCTCCTGCCCTGCTCGTGCACATGGCGAACATCGCCCTCCGGCCTGACTATCCTGTGCTCGATGGAGTAGGTTCCGCGTTCGCGCTGGGCCGTGGCAAAGGCCTCCTCCACCGCCATGCGATCCTCGGGGTGCACCAGTTGGAAGAACTTCTCCACACTGGGGAAAAAGTTCTCCCGGTTGACGCCGAAGATGTTGTAGGTTTCGTCGGACCACCACAAGGTGTTATCGCTGCTGCGCAGTTCCCAGCTGCCGAGATGTGCCAGGGCCTGGGCCTCGGCCAAGCTCTGCCTGATTCTCAGCACCTCGGCGTTGCTCTTCAGGAAAAACCATGCACCCATGCTGGACAGGAGGAATAAGACCGCAATGCCGGCATGCACATAAAGTGCGACCGGCGGGGTCACGTGCCAGCTCCGCCCAGGCACAGCGGCCAGCTGCCAGGAACCTGAGGGAATACTCACGGGCATGAGCACCGCCTGGGCCTCCTCGGCAAAGAGTTCAGTATCCCCATAGAAGACCTCGCCCCGCTCCCCTTTGCCGTCGCGTCCCCTGATGGCCAGGCGCAGATTCATGGCATCCGCTTCCCTTCGCACCCGGTTGAAGAGACTGTCCATGTCGATGACCGCGGAGACCAGCCCCCAGAAGCGGCGCTCCGGGTCATGGACGAATACGGGTGCCCGTCCCACGAGCCCTTTGCCCCCCTGGATCAGATCCAGTGGGCCGGCCACGACCATCTCTCCGGTCTCCATGACCAGCCGGACCTGCTCCCACTGTTGGGGCAGATCGCGGTAGTCCACGCCCAAGGCGGTTTCGTTCCCTTGCAGCGGATGGACATAGGATATGACGAAGTCCGGCGCAGCGCTCAGATTCTTGAGCAGATTTGGCCGTCGCATGAGTTCCTGGGCATATCTTCCGAATTCGCGCTCCGAGGCCAGGGGGTTCACGGACAGAAAGCTGGCCATGCCGTAAACGAGCAGAAGATTCTCCGTGATTTCCTTCTCGATGCTCCACCTGACGGCGGCAAGGCGCAGGGAAGTGGCCACTGTCCTTTGTGACCTATAGCGAAGGGACAAGTGACTCTGGATGAAATAATCCAGTGCCGCCGCTGTGAGCAGCAAGACAAGAACGGCAAGGATATATTGTTTCTTCATGGCCTGCACAACATATAAGCATCTTCCGAATACTGCCACTTGTCCTCAAGGCAATTCCCCTACTTGCTTCGTACCTTTTTCCAGCCCCGTGATCAAGCATGGAAACGGCCCTTTCCTTGCTCGGTTGCTTCAGCTGCTTGACATGGATGGCGTTCTCCCACACTATGGACAAGAATCCAGACTTCTTTGCATTGTTCCGCCCCTTTGAACCACAAACAGCGAGGTACGGCCATGAGTGACACCGAAAAGAACACAGCTGGACATACAAATCCAGAACATGCCCCAAACCCGGATGAGATGCCTCCTCTGGATTTGAGCTTCCTGCGCACCACCAAGCATGTCTCCAACGTGGCCTTCCTGGTGGCCCTGGCAGCATTGTTCATTGCCGGGCTGGTATTCTTCCGCTTGCAGGGCAAGCTCGCCGACCACACCGGCGATTTGCGCGCAGAGGTGAAGCAGGTGGTCGCGAGCGTGGACGCCATGCAGCAGGACAACGGCCAGCTCCTCTCCCGTCTCGATGCCCTGGAAAAGAAATTGGCCGACTACGAGGACGTGCCCAAGCTCATGCGCCGGCAGATGCTCATGGAGATCGTCAGCGAACTCAAGGACAAGGCCGCATTTCTCGGCGGCCAGCTCGAAGACCAGGCTCAGGTGGAAAAAGTGCGGCAGATCGGAGTCATCCTGCAGGAGCTTGAAGAGAGCGTGGCGCCCTGAAGCGGTGACTGGAGAACCCGTCAGCCGGCCATGGTCTCCCCAGGCTTGTGCCGCACCGCTACCGCGTGCGTGCCTTTTCTCTTTCGGGGCAATCGCCTCCAGATCCAGCGCAGGAGCACGAACGCGCGGTAGATGAGCGGCTCGAAACACTTCCTGCCCAGCACTTGTGGCAGGGGCCACGTGAGCAGTGCCTTGAGAACCCAGCCCGGAAGCACGGGCCGCTTGAAGATCTTGAACAGTACCTTGGTATAGGAAAAGCTCGTGGCCTTGATGTGGTGCCAGCGTTCCCCCATGTCTCCCTCTTTGGGGATGACCCCCTGCTCCTCGGCTCGCCGGAACAGTTCGGTGCCTGGAAACAGGTGCAAACTGAAGGGGCGGATGAAATAGGGGCGCGGCATGTCCGCGATGAAGCGCAGGGTTTCCAGCTCTTGCTCCAGTGATTCGAAGGGGTTCTCGATGATGAAGTCGTAGTGCGGCGCGCCGAGCCTGTCCCGATGCCGCCCCAACAGGTCCATGGCCTTGCGGATGTGTTCGCCGGTCATGAACTGTCTGTGGAAGAGCTCGGCCGTTTCCGGACTCATGGTCTGCACGCCCATCTGCACCGTGCCCAACCCCGCGTCCATGAGTATTTTCAGCTTGGTCTCATTCAGAAAGATCGGACTCACCAGGCAGGAAAACGGCAGGCCGATGCGCTGCGTATACATCCGGGCGAACTTCTGCAGATCCTCGATCTTGCGGGCGAAGAACACGTCGTCCGAGATCCAGATGTAGTCGATGTAGGGCATCGCGCGCGTGGCTATCTCCAACTCCTCGATGACGTTCTCCACCGAACGCCAGCGCATGTACCCCCGCGCCCCTTGCAGTCGTTTCAAGGCATAGTTGATGCAATAGGTACAACGATGGGGGCAGCCACGGCTCGTGAGTATCTGATAACCCACGTTGAAGCCCGGGTTGAAGTTGGATCCCTCCTTTGTCATGTTTTCCCGCATCAGGTCGTGAGTCATCCGCTTGAACCGCCCCTCGTGATAGAGGTGGTGGTCGGTGAAATCGTAATCCGGCAAGGGAACGCCGTCGAGGTCCTGGCGTAGCGGGCGCACGGGGTTGCTGAAGACTACACCGTTGCCTCGGCCCCAGAGCGATGGAATACCCGAGGGGTCCTGCCCGGCCTCCAGTGCGGCGGCCAGTTCCACCAGGGAGTCCTCCGCTTCCCCCACCACGACGTAGTCGGCATGACGGGCGCACTCATCGGGCGCCACTGTCGGGTGCACGCCGCCCCAGACAATGGGCGTGTCCAGATGCCTCCTGAGCCAAGCCGTGACCTGCTTGGAGCAGAAATAGAAGTCGGTCATCAGAGTAAGGCCGATGAGTTCGGCGTCCTCGCAAAGCGGCAAAAGCTGACGCAGCATGGATTCCGGATAGAGTCGCTCCCTGGGGGGGGTTTCTGGATCGAACTGAAAGGGCGCGAACACCAACCGGACCGTATGGCCGTGTTGCCGCAAGGACGATGACAAGAGCCTGACACCGATGTTGGAGAGGCATACATAGGGGGAAAAAAGAATAACGTTCATATATTGGCTCCATATTGAACTGTATCGCCAATGGTGTGACCAACCCTTGCCGTCTATGATTGCAACACTTCACTCTTCGTTACAGGATAGCCATGCAGTCGCATTCCATCCTTGTCCAATATGCACGGAAGCGCGCAAAAACTTGTTATGGCTGTTTGCGTACGCCGATTACCTTTCAATGCAGAGGCAAGGCTGCCTCATCGCGAGAATGCCAAGGATGGGGACCGTTCGAACGCCCCGTTGGATCAGCCAGTTCTTGCCGATGCTGGATGTACCGGAGAGCCCGTCAGCCAGTCACGGACTCTTTGTGTGCTTTCGGCAATTCCACTCCACCTGGGTCTTCCATTTTCCGACGCAGGTTCCTCCAGATCCAGCGCAGGAGCACGAACGCGCGGTAGATGAGCGGCTCGAAACACTTCCTGCCCAGCACCTGCGGCAAGGGCTGGGTTGTCAGGATCTTGAGGACCCAACCCGGCAGTACCGGACGTTTGGAGACACGGAACAACACCTTGGTGTAGGAAAAGCTCGTGGCCTTGATGTGGTGCCAGCGTTCTCCCATATCTCCCTCTTTGGGGATGATCCCCTGCTCCTCGGCTCGCCGGAACAGTTCGGTGCCGGGAAACAGGTGCAAACTGAAGGGGCGAATGAGATAGGGGCGCGGCAAGTCGGCGATGAAACGCAGGGTCTCCAGTTCCTGCTCCAATGATTCGAAGGGGTTCTCGATGATGAAGTCGTAGTGCGGAGTACCGAGCCTGTCCTTGTATTGCAAGAGCAGGTTCATGGCTTGGAGGATGCGCTCCTGTGATATGAACTGGCGTTGGTACATCCTGGTGGTGTTCGAACTCATGGTCTGCACGCCCATCTGCACGGCGCCCAGCCCCGCGTCGATGAGCAGTTCCAGCTTGTCCTCTGTAAGGGCCACGGGGCTGACCAGGCAGGAAAAGGGCAGGCCGATGCGCTCCTTGTACATCCTGGCGAACTTCTCCAGGTCTTCCATCTTGCGCGAAAAGAACACGTCGTCCGAGATCCAGACGTAGTCCAGATAGGGCATCTCCCGCTTGGCATACTCCAGTTCCGCGATGACGTTTTCCACTGAACGCCAGCGCAGATAGCCCTTGGCACCCTGCAACCGCTTCAGGGCGTTGTTGATGCAGTAGGTACAACGATGGGGGCAGCCCCGGCCCGTCAGGATCTGATAGCCGACATTGAAGCCGGGATTGTACGTTGCCCTGTTCTCCAAAAGGTTGTCCCGCAACAGTTCGTGGGTCATCCGGACAAACCGCCCCTCGTGGAACAGATGCTGGTCCGTGAAGTCGTAATCCGGCAGGGGGATGGCGTCGAGGTTCTGGCGCAGGGGGCGGATGCAATTTCTGAAGACCTCATTGTTCCTGCGCCCCCAGAGGGACTGGATATCCGAGGGATCTTTCCCTGCCTCCAGCGCGGCAGCCAGTTCAACGATGGCGTCCTCGCCCTCTCCCACCACCACGTAGTCCGCGTGGCGGGTGCATTCCTCGGGCGCTACGGTGGGGTGCACGCCGCCCCAGACAATGGGTGTGTCCAGATGCCGTCGTAGCCAGTCCGTGATCTGCCTGCTGCCGCAATAAAAGTCGGTCATCAGGGTCATGCCGATAAACGCCGCGTCCTCGCAATACGGCAGGAGTTGCTCGAGCATGGACTCCGTGTAGAGACGTTCCCTGGGAGGTGTCTCAGGCTGGAAGTCGCTGGGAGTGAAGACCAGCCTGACCTTGTGCCCATGCTGCTTCAACGAGGATGACAGCAGCCTCACGCCGATATTGGAAAGACACAGATAGGGAGAAATGAGAGTAATGTTCATGATCCCACTCTACACTGGTCGGAAACTTGTTGTCCAGATTTTCCGTAACACCCCCCCCCACTTTTTTAGCGTCGAAGACCTCCTGCCTTTGTCGATGCCCCGATGACGCGGAGGGTGCTTTCCAAACACGCGTCCATGGTATATTTTCGGCCTTCGTGCTTACGTTCCGCCACAACGATCACCAGGCACGACTCGCGACAATCCCGCGAAAGCGCTCCTGGACCACGACTGGCCGCACCGAATGAACGTGGACGCTCACCCCGGAGTATGGGCGTCTCGGCGCAGGAAGCTCCTGGCATCCATGTGCGACAGGTGCACACATCCTTGCGCGCCGGAGGGTACTACCATGCATATCGGATTCGACATGCACAGCATTCACGATCTCATGCAAGGTTCCAGGACGTATACGGTGAACCTGATGCAGACCATGCCGGCCATGGATCGGGACAATACATACACCCTGTACATGCCGCGGGAGGTACTGGAAGCCACGCCGGAGACTGCACGCTTCGAGACACGGGACAACATCTCACTCCGTCCCATCCCGGCCTCCCGCTTCGCCCGGCTGGTATGGCCCTTTCCACGCAGCCTGCCCGGCCACGGCCTGGATCTCTATCACTGCCAGTACATCGCCCCGCTGTTCTGCCCCGTGCCCTATGTCGTCACGATCCACGACATCCTGCACGAGAGCAACCCCGAGTTCTTTCCCGGCCGGTTGCGGCGGCTCATGAGCATGCTCTATCCGCTGAGTGCCCGGCGCGCGGCCAGGGTGCTGACCGTCTCGGAGTTCAGCCGTAGGGAACTCATCCGACTCTATAAACTGCCCCCTGAACGGGTGGTCTGCTGCCACAACGGCGTGGGTCCGGAGTTCCGGGTGCTTCCCGACCGCGACGCCGTGGCCGCAACCGTCCGGCGATACGGCGTCACATTGCCGTTCGTGCTCTTTGTCGGTCGCATCGAGCCGCGGAAGAATATCTTCGGGCTCATCCAGGCCATGGAGCACTTGGCTGCACAGGGCATGCGCCTGCCCCTGGTGGCGGTGGGCATGAAGGACAGCATCTTCGAGAAGTATTACGATCAAACAGTGCGGGGTGATTCAGCGCACATCATCTACACGGGCAAGGTGCCCCAGGAGGACCTGCCCGCGTTCTACAACGCCGCGAGCCTCACGGTCTATCCATCCTTCGCCGAGGGCTTCGGCCTGCCCGTGCTGGAGGCCATGGCCTGCGGTTCGCCCGTGGTCACCTCCAACACCACGTCCCTGCCCGAAGTTGCCGGTGACGCGGCCTTGCTGGTGGATCCCCACGACCCCAAGGCCATCGCCCAGGCCATGCGCCGTATCCTCCTGGAACCGTCGCTGGCCCAGGAATTGCGCAACAAGGGCCTGGAACGCGCCAAACCATTCAGCTGGGAGCGAAGCGCCCGTTGCACCCTCGCCGTGTATCAGGAACTGGGCGAGGAACTCGCCGCATCGAGATGAGTCGGGCTCACTGCCTGGTCTCGATGAACCGTCGCGTGTACTGTTCGTAGCGCCGCACGTTCTCGTCCATGAAGCCCAACGCGCCGTCGTGGACAATGGCCTTTTGCGGACAAACCATGAAGCAGTACAGGCAGTGCAAACACTCCAGGCAACGCCCCAGTGCCATCTCCACGGCCGGGTCCATGCCTTGCGGGCAATAGTCGGCGCAGAGGCCGCAGTCGTCGCACAGGGCCTGATCCAGGCGTAAAGGCACGCAGGTCGGCGCCTCGCTCAGGAACACGTCCTGGCGCAGCTGGGTCTTGAACAACAGCCGACCGAACCACTCGGTTCCGGCCAGATAGGTGAAAAAACGCGTGTTCCGGATGGCCAGGAAAAACTTCTGGAATCTGGGGTGGTGGATGAACGAGGCCAGGAGGTTGGCCTTGGGCAAAGCGAAGTCCCGCTGCCAGGGGCTCAGGTCCAGTTCGTCCACCTCGGCCATTGTCTCGTCCGTGAGGAATCCCATGCGCCTGGCCAGGGCCAAGGGGCGCACCCACTCCAGTTCGAAACCAATCAGCCGACAGCAGAGATAATCCAGGTACAAGGGGTCGCGCCCAGCGACAAGCAGGTGCAAGGGAACCGGCACGCCCCGCGTGGGACCGAGGCCCTCCATGGCGATAAGGCCGTCGATGATGTGCAACCGCGGCTGGAGCTGCTGGTTGAGTCGGAGGATGTTCAGGGGGAGGTTCAGATGCACTTTCTTCTTGTTGGCCTGCCCCACCATGCAGCCGATGAGGTTCTTCAGGCACACGGACATGCCGGTCTCGAAATGGGTCTTGAGCTTGGGCAGATTGATCAGACAATCGGCCTCGACGCAATCCGCGGCCACCTCGGCCGGCACGCCGTTCTCGAAGAGCACGGTATGTGGCGTCGAATAGTTGAGATCCAGGAGCTTGACCTGATAGTGCTCGGCCAGCGCCCTGACCCGCAGCAGGGAGATGATGTCGATCTTGTTGCGGTAGAAGCCGCTGTTGGTGCCCTCGCCGATGGTGATGTCGCTGTAGCCGCGCTCCTTGAGCCCGAGAATCACCGCCGCGAGCAGCCTCAGGTCCGTGGTGTTGCCCGTGAGCGCGATCATGTTCGCGTTGAGGTTCGGCTTGATCAGAACCTTGCCCACGGGCGTTTGAGGCAGTGCTCCCGAGAACTTGTCCAGGATCGCCCGCACCGTTGCGCAGATTTCATCGAATGATTGGGCGCGGCGAAGTATGACCGAGCCGTTTTCAAGACCTTTCGCCCCTGCCGCGGTAGTATATTGTTGCATATGTTTCGGACACTCCTTGTCGGTTCTGGCTCCTGTCCGGTCAGGCGGCCAGAGTCCTCCCGTCCCGCCTCCACCGGAACCATGCTCACCGGACAACTAAAGCAAAACGCCTTGATTGGCCAGCCTTCAGCCGCCAGGCAATCCGCACCGGACAAACCAGCCCCCTTGCGCGGCACCTCGGATTCCATTAGACGATCGACGAGTTCACGAGCGGTGCAACACGGAGAGACCCTTTGCAGGGGATGCCGCCTTCCAGAGCCGGCTCCATCCCCGGCCGATCCCCGTACCTTTCTTGTTGAAGCTGGAAGCGTGCTCGCGAATGTTCCGGCTGCCAGGGCAATCATTACACCTTGAACATGGAGCGCCTCGAGCATGGCTCACAGGGCATCGATCGATTACGGCATCAACCGCCTGCGTACCGCGACGAAACATTTCTTTGTCGGGTTGCTGGGCAACATGCTGTTCGCGTTCATCGCCAGTGTTCTCACCGTCCGTTGGCTGACACCCCCTGACTATGCCGCGTATGTCCTGCTGACCAGCCTGATTCTGATCCTGGGAGTGGTGGCCACCCTGGGCATGCGCGAGGCCTCCCAACGCTTCCTACCCGAGTATGCCGTCATGGTGCACCTGGACGCGGGCAAACGGCTGGGCAAGGCGGTGCTCGTCTTTCTTGGCATATACTGCGCAGCCTTGCTGCTCACCGCCGGAGGGGTGTATGCCATGGCCCCATGGCTGGCCAAGCTCTTCGGCATGGAGAGCCTGGCCTGGAGCTTCCGGCTCACCTGCCTGGTGTTCATACCCAGCAACCTGCTGCTCTTCAGCAACCAGATGCTGGAGACCTTGTTGCGCCAGGGCCTGGTGAAGTGGCTGGTGATCTGCCTGACCTTCCTCAAGCTGGCCATGCTTGTGGCGGTGCATGTATTCACCGGCAAGCTTGTCCTGCGTGACGTCCTGTTCATCGAGGGTATCAGCAGCGCACTCCTCTGCCTGCCGAGCCTCTACGCCTTGCTGAAATACTCTTGCAGGGGCAATCCGCCACAACAAGCCGACGCCGGCACTGAACCTCGGCATGCTCTGCATGAACCGGAGCAAACCGGTCTCATGCAGCGCATCGTGCCGTTTGCCGCTTACAACTACCTGATGCTCCTGGCCATCACCTTCCAGGAAGGGGCGGTGAACAAGCTGGTGGTGGGCGCCGTGCTGCCGGTTTCGATCCTGGCGGTGTTCGGCTTTGCCCAGACCCTTGTCGGCTACATCCAGCGCTATCTGCCGAACATGCTGCTCATCTACATCATCCGCCCCGCCCTCATGGCCCATTGGGCAAAGACCAAGGACACCAAACACTTCAGTTGGATCCTGAACATCTTCGTCAAGATCAACCTGTTTCTGCTGCTGCCCGTGCTGGCCTGGCTGGCCCTCAGCGGCAACGCCCTTGCCGACATCATCAGCGGCGGCAAGTATTACGCCTCGGGCGAGTTCATGTTCGGGCTGAGCTGCCTGCTCGTGCTCCACTGCACCAACCGCCGCTACGAGCTGGCGCTTCAGGCCCTGGAACACTCCCGGCTGCTGTTCGTGGGCAATCTGTTCATGGTGGCCGCTGTGCTCCTGTCCGTGGTGCTGACGTCGCTGATCGGCGCCTGGGGGATCATCCTCGCCTCCGCCCTGGGCCTGCTGGCACGCGACGTATTCATGCACCTCATGCTGCTGCGCCAAGGCTTTCAGCTGGGCCTGGACCTTCGGGGCATGATCAGAATGCTGCTTCCAGCTTTGCTGGCAGGGGCGCTCATGTGGCTCGTGCTGCCCCAGGAGCAGGGATTGGTGATGGTCTTCCTCAGCGGTGCCGGTTGCCTTGCCCTCTATCTTCTCTTCGCTCGGATCATGCGGCCCTTCACTACCGAGGAACAGGACGCCTTGAACGGCCTGCTCGGAAGGCGACTCTTTTTCTGGTGAAGCCGGCCCGGGATACACCGCCTGTCTCGGGAACCCTCCTGGTCAGTCTTTTTGAGGGCACGGCTCCCGGCGGACCACGGTGGGACTGTGGCGCGGGTCGAGGCGGTCGAGAACGTGCAGATAGCCGGGGCACTGCCCCACGTAGCGCTCAAGCAGAGCCACGAAGCGCCTTGTCAGGAGTTCCGGCTGTTCGCGCTCCTCTTCGCCGTGGATGAGCGGTGGTTCCACAACGATGCGGAACAGCGTGTCCTTGCCCGGCAGAATGAACATGGCCAGGAGTTCGGCCCCTGTCTTCTGGCAGATGCGCGCCGGCCCCAGGGGAAAATCCACGGGCAGGCCGCAGAAGTCGTAGCAGTGGTGCTTTCCGAAGCGCTGCTCCGTGCCTGAACCGTCCCCCGTGACCATGAGCACCTTGTTTTCGCTCACCCAGCGCAGTGCCGGCCGCATGAACCCATCGGCATTGATGATCCGCGCCGGCATCTTGGCCTCGTAGTGCAGGCGCAAGCGAAAGGCGACGTTGCGGCCGATCCAACTCAGCCCCTTGTCCGATGGCATGCCCACCTGAAGCACGGGGTAACCGAGGCGGGCCAGGCTGTTCAAGGGCACGTGCACAGGCCCGAAATGCGCGATACAGACCACCGCGCCCTTGCCCTTGCGCCGGGCGGCGTCGAGATGCTCCAACCCCTCGAAGGCTATCTCCTGTTCAATGAACTCCCGCGTCATGCGGGGGGAGACGAACATGATGAATCGGTCGATGTAGTGGTTGCGGAACGCTGTCCGCAGAGCCTCACGACATACGGCCTCGGAAAAGGCGTAATGCCGACGCAGGATGTCCAGGCCGTCCAGCAGCACCCCGCGTTTGCCTTTGGACAGCACGCGGTGCAGATCGCCCATGCACCGCATTACGGCAAAGGCGCCCTTGGGCGGCAGCGAGACGAGCAGCCACCTGACCGGATACCAGAACACCAGGCGCATCACGTCACGGCTCAGACTTTCGCGAACCTGCATCGTGCATCCTCAATCCAATGGAAGGTGAAAAGGCTGCCGCGCTTTACTGTTGCGTTTCGATGAAGACCGGAGTGCCCAGATCCACCCGCACCACGCCCCTGTTCACGGAGACCGTCTTCACGCGCGGGTTGCCGTTCTGGTCCGTCAACGCGGTGGTTACCTTCGCCTCGCAGCCTTCCGGCAGGTCCGGCATGGCGAGGGAGACCTCGCCCCCAACCGCGCCGTCCTTCCAGGCTACATAGATCGGGTTGCCGGACTTGCGCGGGATCTCGTAGACATACGTGTTGTCCTGGTGTTCCTGAAGGGGGCGCAGGGCGCGCCAGTCCGCGTCGGCGAGCTTGTGGGTCATCAGTTTCAGGGTGTGGTAGGCAAGCTTCTTCCTGCCGTCGGGCTTGACGATGCCCGTGTAGTCGAAAAAGCTCCCGTCGTGCTTGAAGCCCTCCACCAGGCCGAAGGCCCAGAACAGCCGCTTGATGCCGCAGCGCACGCCGTAGATGTAGCGCTTGAAGAGGTCGGCGGCCTGGTCGGCCTCGGACTGCGGGGGGAATTGTCTGAAGTTCAACTGCGGCACGGGAGTTGGAGAGCCGCCGTAGGTGCTGGTTTCCGTGCACCAGATTTCCATGTCCGGCGGGAAGCCGCAGCTGACGAGGGTGCGGCGGATGTGCTCCAGCACCGGCTTGTACCCCAGATAATCCCCTGCCGCGGTGCCGAAGAAATGGAAGGCGAAGATGTCCACATACCTGCCCCCCAACTCGCGCAGAAAGGGTGCATAGCGGTTGTCGAAATCCCGCAGATACTCCTCCACGGGGGCGAAGCCCGAGACGCCGCCGATGAGCACCTTGGCCTCGGGGTCGGCCTCCTTGATGGCCTGATAGGTCATGGCCACGAACTTGGCATAGTCCTTGTTGGGGCCCAGGTCCGGTTCGTTGCCCACTTGCCAGAACTTGACCGGGGACTTGAGGCCAGGCATGTCGTTCCTGCCGTCGCCGTTGTAACGCTCCACGGCAGCCCTGACAAAGGCCTTGTATGCCTCCGGGTCGCGGGGCATGTAGGACCCAGCGTATGTGTAAGGGTTGTCCGGCTCCCGCAAGGGATCGGGCGCCGTAGAGATGTTCCAGAGCGTATTGATGCTCGCGGGGGTGCTCTGCATCAGCTGGTCGTACTTGCTCCAGTCGTAGCGCGGTGATTTAGGATCCGGCTGGGCCAGGAACCAAAACATGTACAGGGAGCCGCGATCCCAGTACACACCCAGGTCATGGGCATGGGCATATTCCGCGGGGCCCGGCGCCCGCAGGGGGTGGAAGCCAAAGGGCGAGTCCGAGGAGTCTCCAACGCCCGCCGCGCTGGACATGGCCGCAGTCCGCGCCATATCCGTGGTGGCGGTGTCGTACCCAACACCAAGGGCTTGTTCGCTGCCTCCAGTACTCTGGGCCTCCGCGGTCTGATAGCCCCAGGGGTCCCGCGCGGCCTGCCCCTGCTGCCAGTTGCCGGCATCAGCATGGGGCGGATAAGCGTTCCACGTGTTGCCCGCTGCATATCCTTCATGGGTCGGCCAAGCCCCCTGCCCTCCCTGTCCTTGGTGCTGTGCCCATGCCGTGTTTCTGGAGAACCCGCCCTGTTCCTCGGGATATCGGGCATTCCCGCCCCACTCCTCTCCGGGGCGGGAGCCATCGCCCAGAGCCGGGTGCCCCGGTTGCGGGGTAGTGCTGTCAACGCCCCGGTAGGTGTCATTTCCAGGCCCGGCGAGTTGCTGGTAGGCAGGAGCATTACCGTTCCGCTGAGGAAAGCTCGGACGGACATCTTGCGTTCCTCTTCCTTCCAGGATGCTGATTGCTGCTTCAAGACATTGAATTCCCTCTTGTCTCTGGCCGCCATGGATGTAATTCTGGGAAAGGGAATCGTAATGCAAGACCTGGCTCCGCTCCTCGGAGGAGAGTTGATGCCCCTTGCTGTGCATGAGCTCGTGCATCCGGGTGACCAGTTCCTTGACCGGATCGTTGGATGCGGTAGGTACGGTGGGCGCAGGGGCTACGGTGGGTACGCTGGTCATGGCCTTCTCGGGTTTTTCCGACCCACCGCAGGACTGAACGAGGAATAGACTGACAACGGATACCACAATCACAAAAAAGTAGACCGTACGTCTCATGGTTACGCTCCACTGAAGGGTGGGAGCTGCATGGGGAAAGCCGACTTCAGCTCAACCACTCCTCTTTATAATTGACTAAAACTGCTCCAAGAATGCCGATGCCAGAGTTTTCGCAAACTTCATAAGCCTCCATGACCGCCTTGAGGGGTACGTGACCGGCGCTCACAACCAGGGCCAAGGCATCCACCGCATCTTTGAGCAGCAATATATCGTCGTTCATGTTCAAGGGAGGGGCATCGATGACGATAATGTCATAGGCAGCCTTGAGACTGTCCATGAGGCTGGCCAGGGCTTGGCACGAGGGCACGCTCCCGGCGGAAAAACCCTTGCCGTTCAGGGCAAGTGTGTCCGGGAAGCCTTCCTTTCCCTTGCCGACCCAAGAGTTCCAGGCCCCGGCATCTGTTCCTGCCGCGGCAGGGACCACATAATCTTCCGGGAACTGCAACAGCAGGACGCCGCGCCCCTCGCGGGCCTGGAGAGCCGCGAGGTTGCGGGCGAGGGCGGCGCCGCCATCACCTTGCGTAGGTGCCACCAACACCAGTGTACGCAGTTCCCTGCCCTGTACGGCTATGGAAATTCTGTTGCGCAGCAGCCTGTATGCCGCCGCGTGTGGATTGTCCCGCCGTTTTCCAAGCGCGGGAATCACTCCAAGCACGGGAATGCCGGCCTGGCGCAACGTCTCGGGGTTGCGCACGCTGGTGTCGAGGTAGTCGATGAAGCACGCAAGTCCTACGCCCGAAAGTACCCCCAAAAGCAGGCCCACGGCAAGAAAAATCGTTTCGTCCGGCTTCTCGTGGTCGCCCTTCTGCAGGACCATGGCCGGCTGGGAGACCTTGATCAGCGAGTGCGCCCGATCCTGGGCCGCGTAAAGCGAGGACAAGGAATTGCCCAGGTTGTTCAGCACGAGGTCGATATGCCTGACGTCGGCGGTGTACCGCGTCAAGCGGGCGTATTTCTCGGGCAGCGTGAGAAGTTGCTTGGAATACAGTTCCAGCAGGGCGTCCAGCCCCTCAACCAGGGACTTGTAGCCCTGCACTGTCCGTTCGGCGTCCTCGAGATCCGTTGCCGTACTCTGGTAGACCTTGACTTCATGAGTGAGCAGCTTGCCCAACTCGTCCAACTGCTTGTGCAGCATGACCACGTCGGGATGATTGGCTGTTTTCTCGACAAGCGCCCCGGCCAATGCCGACCGCAACTCCTGAATGGTCGAGGTAATGTTCGAAATGGTCGAGTGGTCATCGAACGCCTTGCCGGGAATTCTGCCCGTGTCGACGCCTTCGAGTTGTTTTCGGATGACCTCGATGGCGCCGAGGCTGATGGAAAGCTGCTCAACAGCGGAGAATTTCTTGTCCAGCAGGGAATAATACGCCCCGATGGCACTTTCGATCTCCTCACCGATGTCGGCCGTGCCTTCCTCCACCCGCATCTCGGCTTGCTGCTGCAGGGCGACAGCATATTGCCGTTTCAAGTCCGCGAGAGAATCGTTGATGTTCCTGATTGCTTGCTGGAACATCTCGAGCCGCATCGCATTGACTTCCTGGATATAAAGCTCCGCGAAGGTGTTGGCCATGTCCGCCGCTTGCCGCGGATCAGTGGAAGACGCTTCGATGACGAATACGAAGGACTCCGGCATGTGCGAAAAGGAGATCCGGGGGCGAGGGCGGAACATGGAAATGATGGGCGTGCTCTTGAGCAGTTTCTTGACCCGCAAGGGAGCGCCTGAATAGCTTCTGAGATCAAGTCGATCGATCAGCTCCTGTAACAACTTGGTATTCTTCATTAATTCAAGATGCGTGAAGTCGGCTGTGTCGCCGCCACGCAGGGAATGCGTCTCGCCGGCAAGGGTGCCCACGTCCTCGAGTGCGGAGCTGTGCATATACAGCTTGGTGCTCGTGACATAAATCTTCGGAAGCAGAAATATGCCGGCCACGGCGCTGCCGGATACCAGCAACATGACCAACACCACGATCCGCCAACGCCGAAGCAAAATGTTGAGGAAATCCTTGAATTCCATATGATGGAAACATACCCCTGAAAAATGACCGCGCCCCGTCCGCACGTGAAGAACCTGACCGATACACCAGCAGCACAACATGCGTCCAGTCCAACGTATACCATCTACTTCAAAGCGAAACAATCACAACCCGTCCCAGCCGCGCCAGTGGCGCTTCCCAGGGATTTCAGTCCATCTCGGGAAGGGAACCTCGAACCCGCCCCCCTTGTTCGTGCCTCTGGTGAGAGTGCACCGCCTGCTGCGAACGCCCAGGCCGGACGTGTGTGACTTCCTGTAGTCGGAGCGACGTCAGCCGCGAGATGCCGCTGTTTTTCTCCTTCCAGAAACGGCCGGGTGCTGGTACAGAATTGTTACCAGCCGACCACACGACCGTTGGTTGCCTGGCACGATCCACACACGATCCACAGCTGGCCCGAGGGTTTCTGTTGCATCCTTTGACAAGAATTTCAAAATACTACAACGCCGCGCAGTGGACACTGCTCGTTGCGGCGCTCCCGCTGCTCGCCTTTCTCGGCCTCGTCAGCTCGTACTGGCCGCTGGAAACGTGTCTTGCGTACGCCGCCCTGCTGCTGATCGCGATTGCGGTATTTCAATACAGGTACATGATTTTTCCACTCCTGTTCCTGGCACCACTGGACCCAGCCATCGTCGGTCTGGCCTTCCATTACACATGGAGTATTCCGGAGCGCGACTATTTTCCTCTCTATCCTTTCCTGCTTGTTTTCGCTTTCGCCGGCATGTTCCTTTCCAGGCTGCGACCAGGAGCGCGGAGCAACCTGTCTGACAGTATCACTCCAATCTTGCTCGTCTTCCTGACATATGCCTTCGTATCCTGCTTCTGGTCCCCCAGTTTACAGCATGCCTTTTTTCATACAGCCGTACTTGCTTCAGGCGTGCTCTTGTACATATTCATCGTTCATGCCATCGACAGCAAGGAGACCCTCTACAAGGTCTGCTGGTTCTGGATCATCTTCGGGTTGTGCGTCGGACTGGCCAATCTGGCTGTCCGCTATTGCTCGGACGTCATCCTCAAGGAGCATGTCCTCGGAAGGGTGTTCTTCGAACTCTCCATCAGAAGCCTTCCCACGATCACCCGTTCCGATACCATCAGCAATGCCAACTTCACGGCGTTGACCCTGAACCTCTTTCTCTGCGTGGCCATGGGCATGTATCTGTACGAACAGTCCAGGGGGCGCCGTGTCTTTCTGCTCCTCGCGTCCGCCGCCATGCTCTTCGGCCAGTTCCTCAACCAGTCCAAGGGCGGTACGCTGGGTTTCATGTTCATGGCCGGCTACTTCCTGGTGGTCTTTGCGAAATTCCGGCGCAACTTCCTCGTCCACGGGGCGCTGCTGGCCTTCCTCTTCATCGGGATCTTCGTGGCGAGCATCGTCTACCTCTCAGGGGAGCGAACGCCACGGTTGATCGCTTCGGAAGCCACAAGGGGCATCTCCATGGAGACACGCTTCCGGATGTGGAGCGCCGGATGGGATTCCCTGCTGGAAAATGGGGTGTTCACCGGCCTGGGCTCCGGAGGCTTCATCCGCCTCTTCGATCCGCCACACGCGCACAGTCTTTATTTGTCCGTCCTCTTTGACTTCGGCATTGCCGGATTATCCCTCTTCCTGATACTCATGCTCGTTACCATCATGCGACCATTACGAATGCTACCACAACAACAGGGCTTTGCGCGGATCATGTTCCTCGCCCTTTCCGGAGGCCTCATTCCGATCGCGTTTCACGGGCTCTTTGACACGCATTACACGGTTTCCGTCTTCTACGCCTTTCTAGGTCTGTACACTGCATCCTTTTTCCTGGCTCGCGTGGAATCCGCATCTTCGTTGCAGCGCTCCATCACGAGTCGCACGAAAATCGATGCGAGCTGCAACGCCCCCTGTGTTTCCCTTTTCCAAACCCGAGAGCAGGCGCACTGAAACGCATCGCTCCTCCTCTCCAACACGCTCGAAACCATACACCATCATATCCTATGAAAATATTGTTGATCCAATCCTGGCTGGGACGCTCCAACGATTTGCGTATTTATCCAATTGGACTGAGCTATCTCGCCACAGTCCTGGAAGACCGGGGCTACGAAATCCAGCTTTACGACCCGAACACTGCGGATCAGCCCCTGGAGGCGACCGCAAGGGTTGTCCGGGAATACGCTCCGGATGTCGTGGGCATTTCCCTGCGCAACCTGGACAACCAGTTGCGCATCGCGCCACACTATTACTACAAGGGATTCCAGCAGACAGCAGCTGTCGTGCGCCAAGCCTGCGGTGATAGGCCCATCGTTGTGGGAGGTGCCGGCTTTTCCATCCTCCCCCGGCTGATAATGGAGCGCAACCCCGCCATTGACTTGGGCCTGGACTTGGAAGCCGAGGAGTCCTTCCCGGAACTGCTGGAAAATATGGACGCACCCGCCAGGGTCCTCGGCGTCTACTATCGTGAGAACAACGAAGTCCACTACACGGGGCGGAGGGCGCTGCCCGATTTCGCCTCCATGCCCTATCCCAAACGTCATTTCCTCGACCTGCGTCCCTACATGCGGGATTCCATCGAATCCGTGGGAGTGCAATCGAAGCGTGGCTGCCCACTGACTTGCGCCTACTGCGTCTACCCGCATCTCAACGGCAAACGCTGGCGCATGCGCACCCCTGAACACGTGCTGGAAGAGGTCGAGTATCTGCGCTCCAATTACAATATCCGACGCATCACCTTTGCCGACTCGGTGGTGAACCTACCTTACGAATACTCCACCCGGATATTCACCCTGCTCAAAGAGCACTGCAAGGGGCTTGAATGGCTGGGATACATGCACGTCCAGGGCGTCACACGCGAGTATCTGCAACTGTGCGTGGATTCCGGATGTACCTCCGTCATTTTTTCTCCTGACGGCCTTTCGCGCGGCGCGCTGCACGGACTACAAAAGAATCTGACGCCCGAAGACATCTGGAAGTTGAAAAAGATTGTGGACACAGATCCAGCCTTTACAAAACTCATTGTTCAGTGGTGTTTCTTCATCAACCCGCCGGGGGAAACCCTTGCAGGTCTGCTGCAGACGCTCTGGTTCTTCTTCAAGTCCAAACGATTTTTCGGGAAGCGCACCCGCGACGCCTTCATCAACTGGATACGCATCGAACCCTTCTCGGCAGTCTACCGCCAGGCTCTCGAGCAAGGCGTCATCACGCCGGAGACCGACCTCCTGCCCGAAGACCCGGCACTGCTGGCCCACACCTTCTACAGCGGTCCGAACTTGCGTTGGGCCGACCCGCTGGTCATGGCGCTGCTCCGTGCTCCCAAACGTGTGCGTCGTGTGCTGGGCAAGTTTCGCCGTTGACACCCCAGGCAGATCCAGATCCCCCCTCCCTTGCCGGCATTCGATCCAACTGCCTGTTTTTGATTCAAATATACGTGCCTGTCCCCAATTTCAGCTCTCACCCCCTACCCCGCAGTCACTCTGTCTGGCACACATATACGTTGACATGTCCGATCCCTGCCACTATTCGCATCAAAAATTCCGCCAAGAGGCGTTTCATGATCCCTGATTCCGTCATTTCCATTCAGTCTCATGTCTGTTACGGCCACGTAGGTAACGCCGCCGCCACCCTCCCCCTGCAGAGCCTCGGTTTCGAAGTTTGGCCCATCATGACCGTCCAATTCTCCAACCACACGGGCTACGGTGCCTGGACCGGCCAGATTTTCACCACGGAGCATATCCGCGAACTCGTTCACGGCATGGAGCAACGCGGTGCCCTCGCTTCCTGCAGGGCGCTGCTCTCCGGCTACATGGGTGCCGCGTCTCTAGGCGAAGCCATCCTGGAAACACATCGCATGCTCAAGAAGCACACCCCCGAGGCCATTTACACCTGCGATCCTGTCATGGGTGACGTGGGGCGTGGCGTTTTTGTCCAACCCGAAATCCCAGCGTTCATGAAGGACCACGCCGTGCCCGCCGCCGACGTGATCACCCCCAACCAATTCGAACTGGAACTGCTCACGGGTGTGTCCGTACGCACACTGGACGACGCCCTTGAAGGTGCCGCGCGTGCCCTGGACATGGGCCCCAAGGTCGTGCTCGTCACCAGTTTGCAGCATGAAGGCACCCCCGAAGGACGTATCGAAATGCTGGCGGTCACCCGACAAGGCGCCTGGATAGTGGATACGCCTATGCTCCCCGTGACCCCTCCACCGAATGGCGCAGGCGATGCGGTGAGTGCCTTGTTCCTCGGACGTCTTCTGCAGGGGCACTCTCCTGACCAAGCCTTGGCCAAGACAGCGGGAGCAATATTCAAGGTTTTCGAAATCACGCACGGTGTGGGGGCACGGGAACTCCAACTCGTGGCCTCCATGCCCTGGTTCGCCCACCCAGCCTCGATGAGCGTACGCAGAATAAGGGGCTGATCACGCTGACATATTCTGTGAGCCCAAACACAAGACGGTCCAAGCCTTGTTTAGGGACAGGCACTATTATCACAACGTGGCTCCAGAATAAAGGGACAGGCACTAATTTCACTATTAGTACCTTTTTCGAACATACTTGTACTGCTGGACAGCTTATTTCGTAACGTTGAGTCGAGCGCGAGAGCTGCCTCATTGCCATTGGCACAGAGAAGAGTTCTTTTGCTGCATTGTTTGGTGGGTTTTAAACACAAAAGTACGCGCCCTCTTGAAGATGAGGGTGAGTGTGCCGCACATCCATCACTTCAACAGTTACAGTTCGCGCAACATGCGGAATGCGTATGTAGTGTCCAGTCCAGACACCTTAATCGGGTAGTGTGACTGCCACACTAGTAAACCGAGACGTTGCCCAGTCTCTTCGACAAACCGCAGGGAGCCAAGAATCACGCTTTCCGTAAAGTAACGCGACCGCAACATCAGACGTTCAACAGTGGTGTACTCGAAGTTGTTTTCCCGGGCGCGCTCCAACATGTGCTGAGGCAATTTCCCACCATTTCGCTCCAATGCAGCATTCTCATAGAGGAATTCCCTGTACAGCCGCAGGCGTTCCCTGACGTCGTCGATATCCCAGTCCGCAAGGCCGAAGTCGAGAGACAACAGGTCGTCCTTGTTGTATGTCTGAAGATGATAGCCCAGGGAGCACCAGCGATAATCCTCCGGCCGTTTGGTGAGACCTGCCCGGACAGGATTACAGTCCACATAGGCAAGGCAGTTTATCAGTGTGCGGCCGTCCTCAACGATGACGCTCTTGAAGCGATCACCCCAGAAGTAGCCTTTCCGACCGTGTTTTTTGTTATAATATCGTGAAAAACGTTGCTTCACACTGCTGATGAACTTCGAGAGACTGCACCATTCCTGACGCAGAACGTCGAGTCTTTGATCCGACAATATGGCGTCCGCTCCAAATAGCTGCTTGTACCTCTCGATAACGTCTTCAAGCTGGATATTCTCCGCCACATCCATCCGTACGAGAAGATGGAAATGATTCCCCATCAGGCTAAATCCCATGACTTCTACAAAGAATATGGCTGCATAGTGTTTGATACAGCTCAGAAGATAATCCTTCTCGACAGCCCCCATAGGGAACCCCGGCAGTGCGGTTCGAGAAATGACATGGTAGACTGTGGGCCTGTCCTCAAGCAGCAATCTCGGGCCTCGCGGCATGGTTCTCCTCCTGACGCTGGTCTTTTGGCTTAACCTTCCTTGCATCGAAAATCGAAATGGTGCCTGTCCCCTATCCTTTCGGAACGAGCAGGTCAAACCAAATGTGCCAGTCCACATGATTGTTTGCTGCTGATCGTCGTTTACTTCAACCCTGGGTTGGTTTACCATTCAAGCTCGAATGGGGAATAGCGTATGCGGTCCGTCTGTCAGCACTGCTCCCCTTGTGACGGGATCGGATGTTCAACCGATCCGTACCTCCAAGGAATTGGCCATGTCCTCGCGCCGGCGCATTTTCACCTCCATAGCCCACGTCTTGGGTCTCATCGTTTCCCTCACCCTACTCGCCGAACTGTTGGCGACAAACCTGCTGTTCTACCGCGGCATGAAAGCCTACATGCTGCATAAAACTGAAACGACACAACAGACCGCTCTGCAAACTGAAAAAGCCATGCTCCGCGACTTCGTTACCATCGCGTATCAAATCGCGGACTCATACTACAAGCTCTCCCTCGACGCGGAAGCCATGAAAGAGCGCAAATACCGCGAGTTGAAAAAGGTCGTTGACGCCGTGGTCCATATGGCCCAGGGCTTTTATCACAAGAACCTCGGCATGATGCCTCAAAGCGCTCTCGAGGAGCAGATCAAGGAAATGGCCGGCTGGGCCAGGTTCGACGGAGACAACTACGTCTGGATCAACGACATCCAGGGTCGGATCCTCTGCCACCCAGGCAAACCCGAAACCCAAGGGCACCTCCTCATCAACCACCAGGACCCGCAGGGCATATTCGTCTTCAAGGAACTCATCGACATCGGGCTCAAGCACGGCTCGGGCATGCTCGCCTATATGTGGCCCAAGCCCGGCGAAGACGTGCCGAAGATGAAAGTCTCCTACGTCAAGCTCCTGCCGGAGCTGAATTGGTTCTTCGGAGCCGGGGCTTGGCTCGAGGACATCGAACTCTCCATGCAGCAAGCCGCGATCCATGACATCAAATCCCTACGCCTTGCCGACGGCAATTATTTCTGGATCAACGACCTCTCCATGCCCCATCCCATTATGGTCATGCATCCCACCCTGCCCCAACTCGACGGCACAAAGCTGGACTCCCCTGAGTTCAATTGCGCTGCAAGCATTCAAGCCGGTCTGGATGGCCCCGTGACCAGCACCGGCGGGAACATGAACCTCTTCCAGGCCTTTGTCGAGGTGGTGCAGCGCGACAGCATCGGACATCAAGGGTACGTCACCTACCTCTGGCCCAAACCACTCAAAGAGGGCGCCACCAGGGAACTCTACCCGAAACTTTCCTACGTCCGCCTCTTCGAGCCCTGGGGCTGGGTCATCGGCATGGGCACATACCACGTGGAGAAAATCAACGCTTACGTGGAACAAGAGCTTGCCGCCTTCAACAGGCAGATGTTCTCCCTGTTCACCCATTCCGCGATCATCGGCGCCGTCATCCTGGCCGCCATCATCGGCCTGCTTTACATCATCTTCCGCAACCTGCTCACCAACCCCCTGCGACGTCTCGTCGGTTTTTCCGGAGAAATCTCCGCCAACAACCTCGACGCACTGCCCCAGGGCGAATACCTCTTCGAAATGGAGATCCTCAAGGATCGCATCGAACAAATGGTCCGGAACCTCAAAACGCAGATCAGCCAGCGCATGGACAGCCTCAAGGCCGCCGAGGAAGCCAACAAGGCCAAAAGCGAATTCCTGGCCAACATGAGTCACGAAATCCGCACACCCATGAACGCCATTATCGGCATGGCCGAACTGCTTCAAGAAACAGACCTCTCACAAGAGCAGCGTGAATACGTCAAGATATTCAGTTCCTCGGGCGAACTCCTGCTCGGCATCATCAACGACATCCTCGACGTCTCCAAGATCGAGGCCGGACAGATCGAACTCGAGCACCTCCCCTTCAACCTCACCGATGAAGTGGAATCTGTCTGCAAGGTGCTGGCGCACAAAGCCCACGAAAAAGGTCTGGAACTCGCCTGTCACGTGTCCGACGAACTCCCCACGCAGCTCATCGGCGATCCCATGCGCCTCCGACAGGTTCTGCTCAATCTCATGGGCAATGCGGTGAAATTCACCTTTCATGGGGAGGTCGTCCTCAATGTCTCGCCCTCCAGGAACCAAAGCCAGGATGACGCCTGCGATATCCTCTTCACCGTCAGGGACACCGGCATCGGCATTCCCGTCGACAAACAGCAGAAAATCTTCGAATACTTCTCTCAAGCGGATTCCTCCACCACCAGGACCTTCGGCGGCACTGGACTCGGTCTCGCCATCTCGAAAAAGCTCGTGGAACTCATGGGAGGGCATATCAACGTCCAAAGCACCCCGGGCCTGGAGACCACCTTCTCCTTCTCTGCCAGATTCAAACCCGCAATGCCACGACAGCCCAAGGAGACCACGCCGGAAATCAAGGACAGACTTGTCCTCGTAGTGGACGACAACGCGACGAACCGCCAGATCGCCTGCGCCTACCTCCAGAGTTTTGGATGCAAGACCATGTCCGCCGCGGGAGGCCTTCAGGCCCTGGACAAGCTCCGGATGGGCGCGCGCCCGGACATCTTGATTCTCGATACCGCCATGCCGGGCATGGACGGACTGCGCGTTCTGGATTCCCTGCAACGGCTCGATCTCCAGGCCCTGCCAAAGGTACTGCTCTTCTCCTCCTGCGATACGGCGGAACTCAAACAACGCGCCTTGAATTCCGGAGCCTCCGGCTATCTTGTCAAGCCACTGAAGCGTGAGGAATTGCGTACCGCCCTGCTCGCCTGCCTCGGCAAGCAGGAGCACAAGCCCCAACAGACGCTTCAGGAAACACAACCCGTCACTCTCCCCCCCATGCGCCTGCTCCTGGCGGAAGACAACAAGGCCAACAGGAAACTCATACTCCAGTTCCTCAAGGGGCAACCCCTGAAAATCGACACTACGGAAAATGGATTGCTGGCGCTGCAACTCTTTCAGGAGCGGGACTACGACCTGGTGCTCATGGATATGGAAATGCCGGTCATGGACGGTTACGAAGCCACGGCCGCCATCCGCCGCATTTGCGAGGACAGGGGGCGGAACACCCCGGTCGTCGCCCTCACGGCCCATGCCTTCGCCTTTCACCGCAGCAAGTGCCTCCAGGCGGGGTGCACCGAATTCTTGACCAAGCCGATCCGCAAACAGACCCTGCTCCAGACACTCGCAGCCCTGGCGGCCCCGGCACTGACCTCGACCACAGCCCCGCCCCAGTCAGCTCTCCAGGACACGACCTCGCTGCCACGAGAGCAGGATTATCGGGACGAGGTTCTCGACGAACTCAGGGAACTCCTGCCGCAATTCTTCGAGGCCACCCGGCAAGACCTCGACGCCATGCACACCTGTCTCCAGGAGGGCGACCTCGAACGCTTACGCACACTGGCCCACAGCCTCAAGGGGGCTGCCCGGAACTACGGATTCCCCTACCTCGGTGAACTCGGACAGGCACTGGAATTCGCGGCCAAGGCAGGTGAAAGAGAAACCATCGAGATGATTTTCAGCACCCTCGGGGAATACCTCCCCCGCCTTGAAACATCCCTCACCGGAAGCGACTCCGGGACCTGAGGCAACTGCCCATGGAGAAGCGGCCCAAAATCCTCATCGTGGATGACGACAAACGCATCCTCTTGCTCCTGCAATCCTTTCTCAAGCCGCAGGGCTACGACCTGGTGCTAGAACAGGATGCGGGCCGGGCCCTGGTTCTCCTGCGCGACCAAGACCCCGACGACCTCCCCGATCTCGTGCTCACGGACGTGGTCATGCCTGAGTTGGACGGCTACGATTTCACCAAGGCCATCAAGGGAAACGCCACCACCACGCATATTCCCGTGCTCATGGTCAGTTCCCTGCACGATGTGCAGGACAAGGTCAGGGCCCTGGACATGGGCGTGGAGGACTTCATCACCAAACCCGTCGACCCCAGCGAACTCAAGGCCCGCGTCCGCTCCCTGCTCAAGGTCAAGGCCCTGCACGACCAGAAAATCCGCACCATGCATGCCCTGGAACAGAGCTACAAAGCCCTTCGCGTGGCCTCGCAACTGCGCGATGAAATGGAGCAGATCACCCGCCACGACCTCAAAACACCCCTCACCACCATCATCGGCATTCCACGCCTGCTCATGCGCAAGGACAACATCACCGACAAACAGAAAGACCTGCTCAAGATCATCGAACAGGCCGGATACCGCATGTTGCGGATGATCAACATGTCCCTGGAGCTCATGAAGATAGAACGCGGCTCCTACGCCATCGTCCCCTCGGCCGTGAACATGCTCGCCGTGTTGGAACAGATCGGCCTCGAGATGCGCTCCATCCAGGTCTTCGCGAACATCCCCCTGCGCATCCACGTGCAGGGGCGCTCTCCAGTCGCCACGGATTCCTTTCTGGTCCTGGGCGAGGAATTGCTCTGCTACTCCATGCTCGCCAACCTGGTGCGCAATGCCATGGAGGCCACCCCCGCGGCGGAACCCGTGGACATCTTCCTCACCCCTGGGGAGCACATGCAGACAGTGCGCATCACCAACCAGGGCGAAGTGCCGGAATCCATGCGGCCACGGTTCTTCCAGAAATACGCCACGGCTGGAAAGGAAGGCGGCACAGGCCTGGGCACATATGCAGCCAAACTCTTTGCCCAGGCCCAAGGGGGCACCATATCCCTGGACACCACCTCCCCCGGTTTCACCAGTGTCGTTCTCCGACTCCCAGCGCTGCCAATGGCAACCGAGCCAGAAGAAGCGCGTGCGGAGACCTGATGCTGTCTCCCTGCAGGCCCTCCGCTCACTGCCGCGGTTCCAGGTAGGCGCCCTTGCGCATGAGTCGCGCCGCAAGCGCCGTGAGCCCCAGAAGCATGACCAGGACTACGTGGGCCCAATCCACCACCAATACCGTCAGCGGATCAAAGAAAAACTCCGGCCTGTTCTTGAGCACCCGCACCACGCCGGTGGCCACCACCCCCGCGTACAGAAATACCCGCAGCCAGCCGCTCGTCGTGAGTCTGAAACGATTGCTCCATTGCACCGCGTGACGCACCAGCACATAGGCCAGCAGTCCAAGGAACACCATCGCGCCCACGTAGTGCAGCAGGTGGGTGAAATAGAAATCCCCGGTCCAGCCCAGCCCCGGCACGCTGTTGACATAGTACCGCCCATACAGGGGCATCTGCCCGAAACCTGTGAAGGCCAGCAGCACCACCGTGGCCACGACAAGCAGGCGCAGACTTCGGGACGCCCCGCCTTGTATCACGCGCTGATCTTTCACTATGCTATGCATTGTCGTCTCCGCTCTTTGCTTTCTTTTTCAGGGAACCGGCCACGGAGAGCAGTCCGGCACCGATGCCGGCCAAAGGCCCCATGACCAACGCCCAGGTCAGGTTTTCGGCCCTGGCCATCTTGTTTTCCACCGGCGCCAGGTGCGGCTTGCCCTCGCCCTTCTCGATCGCCGCGTTCAACAATGCAAAGGGCACGGGCGAGACGTAGATGGTGTTCGTACCGCCGTTCTCGTTTTCCCCGTAAATGAAGCCATGCATTTCCTCGGCCAGGGCGTGAGCCTTGGCCAGGATCTCATTCCTGGGACCGATCTGCTGCACCTCCATGGGGCAGGCCTCGATGCAGGCCGGCACCTCCCCTTGCGCCAACTTCTGATGGCAACGATCGCACTTGTACATCACGCCGTTGCCAGCGTAACCGGGCATGAGGTCCAAATAGAGCCCAACACCTGTTTGTCGCTGCGGAATCTTCCAGGGGCAGACGCTCTTGCACTTGGCGCCCCCGAAACAGATCTCGTCGTTGATGCGCACGGTACCGTCGCGCTGCCGCTGCGCCGCGCCAAAGGGGCAGAGATTGGCGCAGGGGGGATTCACGCAGTGCATGCACCGCCTCGGGATGTTGACCTCGACCCTCTTTCCCTCGTGCTCCACGCTGGCGCTCTGGATATACAGCCAGTTGTATGGTGTCAGCCTGTCGTCCACGTGTCGCTTGTCCGACCAGTCCTCCACCTTGACCTTGGCTTGCGGGTACATCGTGGGAAAGGGTTTCCGCGGCTCTGGGAACTTGGCTTCGTTGGATTCCCTGCACGCCTGCACACAGGCTCCGCACCCGATGCACTTGCTCAGGTCGAACAGCGTGGTCAGTTCCTGCTGCTTCGCCCCTTGTGCCCCCATGGCTGCCTCGGCGCCCCCAGGAAGCGCGCAGGCCGCGCCACCAATGCCCACGGCCTTGAGAAAGGCACGCCTGCTTAGTCCCTTGCCCTTGCCGTTCTGTTTCCTTGTTGTCATGACTTCGTGTTCCTCCTTGCTCCGGGTCCAGTATAGCGGGCGCCCGGAAATTTCGCTACATTCGATGTCATGACATAAAGACATTTTGAGGTTTGTCAAGGATTAATCACTACCAACAGCTGCCTGGTGCGCAAACCAAGTGCCCATGAAAAACAACCACTCCACTGTTGACAGATTGACAGCAAGACACTACTGTCTGGCAATCGACAGCTGGATTCGTCAACAACCCCCAACCCTGGTGAAAGAAATGGACTCGATCATCCCATTGCTCATTCTCGCCGTTATCTATATCCTTTTCGTGCGCGTGGTCCTGCCCAAGTTGGGCGTCCACGGCTGAGGGCCCCGGAACAGCTGCAGTTTGCAGCCCAAAAAGCAGAAGGGCCCCGCGGAAAAGGATAAATAATCCCTTCACACCGACTGAAGCAGCGGAGTCCACGCCTCATGCTCAACATTGCCTATCTCGAAAAACTCGAAGCCTACTTTTCTTCCGGTGACCTCGCCTTTGACTTTGAACACGGCGACGAGGAACGGCGTTACGCCATTCTCGACTTTTTGGAAAAGCTCATGGACCTTTCGGAAATCGCCGACGATCTGGCCACGAAGTTGATCTTCAAGGACGGGTTCATGCAGCAGCTGGCCGGCGTGCCTGCCCAGTCCGGCACGAATAACGACGATTGATTGTTCTCTGGAGAATATGCCATGCCCATGTTTGAATTCCAATGTGCGGCCTGCGGTTGTGAGTTCGAGGAACTCATTCTCGGCGCCTCGGAGCGAAGCGCCCTCTGCCCCCAATGCGGCAGTGCCGATACCAGGCGTCTGATCTCGTCCCCCTGCCTGCACGCCAGCGCGCAGGAAAAGTCCATGCGCGGCGCAGCCCTTGGTGTGAGGCCACCCAGCGCCCCCTCACTCGGGGGATGTGGCAGCGGCGGGTTCTCCTGAGGCAGCTAGCGCGGGGGCCCGGTCCGGGCCCCACCCTCCATTCCGTTCGTTGTTCCACACGCCCCGTTCAAAGCTGGGAGCATCCTGGGCGGATGAAATTGGGGGCAGGCACTGTTATTCGCCTGAAGTCTCAACCTTTTTTGTCATGACAACAGGGGACAGGCACCAATGATGCGCCGTTCCATACCAACAATCCGACCCTTTGCGCCGGAGGACGCTCCCCACTTGGTTGACATCCTGTGCCGCAACGGCCAGTACAGGCACCCCGACGTGGAGGGCCCCGAGGCCATGCTGCGCTTTGCCGTGCATCAGGGCGCGGTGTTTCTGGTGGCGGGGCGTCCCCCTGTTGGTCTTGTGCGCGGAACATACGACGGTTCGCGGGCCGTGATCCATCTGCTCTCCGTGCACCCCGACCACCAGGGCCGAGGCCTGGGGCGTGCCCTGGCCGAGGCCTGCGCGGCGCAACTGCACGACCTGGGCGCTCCCAGCGTGGCGGCAACGGCCTCGCCCGCGAGTCTGGGATTCTGGGAGAAACTCGGCTTCGCTCCCCTGGATGTGCGGCTCTGCCTCAGACGCTGATCAGGCACCGAACCTGAGACCTTGGGGACAGGCACCTGTAATTTTCTGAAAAAGCAAACTTTTTTCGTGCCTGTCCCCATTTTTTCCTTGCGTCGCCCGGCTTGCTCGCCACGTCTGATTCACGTATTGCATGAACGCTTTAGGTCAATGTACGCCTGAGGGCAGCGCCTCCAACAACAATGCAGGGATCTGCTTCATGTCGCGGAAACCACACCCCTTGCGCCACGGCTACACCACCGGGTCCTGCGCCGCGGCAGGGGCCAAGGCCTGCGTGGCCGCACTGCTCGGAGCCGGGTTCACCGCGCCTCTCACCGTGACCGTGCCCCGGCCTGACGATCCTGTTGCCCCAGCCCTGCACATCCCGGTGCAGCGCATCTTCCCCTTGCCCGAGCGCTCCTGTGCCGCGGCCGAAGTGATCAAGGACGGCGGCGACGACCCCGACGTGACCCATGGCTCGGAAATCCGCTGCCTGGTGCGGCTCGGCCCGCCCCTGCCTCAGGATGTGAAGCACCTCCCGGTGCGCATCGAAGGGGGGCGCGGTATCGGGCGGGTGACCCTGCCCGGACTGCCCGTGGCCGTGGGCCAGGCCGCCATCAACCCCGGTCCTCGGCGACAGATCGCCCTGGCCGTGCTCCAGGCCATGCATGAGGTCGGCCGTTTCCACGAGGTGGACGTACTGGTGGAATCACCGCAAGGGGCGCGGCTGGCGGCCAAGACCATGAACCCCAGACTCGGTATCGTGCACGGCATATCCATCCTGGGCAGCAGCGGCACGGTCAAGCCCTTCAGCCACGCGGCCTGGCGAGCCACGGTACAGGCAGGGCTCGACGTGGCGCAGGCCATGGGACACGACAGCGTGGCGCTGTGCACGGGGCGGCAAAGCGAGCGTTTGCTGCGGGAGCACCTGCCCGAACTCCAGCCCACGGCCTGCGTGCAGATGGCCGACCTGTTCGCTTTTGCCCTGGCCGAAGCGGGCGCGCGGGGTTTCAACCGCATCGTCATCGGCTGCTTCTTCGGCAAGCTGGTGAAGATGGCCCAGGGGCTTTCGCACACCCACGCCGACAGCGGAAGTCTCGACTTTTCGGCCCTGGCACGACGCTGTAAGGCGCTGGGAGCGGCGGAAAGCGTGGTGCGACAAGTCCTGGAGGCCGTCACGGCGCGGCGGGTGCTCGATTTGGCCATGGAAGACGGTCTGGCCGCGTCCCTGGCCAAGGATCTGACCCTGGAAGCCATGCAACAGGCCCGGAAACACGCCGGAAACACCCCCAGGTTGGACATATTGGCCTTTTCCAACGATGGAACCCTGCTGGCGGAGGCGGCCGAATCCAGTGGTTTGCATTGTCAGCGGTTTTCCGGCATTAGGTAATCACCACTCCGTCACACAGCCTGTCTTCATCTTCTGCTCCGGGAGGATCGCATGACCAGACCACCCGCCCCCTCCACACTTTCCAACCGCTGGAGCGTCGTTTTCGGCGCCGTGCTCATCCAGTTCTGCCTGGGCGCGATTTACGCCTGGAGCGTATTCACCCCCTCCCTGACCGCGGCAGGCTGGAACAACCTGCAAACGCAACTCGTTTTTTCCATCGGACTGGTGACCTTCGCCCTGGTCATGGTCTGGGCCGGTCGCGCCCTGAAGACCCTGGGGCCGCGCAAGCTGGCAGTGTACTCCGGCTTGGTGCTCGGCGCGGGCTACGCCCTGGCCGGACTCCTCGGGGGCACGAACTTCTACGTCGTGGCCGTGCTCATCGGCATCGTGGGGGGCGCCGGCATCGGCCTGGGCTACGTGGTGCCCATTGCCGTGGGCATGCGCTGGTTTCCGGACAAGAAGGGCCTGATCACCGGGCTGGCAGTGGCCGGCTTCGGCTTCGGCGCCATGGTCTGGGTCAAGCTCGCGGACTCATGGGGCAGGCTCCTGGAGACCTTCGGCATCTCCACCACCTTCGTGATCTACGGTCTGATCTTCGCCACGCTGGTGCTCTTGGGTAGTGTCTGGATGGTCTTTCCCAGGGAGGGCTGGACCCCGCCGGGCTACACCCCGCCAGAGGTCAAGAAGCAGCCTGCCGAGGTGGACGAGATCATGGGCGAACCGCCTCCGCCGACACGTGACCTGCGCAGCGGCGAAATGTTGTGTACCTTTCAATTCTACCTGATCTTCCTGACCTTCGTGGTCAGCGCCGGAGCTGGCCTCATGAGCATCGGCCTGATGAAGCTCTATCCCATGGAAGCCTTGCAGGCCGCGGGCATGCCCCTCACCGAGGCCAAGGTGGTGGCGGGCACGGCCATGGCCGTATTCTTCAGCCTGGCCAACGGCATCGGCCGTATCGCTTGGGGCAGCATCAGCGACCTGCTTGGCCGCAAGCGCTCCATCCTGTTGATGACCTCCACCCAGGGCTTCCTCGTGATCATGTTCACTGCCATGGCCGGCAGTGAGTGGTGGCTCTATCTGGGAGCGGCCTGCATCGGCTTCAACTTCGGCGGTAATTTCGCGCTGTTTCCCACGGTCACGGCCGATGTGTTCGGCTCCAGGAACGTGGGGCAGAACTACCCATACGTGTTCCTGGCTTACGGCGTGGGGGGCGTGGCCGGGCCCATCCTGGGGGGCAGGCTCGGCGACATGGGCAACTTCCCCCTGGCCTTCACCATCTGCGGCATCGCCTGCATCGTGGGCGCGGCGCTGATGTCCATGGTCACGCCGGTGAAACCAAGGGCATGACCTGGGGCAGGGTGCCAGGGCCGGCCATGGTCCTTTTTGCCACTCGTCCTGCCATTTTCTACCGTTTACCTGAAAAAAACTGTTGGCAGGCGGCCTATTTTCTATATGGTGACGGGTGTCCGGAATTTCCTGGTCAGATGAAGTCACTTGCACACCTCCCGTTTCCTGTTATCGCCGGACATGCAACGGAACCTGCGGCGGAAAGGGGCGAGAGGTGAAAACACTTGCGAATACGGAGGAGGTACAATGGGTTCTGAGAAGATCGTCAGCATGATGGATGAAAAACGCCTTTTCGAGCCGCCCCTGAAGGGCCGCGAAACGGCCTGGGTCAAGAGCATGGACGAATACCACGCGCACTACGAGCGCTCCATGAAAGACCCCGAGGGCTACTGGGCGGACCGCACCAAAGAGCTGCTCCACTGGTATTCCGAGCCGAAAAAAATCTTGGAATGGGATTTCCACAAGCCCGAGATCAAGTGGTTCCAAGGCGGAACCCTCAACGTCTCCTACAACTGCCTGGACCGGCATCTCACAAACGGCCGCCGCAACAAGGCAGCCATCATCTGGCAGGGTGAAAAAGAGGATGCCGTCAAGGTATACACCTACCAGATGCTCTACACCGAGGTCTGCCGTTTCGCCAACGTGCTCAAGAAGTTGGGCGTGAAGCGCGGCGACCGCGTGAGCATCTACCTGCCCATGGTGCCCGAGTTGGTCATCGCCATGCTGGCCTGCGCCCGCATCGGCGCACCCCATTCCATCGTGTTCGCCGGCTTCTCCGCCAACAGTCTTCGCGACCGCATCCAGGACTGCGGTTCCAAGGTGCTCATCTCGGGCAACGGCGTCAACCGCGCCGGCAAGGTCATCCCGCTGAAGACCAATGCCGACGAGGCCCTCAAACAGGCCGACTCCATCGAGACCGTGGTGGTGGTGAACTCCGCCGCCCTGGACGTGGAAATGAAAGAAGGGCGGGACATCTGGTGGCATGAGGCGATGGCGGCAGAGGACATCACCAGCCACTGCGAACCGGAGATCATGGACGCCGAGGACCCCCTGTTCATCCTCTACACCAGCGGCTCCACGGGCAAGCCCAAGGGCGTGTTCCACACCACCGGCGGCTACCTGACCTACGTGGCCCACACGACGCAGTGGGTCTTCGACCTGCACGACGACGACGTGCACTGGTGCACGGCCGACATCGGCTGGGTCACCGGGCACAGCTACATCACCTATGGTCCGTTGTCCCTGGGCGCCACCTCCCTCATGTTCGAGGGTGTGCCCACCTACCCTGGGCCGGACCGTTTCTGGAAAATCTGCGAGAAATTCCAGGTCAACATCTTCTACACAGCGCCCACCGTCATCCGCGCACTGATGCGCGAGGGCACCCGGTGGACGGAAAAGTACTCCCTGGACAGCCTGCGCGTTCTCGGCTCCGTGGGCGAACCCATCAACCCCGAAGCCTGGATCTGGTACCACGAGAACATCGGCAAGGGGCAGTTGCCCATTGTTGATACCTGGTGGCAGACCGAAAACGGTGGAATACTGATTTCACCCCTGCCGTACGCGACGACCCTCAAGCCTGGTTCGGCCACGTTCCCCCTGCCGGGCGTGGACCCTGCCGTGGTGGACCGCGAAGGCAACGAGGTGGGTCCCAACGAGGGCGGCTTCCTGGTGGTCCGCAAACCCTGGCCCGGCATGCTGCGCGGCGTTTGGGGCAGCCCGGAGCGCTTCAAGCAGCAGTACTTCGAAGGCTTCAAGGGCGTCTATGAATCAGGCGACGGCGCCCGCAAGGACGAGGATGGGTACTTCTGGATCATGGGACGAGTGGACGACGTGGTCAACGTCTCCGGTCACCGCATGGGCACCGCGGAGATCGAGTCCGCCCTGGTGGCGCACCAGGCCGTGGCCGAGGCAGCCGTGGTGGGCATGCCCCACGACATCAAGGGCCAGGCAATCTACGCCTATGTGACTCTGAAATCCGGAATCGAGGAGAGCGAGGATCTGATCAAGGCGTTGCGGGTCCATGTGCGCAAGGAGATCGGCCCCATCGCCTCGCCCGACGTCATCCAGTTCGCGCCCGGCCTGCCAAAGACCCGCTCGGGCAAGATCATGCGCCGCATCCTGCGCAAGATCGCCTCGGGCGACACCGGAAACCTTGGCGACACCTCCACCCTTGCCGATCCCGGCGTGGTCACCGACCTCATCGACGGCTGGAAGGAGCTTCTGGGCAAGTAGACACTCCCTTCCACCGCTCTCCATGAGCGGTCGATTTGCACGGATCAATGGCGGTCTTCGGATGAAGGCCGCCATTTGTTTTTTCCCTTGCCCCGTTTACCGAAAAGAGGATGCGCCCCTGTCACCGAGCGCTGTACAACCTGGAAAACATTAAAGAGGAGGGATTAGTCATGGCTGGTTCCGCGCAACAATACTGGAGGAGAAACCTTCGGTACATGGTCATCCTGCTCAGCGTTTGGGCGCTCGTGTCCTATGTTTTCGGCATCCTGCTGGTGGTTCCTTTGAACAGTATCCGCATCGCCGGATTCCCGCTGGGCTTCTGGTTCGCCCAGCAAGGCTCCATCTACGTCTTTGTCGTGGAAATCTTTGTCTACTACTTCCTGATGCAGAAGTTGGACAAGGAATTCGACGTTCACGAATAACCGCCGTGGATCCGGCATTGATTACGCCACTGGGAGAAAAATATGTCGATACAAGCTTGGACGTACATCATGGTGGGCCTCACATTCGGCATCTACCTGACCATCGCCTGGATGTCCCGCGTGAAGGACACCAGGGGATTCTATGTCGCCGGCGGCGGCGTACCACCGCTGGCCAACGGCATGGCCACGGCCGCCGACTGGATGAGCGCGGCCTCGTTCATTTCCATGTCTGGCATGATTTCCTTCATGGGATATTCCGGCTGCATCTATCTCATGGGCTGGACCGGCGGTTACGTGCTCCTGGCGCTGCTTCTGGCGCCCTATCTGCGCAAGTTCGGCAAATTCACGGTGCCCGACTTCGTGGGTGACCGCTACTACTCCAACTCGGCCCGCGTGGTGGCCCTGATCTGCGCCATCTTCGTCTCCCTGACTTACGTGGCGGGGCAGATGCGCGGCGTGGGTATCGTGTTCAGCCGCTTCCTGGAAGTGGACGTGAACACCGGCGTGGGTATCGGTATGGCCATCGTGTTCTTCTACGCCGCACTGGGTGGTATGAAGGGCATCACCTGGACCCAGGTGGCCCAATACGTCATCCTGATCGTCGCCTTTCTGATCCCGGCCATCGCCATCTCCACCAAGATCACCGGCAACATCATCCCGCAGCTGGGCTTCGGCGGCACCATCACCACGGGCCCGGACGCCGGTGCCTACCTCCTGGACACCCTGAACAAGATCAGCGTTGACCTGGGATTCGCCGAATACACCTCGGCCTTCGGCCCCGGCAGCCGCAGCATGATCGACGTCTTCTGCATCACCTTCGCCCTGATGGTGGGCACCGCGGGCCTGCCCCACGTGATCATCCGCTTCTATACCGTGCCTTCGGTGCGCGCGGCCAGACTCTCAGCCGGCTACGCCCTGCTGTTCATCGCCATCCTCTACACCACGTCGCCGGCAGTGGCCTCCTTTGCCCGCTACAACATGATCAACACCCTGAACGAGGTTCCCTATGCCGAGGCGCCCACCTGGTTCAAGAACTGGGAACGTACCGGCTTGGTGGCCTGGATGGACAAGAACGAAGACGGCATCATCCAGTACCGCGCGGGCACGGCATTTGCCGGCAAGCCCACCGTTACCGGCGAAAAGGGCCCGGTCGGCCAGATGCTCTTGAGCAACAAGGCGAGCGATTCACCCAACGAACTTTACGTGGACAACGACATCATGGTGCTGGCCAACCCGGAAATCGCCGACCTGCCTCCCTGGGTCATCGCGCTGGTGGCGGCCGGCGGTCTGGCCGCCGCGCTCTCCACGGCCTCAGGCCTGCTGCTGGTCATCGCCTCCTCCATCTCGCACGACCTGTACTACCGCATCATCAACCGCCAGGCCTCGGAGAAGCAACGCCTGCTGCTCGGGCGGATCATGATCGGCGTGGCCGTGCTCATCGCCGGCTACTTCGGCATCAATCCTCCCGGATTCGTGGCCCAGGTGGTGGCCTTTGCCTTCGGCCTCGGCGCGGCTTCCTTCTTCCCGATCATCGTCCTGGGCATCTTCTGGAAGCGGGCCAACCGGCAGGGCGCCATCGCGGGCATGATCAGCGGCATCAGCTTCACCATGTTCTACATCCTCCACACCACCCCGGCCTTCATGGGCGCCGATCCGTGGTTCCTGGGCATCAGTCCCCAGGGCATCGGCACCGTGGGCATGGTCCTCAACTTCATCATCACGGTGGTGGTCTCCCTGATGACCGCTCCTCCTCCCGAGGAAATCCAGGAACTGGTCGAATCCGTGCGTATCCCGCGCGGAGCCGGCATGGCCGTGGACCATTAGCTTGCAGCACAAGGGCCGGGCAACCGCCCGGCCCTTGTCGACATACGGGAGATACGCCATCCCCCGCGCGCAGGAGCGGAAATGACGGAGTACGATCCCAGCCTCATGGACCATGAAATGGTCATGGAGTTCCTCCAGGGCATCCTTCCCTTCAGCGAACTCCCCGCCAACGAACTACGCAGCCTGTCCAAGAGCTGCGTCATCGATTTCCATCCCAAGGGGACCCTGCTACTCGAGCAGGGCGTCACCCTGGTGGACTGCCTCTATCTCATCCAGAAGGGCGGCGTGCGGATCTTCAAGCACGACGAAAAAGGCGGCGATGTCTTGGTGGATTATCGCGGCGAGGGAGACACCGTGGGCGGCCTGGCAATGCTCCAAGGGGGGCGCGCCCAGTACAACGCGGAGACGGTCGAGGACACCTTTTTCTTCCGCATGAGCAAGGCCGCCTTCAACTCCCTGGTGGAGCGTTTTCCCCTTGTCGCCGCGCACTACTCCCATCCCCTGTCCCATCAGTACGTCTCCAAGGCCTTCGATTCCCTGCGCACTCGCCGGGATATCCTGCCCGCGGACGGCGGCCTGTACCTCTTCAGTTCCCGCATCGGGGACTTGGTGCACGGCGCCGCCGTGACCGCCCCCATGGGCAAGACCGTGCAGGAAGCGGCGCAGATCATGGTCCGCCACGGCATCGGCTCACTGCTGATCACCGACCCTTCCGGCGAGATCATTGGCATCGTCACGGACAAGGACCTGCGCAAGACCATCTCCGTGGGCATGGACTACAACGCTCCCATCGAGACCATCATGAGTTCACCGGTGACCATGGTGGACCACCAGGACATCTGCTTCGACGCCCTGTTGCAGATGATGACACGCAACATCCACCATTTGGCCGTGACCCGCGACAACCAGATCACGGGCATGGTCACCTCCCACGACATCATGGTCATGCAAGGGAAATCGCCCATGTCCCTGTTCCGGGAAATCCTTTCCCAACGGACCTTCGAGGGCGTCTATCCCTTGACCGCGCGCATCCCGCAGGTGGTGCGCACGCTGGTTTCCGAAGGTGCCAAGGCCGGGAACATCGCGCGGATGATCACGGTGCTCAACGACATGATCCTGGAGAGGATTCTCTCCCTGCTGCTGAAACAGCTGGGACCGCCCCCTGTTCCCTTCAGCTGGCTGCTGCTGGGCAGCGAGGGGCGCAAGGAACAGACCTTTTTCACGGACCAGGACAATGCCCTGGTCTACCAGACCGTGAAGGACGACATTGTCCAGCGTGCCGCGGACATCTATTTCACGGCCTTTGCCGAGAGGGCTATCGGCCATCTCGTCAAATCGGGCATCCCCCCCTGCCGCGGCGAGATCATGGCTTCCAACCCCAAATGGCGGCAACCTTACGACGTCTGGCGGGATTATTTCGAGCGCTGGATCGCCGTTCCCGAACCCAAGGAAGTGATGCATGCGTCGATCTTTTTCGATTTCCGCTCCGCATTCGGTGAACGGGTCTTTGCCGAAGAACTGCGCAATCATATCAGCGCGCACTGCCGCAGACAGGATGTCTTTTTGCGTTGTCTGGCCGCGAATTGCCTGGAAATACGCCCGCCATTGTCCTTTTTCCGCAACTTCATCGTGGAAAAAGACGGCGAGCACAAAAACACCCTGGATATCAAGAAGCGCGGCATCGTGCCCATCGTGGACTTCGCCCGCGTGCTATCCCTGCAACACGGCATCCGCGAGACCAACACCCTCTCGCGGCTCGACACCCTGCACGAAGCAGGTCACCTTCCCGACGACATCTACCAGGACACCCACGAAGCATACGAACTGCTCATGCAGCTTCGGCTGGTGCACCAACTGGAGATGGTCGAGCGCGGCGAGACCCCCAACAACCATATCGCGCCGCACAAGCTCTCCGAGTTGGAGCGCAAGACCCTGAAAGAGGCTTTCGCCCTGATCGTCAGAATCCAGGCCTATCTCAAGGAATTCTTCAGACTCAACATCGCCTGAGACAACATTGTGACCAACGCCATGACCCAACCAGCTCCCGCCGCTCCAGCGGCCAAACCCAAGGCCCACCCCCTTTCAACGCGGTTGTTGCGGCTCTTCGCCCGCACGCCGAAACACCCCCTGCTGGCCACGGCCGCCGCGCATTTCGCCGGCCTGGACCAGGACCAGCCCCTCGAGCACTACGAGTTCGTGGTCCTGGACACCGAACTCACCGGACTCTCGCTGCGGCGGGACGAGATCGTCTCCATCGGCGCGGTGCGCATCCGCGGTCTCTCCATCGTCCCTGGGGAGCAATTCTACACCCTGGTGGAGCCCAGGATACCCCTGCCAAAGAAGTCCACGCTCATCCATCGCATTACTCCGCAACAGGTACTGGGGCGCCCCCGCCTGCGACAGGTACTGCCAGAACTCATCGAGTTCATCGGCAACGCCTTCATCGTGGGGCATTTTGTCGGCCTGGACATCTCCTTCCTGAACAGCGCCGCCAAGGACATCATCGGCGAGAAGCTCGTCACCCCCTGCCTTGACACCATGCGCCTGGCCCAGGTCTATCAGGAAGCCCTGTTCGAGAGCTACTACGACCGTTACCAGAAACACATCTCCTACAACCTCAAGGACCTGTCCAAACACCACGGCCTGCCCCTGTTTCCGCAGCACAACGCCTTGCAGGACGCCATGCAGACCGCTTACCTCTTTCTTTTTCTCGTGAAAAAGCTCAAGACATTCAATGTGCACACGCTGCGGCAGCTCTACTTGGCCGGACGGAGCTGGCGCTGGTACTTGTAGTCCAACACCCGGCACCGCCACCAAGGACGGACCATGAAAGGCTATTTCTTCCTGCTCGCCATACTCTACCTCGTCACGCTGCTCATGAACATCTGGAGCCTGACGCACCACATCCCCACCCTCCTGGCCGTGAAAAACGCCCTGGACATCGCGCTCTTCGCCCTCTGTCTCCTGGGCGCGTTCGGCCTGGCCTTCCGACGCAGCTACTGGGAGCCACTGCGCTGGCGCATGGTCTACCAGGCCACCCTGGTCCTGGGTGTGTTCTCCGTGATGATCATGGGATTCGGGGAGCGTTTCGGCATGCCCTCACCCATGGGCAAACCCAGCCTCCTGCAGCTGGGAATGCTCTTTCTCCCCTACCTGCTCTTCGCCCTGCCCGTGATCCTTTACGAACACGCCTTGCGCAAGGGTTTCAAAAACATCAAGGACTGAGCATGTCACCTCTGGACCTGATCCGTTGCCCCTGGGCGGAGCGCTCCCAGGAGGAACGGGACTACCACGACACCGAATGGGGCGTACCCGTGCGCGACGACCGCCGGCACTTCGAGTTCCTGGTTCTCGAAAGCGCGCAGGCCGGACTCTCCTGGCTCACTGTACTGCGCAAGCGAGAAGGCTACCGCCGCCTGTTCGCGGACTTCGACCCCACGCTGGTGGCAGGCTTCGGCCCGACCGAGGTGGAGGCCTTGCTGTTGGACCCCTCTATCATCCGTAACCGCAGGAAGGTCGAGGCCGCGGTGAACAACGCCAGGGCCTTCCTCGCAATCCAGGAACGACACGGAAGCTTCGGCGCCTACATCTGGGAATACATCGGGGGGCGCCCGGTGCAAAACACCTGGAAACGCCTGGAAGACGTGCCCGCCACCACCCCGCTCTCGGACCGCCTAGCCAGGGAACTGAAGTCACACGGCTTCACCTTCCTGGGCTCCACCACGCTGTACGCCCACATGCAGGCCTCGGGCCTGGTCAACGACCATCTTGTCGACTGCTTCCGGTACGAGGAGGTGCGGGCGTTGGGAGAGGCGTGTTGATCCTGCCGTTTCTCGCCCTTGCAGCCGGCCTTGTGCTCCTGGTCTGGAGCGCAGCCAGGTTCGTGGAAGGCTCCGCCGCCACCGCGCGCCATTTCGGCATGCCGCCGCTGCTCATCGGCATGGTCATCGTCGGCTTCGGCACCTCCGCACCAGAGATGGTGGTCTCGGTCCTCGCCGCATTGCAGGGGAGCCCCGGCATCGCCCTGGGCAACGCCTACGGCTCGAACATCACCAACATCGCCCTGATCCTGGGAATGACCGCGCTCATCAGCCCCATTGCCGTGCATTCGCAAGTGCTGCGCAAGGAATTGCCACTCCTGACCCTGGTCACGGCCCTGGCTGCCTGGCAGCTCTGGGACGGGGCGGTCAGCCGTGTGGATGCCCTGGTGTTGTTGGGCCTGTTCGGCGCCTTGATGGCCTGGACCATCCTCCAAGGTATGAGAAAGAAGACCGACGCACTGGGCGTGGAGATGGAGCAGGAACTCGGCGCGCGAACCATGCCGCTTAGGCGCGCGTTGTTCTGGCTGGCGGCTGGTCTCGTGCTGCTCATCCTCAGTTCCCGCCTTCTGGTCTGGGGAGCGGTGGACATCGCCCATGGCCTGGGGGTCAGCGATCTGATCATTGGTTTGACCGTGGTGGCCGTGGGCACGTCCCTGCCGGAGCTGGCCTCGTCGGTGGTGGCCGCGCGCAAGGGCGAGCACGACATCGCCCTGGGCAACATCCTGGGCTCGAACCTGTTCAACACCCTGGCCGTGGTGGGCATCGCCGGGGCGATCCACCCCATGACCGTGGGGGCGGAAGTCCTGCGCCGGGACATCCTGGCCATGGCGGCCCTGACCCTCTCGCTGTTCGCCTTCGGCTACGGGCTCGGCGGCCCAGGCCGTATCAACCGGATAGAAGGCGTGCTCCTGCTGGCCTGCTACCTCGGCTACACCGCTTGGCTCATCGCCGGGGTCGTTTGATCGTATCGCTCAAAAACGATAGCCCACCGTGAACGAGACCATGTGCGAGTAGTGCTCGATGCCCGCGAGATCGGGCAAGGAGATTTCCATGTCGAGTTTCGGAAAACGCTGCGTGCCCGTGCCCCTGGTGGCGGCGTACTGCTGGTAGTCGAACGCCGCGCCCACGTAGATGCTCTCCGTCAGGTCCACCGTTGCCTGGACCCCCACCCCGAGGTATCGGATGTGGTCGAACCTGTTGTCGCAGACCTTGGGCCGCAACAGGTGGTGATCCCGATCCCTGGCCCAGGCCAGGGGCGAATACGTCAGGTAGCTCGTGAGGTGCAGCCGTCCGAGGTCGTAGGTCAGACTGATCCCGGCGTAGGGCGTGTAGAACCACTGCTCGTAATCGATGGCGTTGATGTTGCCGCCACTGCCGACGTCGTCCCGGAATCCGTTTGCGGAGTAGACGAAGAACTTGAGCCTATCGGACCAATACCAGTTGGAGTACTTGAACCCGGCCATGACCCACAGCCCCAGGCCCTGGTATTCGAAGAGGCGGCCCTGGGCGTTGACGTCGAAGATCCTGCCCCGCTTCAGAAGTATATTGGACTGCGACCACATGTCCCACCCCGGAGCGCTCGGGTCTTCCCAGTCGAAATCGTCCATGGTCCCAGTGCCTCTGTTTACCCGCGACCAGAAGCCCACGTTGACTTGGAGCCAGGGTACGGGCTCCGCGCTGACCACGCCGCCAAGCATGTAGACGTTCTCCAGCTTCCAGAGCAGTTCACTGAGCTTGCGTTGCCCCCCTTCATAAACAGCGTACACGCGCTCCTCGGACTGCCCCCAGAGATAGCCGCCCTCAATGCGGATGGTCAGGGGGAAGGCGCCCTGGTCATAGGTGACCTGGGTGCCGCGCTTGGCCTGCATGGCCTGGACGGTGGAGGGCAGCACCATGAGCAGACACACGAGTCCGACGAACAGACAGCGGGAAAGAGCGTGCATGGATGGAACTCCTGTACTATGGGCTCGAAAAGCTCTTGAGATTGTGAGTGAAACGCCATCAGAACCGGTAACCAACCGTGAACGAGACCATGTGCGAGTAGTGCTCTATGCCCGCGAGGTCGGACAACGAGATCACCATGTCCATACCAGGAAAACGCTGCGTGCCCGTGCCCCTGGTGGCGGCGTACTGCTGGTAGTCGAAGGCCGCGCCCACGAAGATGCTCTCCGTCAGGTCCACCGTTGCCTGGACCCCAACCCCGAGGTAGCGGATGTGGTCGAACCTGTTGTCGCATACCTTGGGCCGTAGCAGGTGATGGTCCCGGTCCCTGGCCCAGGCCAGGGGCGAATACGTCAGGTAGCTCGTGAGATGCAACCGGCCGAGGTCGTAGGTCAGACTGACCCCGGCGTAGGGCGTGTAGAACCACTGCTCGTAGTCGATACCGTTGACGCCGCCGTCTCCGCCGATGTCGTTCCGGAATCCGTTTTCGGAGTAGACGTGGAACTTGCCCCTGTCGGACCAGTACCAGTTGGAGTACTTGAACCCGGCCATGACCCACAGCCCCAGGCCCTGGTATTCGAAGAGGCGGCCCTGGGCGTTGACGTCGAAGATCCTGCCTCGCTTCAGAAGTATATCGGACTGCGACCACATATCCCATCCCGGCGCTTGCGGATCGGTCCAGTCGAAATCGTCCATGGTCCCGGTGCCTCTGTTCACCCGCGACCAGAAGCCCACGTTGACTTGGAGCCAGGGCACGGGTTCAGCGCTGACCACGCCGCCGAGCATGTAGACATTCTCCAGCTTCCAGATCAGTTCGCTGAGCTTGCGCTGCCCATGAAAGACGGCGTACACGCGCTCCTCGGACTGCCCCCAGAGATAGCCGCCCTCGATGCGGATGGTAAGGGGGAAGGCGCCCTGGTCATAGGTGACCTGAGTGCCGCGCTTGGCCTGCATGGACTGGACGGTGGAGGGCAGCACCATGAGCAGACACACAAGCGCCCAGAGCAGGATACGGGAAGGAAAAGGCATGGTCGGGACTCCTGTGTCGCGACTCAGGGAGCCGCTGTATGATCTCCCGCGAATTCTCAGAAGCGATAGCCAAGGGTGAAGGAAATCATGTGCGAAAAATGCTCGATACCGCCGGTATTGGCACAATTCTCGGTTACGCCCTCCTCGGTCGCTCGCGTGGTGCCGCGTGTGCTCCCGTACTGCTGGAAGTCGAACGCCGCCCCCATGTAGAGGTTCTCGGTGATGTCGAATACTGCCTGGACACCGGTGCCAAGGTAGCGGATGTGATCGAAGTTCGATTTGCTGATCATGTTCCGCATCATGTGGTTGTCCCAGTCCCGCGCCCAAGCCAGGGGCGAGTACGTCAGGTAGCCGGCGAGGTGCAGCCTGCCGAAGTCATAGGTCAGGCTGACTCCGACGTAAGGCGTGTAGAACCACTGCTCGTATTCCATGCTCTTGATCATGCCGCTGAAACCCACATCGTCCCTGAAGCCATTTTCCGAGTAAATATAGGACTTGAACCTGTCGGACCAGCGCCAGTTCATGAACTTGAACCCGGCCATGCCCCAGAGTCCCAGTCCGTGGAACTCCAGAAAGCGGCCCTGCACGTTGGCGTCGATGATCCAGCCGCGCTCCAGGACTGCGTCGTGATGCGACCAATCGGTCCATTCGGTGATGCTCGGGTCGAACCAGTCGTAGTCGTCCATGGTCCCGCTGCCCTTGTTCACTGCCGACCAGATGCCGACGTTCACTTGCAGCCAGGGCACCGGCTCCGCGCTGACCACGCCGCCAAGCATGTACACGTTCTCGAGTTTCCAGATCAGGTCGCTGCCTTTGCGATCCCACTGCTCCACGATGTACACGCGCTCGAAGGACTTGCCCCAGAGGTAGCCACCCTCCACGCGCACCGTGAGAGGTATCTCCCCCTGCTCGTGCGTGACCTGGGTGCCGCGCTTGGCCTGCATGGCCTGGACAGGAGCGGATAGCAGAAGCGTCGTGAGCAGCACAAGGCAGGAGAGCGGAAACAAACGCATGGGCAGGCATCCCCCGATCAAATTGTCAAGATATCATGTTCAATATCAGCTGGATAGAGCGTCAGGACTAATACTATACCAGGCACTTCCTGTCCACCCTGCAAACGTGGCAACAGAAGATTCCTCCCAGGGCTGGGAGCCTGGTGGCGGGCCTGGAAAATGGCCGCGAGAATCAAACAAAAGCAAACGTGGCCGAGAAGGGATGCCCCGAGGAAACCATCCGGGGAAGGTTTCCTCAAGGAATGATCATGACTCAGAACTGCCCGAGGAAACGGACGTCGTTCTCGAAGAACATGCGTAGGTCGCCGATGCCGTACTTGAGCATGGCCACGCGCTCCACGCCCAGGCCAAAGGCGAAGCCCGTGTATTCTTCCGGGTCGTAGCCCACGGCCTTGAAGACCTCCGGGTCCACCATGCCGCAGCCCAGGATCTCCAACCAGCCGGTCTGCTTGCAGACCCGGCAGGGTGCGTTGCCGATGCGGCCTTCACCGCCGCACATCACGCAGGAGACGTCCACCTCGGCGCTGGGCTCGGTAAAGGGGAAGAAGCTGGGTCGGAAGCGGATGGTGCTGTCCCGGCCGAAGATCTCGTGCACAAAGGTGGTCAGGGTACCGCGCAAATCGCCCATGCTCACGTTCCTGTCCACGAGCAGCCCCTCGATCTGATCGAACATGGGCGTATGGGTGACGTCTGAATCGCGGCGATAGACCCTGCCAGGGGCGATACAGGCCACGGGTGGCTTGCGCTGGAGCATGGTGCGGATCTGCAAGGGCGAGGTGTGGGTGCGCAGGACGATGTTCTCGGTGATGTACAAGGTGTCCTGCATGTCGCGGGCCGGATGATCTGGCGGCATGTTCAGGGCCTCGAAGTTGTAGAAGTCGTTTTCCACTTCGGGACCGGAGACGATGTCGTAACCGAGCCTGCGGAACACGTCGCAGATTTCCTCGATGATCAGGGTCACCGGGTGCAGAGAGCCCTGCCAGGGCTTGCTGCCGGGCACGGTGGGGTCGAAGCCGGCCAGGGCGGCTTCGGCCTTGCCGCGTTCCAGGCGGGCTTTATGCGTCTCGAAACGCTCGGTGAGCGTCTCCTTAACCTGGTTGGCGATCTTGCCCACCGCGGGGCGCTCGCCGGGCGCGAGCCTGCCCAGCCCGGACATGATCTGGGCCAAGCGGCCCTTGCGGCCCAGGAATTCGACGCGCAGGGCCTCGAGGCCCTCGGCATCCATGGCTTGGGGCAGGGCCTCGACAAAGGCCGGAACCAGGGCATTCAGCTGTTCTTGCAGATCAGTGGCGCTCATGCTCGATCATCCAGGCGTAAGGGGATCACAAAGGCGTGGGAGCCGCCCGCCACCGCGAGGGCTCCCATAATTACTGCACAACAGGCCGTGGTCGCGGCCTCAGACCAATTTGGACTTGGCCATTTCCGCAAGCTTGGCAAAGGCGGTCTTTTCGCGGACCGCCATGTCGGCCAGGACCTTGCGGTTCAGTTCCACACCCGCCAAATTCAAGCCACGCATGAAACGGCTATAGGAAAGGCCGTGCTCCCGGGCGCCGGCGTTGATGCGCATGATCCACAGCTTGCGGAACTCGCGCTTGCGCTGCTTGCGGTCCCGGTAGGCGTAACACAGGGCGCGCTCAACCGTCTCCCGCGCTGTGCGGTAGAGCTTGCTGCGTGCCCCACGATAGCCCTTGGCCATCTTCAGATATTTTTTGTGTCGCCTGTGAGCGGCTTGTCCGCGTTTGATACGCATCTCTTCACTCCTTGCATCTCGCCGGGCCGTCTGCGGCCGGGCGGGGTTGTCTTGCTACGCGTAGGGCAGCATCTTTTTGACAGCCGTGAGGTTGGCGCTGTCCACCAGGGCGCCCTGTCCGAGACGGCGCTTACGCTTGGCGTTCTTCTTGGTGAGGATGTGGCGCAGGTTCTGCTTGCGACGGCGGAACTTGCCACTGCCAGTGGCGGAAAAACGTTTGGCCGCGCTTCTCTTGGTTTTCATCTTCGGCATGATGGCCTCCTTATGCTCCAGGCTGTCTCCCGACGGCGGGACAGCCGGTTCTGTCTCTTGGATAAACTCGCGACGTCAATCATCGAGGTCCATAACGCGCACCTCGGGTGAGCAGCAGTGCCACAGCTGGCGTCGGAAGGCAAGTCCCTCGCAACAGTCCGCGAGGGGGCGAACCTATTTCTTCTTGGCGCCCGGCACGAGCATCATGTTCATGGTCCTGCCTTCGCTTCTGGGCTCCTGCTCCACCTTGGCCACCTCTTCGGTATCCTTCACCACGCGCTCGAGGATGGAGAGCCCCCTGTCCTTGTGCACGATCTCGCGCCCCCGAAAGAAGACCGTGACCTTGACCCTGTCGCCGTCCTCGAGAAAACGCCGGATATGCTTGAGCTTGGTCTGGTAGTCGTGCTCGTCGGTCTTGGGCCGGACCTTTATTTCCTTGATCTGGACAACGGCTTGTCGCTTGCGCGCTTCCTGCTGCTTTTTCTGCTGCTGGTACTTGTACTTGCCGAAGTCCATGATCCGGCAGACAGGCGGCTCGGCGTTTGGCGCCACTTCCACCAGATCCAGACCGCGCTCCTGCGCGGAACGGATGGCGTCATCCTTGCTCAAAATTCCCAGTTGCGTGCCGTCATCGTCGATGACCCGCACCTGTCTGGAGCGGATCTGGTGATTACACCTGGCCTGAGTAGTTGAAGATATAGCGCATTCCTCCTCGCTTGAATGGTTCCTCGCAGTCGGCCAGGATACGGGCGGCAGTCGCATCCAGGGATTGCAACCCGAGATTGTCCCCGGTGCGTAGACGAATGTTCACGCCCCCGGCCTCCACTTCCTTATCCCCCACAACGAGAATGTACGGAATTTTTTCAAGTTGGGCTTCACGTACCTTATATCCCAGCTTTTCATTGCGCAAGTCCGCTTCAACGCGCACTCCCCTGTCCTGGAGCACTTTCCGCGCCTGGACCGTAAACTCTTTCTGCGCGTCGGTGACCGTGAGCAGCCGGGCCTGGACCGGCGCGAGCCACGTAGGCAGGGCACCGGCATAGTGCTCTATGAGCACGCCGATGAAACGCTCGATGGCCCCCAGTACCACACGGTGCACCATAACAGGCCGATGTCGCTCACCATCTTCGCCAACATAATACAAATCAAAACGATCGGGCAATGTGAAATCGCACTGGATGGTGGCGCATTGCCAGCGTCGGTCCAGGGCGTCCTTGAGCTTGATGTCGATCTTCGGGCCGTAGAAGGCGCCGTCGCCCTCGTTGATCTCATAGGGCAGACCCAGGGCCTGGATGGACTTTTCCAAGGCCAGGGTGGCACGCTCCCAGTCCTCGTCGGAGCCTATGCTCTTTTCCGGGCGGGTGCTCAGCTCCATCTCGTACTCGAAGCCGAACAGCGCCATGATGTCCTGCACGAAGCGCACCACGCCGGTGATCTCGTCCTGGAGCTGATCGGGGCGGCAAATGATGTGCGCGTCGTCCTGGGTGAAGCTGCGCACGCGCAACAGACCGTGCAGCACGCCGGATTTCTCGTGACGGTGTACCGTGCCCAGCTCGAACATGCGCATGGGCAGGTCGCGGTAGCTCCGCACCCTGGTGCGGTAGATGAGCATGTGCGAGAGGCAGTTCATGGGCTTCACGCCGTAGGCCTGCTCGTCCACCTCCGTGAAATACATGTTCTCGCGGTAGTTTTCGTAGTGCCCGGAACGCTCCCAGAGTTCCTTGCGCAGCAGGATCGGCCCCTGCACGATGCTGTAGCCGCGCTTGAGATGCTCCTTGCGCTCGAAGTCCTCGAGGACGGTGCGCACCAGCATGCCCTTGGGGTGCCAGAGGGCCATGCCCGGGCCTGCCTCCTCGTGAAAGCTGAACAGGTCGAGCTGGGTTCCCAGCTTGCGATGGTCGCGTTTGATCGCCTCTTCCAGGCGCTTGAGGTGCGTCTTGAGGGCCTTGTCGTCGGAAAAGGCGGTGCCGTAAATCCTTTGCAGCATGGGGCGCTTTTCGTCCCCTCGCCAGTAGGCGCCGGCAACATGAGTCAGCTTGAAGGCCTTGAGGGCTCCGGTGCTGGGAATGTGCGGCCCGCGGCAAAGATCCACGAATTCGCCGTTGGTATATATGGAAAAGATGTCGCCACCGAGATCGTCCATGATTTCAAGCTTGTAGGACTCACCCAAGGCCTCGAACCTGCGCACGGCCTCGGCCTTGGAGACCACCTCGCGCGTGAACGATTGATCCTCGGACACCACCTTGCGCATCTCCTCTTCGATACGCTCCAAATCCTCGGGCGTGAAGGGGCGTTGGTAGTCGAAATCGTAGTAGAAACCATTCTCGATGGCCGGGCCGATGGTGACCTTGACGCCGGGGAACAGGCGACGCACGGCAGCGGCCATGATGTGCGCGGCGCTGTGCCGGATGACATCCAGCCCCGCAGGGCTGTCCGCCATGATCGGTTCGAGTTCGTCGGCTTCTTCGGGAACCGGAGCCGTCAGGTCCAGCATGGGGGCGTCCTTGCCGCCATTGCCCAGACGGCAGGCAACGGCATTCTTGAACTTCTTGCCCGAAAGCCCCTGCTGCAACACCTCGGCACAACTCGTACCGGGCGGAACCTCCACAAAGGTTCCCTGAACGCGAACCTGCATTGTACAGCCCTCTCTTTCGCTTCCCGGCGTCCCTGCGCCAAGTCGCATCTTGCGGGTCCCGTTGTACATGAGTACCCGAGGCCCCGCCTTTCCCGACCGTCACGTCTTCCGCCGTGGTCAGCACGACGATACACACGGCGACCGGGAACGAAAAAACGGCCCAGCACCCAACACTCATGCATGAATCGACTTTCCAAAGGAAAGCGGGGCGCAAAGCGGGTGCGAGGCCGACTCCATGCTTCGCTAACTGGTAGGCGCGAGGAGATTTGAACTCCTGACCCCTTGCGCGTCAAGCAAGTGCTCTCCCCCTGAGCTACGCGCCTACCCTGTAAGAGCGAGATATCTAGCAATAACCCTTGCAAGAGTCAAGAGTCCCGAGCGCTGTTTTTCAGGTATTCACCCGGGCCAGATTTTCCGCAGCGAATTTCCAGTTGAGCAGCTCCGCCAACACTGCCTGGACATAGTCCGCACGGCGATTCTGGTAGTCCAGGTAGTAGGCGTGCTCCCAGACATCGATGCACAGAAGCGGCTTGTGCCCCCGTGTCATGGGCGTGCCGGCGTTGGACGTGGCGGTGATCCGAAGCCTTTCGCCGTCGTGCACCAGCCAGGCCCAACCGCTGCCGAACCGCCCCACCGCCGCCTTGGCCAAGAGTTCCAGACACCGAGACACCGTGCCAAAGGAACTTTCCATCGCCGTCCGTAACTCGCCCTCGGGCTCGCCCCCGCCGTTGGGGGTCAGGGAGTTCCAGTAAAACGTGTGGTTCCAGACCTGGGCCGCGTTGTTGAACACCCCCCTGAGTTTCTTGTCCTCGGCCGTGGCCATGACGATCTCATCCAGGGATTTGCCCTCCAGGCCGGTACCAGGGAGCGCGGCATTGGTGTTCTTGACGTAGGCAGCATGGTGTTTGCCGTGGTGAAATTCCAGGGTTCGCCGCGAGATCGCCGGCTCCAGGGCGTCCAGGGCGTAGGGCAGGTCAGGCAGGACGATGTCGGCGGCCAAACAGGTCGCGGGCTTCAGCCCCAGGGCCAGCCCCAAACCCAGGAGCGCGGCACCGCCGATGAACTGGCGCCTGTCCATGCTGTGGCAAGACAACTGTGTTGAAGACATGGCATGACTCCTTTTTCAGCAACGATAACACGATAGGCTGTTTCCGCAACTCATTTCGCTCCCAGGACCATGAACGAAGCCGCGGCCTTGGCCACCAGGCATCCCTGCTGATCCTGGACCTCGGCCTCGGTGGTGATGATGGCGCGCCCTTGCTTGAGTACCCAGGCCCTGGCATCGAGCGTCGCTCCGGCCTGCACCGGCCGCAGATAGCGAACGCTCATCTCCACCGTCGCGGTTCGGCCACCGTTCTCCAGTCTGGGGAGCACCGCGTGGGCCATGGCCTCGTCCAGAAGCGTCGCCAGAACGCCACCAGCCAAGACCCCGCCTCCCTGCATCAGGTCGGGCCTGGCCACGCAGCACAGCAGGGCACCCTCACGATCCGCGGCCAGGAGCCGCAAGCCAAGGGATTCGAACAAGGGATTCACGCCATGCTCCCCCGCAAGCATGGCCTGGAGGTAGTCGCTGGTCATGGTATTTCCCGCGCTCTGGGCATCAGAGGTCCATCCTGGTGCGCTCCCGAACGATGCCGGTACCGTCCTTACGCACGCGGGCGGTGCCGCCGTTGGGCCAGGCGGCGCCCTTTAGCTTCTTGTACAGTTTCTGAGCCTCGAGGAAGTTGCGGTTCATGCGCAGGGCCATGGTCACGTACTTCAATGCGTTGGACCTGTCGTCCATGAAAAAGTAGGCCTTGGAGATGTTGAAGTAGATGTTCTCGTCGTTTGGGGTGATATCCAGGGCCTGATTGTAGGCCTTGATGGCCCCTTGGTAGTCTCCGTTCTTGCGCAGTCTGACTCCCAGGGTATTGAAGGGATTCACGGCCGTGTTGTCGAACTTGAGGATGTCCACGAACAGCTCCTTGACCTTTTCCATGCGGTCGAACTCGGCGTAGATTTCCGCGGCGCGCTTGAGGTAGAACTGGCACTGGTCGCTGTCACCCTTGCCCTTGTAGGCCTCGGCCAGCCCCTGGTAGGCCTCGGCAAAGAGATCGTTGATGCGCACCGCTTTCTGGAAGGCCACGATGGCCTTGCCGAACTTCTCACGCACCAGATAGTTGCACCCCAGGTCGTAGTAGCGCTGCGCCTCGCTCTGCATGGAAACGACCTCTTCGAACTCCTCGATGGCCTCGTCGTACTCCCCCATTACCAGCATGAGCTTCGCGTCCTCGATCTGGCGCATCTCGATCTCGTTGAAGCGCACCAGTTGCAGGGCGGTGTTGATGTGCCGCTCGAAGGTCTCCTGGGAGTAAGGTCTGAGGATATAGCCGGAGCAGCCGGCGGCCACGGCGTCGAGCACATCGTTGCGGTCGTTGTGCAGTGTGACCATGACCACGGGAATGTGCTTGAGGGCCGGGTTGTTCTTGATGGACTTCAGGCACTTGTTCGAGTCGCCGTCATCAAGGGAACTATCCAGGAAAATCAGGTCGCAGGGTGTTTCCTCCAGGTATTGCAACGCCTCCGCGCAGGAGGGGCAGGACGCGACAAGCTCCAGCTGCAAGCGCTTGGCCGTGGATTTGTCCTTGTCCACGTGGTCCTTGTTGTTGGAGATGGCAAGAACCTTTTTTTGCAGTTCCGGAATCTGCTTGCGCGCTGGCCTGACCATGTTTCTCCCCCTGCCCGGCGCACCCTTGAAGGCGCCCCGGGATTCATGTTGCGATATTGTCCAGGATACTGCCAAGCTCTTCCTCGATGGCCTCGACCTGGAAGAGTTCCACGCGCAGATGTTGTGTTTCCTCGTCCAAGATCCTGGCCATTTTCGTGCTGACGTTGGCCATGATTTTGGCCTTGGCCCGGTGCCCTGCGGCCGCGTACAGCACGATGATCTTCTGCTGACCCAACTGGGCAAAGGCCAGTTGCAGGACGGCATTGTCCACGTCCACGACTTCGTCCACCACCATCAAGCGCCTGTCCCCGCGCCGTGGTCTGGCGAGGTCGAAGAAGCTGTCCTCCACCCGCTCCAGCCAGGCGTCCACCACCTCGCTGGGGAAACAGATCATCCCCTCTGGAAGCTCCTTGCGGCAGATGAGGCGGTAGATGACCCCGGGCTCAGTGCCCGCGCGTTCGGCAAAGTCGTGGATGTCTATATAGTCCAGGTCCGTGCCGTGGGATGCGCTCCCTTCCCCCTCCATCTCTCGGCGCAGGGCTCTGGCCGCGGTCATGAACTCCAGGATGTCGGGTATGACGATGATCCTGTCATGGAGATACTCCGAAGCCTTGCTGACCTGTCCAAGCAGATCTTTCCTGTACGTGGCGCCCTTGACGTCCCGCACCTTGATCAAGCCGGCGGTGTCGAGCCTGTCGATGACATCGTCGATTTCATACTGCGGCACGAGCAACACGGCCTTGGCAATGCGACAGAACTCGGCGAAACTCACCGCATTCTTGAGGGCGGAGCGTTGATCGTCCAGGGGAGCCTTGCCCTGTGCCTGGACGTGCAATTCCAACAGCTGGCAGACACTGAGGAAGAGATCCTTGTAGGCGCGCTCCTGCACGAGTTCGTGCAAGGCGCGCAGTTGCGCCATGAGATGACGCACGATCCGCTGCACGGGGTTGGGACTTTTCAGCAGCAGGGACTGGAACAGGGTGCGGTCAAAAGCGATGAGTTCGGAATGGACCTCGGCCTCGGCGGTGGCGTTGGAAGGATCGCCCGTGATCAGGGCCATTTCGCCGAAGATCTGCCCCGGCAGCATGCGGGAGATCACCACCTTGCGGTTGTTGACCACGCGGTAAAGCCGGACAGCCCCCTTCTTGACCATGTAGGCCACTGTGTTCACATGGCCTTCCCTGAAGATGATCTGCCCCTTCTGAAAGGTCTTGTAGGTTTCAGGCGGCGCCACACCGGCCATGAGCTGTTCCTGTGTCTTTCATGCTTGGGGAGTGGAAAATCGTCCCGTGTTTCCGGCTTTCCCCTTTTTTAAGTCAAAAACCCATTTCCGGGCAAATGCTTTTTGCCACCATTGTTTGGTGCAGCCTCGGGCTATTTGGCATAGCCCACTGCCCTACGCTCCCGAATCACCGTGACACGAATCTGCCCCGGGTAGGTGAGGTTGTTTTCCACCTTTTCCGAGATGTCCTTGCAGAGCAGGAAGGTGGAGTCGTCGTCCACTTCGTCGGAATTGACCATGACCCTGATTTCCCTGCCGGCTTGAATGGCATAGGCCTTGGAAACGCCGTTGAAGCCGAGGGCAATGTTCTCCAGATCCTCGAGGCGCTTGACGTAGTTCTCCAGGAGTTCCTTGCGGGCTCCGGGCCTGGCGCCGGAAAGACTGTCCGCTGCCTGGACCAGCACAGCGAGCACGGAGGTGGGGGGCTGATCCTCGTGGTGCGCGGCGATGGCGTGGACAATGTCCTTGCCCTCGTTGAATTTCTTGGCGAGATCCGCGCCGATGATGGCGTGGGGGCCTTCCACCTCGTGGTCCACGGCCTTGCCGATGTCGTGCAGCAGGCCCGCGCGCTTGGCCTTCTTTGCGTCGAGACCCAGCTCCGCGGCCATGATGCCGCACAGCGAGGCGACCTCTATGGAGTGCTGCAACACGTTTTGGGAAAAGCTGGTACGGTATTGCAACTGCCCCAGGAGCTTGATGAGTTCGGAATTGATACCGTGGACACCGACATCGAAGGTGGCCTGTTCGCCGATCTCGCGCAACTTGACGTCGAGTTCCTGCTCCACTTTCTTGACGATGTCCTCGATGCGCGCGGGGTGGATGCGGCCGTCGCTGATGAGCCGCTCCAGGGCCATTTTGGCCACCTGCCTGCGCAGGGGATTGTAGGCCGAAAGGATCACGGTCTCCGGCGTGTCGTCGATGATCAGATCCACGCCGGTGGCGGCCTCGATGGCGCGGATGTTGCGGCCCTCGCGGCCGATGATGCGGCCCTTCATGTCCTCGCTGGGCAGGGACACGGCCGTGACGGTCTGTTCGGCCACGAAGTCCCCGGAGTAGCGTTGAATGGCGGTGGCGAGAATCTCCTGGGCCTTGCGGGTGGCGGCTTCCCGCGCCTCCCCCTCGATCTGTCGGATCATCTTGGCGGATTCGTGCCGCGTCTTGGATTCGATTTCCTCGATGAGCCGCTGCCTGGCCTCCTCCACCGTCAGTCCGCTGATCTCCTGGAGTCGCCTGTTCTGCTCTTCGATGATATTCTCGAGGTTCTCCTCTTTTTCCAGGAGCTGGCGCTCCTTGTGGGTCAGGCTCTTCTCCAGGGCCAGGACTTCGGATTCTTTCTGCGTGGCCTTTTCCTGGCGATCCTCGAGGCGTTCTTCCTTTTCCAGGACCTTGGCCTCGCGCTTTTTCACCTCCCGCTCCCGTTCTTTGTACTCTTTCTCCAGTTCCTTTTTCTGGTTGAAAATTTCGTCGTGGGCCTGGAGTGTCAGTTCCTTTTTCGAGGCCTGGGCCTCCTTGCGGGCCTCTTCGATGATGCGCCCTGCCAGTCCCTTGGCGTCATGCATCCGCTTTGTGGAAATGTACCGGTAAAGCAGATAACCGCAGCCAACACCCAGCAAGAAATCCAATCCTATCCACAGGTAGAACCATCCGTTCATTGTCTCTCTCCCCTGTATTGCAACAGGCCTCCGCCTGGTAGTTATTGATATACATTGAGCACATCGGCTGTCGCACGAGGACAAAAAGCCGTTGCGCCGTGATTGTCTTGTACAGCATTGTCCGTGCCGTATGGCAACTCCACGGACAAGCCTGTGTCACTGTTCGGCACTGTATGTCCGTTCCAGCGATTACACAGTTCAACCCGAGGGGCTGTGGCAGTTATCAGCATGGGAGGGGCGGCAATAATGCACGGCGTCAACGAAACAACGCCGGTACGCGTGCCGTTGCGTGGAGTGGTCAAGCTAATGCCTGCCCCTGAAGGGCTGGCATGCGGGAAAAGACACCAAGGGAAAGCCCTATTGTATCATCACAGAGAACAGTCATGTTCTCTGATACCCTTCGGAAACATCCCCCAGGGCGCCGTGTCATCCCCTTTTTTGAACCATGCTTTGCATGGCGGGCGCCAATGGTCGGCCGTCAGGCTTCCCGGATCATGTGTCCGGTAACGCACACAGGCCAACTCGATCAACACCCTGTTCTGTTTTCAATGGCTCAAAAAACAGCGAGATAATCACGTACACCCCAGGGAAGCATTTTGTATCTCCGGGCTTTCCCAAGTCCGGGTCTCGTCGACGTTCAGGCCTCATCTATCTTGGCCAAAAGCCGGGCCAGACTTTCTTCCTGGCCGCGCAGCCTTTGATTGGATTGAAGCAGGTCATCCGCCAGCCCCATGGCCACAAACAACAGCAGTTTCTCCTTGCTGATCTGTTTCCCTTCGGGAGACAGCCGCTTATATCGTTCCTCCACAAGTCTTTTCGCGTCTTCAACCCGTTTTTGGTCTGCCTCGGCCTTGAAGGAAACCTGCAGGCCCATGACTGTCATGTTGTAGCTGGGCATCACGCTATACATTATTTTGTGGAGTGTTCGTCAATCTTGGCAAGCAACTTGTCGATTTTCTCCAGCACAGCGGTCTTCGCCGCCTTTTCTCCGGCAAGCTCCTCGCTCAGGCGGAGGTTCTCCTCTTCGAGCGACGCGCGCCCGCTGACAGCCTCTTCCTTGAGTCTGGCATTCTCCGCCTTCAAGGAATCCAGTTGCTCGAGAATGCCGGTGATGCGTGTTTCCAATGTTTCGATCAAGTCCATGCTCATCACTATAATACCTCGCAAATCGCAAATCAAGCGTCTCGTTTTCGCGGCTTGATCACCTGATGCGCCCTGGCCACGGCAAGCGCATTGTCAGGAACGTTTTTGGTGATCACCGATCCCGCTCCCACAAGGGCGTTCTCGCCGATGGAAACCGGCGCCACCAACGCCGTGTTGCTGCCGATGAACGCGCCTTTGCCGATGACGGTCTGGTGTTTGTGCTTGCCGTCATAGTTGCAGGTTATGGTGCCTGCCCCGATGTTGCTGCCCGCACCCACCAAGGCGTCGCCAAGATAGGTGAGGTGGCTGGCCTTGGCGCCCCTGCCAAGTGTGGCCTTTTTCATCTCCACGAAATTGCCTACCCTGGCGTCTTGCTCCAAAACCGCTCCGGGTCGCAGGCGGGCGTAAGGGCCAACCTGACAGCCCGGCCCTATCTGGGCATCTTGCACGTGACTGAAGGCTTTGACAAGTGCTCCGTGCTGCAGAACCGCGTCCACAATGACACAATGCGACTCGATCTCGCACTCCGCCTCGATTCTGGAGGTTCCATATATTTCACAAGGACCGGTGAGACAGACTCCGGGAGCGATTTCCACCCTCGGGCCGATACGTACGTCATCGGGCTGCCGCACGCAGACATGTCGCCGTTGCCAGGAGGCCACGATGGACGCACGCAGCAGTTCCTCGGCGGCAACCAGCTCAACCGGGCTATTGATCCCCAGAAGATGACCGTCGATGCCGGCGTCGAAACCGAACACGGTGAGCCCTGCGTCGACGGCCATGCCCAGGAGGTCGGTGATGTAGTACTCTCCGCTCTTGTTGCTGTTTCGCAACCGCCCCAGATGGGGGGTCATGGCCTCGATGTCGAGAAAGTAGATACCGGCGTTGATCTCGCCCGTTTCCGGACCATGCAAGGCCTGATCGTAATCCTTGGCCTCCACGATGGCTGTCATGCGTCCGTTCTTGCGCACCACGCGGCCAAAGTCGGCTGGATCGTCAAGGGTCAGGGTGATACAGCCGAGGTCCGCATCGTGCTCCAAGCACCGCCGGATGAACACTTCCGCTGTCTCCGCCGGAAACAGCGGGGTGTCGCCGTTGACTACCAGTACCTTGCGCATGCCGGCCTGGCGCAGGGCGTTCCAGGCGCACTGCAGGGCATGCCCGGTGCCGTGCTGTTGCTCCTGGAGCACAAACCCATGCGGGAGACGCCCTGGGAATGCCGCGCGCACGCGGTCGGCCTCGTGGCCGATCACGGTCCAGATTTGCTCTGCAAAGAGGGGATCCAGGGCCTGGTAGAGATACCAGAGCAAGGGCTCTTTCAGCAGTTCGAAAAGCACCTTGGGCCGTGAGGAATGCATCCTGGTACCCTTGCCAGCTGCCAGGATCACGGCACCCACGTATTCAGGGATCATCACACACTCCACTCGTCATTCCGTGAGGCAATGAAAAAAGCAGGCCGAGGCCTGCTTTTTTCATTGTCAGCTTAGGACTGTCAGCCCTGGGCAGGGCCATACAGTCATCAAGACTCGCGCTCTTTGGCCCGCATGCGGGAGAGGGCGCGATGCAGGGCAGCCTGTGCCCTGGCGTAGTCGACCTTGTCCCGTTGCTGCGCCATACGCTGCTCAGCGCGTTCCTTTGCTTTGCGGGCGCGCTCGATATCGATGTCCTCGGCCTTCTCGGCACTCTCGGCGAGAATCGTCACCTTGTTGTTCGAGACGTCGGCAAAGCCGCCCGATACGAACACAAAGTGTGATCTGCCTCCCTTCTTGAAGTAGAGATTGCCGATCTGGAGGGCGGAGAGAAAGGGAATGTGGTTCGGCAAAACGCCGAATTCGCCTTCATATCCCGGAGCGCCCACATAGTCGACCTCCTCGCTCAAGACAAGCTTGTCGGGGGTGACTATTTCCAATTTGAGCGACTTTTCCATCAGAATCTCCTCAGCTTGGGATTAACCCTGCTTGGCCCTCTCAATCACTTCCTCGATGCCGCCGACCATGTAGAAGGCGCCTTCCGGAATGTCGTCGTGCTTGCCGTCCAGGATCTCGCGGAAGCCGCGGATGGTGTCTTCGAGCTTGACGTAGCGGCCCGGTGTACCGGTGAACTGCTCGGCCACGTGGAAGGGCTGCGACAGGAAGCGCTGGATCTTGCGGGCGCGAGACACGGTGAGCTTGTCTTCGTCAGAGAGTTCGTCCATGCCCAGAATGGCGATGATGTCCTGGAGGTCCTTGTACTTCTGCAACACCTGCTGTACTTCACGCGCGGTGTAGTAGTGGTCGTTGCCCAGGACCAGGGGGTCGAGAATGCGCGAGGTGGAGTCAAGAGGATCCACCGCGGGGTAGATGCCCAGCTCGGCGATCTGACGCGAAAGCACCAGGGTACCATCCAAGTGGGAGAAGGTCGTGGCCGGCGCGGGGTCGGTAAGGTCGTCCGCGGGGACGTACACGGCCTGAACCGAGGTGATGGATCCCTTCTTGGTGGAAGTGATGCGTTCCTGCAATTCACCAAGGTCGGTACCCAGGGTAGGCTGGTAACCCACCGCCGAAGGCATGCGGCCGAGGAGGGCCGAAACCTCGGAACCGGCCTGGGTGAAACGGAAGATGTTGTCGATGAACAGCAGCACGTCCTGGCCTTCGTCGTCGCGGAAGTACTCGGCGCAAGCCAGGGCGGTCAGGGCCACGCGGGCACGGGCTCCCGGAGGCTCGTTCATCTGGCCGTAGATCAAGCCGGCTTTTTCCAGAACGCCGGCGTCCTTCATTTCGTGGTAAAGGTCGTTGCCTTCGCGGGTGCGCTCACCCACACCGGCGAACACGGAGATGCCGCCGTGCTGCTTGGCGATGTTGTTGATCATCTCCATGAGGATAACGGTCTTGCCCACGCCGGCGCCGCCGAACAGGCCCATCTTGCCGCCCTTGGGGAAGGGGATCAGCAGATCGATGACCTTGACGCCGGTTTCCAGCAGTTCCACCGTGGTGCTCTGCTCGACAAAACTGGGGGCAGGACGGTGGATGGGGTAGGTCTTATCGGACGCGATGGGACCGAGTTCGTCCACGGGGCGACCGACCACGTTCATGATCCGTCCCAGGGATCCCTTGCCCACCGGTACCATGATGGGATTGCCGGTGTCCCGGACTTCCATGCCGCGGACCAGGCCTTCGGTGGCATCCATGGCGATGGTGCGGACCATGTTGTTGCCGAGGTGCTGGGCAACCTCGACCACCAGGTCGGGGGCGTCCACGTTGTTGGGGTTGGATATCTCCAGGGCGGTAAGGATATGCGGCAGTTTGCCCGGAGGAAACTCGACGTCAACAACGGCGCCGATAACCTGCTTAACTTTTCCCACGTTCTCGCTCATAGCTATACGCTCCCTTCCTCAATTATCCTTTAAGCGCTTCAGCGCCGCCGACAATGTCCATCAACTCTTTGGTAATGGCCGCTTGTCGCGTCTTGTTGTAGACCAGGGTCAGCGAATCGACCATGTCGTCGCAGGCCTTGGTAGCATTGTCCATGGCCGTCATTCGAGCAGCGTGCTCGCTGGCGGATGTGTCCAGCAGGCCGCGGTAGACCTGCACCTTGATGAAACGGGGCAGGAGTTCCGCAAGGAGTCCTTCCACATCGGGTTCGTAGATGTACTCGCTGGCACCGGAGGGTTGTTCCTGCACCTCTTGAGATGCGATGGGCAGCACGGTGCGGACGACGGGTTCCTGCTTCGCAAGGCTCACGAACTGGCCGTAAACGATGATGACCTCGTCGAGAACACCCTGGATGTAGGCGTTGATGATTTCCATACCCACCGTGTTGGCCAGGGTGAAATCAAACGAGTTCATCTGGTCGGCGTAAATGCTGGCAAGTTCGTAGTTGGAGCGGCGGGCGGCGTCCCGGCCCTTCTTGCCGATGCTGTAGAACTTGACCGCCTTGCCCGCGGCGAGCTTCTCGGCCGCGAGCTTCAGACCGGCCTTGATCAGGTTGGCATTGAAGCTGCCGCAGAGGCCGCGGTCGGATGTGATCAGCACGATGCCGACGGTCTTGATCTCTTCACGGACCTCAAGCAACGGATGTGCGGCTTCGTCGGCTTTTCCCGCCAAGTCGCCAAGCATTTCGAAGAACTTGTCCGCGTATGGGCGGAAGCGCTCAATGCGCTGTTGCGCCCCCCGCAGTTTCGCCGAAGCCACCATATTCATGGCCTTGGTGATCTGCTTGGTCTTCTTGACGCCCGATATCTTCCTTTTGACGTCTTTCAACGAAGGCATTCAGATTTCCTCCTCCAAGGTTGGCGAGTTAGGCCTGGAATCCCTTCTTGAATTCCTCGATGGCAGCCTTGAGCTTGCCTTCGATGTCGGCGTCGATCACTTCCTTGGTCTTGATGGCGTCAAGGATGGCGGCATGGGAATTACGCATGAACTCGAGATACTCGGCTTCGAACTTGCGGATGGACTCCACCGGTACGTTGTCCATGAACCCGCGGGTGGCAGCGTACATGGAGGCGACCTGCTCCTGTACGGACATGGGCTGGTACTGGGGCTGCTTGAGCAGTTCCACCAGGCGTGCACCGCGATCGAGCTTGGCCTTGGTGGCCTTGTCCAGATCGGAACCGAACTGGGCGAAAGCGGCCAACTCGCGGTACTGGGCGAGGTCGAGACGCATGGTGCCGGCGACCTGCTTCATGGCCTTGATCTGGGCGGCTCCGCCCACTCGGGAGACCGAGAGACCGACGTTGATGGCAGGGCGTACACCGGCGTTGAACAGCGCGGGCTCGAGGTAGACCTGGCCGTCGGTGATGGAGATGACGTTGGTGGGAATGTACGCGGACACGTCACCAGCCTGGGTCTCGATGATGGGCAGGGCCGTCAGGGAACCTGCACCCTTGGAGTCGTCCAGCTTGGAGGCACGCTCCAGCAGGCGAGAGTGGAGGTAGAAGACGTCGCCCGGGAAGGCTTCGCGTCCCGGAGGGCGGCGCAGCAGCAGCGACATCTGCCTGTAGGCCACGGCCTGTTTGGAAAGGTCGTCGTAGATGATCAGGGCGTGCTTGCCGTTGTCGCGGTAGAACTCCGCCATGGTGCAACCGGCATAGGCCGAGATGAACTGCAGCGGCGCGGGCTCGGAAGCCGTGGCGGAAATGATGGTGGTGTATTCCATGGCGCCGTACTTTTCCAGGGTGTCGGCCACCAGGGCGACGTTGGCCTTTTTCTGGCCGATGGCGACGTAGAAGCAATAGACGTCGGTGTTTTTCTGGGCCAGGATGGCGTCGATGCCGACGGCGGTCTTGCCCACCTGACGGTCGCCGATGATCAGCTCGCGCTGCCCGCGGCCGATGGGGGTCATGGCGTCGATGGCCTTGAGCCCGGTGTAGCAGGGCTGGTGCACCGACTTTCTGGAGACGATGCCGGGGGCCTTGAGTTCCACGGGGCGGATGTCCTTGGAATCAATGGGGCCCTTGCCGTCGATGGGCTCGCCCAAGGGGTTGATGACGCGGCCGGTGACGGCTTCACCGACGGGCACGGAGAAGATCTTTCCGGTACGCTTGACCGGGTCGCCTTCCTTGATTTCCGTGCATTCACCCAGCAGGGCCACACCGACGTTGTCCTCTTCGAGGTTGAGCACCATACCCATGAGCCCGCCGGGGAACTCCAGCAGCTCCATGGCCATGACGTTTTGCACGCCGTAAACGCGGGCGATGCCGTCACCGACGTACAACACGGTGCCGGTTTCGCTCATTTCGACGCGTTGTTCGTAACCCTCAATCTGCTTCTCGATAATCTGGCTGATTTCTTCGGCTTTGATCTGCATGGCCCTAATCACCCCTCTTGATGTTTTCTTGCATCATGCCAAGCTGCGCCCGCAGGCTGGCGTCCATGATCATGTCACCGACCTTGAGCACCACGCCTCCGAGGATCGACTTGTCCGTGCCGAAATCCAGCACGAGCTTCTTGCCGGCCTGCTTCGCCAGCTGATCCTTGAGGGCGTCCTGCTTGGCCTTGCCCAGTTCGATAGCGGTTATCAATTCACCGCGCACAACGCCCTGCTCCACGTCGAGCAGCTCGCCGTACACGGCACTGATCTCAGGAAGGTAGCCAAGGCGGTTCTTGTCGGCCAGGAGGTAGCAGAAATTGCGCACCATGTCCGTGGGGCCGACCGTTTCGAAGATCTTGGCCAGAACGGCTTTCTTTTCTTCGATGCTGAAAATGGGGTTGCGGAAAATCCTCAAAATCTCGGGAGCGGCCTCAAGGAGTTCCGCCAGCCCGACCAGATCCTTGCCATAGGCCGTCAGCGCGTCGCCCCCTGCCTTCTGTCCCAGGGCGAACAGGGCGTGGGCATATCGCCGTGCCACAATGTTCCCGGTCAATTGAACACCACCTTTGTTAGATATTTGTCAATCAGCTTCTCGTGCTCTTCCTTGGTGAGTTTCTCTGCCAGGATTTTTTCGGCGGCCTCGACGATCCGGGCGGCCATTTCATGGCGCAGGGTTTCCACCGCATACCTGGCCTCTTGCTGTGCCGAGGTCTCGGCCTGTTGTTTGATCATCGCCGCCTGCGCGTTGGCCTTTTCGATGATCGCGGCCTTCAGGGCTTCGCCCTGGGCCTTGTAGTCATCCAGGATTCTGTTCCGCTCGGCTTCCATGTTGGCGATGTTGACCTCGACTTCCCGAAGCTTTTTCTCCGCGTCCTGTCTGCGCGTGTCCAGGTCCTTGAGTTCCGCCTCGATATTGTAGCGGCGCGAGCTGAAGAAATTCTTGATTTTCTTGCCCGCGGCCCACCAGAGGATGCCGACTACGATCACGAAGTTGACCACGCGCCAGACGAAATTCATCCAGATGTTGTAGTCGCCGTGCTCACCCCCGTGCTCCGCGGCGATGACCGTCGTCGCGCAGACCGCGACCAGAAGCAATGCGTAGCCTAATGCCTTGAGCCCTTTCAATGGTACCTACCTCCTTACCGCACTGACCGTGTTAACCGAGTATCTTGGCCACTGCCTTCTGCGCCATGCCGTCCACCTTGGCAGTGAGGCTGTCGAGTGCGCCCTTGGACTGGGCGGCGATCTCTCCACGAGCACCGACCAGGAATTCATGGGCGTCCTTGCTGGCGGTTTCGACGACCTTCTTTTCCTCAGCCAAGCCCTCATCCTTCAGACGCAGCCGTGCTACCGTCCCCGCGGCACGGGCCTCGGCAAGGGCAGCTTCGTAGTTCTTCAGCTTTTCAGCGGCTGAGGTGGTGAAGCGCACCGTCTCGTCCACGGTCTTGGCCATCACTTCCGCACGCTTCTTGAGGATCTCACGGATCGGCTTCACAAGAAGAATGTTCAGGACAACCAGCGTGATGAGGAAGTTAATGAACTGAACTACCATGGTGATGTCAAGATCAATCATGCAGGCCCCCGTCGAGGTTTGTGAATTTTAGATCAAAATCAGTGCGCCAATAACCATTTTTTCAGAACGTGTCAAAGGGTTTTTCCCTGGCAGATTCCGGGCGGCACAATGCCGCGTCAACTGCCGATGGATTCGCTGTTCTTGGATTCGTCCACGCCCAGAAGCGATGCACCGGCGGCCTTGCTCTTGTCTCCGGTCACAAGATCGAGACGTTTTCCGGCCTTCTTGTCCGTCTTGGTTCCGGACTGGGACTTGTTCATGCTCACCTGACCCTCGAGTATCGCTCCCTCCTCGATGACCAGGACAGGCGTGTTCATGCTCCCAAGCAGATTGGCGGTCTTGTGCAGGACGACCTTCTTGCCGGCCTCGATTTCGCCCGTGAGATGACCGCTGAGGATCAACTGACCCACCCAGATTTGCCCCTCGACCTTGGCGTCCTTGCCCACGATCAGGGTGCCCTCGGATTGAATCTCACCCTTGAAGGTTCCGTCTATGCGCACCGAGCCTTCGAAGTTGAGTTTCCCCTCGTAATTGGTGCCGGAGCCGAGAAACGCGTTGATCTCGTCTTTGGCCATGTCGTTGCTCCTTGTTCGCTTTGCTGTCGATCGCCCAGCTCCGTCACGCCTTGAACGTGAAACGGCGCATGGAAACGTTGAGCACCAAGCCCACCAAGCAGAAGTTCACAATCGTGGCGCTGCCACCGTAGCTGATGAAGGGCAGGGGCATCCCCACCACGGGCATGAGCCCCAAAACCATGCCCATGTTGATCAAAATCTGCCAAAAGAAATAAAAAAACACTCCCGCGACCAAATAACTGCCGAAACGGTCCTTGGCGTCACGGGCCGTGGAGATAATGCTCAGCAGGAACAGGCAGAACAGGGTCAGCAGCACCATGCACCCCACAAAGCCCCATTCCTCGCCGAACACAGCCACGGCGAAATCCGTATGCTTCTCCGGCAGGAACCGCAACTGGCTCTGGGTGCCGGCCAGATAGCCCTTGCCCCAAATCTGTCCTGAACCGATGGCGATCTGGGACTGGATGATGTTGTAGCCGTCACCCAGTGGATCACTTCCCGGATTCAGAAACGTCAAGATACGACGTTTCTGGTAGTCCTTGAGTATGAACCAACCCAGAGGCAACAGCATCGGAACGATCAGTATGAAAAGACGCAATACCCTTGCCGTGAGACCTCTGTACAGGATGATGCCGCCTGTTAGCAAGAGCAGGTTCAACGCCGAGCCCAGATCCGGCTGCCGGATGATCAGCAGCGTCGGGGCCACTGCAAGGAGGAAGATGACGCCCACTCCCCCGAGATCGAGACGGCTGGTCTTGGCCGACAGGATCTTGGCGAACAGGATCAGCAAGGCGATCTTGGCGAATTCGCTGGGCTGGATGCTGAAGTATCCGAAGGACAACCAGCGTTTGGCGCCGTAGATGGTCACTCCCCACAACGGCACCGCCGCCAGCAGCACTATGGAGAACACGAACAGCGGCCAGGCCAGGTGACGGAAGTGTTGGTGGTTGAAGAACGTGAAAAAAAGCATGAACGCGAGTCCCAATCCACCCCAGATGATCTGGCGGTTGAAGTAGGCGTTCACTGTCACCCCATCTTCAAGCCGGAAGCCGCTGGCCGAATAGAGATTCACGATCCCGATGCCGAAGAGCAGAAGCGTCGCCCCCATAAGGGGCCAATTGATGTATGAAAGCAGACGGCTATCCATCACCGATGCCCTATCGTTCCGTTTCTTCATTGCAGGGGAGGCAACGCCCTCCACGCAACGGTTGCGACGATTTCACGTGGCGTGCCCGAGCACCTTGCTGCATTCCAAATGCTTTTTCAGGCATCAGTCTTCCGGAAGTCCCTGCTCTTCTTCTCTTGGAGCGGAGGCCAACTCCTCGGGATCAGGGCCGAAAAGATATCTGTAAATGGCCCTGGCCAGGGGGCCGGCAACCGCCCCGCCGCCTCCGCCATGCTCCACCAGCACCACCACGACATAGGTCTTCCCGTCCTTCTGCCCCCAGGTGCCCAGCCAGGCATGATCGCGATGGTTATAGGGCATTTCGTGCACTTCCCGGCGGACCTTCTTGATGCGTACCACCTGGGACGTGCCGGTCTTCCCTCCCATGACCGCGTCGGACCGCTGGATTCTTCTGGCCGTGCCCTTTTCCACGGTCTCGACCATGGCCTCGAGGATCAGCTGTCTGTAGCTGTCGTTCAGGGGCAGGTTGCCCTGGACTTCCGGTGCGACATCGCGCAGGAGATTGGGCTTGAGCAGGCTGCCCCCGTTGACCAGCGCGGCGATGAACCGCGCCACCTGCAGGGGCTGGACCAGCAGATACCCCTGTCCTATGGCCATGTTCAGGTTTTCCCCTCCGTGCCAGGGCTCGTTGAAGCGCTCGCGTTTCCACTTCCTGGTGGGGACCAACCCTTGGCGTTCGTTGGGCAGGTTCACTCCCGTGGCCGAGCCGAAACCGCAGGCCTTGGCGTACTCGCTCATCCTGTCCACGCCAAGCCGCTCTCCCAGCTGGTAGAAATATACGTCGCAGCTCTCGACCAGGGAACGCTTCAAGGCCACACTGCCGTGCCCCTCCTTTTTCCAACAACGGAACACGATATTGCCCAATTCATAGGACCCCGGACAGAAATAGGTGGTCCTGGGGGTGATGAAGCCCAACTCCAGACCACAGGCCGCCACCAGCAGCTTCCAAACCGAACCTGGAGGGTAGGTGCTCTGGATGGCCCTGTTCAACAGCGGCTTGCGCGGGTGTTTGTTCAACGCCTCCCATCGGGAAGAGAACTCATCGCTGGTGAAGATGTTGTTGTCATAGCTTGGGCTGGTCACGAGCGCCAGAACCTGGCCAGAGTCCGGCTCCAGGACCACGGCCGCTCCGGCCCGCCCTTCGAACTGCTTGAGGACATACGACTGCAAGTCCAGATCGATGCTCAGGCGCACGTCGCGGCCGGCCGTGGGTTGCCTGAGCACCGCGCTCTTGAGGCTCCTCCCCGTGGCGTCCACCTCCAGTTGCAGGAGTCCCTTGGCGCCTCGCAGCACGTGCTCCAGCTCCAGTTCCACACCTTGCCGTCCCACCATGTCGCCCACACGCAGGTTCTTGTCCCGGGCGATGTCGTCTCTGGTGGCCTCGGAAAGGTACCCCAGGATGTTGGAGACCTCCACTCCGTGCGGGTACACCCTGCGGGGGCGGATGCTGATCTCCAGGCCGGGCCAAAACACCGCGTTGCCCTCGATGCGTGCCAGGAGGTCTATGGAGAGGTCGGAGACCAGCATCATGCGTTCAAAGGATTTAACATCGCGCTTGCCTTCCTCGAAACGTCGTTGCAGTTCGGCATAGCCGATGCCTGTCCAGCGGCTGATCTGCTCGAGAGTGGCGGGGATGTCCTTGCAGTCCTCGCGCACCAGGGTCAAGGCGTAACCAGGCTGGTTCAGTGCCAGCAACCGGCCGTTGCGATCCATGATGGTCCCGCGCGGGGCGTGGATGACCTCGCGACGCAACTGGTTTTCCTCGGCCAACTTGCTGTACTGCGCACCCTTGTGCACCTGAATGAACCACAGCCGCAGGCTGAGGATGAAGAACAGGGACAGCACGAGCCCTTGCAACAGGATAAGTCCCAGTCTGGGCGGGCCTTGCGGTTCGGTGTCAGAGAGATAGGGCATCGCGGCTCCTGCGCGGGCGCAGTTCCGCGGCCACGACCCAGGCCACGGGGAACAACAGTCCTTGCAGCAGGCTTTCGAATACAAGCCGCTCCCGCTCCACGGCGAACGCCTGCAGGTAGGCCATCATGTCCGTGAGGATGAAGTGCCAGAGTCCGAGTGCCAAGCCCATGAGTCCCATGAAGACCAGGTTGCGCGCCTGAAAGAGCCACTGCCCCAGTTTGAAGAGTCCGATGGCCATGGCGTACCAAAGCAGGCTGGAGCCAAAGGCCAGGGAACCAAGGCCTTCCTGGAGCAGAACGACGGCAAGGGTGACCCAGACGGTCTGTGCCAGGCGGCCCTCCTGCAAGGCGAGCATGATGCCCACGATGAGGAAATCCACGCCAGGGACGAAAAACTGGGCCCAGATCCCGCAGATGAAAAACAATATCCACCAAGTGAAATTGTTCGGCTTCATGGTCTCATCGCGTATTTGATCAAAACCGTGTCCTCGCGGTTGTGATTTCCCGCACCAGGTAGCCGTGTGTTTTTACCTGGTGCGGCGAAATACCCTTTCGCGCGCCGTCCCGGAGCGCTTTCCACTTCCACTTCAAGAGTACAGTCCGCTCCAACTGGAAGTGGAATTTCAACGGCCCCGTTCACCGCACACGCCCGATTTCTGTGTGATCATCGAGCCCATGTCAAGACGCGGATGATGCTTCACTGTATGGAGTACAGGGGGGCGCCCGTACCGCTGCTCTGGTGCGCCCGTTTGAGCAGCAGGATCTCTTCCAACACCGTGAGATCGAACAAGGCCTCGGCCCAGACATCCAGGAAGAGGCTGATCTCGGAGCGCTCCACGGCCGTGACTCGGGCCACGGGAATTCCCTTGGGAAAGATGTCGTCCAGACCCGAGGTGACCAGCAACTCGCCGCGCTCGATGGGGGCGTTGAGGGGCACGTAAAGCACCTGCATGGGTTCACCGGCTCCCTTGCCGCTGATGATGCACGGGGTGCGATGAAGCTGCCCCATCACAGCAAGTCGGCTGTTGAGATCGGTCATCAGGAGCACGGTGGCGAAGGATGGGCTGACCCGCAGTACCCGTCCCACGACTCCTTCGTGGGTCACGGCCGGCGTGTTGGTCTTGATGCCCGAGAGCGCGCCTTTGTCCACCACCAGGGTTTGCAGGGCGGCATGGGGCCCCAGCTTGTAGGCCACGACACGTCCCCCGACGGCGGCCCAGGACTCCCGTGGCTCAAAGGCGAGCAGGGAGCGCAGTCTCTTGACCTCGGCAGCCTCCTCCTTGCTGATGGCCAAGGCACCGGCCAGTTGGTCGAGTCTCCCGTGGAGTTCCCGGTTTTCCTTGCTCACCGCGGAGAGATGGACATAGTTCTCCCAGAGCCACGAAACCTGATCCGCGGACCATTTACCCGGCACAAGCGTCCAGCCGACGAACTCCAACCCGGAGTACGTGGCGAGCATGTCGAGATGGCCGGTGCGCAGGTTCCAGGTGTAGAGGCTGAGGTACAAGAACAGCGCCAGCAGGAAGGTCATGACGACCCGTCTTGAGACGAGCTTAATCGATGGTTACCTCCCTGAGGATATCCAATGAATCCAAGGCCTTGCCTGATCCAAGCACCACGGTTGAAAGCGGATCGTCCACCACGGTGATGGGCAGCGAAGTCTCCTCGCGCAGGAGTTGATCCAGGCCCTTGAGCAGGGCGCCTCCGCCCGTGAGCACGATGCCGCGGTCCACGATATCGGCCGCGAGTTCGGGCGGTGTCTGTTCCAGGGCCACGCGGACGGCTTGGACAATGGCATCCACGCGTTCCGAGATCGCCTTGCGGATTTCCTCCGAGGTGATGGGGATGTTCTGGGGAATACCCGAGACCAGGTCCCGGCCCTTGACTTCCATCTCCAATTCCTGCTCCAGTCTGTAGGCGGTGCCTATCTTGACCTTGATCTCCTCGGCCGTGCTCTCGCCGATGAGCATGTTGTACTTGCGTTTGACGTGGGTCATGATGGCTTCGTCCATCTTGTCGCCGCCCACGCGCACCGACTTCGAGTAGACCACGCCGGCCAGGGAGATGACGGCCACCTCCGTGGTGCCGCCGCCGATGTCCACCACCATGTTGGAGGTGGGCTCCTGTATGGGCAGGTTGGCGCCGATGGCCGCGGCCATGGGTTCCTCGATGAGGTAGACCTCGCGGGCGCCCGCGCTTTGGGCCGATTCCTTGACTGCCCGTTTTTCCACCTGAGTGATGCCCGTGGGCACGCAGATGATGATCCGCGGCCGCACCCTGCGTCTGGAGTTGTGCACCTTGGAAATGAAGTGGCGCAGCATGGCCTCGGTTATCTCGAAATCGGCGATGACGCCGTCCTTCATGGGGCGGATTGCCACGATGTTGCCCGGCGTACGTCCGAGCATGCGTTTGGCTTCGTTGCCCACCGCAAGGACTTTGTTCGATCCCCTGGAGTCCTGCTTCACCGCCACCACGGAGGGTTCACGCAACACGATGCCCTGCCCCTTGACGTAGACGCAGGTGTTGGCGGTACCCAGATCGATGGCCAAATCGTTGGAAAAAAGGCCCAACACGAAATCCAATACTTTGGACATATGCTCTCGCTTGCCTCGCTAAGACCCATTGGGTTACAAGTAGTGTAGTGACCAGGAATTGACGATGCACGTCCAGTCTGTCGGTGGCCAGGGAGTTCCTGGTCAAGCCCTCTCACCTGGCAAACACCGGAACACTCGGGGTCAGATGTCACACCAACCGTATTATGCTCTTTCTACATATTTCCGCCAGCGGTTTGGCCGACGTGTGCAAAAGATTCCTCTCGACGCCGGATTTTCCTGCCCCAACAGGGATGGCACGATCTCGCGCCAGGGGTGCCTGTTTTGCAACGCCGACGGCTCCGGAACAGGGCTGCTGCGCAAAGGCCTGAACTTGGCCGCCCAGTGGAACCATTGGCGAGGTGTTTACAACCGCAGGTCGGCAGATGCAAGCTTCATAGCCTATCTGCAATCATATTCCAATACCCACGGCCCTCTCTCCAAACTCAGGAGAACGCTCGAACAACTCGCGCCGTTGCCGGGGCTGATCGGGCTGGCCGTGGGCACCAGGCCGGATTGCCTGGATCGAGAAAAACTCGCCCTGCTCGCCTCTCTGCCACGAGATCCGTTTGTGGAAATATGGCTTGAACTGGGGTTGCAATCCGCGGATAACCACGTCTTGCAGCGCATCAACCGGGGGCATGACCTGGAAACCTTTGTCCGGGCATGCCACGAGGTCGCGGCCCATGGCCTGTTCGTCTGCGCTCATCTCATAGCCGGACTTCCAGGCGAGGACAAGAGCGGTTTTCTACGTAGCGTCCGGACACTCAACCAACTACCGGTGCACGGTGTCAAGTTCCACAGCCTCTACGTCTGCGCCGGCAGCCCGCTGGCCGAACTCTGGCACAAGGGGGAATACGCGCCCCTCGCCCTGGAGTGTTATCTGGACTGGATTGCCGATGGAATCGCCCTGCTGCGGCCGGACATGGTCGTCCAGAGACTCACCGGCGACCCTGCCCCACATGAGTTGTTAGCCCCTCCCTGGGTCGCGGTCAAGAGCTCTGTCCGCGCCGGCATCCTCGATGCACTCCGGTGCCGGGATCTCTGGCAGGGAAAGATCCTCGCCCCCAAGGCCTCCATGCCTGCCTGGTTCGATGGGGATTCGCCTCCGGCATTTGCAGCACAGGACAGGAACCATGACAACCGACCCATCAGGGTCACGACAGGAGCCGCGCATGCCTTTTAACGCCTTTGCCGAAACCGTCTCGGCCCCCCCTTTGCTGTTGACACTGTTCTGGAGCGCACGAAAACTCAAACGCATTCACCTGGACTGGAACGACGAGCGTGAAATGACTGGCGGCACGGCCCGCTTCTGCGTCTCGGAGTACACGCTCCCCATGCATGCGGCCCTGCGGGAATACATCCAAGGCCGCCCCGTGCTCTGGCCGGACCTCCCCCTGGACTCCGATAGCCTTTCCGAGTTTTCCCGCAAGGTGCTCTTCACACTGCGCAAGGAAGTCGGCTGGGGACAGACCATCAGCTACGGCGAACTGGCCGGACTGTGCGGCAAACCCGGCGCGGCACGCAGCGTGGGCAGGGTCATGGCCTTCAACCCTTGGCCTCTCCTGGTGCCCTGCCACCGCGTCATCGGATCCAGGGGCGAACTCACCGGCTTCTCGGGCGCCGGACTGCCCATGAAGACATTCCTGCTCAAGACCGAAGGAGTCTTGCCTGGTTGAGGAGACACCATGATCAGGTGTGTGGAACAAGGCCTGTGATAGGGCTCCCCCAGAGAACACCTTGTACTCTTGGGCTCCGGTCGCAGGGCGGCTCGGGCGCCACCTTCGAGGCACCTAGAAGAAACAAACGAATCAGTACTCCACGTCCTGCCACATCTCGGGCTTGAAGCGAACCACCCTGTTGCGCCCCTGGTTCTTGGCGGCATACAGGGCCACGTCAGAAAACTTGATGACCTTGTACAAGGTATCCCCGTCCTCGGGATACTCGGCGACACCCAGGCTGATGGTCTTGTGGATCAGCACGCCGGGCGCGATCTCAAACGCGTGTTGTTCTATGCGGGAGCGGATCTTCTCCGCCACCTGTTCGGCCATGCCGTCCTGCACGTCCTGCAACAGCACCAGAAATTCCTCGCCGCCGTAACGGATCAAGAGGTCCGAACGCCGAATGGAGTTGTTGATGATCTCCACCACCTGCTTGAGCACCTGGTCTCCGGCCTCGTGGCCGTATTCGTCGTTGACCTGCTTGAAGTAGTCCAGGTCGGCCATGAGGAACCCCGCGCGGCGGTTTTCGCGTTCGGAAAGTGGCTCGTACTTGGAGATGAACTCATCCAGAAAACGGCGGTTGTGGCAAAGGGTGAGCGGGTCCCGCAGGGCCTGCTCCTTGGAGAGCTTGAGCAGCTTGAGGGAGCTGAGCACCGGGGCGGTCGCGTCCAGGTACTTGCGCAGCACGGGAATCGTCTCGGAGCGGACCGTGTCCCACTGATTTCGTGGAGCCAGGAAGGAAAACACGGCGCCCACATGCCCGCCAAGGACCATGGGCAGGCAACAGCGGACGTACTTGCCCAGGTCGCAATTGAAATAGGGGCAGAGCACCTGATTGTAGAAGGAACTCACGTCCTCGGCCACGCGGTTGGCCCTGCAGCTGTCCACGGACAGCAGGACCTCATGCTTGCAAAGCGGCAGATCCCTGCTCTCGTCCAAGGCGATGGTGACGCTGTCGGCGTCGTGGTCGATCTCGAAGAGCAAGAACACGTCGAGATGGAAATCCTTGCGAAAGACATTGGCCAAATGTTGGTAGACCTCGGTATTGTCCATCGTGCCCTGCAGATCGTGGCCGAAGAACGTCAGCTTGGCCATCTGCTCCAGACGCTTGGAAACCTCGTCCAGGGAGGGGATGTGCCCTGCCGTCTCCTGGCTGCGCAGGACATACGCCAGCAGGTGGCCGGTACGGGAAAGAAAGCCCTTCCACAACCGCATCATGGTGTTCACCACGTTGCGCATCTCGGCCAGTTCATCGCCCTTGCGCATCACGTACACAGGGCAGGCCAGGCATGAGTCGTACTTGTTCAGGAAGATGCATGTGTCTCGCCAGAGCGGCGATATGGCCTCCGAGCCAGTCTCCAGATAGCAGATCCTGCTCGGATCCATGAACACGGGGCATTCCTCGTTGTGGCAATGCATCACCTCGAGACAGTGGACATGATCGCTCTCGAAGCGCTCGCTGAAGTCGCTGGCATGGGAGGCGATGATCATGCGCTTGAGCCGCTTGAGAAACAGCTCGATGCGTCGTGTGTTGAAAAACAGGATGGCCCACAGCAGGACGGCGCCGGAGACGAACAGCCCTCCGAGCTGGTAGACCCTGTTTTGTTTGGACTCATGAAGCAGGGTGGTGTCAAAGGCCAATAGCATGGCGCCGAAGAGTTCGCCCTCGGAGTCCTTGAGGAGCACGAGCCGGCCGTAGAGCCTGTCCAGGGGGCCTTGTGCCTCGGGTTGATCCAGGAGCCGCAGGGAGTCGCGCCAGCGCTCCCCGTATCCTTGCAGCACCAGCCACTGCCCATACCTGTCGCCCGTGTACCGCGACAACCGGGCCAGGAGGGTCGCGGGTGGGGAGACGCCTCCCCCCTGGCCGATATCCACAGTGGCGCCCTTCACGGTTGCATCCGCCTTGAGCAGCAACACCAGGTTGGCATCGGGGTGGGTCTTCTCGGTAAAGACCTCGGATATGGCCATGGACACGCTCACGCCCCCCACCATGGTGCCTTTGAGCAGCACCGGCGCCACGGCCTTGAGTTCCGGAGTGCGCGCGGCCAGGGACAGTCCTGAAAGAGCACCTCCCGTCTGAAAGAGATGCGTGATCAACGGATCCTCGGAAAAGTCGGTCTCGGGCGCGCCCTGGTTGGCGGATTGCAGAATGGCCACACCCGGCGGGGCGTAAAAGCGGAAGTTGAGTGAATTTACATGGAGGTTCAGGCGCAGCCTGTCAACATGGGATCTGGAGAACTCGAGCAACTTGATACGGTCGCCCGAGGCCAGGGCCTCGATCACGCTGGGCGAAGCAGAGGCGATGCTGGCCTGTCCCAGAAGAAATTCCCGTCTGGCCTGAATGGCGTCGCTGAGGTTGCCCTCGAACAAGCGCAGATTGTTGCGCGCCCCAGTCATGATGGCTTGGTCCAAGCTGTAGGAAAGCATACCTATCTGGATTACGCTTCCCAGGACCAGCATGGTGCCGGTGAGGTACAGGAAACGCCCCTTGAGGCTCCATTTGTCCGGGTTGACCAGACGGTACAGGAACTCTTTCCAAGGTTGCATGCCGCGGCTGCGTCTCTTGAGCGCTCCCTTGGCGGTCACTATCGTGCCTTGATCCTTGCTGTCTTCGGCCACAGCGCACCCCCTTGCCCGGCGTACCCGCCTGTCACTCGGGTCGCCATACCGGCGAACGGTCTGGCACCGGACAGATGAGGACCCCATGCATCCGTTCCTTCAGGTACCGCTCTCCCCACCCGCCCCACACCAGAGACCATTTGGCAATATAACTGTATTGTCATGGGCTTGGCAAGGCTCTTGAGTAACCGCGCGTTTCTTCTTTCCGCAATCCACTCCTGGTCTTTTTTCTTCCCCATACATGCCTCGCTGTTGCTCCGCATGTTTGTAAACCTGATCAGATATGGCTGGAAGAATTCCCGACAGTCGTGTATGACCTTAAGAACCGATCGGGCTTCACGCACAACCCGTTCACGCATCGATTTGCGGGGTGGAAATGCCGGACCAAGCCAAAATGTACGACTCGTCCCAGGCCACGTGGAAGACTTCGCTGACCGGGTGCCCGGACACCCGCCTGCACCTCGCCCTGGAGGCTGCCAGCGACGGTTTCTGGGATTGGGACATCCCCTCTGGCAAGACCTATTTCAGCCCGCGCTATTTCACCATGCTGGGCTACGAGCCCGACGAACTGGAACAGAGCTTCGCCACCTGGGAGTCCCTCCTCCATCCCGATGACCGCGAAAGAACCAAGGCCACGGTCTTTGCCCATCTCGAACAAGGCGAGCCCTTCGACGTGGAGTTCCGCCTCAGGACCAAGGCCGGGAGCTGGCACTGGGTCCTGGGGCGCGGCAAGATCGTGGAACGCGACCAGCAGGGCAACCCCATCCGGATGATGGGCACGCACGTGGACATCCACGAGCGCAAACTCATGCGCGAACGTCTCGAAAACCACCTGAAAGAGCTTCAGGCCCTCAACGCCCTGAGCACAGCCGTGGCACGCAGTATCTCCCTGGACGAGGTCGTCGCCTCGGCCCTTGACAGCGTGCTTTCTACATTGTCCCCTGACTTGGTCCTGCTCTATCTGCTGGACGAGGACGGCTTGCAGCTCAAGGGAGTGCGAACCTTCTTGACGGATGTCGAGTCCTTCCACAAGGAGAATCTTCCCATGGGAGAGTGTCTCTGCGGCCTGGCTGCCCGGGACGCCAGCCCATTGTTCTCATTGGATATCCATTCAGACATCCGCTGCACCAACACCCCCTGCAGGGAAGCGGGCCTCCAGTCCTTCACCGCACTCCCCCTGCTCAAGGGCGGCCACGTCATAGGCATCCTCGGCCTAGGCTCGCTGCGGGAATTCGATTTCTCGGCACGCGCCCCCTATCTCCAATCCGTCACCGCCCTGGTTTCCACCGGCATGGCCAATGCCCTGCTCCACCAGCAGCTGCGCACCCATGCCGAAGAACTCGAACGCACGGTACGTTCCCGCACCGCCGCCCTGGAAAAATTCCGTAGTGCCGTGGAGCATTCTTCCGCGAGCATCGTCATCACCGACAGCACCGGGGCCATCGAGTACGTCAACCCCGCCTTCACCGCGCTGACCGGCTACACCCTGGCAGAGGCCCTGGGGCAGAACCCCAGGATCCTCAAGTCCGGTGTCCACGAACAGTCCTTCTACCGCGACATGTGGCAGACCCTGCTCTCCAAACAAACCTGGCGCGGAGAAATCTGCAACCGAGCGAAAGACGGCCTGCTCTATTGGGAGGAGGCCTCCATCACTCCCATGTACGATGGCAACGGCGCCATCGCCAACTACGTGGCGGTCAAGGAGGACATCACGGAAAGGAAACGTTCCGAGGAACTGCTGCGCGAGTCGGAACGCCGCTACAAGACCGTGTTCAACGCCAGCCGCGACGCCATCCTCATCGCGGACACCAACACCCAGTTCTTCCTCTACGCCAACAAGGCGGCGGAGAGGCTCCTGGGCTACGACGCCGATGAATTGCTCACCAAGAAGGTCGGCGACATCCACCCCAGCGAGGATCTGCCCCACGTCCAGGAGCAGTTCGAGCGACAGGTCAGGGGAGAAGCCTTCACCACCATCGAGCTTCCCTGTCTCAGGAAAGACAACAGCGTCATCTACACCGACCTCAGCGCCACGCCCGTGATCATCGACGACCGCCTCTGCCTGATGGGCTTCTACCGCGATGTGACCGAACGCAAGGAAGCGGAAAAACTGCGCCAGGACGTGGAACGCATGACCCGGCACGACCTGAAGTCCCCGCTCAACGGCGTCATCGCCATACCCCAGCTCCTGCTCGAGGACGACAACCTCACCGAGGAGCAACGCGACTACCTGCAACACATCGTGCACTCCGGCCGCAAGATGCTCTCCATCATCAACCTCTCCCTCACCCTGTATCAGATCGAAAACGGCACATATGTCCCATCGAGTGGCGCATTCGACCTCATGCGGGTACTGCGGCAGTGCATGGCCGACACCATGCTCACGGCCAAGGGCAAGCTGGTCACCGTGGTCTTCGGCACCAAGGGAGACACCCTCCAGGTCCCGGATAAACACTTTGTCAACGGCGAGGAACTCCTGGCCTTCTCGGTGTTTTCCAACCTCCTGCTCAATGCCGTGGAGGCCTCGCCCTGCCGTGAAACCGTGACCATCGTCGTCCAGCGCCGCAACAACGCCACCGAGGTGATCATCCACAATCAAGGCGCGGTTCCCATGCAGATTCGCGAGACCTTTTTCAACAAGTACACCACCAGCGGCAAACCGCAGGGAACCGGCCTGGGCACCTACTCCGCGAAACTCATGGCCGAGATCCAAGGCTGGGGAGTCTTCATGACCACGGACGAGGAGGAAGGCACGTCCCTGACCGTCCGCATTCCCGCGTGAACCGGTACCTGGGCAGAGCACCGGACAGCCCCCCATCATGATCCGCCCGATCTGGCAACGCCAGCGACATGCCCAATGTCCGAAGGAAGCGACCGAACCGCCCTAAGGAGAACCAGACACATGAAACACACCCTGCTGCTTCTGGTCATGCTCTGCCTGCCCCTGTACGCCGGGGCCCAGGACGTGCTCATCGTCACCGAGGAGTGGCCGCCTTACAACCACAGCGAGAACGGCGAAGTCACGGGGGTGGTCACGGAGATCGTCAAGGCCGTCATGGCGCGCACGGGCCTGGATTTCCAAATCCGCGTCTATCCCTGGGCCCGCGCCTACAAGATGGCCATGGAAATTGAAAACGTGATGATCTACTCGATCTTCAGGCTCGACAACCGCGAGCATCTCTTCAAGTGGATCGCCATACCGGGCCTTTCCGTGGAGATGTATCTGTTCAAACCCCGGCACCGCACCGACATCCAGGTCAAGGACATCGAGGACGTCAAGGCCTACACCGTGGGCGTCACGCGGGACACCTCCACGCATCACTTCCTGCTCGCCAAGGGCTTCGAGGAGAACAAGAATCTCATCCCCCTGCCCAGCGAGGAGCAGAACATCCTCATGACCCTGCCCGACGCGAAACGCACCGACTTTTCCACCGGCGACAGACTTTCCCTGGCCCGCTGGCTGCGAATCACCGGCCTACCCCATGATTACCTTGAGAAGCAGGTCTTCCTGTTCAAGGAGGACATCTATTTCGCCTTCGGTCCCAAGACCTCCGACGCGGTGGTGGACACCGTGCGCCGCGCCGTGGACGAACTGGCGGCCGAGGGTGGACTGGTGCGGATCCTGAACGAGCATTGCCAGGCACTGGGAGTGCCTCCGCAATAATACCACGCTGCCCATGAAGGGAACGCCTCGGTATCAGACAGTCTGCTCTGCTGGTTCCTGATCCCTCGCATACTCGTGCGGAGACTTGGCGAGATCATACACCGCGCGCTGCATGAGCAACAGGGCCATGCGGTTCACGGTCCACACCGCGCGCTCGAACAGGCTCGAGAAGTGCAAGAGCAATTCCCGTTCAGGGGGGCTGAGTTCCGCCTGACGTGAAAGATAGACTTTACGCAGCTTTTGAAACGTCTCACCGCGCTCCGCTGTCAGTTGCAACAGATACTCCAAGTCGTCGCGAACAAGGTTCGTGGCCGAGGCGCTGGTTTCCAGCATGATGAAGTCCAGGCTTTCCACGAAAATGTCCTGGAAGTCGGCTGCCTGCCGCGTGGAGATGGAAGCGTACGACGCCGCGAACCCGCCGAGTATGGCGTTCAGGACGTCGAGCTGACGTTGTATGTTCTCCACGTTCAGGGTCAACTCCGAGACTTCATAGGCGGGGCGGTGGCTGAGAATGTCCCGGGAGAATGCGGTGATCTCCTTGGAAACCGCCTCGTAGGCCTGCTCGATGGCGGAAAGCTTCGCCCGCGATTCCTGCGACTCCGCTTCCCGGATCACGGCCATATAGCGCAGAAGATGCCGCAACAACGCGTTCTGCTCCCGCACCAGGAGAACGACCGCCACGGAGGTATCCGCCAGGGCGTGATCATGCAGGTACTTGAGCCTGGTCCACTGCTCCGTGTGCGTGGGCGGCCACAGACGCTCCAGCAACACGTGGTAGGGTTTGAAAAACAGCGACGCGAAAAGCGCCCCGCCGAGATTGAAGAGCAGGTAGACGTAGGCCATCTGCTGCTCCAAGGGGGCGCCTCCGGACTCCACCAGGGCGCGCACCAGGGGGACACCGCCATACTCTTCCAGAAAGAACAAGGGTACGAAAACGCCCGCTGCGATAAAATTGAAAAAGGCCTGGCACATGACCAACTGGCGGGGGCGCCCCCGCAGATGTGTTGAAAGCAGCCAGGTCACGGCACTGGATCCCACGTTGGCGCCGTAAATGACCATGATCGTCTGTTGTACGTCGAACAGACCGGCCTGGGCCAGGGCGATGGCCAGGATGGTCACGGCCGTGGATGACTGGCACAACGCCGTGAGCAACGCACCGAAAGCAAAGACCAAAACATACACGGAGCCACTCTGCAGCAGCATTCTCTTGAAGAAGTCCAGTTCAGCAAGAGGGGCCGCCCCCTGGTTGAGCAGCACGAGACCGAAATAGAGCAGACCGATGCCGAAAAGCACGCGCATGAGTTGCAGTGCCCCTTTGGGTCGTTCGAACACCATGCAGATGCCGGCGATGCCGATTACGAACAGAATCAGCGTCTTGATATTCAATACCGCGATGAAGATGATGATGCCCACGCCCACGTTGCCCCAGATGATGGCCATGGAGGCGTTGCGCGTCCTGATCAGCCCGGAGCTGACCAGGCTGGCCAGAATGAAGGACAGTGCGGACATGGACTGGAACACGAACCCTGATGCAAAGCCCACCGCCCCGGCCTTGGGGAGCGTTCCTGTCCACTTAGAGAAAAACAGGCGGAACCTGCGTCCCGCCACCTGCTTCAGGGTCTCGGTGAGCCACTTGAGACCCACGAAAAACAACCCTATACCGCAAATCATCGCTCCGAGATTCTCTGTCATCACTCATTCCCGCATGCGTGGAATTGGCTCACCACAACCGCTATTGACACTGAATTACACTCTTCGTGCATACCGCAGCACAGACCAAGGAGCAACAACTCATTGTTCTTGTACCCACGTTCCTGCAGTCCCAAGATAAGAGGTGTTGTTCCCCTCTTCCAAATCCGGTGGGAGCACTCATGGGAATCGGCGACGCACACGTTCTTTCCCCGATCATGCCCCACAAGCAGTCCATGTACACGCCCAAGGAATCGTTCCGCATATCGCTCTGCCAACCAACGGATTTGGCCTTTCCGCCTTGTGATAGTTGCTGCCGCATGGTACAGCGTTATAGGCGGAAATAATTCTCGCCATTTGCATCCGTCACCCCACCCCAACAAGGAGAGCGGCATGCACATCCAGACATCCAATCAAGAGTCCCTACGGCTCGGATTTGGGGACCACACCTGCAATTGGGGCGTTCATTTCTGCGGCCTGTACGAGACCGAAAAGGAACGCGACGACATCATCCTGTCCTTTCTGGCCCAGGGGATCCACGACGGAGACATGCAGCTCTACTGCCCCACGGAGCGCTCCGCCCATCAGTTCAGGAAGGACTTCTCTCGCCAGTGCCCCGAATGCTCTGAACACCTGGACGACGCCGACGTCTTCCGCATCTTCTCCGCAAAGGACCTCTACTACCCACAGGGAACGTTTTCTCCCTGGGCCATGGACGACGGTCTCAACGCCTTTTACGAAACCAGCCAGGGCAAGGGGCCACGTAATATCCGCGCCTCCGCGGAAATGGCCTGGGCCTTGGAAAGCATCCCCGGTGTCGAGCATCTCATGGCCTACGAATCCCGGCTCAACTACTTCATCGAAGGCAAGCCCTGGATCAGCATCTGTCTGTACAACGTGAACAAGTTCGACGGCCGGATCATCCTGCGCGTGCTGCAGACCCACCCCTGGATCATCGGCAAGGCCGGCATCACCCGCAACCCCATGTTCATCGACCCGGACATCTGGCTCGCCGAAAACGCCCCCGAGTTTCTCAGAAGGAACGCATGAACCAGGACAGCGTAAAAGCCCACGAACTGTTCCTGCTCATGCTCAACCTGGCGCAGTTCTCGGACAAGGGACTGGTGGTACGCCTGTTCACCGAGGCCATGGGGCTCATGTGGCCCGGCCTCACGTTTGCCTTTTCCGAAGATCCGCCTCCCCGGTGCGACGCCGTGGTGACCGTTTCCACACTGCAACGGGAGTGCGGCCACCTGGGCGTGAACGGCGATCCCATGGCGCTGCTTCAACTCGACAACCACATCCTGAACAACGGCATACAGATGTTCGCAGTGATCCTGGACCGCCTCTCCAAAGAGGAAGTCATCGAGGAACAGCGCCGGCTGCTCGAACTCGAGGTGATTGACCAGGGCCAGGAACTCCAGGAAAAAAGCCGACTCCTGGAAACAGCCATGGATGCTGTCCAGCTCGGCCTGTGGCAGTGGGAGCCGGGCACGGGAAAAGTCACCTACGACAACATCTGGAGTACGATTCTCGGATACAGGGCCGACGAGATACAACAGACCTATACCTCCTGGGAATCGCGCATCCACCCGGAAGACAGGGAGCGCGTATTGGCAGGTCTCAAGGCGCACCTGGCCGGCGAAACCCCCGTGTTCAGCGAGGACCATCGCTTGCGCTCCAAGTCCGGAGAATGGGTCTGGGTGCACGGGCGAGGTGCCGTGCGCTCGGAGAATATCAACGGCACCCCGCGCATGGTATCCGGGATCATGCTGGACATCCGCGAGAGGAAACAAGCCGAGAAGGCCCTGCGCTCCATCCAATGGCTGCTGGAGAAGCGGCCCCTGTCACCTGTTCCACCTCCCTTGCCGGCTTATGGCGACCTGGTGTCGCTGAACAGGACGCGATGCATCGTGGACGCCGTGGGCCCGGACATCCTGCATGACATAGTCGGCGACTTCCTCTCACTCTTGCAGACTTCCGCCGCGGTATACGAGAAGAACGGCGACTACGCCCTGGGCATCTTCGCCTCGGGCTGGTGCCGACACATGGACGAGGCCTCCCGCGCGCTTTGCGACCGCGAGGACAACGCCGAGGCCCTGGCCTCCGGCAAGTGGCTCTGCCACGAATCCTGCTGGACCGATGCCGCCGAGGTGGCCATCGAGACCGGAAAGCCCGTGGACGTCGCCTGCCATGGGGGCATTCATCTTTACGCCATGCCCATCATGGTCGGCGGGCAGCCCGCGGGCGCCATCAACTTCGGCTACGGCACACCCCCGCAACACCCTGAAGCCATTGCCGAGCTTGCCGCGAAATACCAGACCGATCCGGCTGTTCTCCAACGTCTCGCCCTCGAATACGAGGTCAGGCCCAATTTCATCATCGAGGTGGCCAAGCAACGGCTGAAGACCGCCGCCAGGTTGATCGGCGAGATGATCGAACGCCACATCGCGGAGCAGCAGTTGCACCAGGCCAAGCTGGCCGCGGAAGCCGCCAACATGGCCAAGTCCGAGTTTCTGGCCAACATGAGCCATGAACTCCGCACCCCCCTCAACGGCATCATGGGCATGCTCCAGTTGTTGAAGATGGCGCGGCTCGGACACGAGGACACGGAGTATGTCGAAACCGCCCTTCAATCCAGCCGGCGACTGACCAAGCTGCTTTCGGACATCCTGGACCTCTCCAGGGTCGAGGCGGGCAAGTTGGTAATCGGCATGGAGCCCTTTGAACTCGGCGATGTCTTCGATTCCCTGCTGCATCTCTTCGGGCCTTCGGCCAGGCAAAAAGGCCTCGAGTTCTCCTATAGAACCGACCCTTCCATCCCGGCACGCATGAACGGCGATGCCTCCCGCTTGCAGCAGGTCCTGGGAAACCTCGTCGGCAACGCCATCAAATTCACCGGCCATGGGCACGTGGCCCTGGAAGCCAACCTGATTTTCCACACACCGGAACAACTCGGCGTCCTGTTCACCGTGTCCGACACGGGCATCGGCATCCCCGACGAATCAATCGACCAGCTCTTCGAGCCCTTCACTCAGGGCGAGAGCAGCTACAAACGGCAATACCAGGGCGCGGGCCTCGGCCTGTCCATCGTCAGGCGCTTGGTCTCCCTGATGCGTGGAACCCTGTGCGTTGTCAGCGAACCAGGTGTGGGAACCACCTTTTACCTCAGCATTCCCTTCCCTGCCCCGGGCATGCCGTCCGATACCCTTGCGGACGCGAAACAAAACACCTCTGCAAGACACCTGCGGGTGCTGTTGGTCGACGATGATTCCGCCACCCTTTTCAGTGCTTCAAAAATGCTGGAACTAGCCGGCCACGGGGTGCGCGCGGTGGAAAACGGCGAGCAGGCCCTTGCGACACTGCGCGAGGACTCCTTCGACGTGGTGCTCATGGATATCCAGATGCCGATCATGGACGGCCTGGAAGCCACCAGATCCATCCGCGAGGGCATGGCTGGAGAGAACAGGAAAAACATCCCGATCATCGCCATGACGGCCTACGCCATGCGAGGAGACAAGGAAAAATTTATTTCGGTCGGCATGAACGACTACATCTCCAAGCCTGTGGACATGGAAGAACTGAAAGACATACTGCAACGATGGAACGGATGAATATAACAGTACAGCGCGCATGTGAGGCACAAAGATGCGATCGTCACGAGAAAGTATCGACAAACGGTTCAGCGCTGTTTCTCTTGACCACCCCATCAATAGACTTCTTTACGATTTGGCGATCAAGAATCAGGAGACACGCAGCACTGAACCTTCGTTTTCAATTATCGATCCTGTCTCCATGCCTGACGCCCATAATTTTCTTGAGCTGAAACGCAAGGCGAGCCTGCTGCCCATCGAGACCATCAAGGACCGCATCAAACTGCCCTCCTTGCCGGGTGTCGTGTTCAAGCTGCAGCACGCCATCGAGGCCGGCGCCTCTTCCAGGCTTATCGCGGAAATCATCCGCTTCGATCCCAAGTTGACCGCCGCGATCATGAGCCTGGTCAACAGCCCTCTCTTTGCCTTTCCCGGCAAGATAGAAACCCTGGAGAGGGCCATCACCCTCATCGGGACACGGGAAATATCCTCCCTGGCCCTTGGCGCGAGATTGCTGGCCATGTTCGAGGAGACCGTGCCCCAGGGCCTGCACCTGGACGCCTTCTGGAAGCACTCCATTGCCTGCGCCGTGCTGGCCAACGACATTTCCGTGCTCTGCGACAGGCCCGAACCGGGTAAATACCTGGTGGCAGGCCTGTTGCACGACCTGGGCAGAATCATGCTCTACGCCCACTCCCCTGAACTGGGATACGTGGCGTTTGCCTTGGAGCAGGAGCAGGGGCGCCCCCTGGACGAAATTGAGCTGGAATTGTTCGACGTGGATCACTGCGTCGTCGGCGGCATCTTTTTCAGCGAGTGGGGCTTGCCGAACGGCGTTGTACAATCCGCCCTGTACCATCACAACCCAGCCAAGTGCGTGGGCAAGGAGGTTCCCGAAGTGGTCTACGTCGCCAATCAGATCGCCACCGCCCTGGGTATGGCGTGTAGCGGGAAATACTGCCTGGATCCCGGCGAGGAAATCTGGAACCGCCTCGGTATGGAGACAGACGCTCTCCACACATTGATCCAGCGGGTGGACAAAAGGCTGTGGATCATGTTCTACTCGTTGTTTCCAAACTCAGACAGCCACCGCTCGTAGTAGCACCCCGGCAAACAGGCAACCCGCGTACCCCTGGCCATCTTGCTCGCTGTCCTGCACGGAACGAAACCATCATTGCTCACTCTGAGTATTTACATCCCGAGCCATCTTGGCAATCATGCACTTGAGTTCGTTTTCACCCAGTGCTATCGAAGCTGCATGCTCTCTAGCCCCACGCTCGGCTCGGAGAACATGACCCGCGGCCCAGGGGCTCTCACTGTGCCTTAGCGGGTACAGCCCGGGCTGGTGTACCCTTGTGCTTACAGGACCCTGAACCCTTTGCATAAGCAGAGCATCTTGTGAACAGCCAATCGCTCCTGGCCCTCGGACAAAACGTCTCGCTGCTTCTGGCCGCGGCACTGCTGTTCGACGTTCTGACCACCCACCGTCAGAAGGGGCAAACCACCATACGGCACATCGTTACAGGCCTGATCCTGGGTGGTATCGGTGTGACCATCATGTCCACTCCCTGGACCCTCATGCCTGGGGTGGTCTTTGACACGCGTTCGATCCTCCTCGGCATCTCCGGCCTTTTCTTCGGGCCGCTCTCCACCGCTGTCACCGTGCTCGTGACCGCCGCCTTCCGACTCTACCTCGGGGGTACCGGAACCTGGACCGGCGTGTCCGTGATCATCACCTCCGCGGGCATCGGCATGGTCTGGCGACAGCTGAAAAAGCACCCCTTGCCCGAAACAAGCTGGAAGGAGCTGTACCTGCTCGGCTTGGCTGTCCATGGCGCCATGCTCGCCCTGATGCTCACCCTGCCCTGGGAAGTGGCCAAAGAAGTCCTGCCCGCCATCGCCCTCCCCGTGCTGCTGCTTTACCCCGTGGGCACCGTGCTGCTCGGCGGTCTGCTGGTCAACCGTCTGCGCAGGGAGCGCTCCGGCATGGGGCTGCGCGAGAGTGAACAGCGCCATCGCCGTCTGGTGGAGTACTCGCAGGACGCCATGTACGTCATCGACGACACCGGCAGAATCCTCGACACCAACAAGGCCGCCTGCGAAGCCTTGGGCCGGCGGCGTGAAGACCTCCTGCGGCTGCATGTCTGGGACGTCGACCCCAACACCTCCAGGCAAGAATTCTTCCGCTTCTGGGAACAGCTGGGGGACCACGGACCAACCCTGCTGGAGACCGTACATCAAAGAGCGGACGGCAGTACCTTTCCCGTCGAAGTGCACAGCCTGGCCTACACCGAGGAAGGGCGGCGGTACTACTACGGCATCGCCCGGAACATTTCCGAACGCAGGAAGGCGGAAGTGGAATCCCGTGCGATCCTCGACGCATCGTTCGACGGCCTGTGGATTCTCGACACCGAGGGACGCCTCCTCCGCGTGAACCAGGCCGCGGCCGCCATGCTCGGCCATGCGATCGACACCCTGACCGGCAGGCAGGTCTGGGAGTTCGACGCGGCCGGGGACAAACGTGTCTCCGAGGCAAGGATCAAAGAGATTGTCGCGCAGGGAGGCATGCGGTTCGAAACACGGCTCAGGCGAAACGATGGAGCGCTGATCGATGTGGAGGTCAGTTCGACATGCATCGATCGCGACTGTGGCAAGATCGCCTGCTTCCTGCACGACATCACGGAACGTAAAAGAACGGAACGCGTTCTCCTGCTCACGCAACTCGCCGTGGACAAGGCCGCCCTGAGTATCTTCTGGGTCAACCCCGAAGGTCGGTTTCTGTACGTCAACGACACTGCCTGCGCACGACTGGGCTATTCCCGGGAAGAACTCCTCGGCATGGGGGTCTCTGACATCGACGCCGATTATCCTTCCGAAACCCGCCCAACAATGTGGGCAAAATACCGTGAACAGGGGACCTTGAAAATCGAATCGCGGCACAGGACCCGTGACGGCAGGATCTTTCCCGTTCTGGTCACCTGCAATTACCTCGAATTCCAGGGGCGGGAGTACGAGTTCTCCTTTGCCGAAGACATCACCGAACTCAAGGCCGTCCAACAAGCCCTGATGGAAAACCAAGCCAAGCTCACCCTGATCCTGGACACGGTGGAGATCGCGCCCTGGGAAATGGACTTGGAAACCGGGACGTTCCTCTTTGACGATCAGTTCTACGCCCTCTACGCCACAACGGCGGAGCGCGAGGGCGGCCGGCACATGTCCGCGGAAACCTACGCCAGGGAATTCCTGCACCCGGAAGACGCCTGGATGGTGGCGCGAGAGATCGAAAAGACCTTGCAACCCGATGGCCCCACCGGCAACGTGCTCTTGGAACACCGCATCGTGCGTCGGGACGGCGAGGTCCGGCATATCGTGGTGCGCTACCGCATCATCCGGGACGCCGCCGGCAAGCCGGTAAAGACCATCGGCGCCAATCAGGACATCACCGACAGAAAGCGGATGCTCGACGCGCTCCACGAGAGTGAAACCATGTACCGGACGCTCATCGCGGCGATGCCCGACATCGTCATGCGCTTTGACGCCCAGGGCCGGCATCTCTTTGTTTCGAAAAACGTACAGCAGTACGTCGGATTACAGGCGGAGCAGTTCCTGGGCAAGTCGCACCGCGAATTGGGGTTTCCAGAAGATTTGTGCCGTTACTGGGAAAACGCCATCGCGCGTGTTTTTCACGGCAATGTCGCCTTTGAGGACGAGTTCCGTATCGAGGGCAAGGACGGACCGATCATATTCGACTGGCGCCTCATCCCGGAGCTGAACGCGCAGGGTAGTGTCACATCCGTGTTGTCCATCAGCCGGGACGTGACAGTGCAGCGCCGCCTGGAAGAAGACTACAGGCACCTCTTCCAGGAAATGCTCGACGGATTCGCCGTCCACGAAATCATCCGCGACGTCCATGGTGTCCCCATCGATTACAGGTTTCTGGCGGTCAACCCGGCCTTCGAGCGTATGACCGGATTGAGGGGAGAGGACATTGTGGGCAAAACCGTGTTGGAGGTGCTGCCCGACACGGAGCGATACTGGATAGAGACCTACGGCAAGGTGGCCCTCACCGGGGAGCCCGTGTTCTTCGGGAACTATTCCGCATCATTCGATCGCCATTTCGAGGTCACCGCCTTCCGTCCCGCCCCCAATCAGTTCGCCTGCATCTTCGCCGACGTGACCGAACGCCGCAAGGCCGAAGAAGACCTGCAACGCATCTTCGAGATGTCCATCGACATGATCTGCATCGCGGACATCAACACAGCCACCTTCCTTCGCGTGAACCCTGCCTTCACGGAAATCCTCGGGTACTCCGAAGAGGAGTTGCTCACACGCTCCTTCCTCGACCTGATCCACCCGGACGACCTGGAGGCAACTGTCGGAATCATCGAGGACAACCTGCGGGCCGGCAAGAAGGTCATCAACATCGAGAACCGCTATCGCACCAAGGCCGGCGACTACCGCTGGCTCAACTGGGTGTCCCACCCCCTGCCTGGTCAGGGCATCACTTACGCCCTGGCCAGGGACGTGACCCAACGCAAGCAATACGAGATCGAGCTGCTCCACTCCAAGGAGGCCGCCGAGGCTGCGAACAAGGCCAAGTCGGAATTCCTGGCCAACATGAGCCACGAAATACGCACACCGCTCAACGGCATCATCGGCATGCTCTACCTCCTGCAAACCACCCCAGTGAATCAGGAGCAAACCGAGTTCATCGCCACCGCCTTGCAGTCCTCCAAGCGGCTGACACACCTGCTGTCCGACATCCTGGACCTCTCGCGCGTGGAGGCCGACAGGATGCCCATCCTCCACGAGCCGTTCAACCTCCTCGACACCATGGACCAATGCTGCGAGTTGTTTCAGGTCACCTACCGGCAGACCGGCGTGGAACTCCGCCGTCATGTGAGCCCCGCCCTCCCCGAACTGATCATCGGCGACGCCACCCGCCTGCAACAGATCATCAACAATCTGATCGGCAACGCCTTCAAGTTCACGAAGCAAGGCCATGTTTCCCTGGAAGTGCACCCGCTGCCCCCGGTGACCCCTGGCACCACCAGGGTGCTGTTCGCCATCTCCGACACCGGCATCGGCATCCCCGAGGACAAGTTCGAAACGCTCTTCCAGCCTTTCACCCAGGTCAGCGAAGGCTACCGCAGGGAATACCAGGGCGCGGGGCTCGGATTGTCCATCTGCAAACGCCTGGTCGAACTCATGGGCGGCAGTATCTCCGTGGAAAGCGAAGTCGGGGTCGGCACCACCATGCACTTCTGCATCACCTTCGGGCTCCCGGAACGCGCGGAGGTCTCCCATGCCTCCGAAACCGCCCAACAGAAGCCACTGCCACGGCATCTGACCATCCTCCTCGCGGAGGACGACGCCGTCAATCGGATAGCCACCTTCAAGTTGCTGGAGCGCTTGGGTCACACCGTGCTCGCGGTTGATGACGGCCTCCAGGCTCTCGAGGAAGTCAGGAAGGCCTCCTTTGATCTTGTGTTGATGGACATCCAGATGCCGGAGATGGACGGCGTGGCGGCCACCAAGGCCATCCGCCAGGGGCTGGCCGGCCTGGACAAGGCCGACCTCCCCATCGTGGCCTTGACTGCCTACGCCATGGCCGGCGACAGGGAAATCTTCCTGGAGGCGGGAATGAACGACTACCTGACCAAGCCCGTGGAGTTGGTAGCACTGTGGGGTGTGCTGGATAGGCTCGCACCCGCTGGATGAGCAGAAGACCTCGGTCCGGAAATGCCCGTTCGGTCAATGACCGTCGTCAACCCCGCATCACACGGTTCAGATGCCGCAGCATGCACAGGATGAGCAGCCCGGCCACACCGGCCAGGGCCGCGATCATCAAAAAGAAGCGCTCCCCTGGCCAGATGTCCCAGAACTCCCCCAGATATCCTGCCAGGTAGTTGCCCAAGAACTGGGACATGAACCAGACGCCCATGAGCATGGAGACCATGCGCGCGGGGGCCAGCTTGGTAACCAGCGACAGGCCCACCGGCGAAAGGTACAGCTCGCCCAGGGTGAGCACGGCGTTGAAACCGATGAGCCAGAACATGCTCACGGGAACGCCGTCCGTCGCAAAGGCTTTGGCCGCCGGAGCCAGGAGCAGGAACGAGGCGCCCAACAGCAGGCAACCAACGGCCATCTTCATGGGCGACGACGGCTCGCACCCCCGCCTGGCCTGCCAGGCCCACAGCATGGTGATCAGGGGGGTGAACAGGAAAATGAACATGGGGTTCAGGCACTGGAACCAGGTGGCCGGGACCTCCCAGCCCAATATCCCGCGGTCCGTGTCCTCGTCGGCCCACATGGCGATGGTGTTGCCCTGCTGCTCGAACGCGGCCCAGAAGAGTATGACCACCAGGCAGATGACCACCAGCCCCAGCACCCGCCCCCTGTCGTTGCCGGTTTCCGCCTGGTATTCCTCCGCCACGGGCGTGGCCCGGCGCTCCAGGTTGTCCGGAGCCAGCCAGCGCCGCCCCCAGAGGTAGATGCCCAGGCCCAGAACCATGCCCACGCCGGCGGCACCGAAGCCGTAGTGCCAGCCGTAGACCTCGCCCAAGGTGCCACAGACCAATGGCGCCAGGAAGGCGCCCAGGTTGATGCCCACGTAGAAGATGCTGAAGGCGCGGTCGCGGCGCGGGTCCCCCTGGGGATAGAGATTGCCCACCTGGGTGGAGATGTTGGGCTTGAAGGCGCCATTGCCCAGCACCAGGAGCGCCAGGGCCGGATAGAACAGGGACTCGAAGATCATCACGAAGTGCCCCACGGCCATGAGCGCCCCGCCGATCACCACGGTCCGCCGCTGCCCCAGCACCCGGTCGGCCAGCAGTCCGCCGAAAAAGGGGGTGAAGTAGACCAGCCCCGTATACAGGCCGTAGACCTGTGAAGCCTCCGCATGCGCGTAGCTCAGGTGCTTGACCATGTAGTAGACCAGCAGGGCGCGCATGCCGTAGTAGGAGAAACGCTCCCACATTTCCGTGAAGAACAGGACATAGAGCCCCTTGGGGTGACCCAGGAGCGTGTCGGTGGGAGCGGCCATGCTCGTATCCTTTGGTTTGGGCAGGTTTGCGGCGCACGCGGCGGCCAAGTGCGGCGTGGAGTGGCGAACTGACGATCAGACACTGTCCTTGTCACAAATCACAAGGGGAGTTGGCAACCCTTTTTGGCACAATTTGACGCATCCGCCCTGATGTCAGGGACTGCCCCGGCCCGATGGACCGGGCTTTATTCGTGGACGCCCCTTCAGGGCTTTATTGGCGGGCTGGTCGGCCTGGGCGGGCCGGCGAGCAGAAACTCCCGTGAAGGGAACTTCTCCTTTGACGAAAGGTCATAGCACCCTTACGATATTGATGTGCGAGTCATCGAACTCAGAACCTCGAACTGTTATTGCGACGTGGCTATCCCCTTAACTCAGCATAGGTGACGGTGGCCGAGCCAGCGCAGGCGCGCAAGAGGCGGTCAAAAGCCTGCCCAGGCCAGAATCGGCGGTTGAAGCGGTAGCAGTACTCGTCCAAATACCTCTGCAGATGCTTCTTCATGACTCCGTGAAAGGTCCCGAGTATGAAGGCTTTTGCATTGGAGACCAATATGTTGACCCATTTCAGGACATCGAAGTTCGGTTCTCCCTTCTTCGGGTAGACCACTTCGGGAGCGTGCTCGTGGCCCATCTGTTCAAGCCCATTGAACACCGACAATCCGTCGGTCTTGATCGTCTGGGAGTCGGCCACATGCCTGCCGATTGCTGCCTTGACGCTGGCTGTGTCCACGGTTTCAAGCACTTCCATCTTGGCGAAGGTGATCGCCTCGTCCTTGACGGCTGCCATGACCAGAACTGGAACTTTGCTCGTCCCGCGTCCTCGCTTGTCACCGCCTTTGTTGACCCCGCCCTTGAAGAACGCGTCATCGACCTGGATGAGTCCGGCGAGCTGATACTCCGCGTCCCTGGCCTCCATGGCCTTGCGAATCTTGTGCAACATGGTCCAGGCGCACTTGAGGCCGATGTCGATCTTTCGAGACAGGGCCAAGGCCGAGAGTCCACGCTTGTCGGTGCTCACGAGGAAGATTGCCCAGAACCATTTGACCAGGGGCGTCCTGGTGCGATGCATGACTGTCCCGGCGGTGAGAGACGTCTGCAATTTGCACTTAGCGCATTGATAAAGCATGCGTTTTTCCAGGTAGTACGCCTCATGGCAATCGCAGCGTGAGCAGCGAAACCCATCGGGCCAGCGCATCCGGAACAAACGCTTCCGGCAAGCCTTTTCGGTCCCGAACCGCTTTTGGAAGGTGATGAGGTCCATTTCGGTGTAGGGCTTTGTCATTGCGCACCCCCGTAGCTGTCTAGAATTTTCCTAGACAATGCCACGTTTGCGGACCGAAGGCAATAGCCACGTATTGCGATGTGGCTATCCCCTTAACTCCGCATAGGTGACCGGGGTTGCGAGGGGTATGCCCGCAAGAGGCGATCAATAAAAAATCCTTGGCAGAAACGGCGGTTTAAACGGTAGCAGAATTCATCGAGGTATTTCTGAAGGTGCTTTGCCATGACCCCATGGTGCGTTCCGAGAATGGACGCTTTTTCGTTGGAAACATGGAAAAGCTACGTCGACAAGATAAAAAATGAATTTCCATGTATAGTAACATTTTAAAAAAGCGAGAATGCCATGAGACGTTCTTACCTTTTACTTGTCTTGTTTGCTTTATTTTTATCATATCAGTGTGGTAATGTCCTTGCTGCAGCTATTACGGAAGAAATGATTAATAATCAGAAGTACGAAGTTCCTTATTACCTTATTGATTGCTTATGCGAAAACAATGAGCCGTGTTCTGTAGAATTCGAGGATGGAATGTTTGTTTCAGGCAATTGTGGCCGCTATGGAGTAGGATTATCAGTAGAAAATATACAAATCCAAGACATAGATGAAGACGGGCTAAATGACGCTGTTATAACTGTACTTTATTCAATATGTTCAAGAATGGACTGTATCGTCTATTACATGCTCGGCAACAATACGGATAAAACTCATCTACTCAAAATTTTCGAATTTGAATTTTGTACCAACACACAGATAATTAATAACAAACTGTTTGTTGAAACTACTGACTCCACTGAAGAAAAATCATATAGATTTTCCATGCATAATGGGGTACTTAGAGCTGAAGATATTGGTAAGTAAATAGCTATTAAATAATATATACTTCTATGAAGAGCAAAGCGCTAAGCACCATCTTTTTTTAAAATGTGGCTATCCCTTATAGCGGCAAACGGGACCTGTCCCCGCAAATGATCCGCGCCCTGCACGAGGGCTTGGGCATCCCGGCCGAGACCCTGTTGCGCCGACCTGCCGAGGATCGGTTCCCGTCTTCTCCTCCCCCCCTCACAACAGCTGCAAATCCCAGTTGAACGTGCTCGTGCGCTGGGGTTCCACCAAGTCCTTGGGGCGCAGCTCCGTGAAGCGCACGAACATGTTGTAGCCCGCGTCCTCCAGTTCCTGGCGCTTGTCTCCCAGGTCCAGGGGCCAGCCCGGATAGATCCACAGGTTCGGACCGTACTTCCGCGACCAGAAGTGCTCCTTCATGGGGCTGGTAAAGGGCGTGAGCGTCTTCACCGCCTCGGAGTGCACGCGGGAGACGCCCACGGGCCACTCCCCGGCCAATACCACGCCGAGGGCAATGGGGCTCTGTCCGGGCAGGGCCAGGAACTCGTCCTTCTCCAGCTCCGGGCTGACCACGGCGCGGCTGAAGCCCAGTCCGGCCAGGACCTCCAGGGCCAGGGCATTGGCCGCGTTGCAGAAGGGGCCGGCCGTGAGTTCCAGCTTCTCCGGCTGTTCGAACAGCGCCACCTGCCAAGGCTGGTTGCAGACAAAGCGCCGCGCGCCCTGGGCGATGAACCGCCCCAGCATGGTGCGCCAGAAGTCTTCCTCGTCCGGCCAGAGCACAGGCGGCAGCCACCACCAGAACTTCGGATACAGGGTGCGCGACATGGTCTTGAGCACCCCCTCGTGCAGCCAGATGCCGGTGTCGCCCGGCAGCTTGCCCGCCTTGCCCTGGGGCAGGGTGCGCAGCACGGTCATGCCCCGCGCCTTCTCCCGTTTGCCCAAGGGCTTCGGCAGCCTGGGCGCGAAGTCCGGGGCCCGGTCCATCCCCTTCGGCAGGTGCACGGCCTCCAGCTCCCGGTGCAGCTGGGCCAACAGGCGTTGCAGCTCGGGCTCCCGACGGTCCACCAGGAACACCGGGGTGCCACTCTTGGGGGGGCGTTTGCCCTTGACCGGAATGTCCAACCGCCCCCCTTTGGGAACGGCCTTGCGCAGGGGCAGGGTGCTATGCCAAGGCTCGTCCTCGTTGCCCACGCGCAGCAGGTCCTGGGGCAACAGGGGCAGTTTGGGGCGGAGGAAGGCCTGCCCCTCCGGGGTCTTGGCCACGCGCCCCGCGAAGAGACCCGAGCCGCTCTCCGGCGCGTCCGGCGCCCCGGCGCTCACCGGTGAGTGCTGTCGCTGCGGGAGGAAGAAGTAATGGGTGCCGGGCCGCCCCAGGGCCTGTTCAAAGATCTCCAGGGCGCGCTTGCGGGCCTGGGGGTCGTCGCCCTGGTCTCGCAAGAGCTTGTAGCCAGCGACAGTGTAGTAGACGTAGTGCGGCCCCTTTTTCCGCCCCTCGATCTTCCAGGCAGCCACCTGGGGCACGTCGCGCAGGGCCTTGACCAGCACGTCCAACCCCAGATCCTGGCAGGAAAAGAACCGTGTCCTGCGGCCCTTCTGGGTGTAGACGCGGCGGCAGGGCTGCACGCAACGCCCCCTGAGCCCGCTCTTGCCACCGAGGTAGCTGCTCCAGTAGCAACGGCCCGAGACGCAGAAGCAGAGCGCGCCGTGGATGAAGACCTCCAGGTCGAGTCCAGGGGGGCAGGCCGCGGCCATGAGCCTGATCTCGTCGATGTTCAGTTCCCTGGGCACCACAACGCGGCTGGCGCCCATGCGGGCGGCCAACTCCAAACCCGCGGGGTGGCTGCAATTGGCCAGGGTGGAGAGGTGCAATTCGCCTTCGTAGCCGGCCTGCCGAGCCAAGTCCAGGCAGGCCAGGTCCTGGACGATGAGCCCCTGGGGCTGGACGTGGCGCGCCAGGCGTTGCAGCAGCCGACCGGCGGAGTCCAGATCGCCGGGCTTGAGCAGGGCATTGAAGGCCACATATAATTTGGCGTTTTTTTTCGCGGCAAGCTCGCGACAGCGATACAAATCCTTGACGGAAAAGTTATCTGCCTGCATTCTGGCCGAATAGTGTTTCAAGCCGACATAGACCGCATCGGCTCCGGCCGCCAGGGCCGCGAGAAAGGCGTTCGTGTCGCCCGCGGGGGCGAGCAGTTCCGGCTGCGTATGCATGCCAAGTCTCCTGCGCTGTGGAATATGCCTGCTTGTACCTGCCTGGAGCATATGGGGCGACGTATCGTGCTCTTGGCAATCCATGAACATGGGGAGGCCCTTGGGCTCTTCCCTGGGGAATAACCATGCCGCAACAGCAGATCAAACCCGTCTGCCAAGTGGTGAGCGTATTGGAATGCACACCGTTTGGTCAATGCATCGACTGGCCCGCTTGTTATCGCCTGCGGGTGGAACTGCCCTCCTGGGACGGCTGGAATCCGGGGCAGTTCGTCATGCTGCGCCCCCTGTCCTGGGGAGCGGAGATCACCTGGGGCCGCCCTTTTTCCATATGCAGCGCCGACGACGTTGCCCTGGACATCTTCATGCAGGTTGCGGGTCGCGGCACCGCGCGCTTGGCGAAGAGCACCCCGGGCGAAAAAGTAAGCCTCTGGGGTCCGTTGGGCAAGGGTTTCGTGGTCGAGCGCGACACCCCCACGCTGCTGCTGGCCGGCGGCGTGGGCATCGCCCCCTTTGCGGGATACGCCCTGCGGCATCCCCAGCCGGAAAACCTGCATCTGCTCTTCGGCCACCGCCCTCCGCTTTCCTGCTACCCGTTCGCCCCCCTGGCCGAACAGATCGAGGCCGAGGCCATGCGCGAGGCCGGCCAGGAGGACTTGCAGCGGTTCATCGACCTGATCCGGGCGCGCATGCGGGAATACGTGGACGACGGCCTGGCCCTGGCCTGCGGCCCGGAGCCGTTCCTGCGCACGGTGCACCGCCTGGCCCTGGAACTGGGAGTACGCACCCAGCTCAGCCTGGAAAACCGCATGGCCTGCGGCGTGGGTGTGTGCATGGGCTGCGTGGCCCAGACCACGGCGCTCCTGCCGGTGCCTGTCTGCTCCCAGGGCCCCATGTTCTGGGCCCACGAACTCACCTTCGACCGCTAGGAGACCGGGGACGCCATGAACCTTACCGTCACCCTGCCCGGTATGACGCTCAAGAACCCTGTGCTCACGGCCTCGGGCACCTTTGGCTACGGCCTGGAATTCATCCCCTACGGCGACCTCAGGGAACTGGGGGGCATCGTGGTCAAGGGTCTGTCGCTGCAACCCAAGGCCGGCAATCCCATGCCCAGGGTGGCGGAGACCGCCTGCGGCATGCTCAACGCCATCGGTCTGCAAAACATCGGAGCCCCGACCTTCATCGAGGACAAGCTCCCCCTGCTGCCCTGGCGCGAGACGCCCATTATCGCCAACATCTACGCCGGCTCGGTGCACGAGTTCGGCGAACTGGCCCGGATTGTTGCCCAGGCCGAGGGAGTGGCCGCCCTGGAGGTCAACGTCTCCTGTCCCAACGTGGCGTCGGGCGGCTCCCTCTTCGGTCAGGATCCGGCCATGGCCGCCGCCGTGACCAAGTCTGTGAAAAAGGCGGCCAGGAAGCTACCCGTCTGGGTCAAACTCAGCCCCAACGTCACGGATATCAGGACCATCGCCAGGGCCGTGGCCGACGCCGGCGCCGATGTCCTGGTCTGCATCAACACCCTGGCCGGCATGGCCGTGGACCTGCGCACACGCAGGCCCAGGCTGGCCAACGTCATCGGCGGGCTCTCGGGGCCGGCCATCAAGCCCGTGGCCCTGCGCTGCGTGTATCAGGTCTCCAGGGCCGTGGACATCCCGGTCATCGGCGTCGGCGGGGTGAGATCGGCCGAGGACGTGCTGGAATTCATCCTGGCGGGCGCCCACGCAGTGCAGGTGGGCACGGCCACCTTCACCAGCCCAGACCGCGTCTTCCGACTGGTTCACGAACTGCCCGAGGCCATGCGCGACCTGGGCCTGGAGAGTCTCGACGACCTGCGCGGCGGACTGCTGGTCTGATCGTCCCCAGGGCCTGCCTTTGATCCTGGATCTACACCTGACAATACGCAACCTCAGGATAAACGCCCCATGCTCATCATGCTCGTGCTCGCCCATCCCGACCCCGCATCCTTCAACGCAGCCATCGCTCACCGCTGCCACGTCGCCCTGGAACACGCTGGGCACACGGTACGCTTCCACGACCTGCACGCCGAGGGCTTCGACCCCGTGCTCCCGGCCTGCGAGATTCCCAGGAACGCGACCCTGGACGCCGTGGTGGCGCGCCACGTGGCGGAACTTACCGCCGCCGACGGAGTCATCGTGGTCCATCCCAACTGGTGGGGCATGCCCCCGGCCATTCTGACGGGCTGGGTGGACCGCGTCTTCAGGCCCGGCGCGGCCTACGAATTCGTGGAAGGCGACTCGGGCGAGGGAGTGCCCCGCGGCTTGCTCAGGGCGCGGGCAGCCGTGGTCCTGAACACCTCGAATACCGAGGCGGGGCGCGAGCGCCGCGTGTTCGGCGATCCTCTCGATCGCATCTGGAAGGACTGTATCTTCGGCCTTTGCGGCGTCACGGACGTGCGGCGGCGCGTGTTCGAGACCATCGTCACATCCACGCCGCCCCAGCGGGAAGCTTGGCTGGTCGAGGCCGAGGCCCTGGTGCTGGAGACCTTCGACAAGCGCTAAACTGGCCACGCGCGGCGCGATGTCCTGCTCTGGGGCAGGCCCGGCAACCCTCTTCCGCCGAGCCTCCTTGTGCCTTTTTGTTGACAAAGCAGGGAGGAGTACTCTACAAATTTCGAAATTTTTCACTGAAAATGCATGTGGTTCACGGGAGCAGGCCTTGCCCAGGGAAAGCGCCTCAGATAACGGCTCAAACGCGGCTTCACAACCTCCGGAAAAACAAGCGGTCCCCGCCCTACAGGTGGAGGGCATCCACAAACGCTTCGGCCCCCTCGAGGTCCTCAAGGGTATCTCCCTCACCGCCAACGAAGGCGACGTCATCGCCCTGATAGGGTCCAGCGGCTCCGGCAAGAGCACCTTCCTGCGCTGCATCAACCTCCTGGAGACCCCGGACCAGGGCGTGGTCACCGTGCGCGGAGAGCGCATCCTCATGGGGCGCAACCGCCGCGGCGAAGCCCTGCCCAAGGACCAGAAACAGGTGGACCGCATCCGCACCCGGCTGGGCATGGTCTTCCAGCAGTTCAACCTCTGGGAACACATGACCGTGCTGGAAAACGTCATCGAAGCGCCGGTTCACGTCCTGGGCCGGCCGAAAAAGGAAATGATCGCGCTGGCCATGGGCCTGCTGGACAAGGTCGGCATCGCGGACAAGGCCAGGAGCTATCCGGCCCATCTCTCCGGAGGACAGCAGCAACGCACGGCCATTGCCCGGGCATTGGCCATGGAGCCCGACGTGATCCTCTTCGACGAGCCGACTTCGGCCCTGGACCCCGAGATGGTGGGCGAGGTCCTGCGGGTCATGGGCAATCTGGCCCAGGAAGGCCGGACCATGATCATCGCCACCCACGAGATGGACTTTGCCCACGACGTTGCCTCTCACGTCATGTTTCTGCACGAAGGGCGCGTGGAGGAGCAGGGGGCGCCGGAAAAGGTGTTCGGCAATCCCGACTCCCAGGTCTGCCGCCAGTTTCTTTCGCGCTATCTCGAGGATACGCCGTATCGAGCCTGACAACCCAACGTTTATCAACCACAAGGAGATGCAAGGATGAAAAGACTTGGTACCGTCGCACTGATCATGGCGGCAATCGCCACGCTGCTACTGGCCGTTCCGGCCATGGCCAAGACCGTGAAGGTGGGCACCGAGGGCGCCTACCCCCCGTTCAACCTGGTGGACGACAAGGGCGAACTCCAAGGCTTTGACATCGACATCGCCAAGGCCCTGTGCAAGCAGGCCGGCTATGACTGCGAATTCAGCGTCGTGGAGTGGGACGGCCTGATTCCGGCCCTGCTGGCCAAGAAGATCGATTGCATCATCGCCTCCATGTCCATCACCGAGGAACGCAAGGAAAAGGTGAACTTCACCGGCAAGTACTATGTCAGCCCGGCCAGCTTCGTGGCCAAGAAAGGCGCCGGCCTCGAAGTCTCCAAGGAAGCCCTCAAGGGCAAGACCGTGGGTGTGCAGCGCGCCACCGTGTCCGAAAACTACCTGCGCGACAATTACGGCGACGTGCTGAACATCAAGTCCTACGCCACCCAGGAAGAGGCCAACATGGACATGGTCTCCGGCCGCGTGGACCTGCTCTTCGCCGACAAGCTCGTGCTCCTCGGCGGCTTCATCGAGACCGAGGAAGGCAAGGACTTTGAATTCATCGGACCCGCCTTTGCCGACGAAAAGTGGTTCGGCGAAGGCATCGGCATCGCCGTGCGCAAGGACGACGCGGAACTCCTGGACGGCCTGAACGCCGCCATCCAGGCCATCCGCGCCAGTGGTGAATACGACACCATCAACAAGAAATACTTCGCCTTCGACCTGTTCGGCGACTAGCCCCCACGCGACCCGAGCCGGGCGTGGACCAGCGCCGCGCCCGGCCTTTTACGTTCAACCGAGCACACAGGATTTTTCCGTTGATAGACCTGCAAGGATACGGCAACCTCCTTTGGGCGGGAACCAAGCTCACCGTGGCCGTCGGCCTGAGTTCCATGGCCATCGCCATTGTCCTGGGTCTGTTCGGCGCCTGGGGCAAGCTCTGCGGGAACAAGCTCGTCAACACCGTCACCAGCGCCTACACCACCGTTGTCAGGGGCGTACCCGAACTGGTCATGATCCTCCTGGTCTTCTACGGCGTGCCCACCTTGATCCTGGACATCACCGCGGCCCTGGGCCGGGAGATCATCGTGGACTTCAATCCCTTCATCTCCGGCATCTGCACCATCGGCTTCATCTACGGCGCCTTTTCCACCGAGGTCTTTCGCGGCGCCTTCATGGCCGTGCCCAAGGGACAGATCGAGGCCGCGCGGGCCATGGGCATGAACCGCATCCTGACCTTCCGCCGCGTGCTCCTGCCCCAGGTCTGGCGCTTCGCCCTGCCGGGCCTGGGTAATGTCTGGATGGTGCTGATCAAGGCCACGGCACTGATCTCCGTGATCCAACTGCCCGAGCTGATGCGCAGTTCCGAGATCGCGGCACGTGCCACGCGCATGCCCTTCACCGTGTTTTTCGCGGCCTCGCTCATCTACCTGGGCATCACCGTGGCCTCCATGTACGTGCAACACCGCGCCGAGGTTTGGGCCAACCGCGGCGTACGCAAGGCCTGACCATGCTGCCCGAAATCGTCATCGAGAGCCTGCCCAGGCTCCTGGACGGGGCCTGGATCACCATCCAGATCACCTTCCTCAGCGTGTTCATCGGCTTTTTCCTTGCCGTGCCCGCGGCTCTGATGCGCGTGTCCGACAATCCCCTGCTCCACGTGCCCTCCCAGGCCTTTATCCTCTATTTCCGCGGCACACCCCTGCTGGTGCAGATATTTCTCATCTACTACGGCAGCGGCCAGTTCCGAGAGCTGCTCACCACCATCGGACTCTGGCAATTCTTCCGCGAGGCCTATTTCTGCGCGGTGCTCTCCCTGACCCTGAACACCGCGGCCTATACCGCCGAGATCCTGCGAGGCGCCATCCAGGCCGTGCCCTGGGGCGAGATCGAGGCCGGCCGCGCCATGGGCATGTCCAGGGTCCTGCTCTACCGGCGCATCATCCTGCCCAAGGCCTTCAGGCTGGCCTGGCCCGCCTACACCAACGAAGTGGTCTTCCTGCTCCAGGCCACCTCCCTGGTCTCCATCATCACCATCATGGACATCACGGGCGTGGCCCGCGTCATCGCGGCCCGCAGCTTCGCCATCTACGAATTGTACATCGCCGCGGCCGTGCTCTACCTGATACTGGTCTACGGCCTGCTCTTCGTCTTCCGCAAGATAGAGTACCGCATCACCCGACATCTCCGAGCGCGCACTCACAGCGCCGACTCCATGGAACTGCCCATGCCCGGATAGCCGGCGCGGTAGTGATGGATGCGCCCGACTCCGTCCGCCCCCACCGCTCCTGACTCCCTCACCTCTGCCCCTTGCTGAACACCAATGGACCTGCGAACTTTCAAAGCCGATATCCTGTTGCTGACCACCGCCCTGCTCTGGGGGTGCGCCTTCGTGGCCCAGCGTGCCGGCATGGACCACGTCGGGCCGCATACTTTCAATGCCGTGCGCTTCGCCCTAGGCGCCCTGGCCCTGCTCCCCCTGGCCCTGCGCAGCACCCGCTATCCGCTGCCCGCTTCCACGCTCTTTCCGCCTCCCACGCCGCGCACCTATCTCTGGGGGGGCGTTGCAGCCGGCAGCGCCCTGTTCTGCGGCGCGGCATTGCAACAGGTGGGCCTGGTTTACACCACGGCGGGCAAGGCCGGATTCATCACAGGACTCTACGTGGTCTTCGTGCCCATTCTCGCCCTGGCCCTGGGCAAGCGGCAGGGCACGGGCATCTGGAGCGGAGCCTTTCTGGCGGTGATCGGACTCTACCTGCTCAGCGTCAACGAAGACTTCAGCATGGAGTACGGCGACGTCTTGCAGCTCATCGGTGCCATTTTCTGGGCCGGACACGTCCTGGTCATCGGCTGGGTCTCGCCCAGGGTGAATCCACTGCTGCTGTCCATCGCCCAGTACTGCGCCTGCTCAGCCCTGAGTTTTTGCACGGCCCTACTGGTGGAGGACATCGTCTGGGCCGGAATCCAGGACTGCGCCGTGCCCATTCTCTACGGCGGAGTGGTCTCGGTGGGCATTGCCTACACCCTGCAGGTGGTGGCCCAACGCGACGCACAACCGGCCCACGCGGCCATCATTCTCAGTCTGGAGTCGGTCTTCGCCGCATTGGCCGGCTGGTTGCTGCTTGACGAGACCATGGGGACGCGGGCTATCCTGGGCTGCGGCCTCATGCTCACGGGCATGCTCTGCGCCCAACTGATACCGCTTCTCGACCGCAAGGAAACAAGGCGCTGAACGGCATTCCCGCCGCGCGGACTTGACCGAGGTCATCATCATGTCTTACTAGACGCCATCGTCACCAAGAGGTAACAATCTATGCGCGCAATTCTCGCCCTGGAAGACGGGCTCACGTTCACCGGCGAATCCTTCACCGGCCCCGGCGAAAGCAACGGGGAGGTGATTTTCAACACCGGCATGACCGGATATCAGGAAGTGCTCACCGACCCCTCCTACACGGGGCAGATGGTCTGCATGACCTATCCGCTCATCGGCAACTACGGCATCAACCTCGAGGATGTGGAATCATCGCGCATCCGCGTGGCCGGCTTTATCGTCAAGGAATGCTGCAAGGTCCCCTCCAACTGGCGCAGCACCATGTCCCTGCCCGACTATCTCATCTCCCAGAACGTCATGGGCATCGAGGGTATCGACACCCGCGCCCTGACGCGACACCTCCGACTGCACGGCGCCAAGCGCGGCATCATTTCCACCACCGAATCCGACCCTCGGAAGCTCGTGCTCCGCGCCAAGGAACTCCCCACCATGGAGGGATTGAACCTGGCCGATGCAGTGACTCCGGAGCGCCCCTACATCTGGACCGGACGATCCATCCAGGAGGCGGAGATCAAGCCGGACGGCAGCTACGACTGGCCCGGCCCCGGCCCCAGGATCGTGCTGGTGGACTGCGGCGTGAAGTGGAACATCCTGCGCGAACTCACCCGGCGCGGCATGGACCTGCTCATGGTGCCCGCGCACTACACCAAGGAACAGATCGACGCCCTGGCACCCCACGCGATCTTTCTCTCCCCCGGCCCCGGCGACCCGGCGGCCCTGCCCCACGTGGTGGAGACGGTCAGGAAACTCACCGACAGCTACCCTGTCGGCGGCATCTGCCTGGGGCACCAGCTTCTGGGCCTGGCCCTCGGCGCCGGGACCTTCAAGCTCAAGTTCGGGCACCATGGCTGCAACCACCCCGTGCTGGACATCCAGAGCGGGCACATCGAGATCTCCTCCCAGAACCATGGCTTCTGCGTGGACATCGAGGGCCTCCAGGACGTGGAGATCACCCACAGGAACCTCAACGACGGCACCCTCGAGGGCTTCGCGCACAAGAAAAAACCCATCATCGCCATCCAGTACCATCCTGAAGCCAGCCCCGGCCCTCACGACAGCAATGTCTTCTTCAACCGATTCCGCACCCTGGTCAGGGAGGCCGCCGGCGTCTGAGCAGACGCCGACCTGCCCGAAATCAACCGCGCGCGGCGTCAAAGGCGACAGAGAACCATGTCCCAGGAACTGATCAAGGCCAGAAGCCTGCTCACCCAGGTGAGGACGCTGCTCAAGCAGCAGAAGTACATGCTCGCTGTCCAGGCCTTGCACGACGGCTTGCTCGCGACACTGCGCAACCCTCTGATGAAGCAGGAGAAGGAGGAATTCGCCAGACTCCTGGAAGAGGCCGTGTACCAGCTCGACTCCAACGCCGGATTCCACCGCCTCGTGCCGCTGAAGATCACCTATGTCCTGGGCCGTGAAAAAGAACTGCTCCTGGTCCTGCGGCAATGCCTCGAGGAACTCAGGAACTCGGCGGTGGGCGACGCGCGCCAGATGCTCGAAGAACTGGAGAGGCAGCGGGCCGAAGGCCTGGAAAAGGGGCGGGCGCTGGTCCAAAACCAAGAACTGGACCAAGCCAAACAGCTCTTTCAGAACCTGGTCAATGAATTTCCCACCGATACCGAACTGAAAGCAGAGATAGGCGACATTTACCTCAAGGCGCAGCTTTACGAGGATGCCTACTCCTATCTCTCCCAGGCCCTGGAGGACTCGCCCACATCCTTGCATCTATACAACCGCATCGGCATCGCCCTGCGCAAGATGGGGTTGTTCGAAACCGCGGAGAAATACTATTTCAAAGCCCTGGAGATGATCAAGAACGACGCCAACCTCTATTTCAACATCGGCAGGCTGTACGTGGACTGGCAACGCTGGGACAAGGTCACCGAGATGGCGGCCAAGGCCCTGGAACTGGACCCATCCTTTACCCAAGCCCATAAGATGCTCACCTTTGCGAAAAAGCGGTTGTGAACACCCGCCCCGCCACAACGCATCCCCTGCAGGCGTGAGGCCTGACACCCCAACGCAACGCTCACCCAATACCGGAGGAATACCTCGATGCGACTCATTTGTTCTGCCCTGACACTCACCCTACTTTTGCTCACCTGCCGGGTGGCCATCGCCTCCCAGGCTCCATCCGAAACCGCCGCTCCCGGTGATTCCGCCCAAGCCCCAGCGGAGGCAGCCGCGACCGCGGAGCCTACGACACCCGAAAAAATCGCGGCAGCCAAGCGCTATCTCGGGACAGTGAACGTCAAGTCCTTGTTCGAAGGCACCTTCCAGGCCATCAAGGAACGCCTGCCCGAGGAAGAGGCCAAGGACATCGTGGACAACATGGCCAAGGAGATCAAGTATGACGAGGTCGAACGCATCATCCGCGAGACCATCGTCAACCACTTCACCACCGAGGAACTCAACGCCCTGGCCGACTTCTATGGCTCCGACATCGGCAGGTCCGTGACCAAAAAGTTTCCCGACTACTTCTCCGAGGTGAACACGGCCGTGCAGCTCGAAGCACAACGGGCTTTCAGAGTCGTGATCGAAGACTACCTGGAGACGCACCAACCCGAGACCCCCCAAGCGCCCCAAGCACCCGAAACACCCGTGGAGCAAGAGAAGAAGCAGTAGCCCCGCGGCCCTACGTCGTCACCAGGCCGGCCACGCGCCGGCCTTTTTTTTTCCTTTTTCCAGCCAGTGCCTTTTCTGGATAACCAGCTGATCTGACAATAATTACCAAGCACTTCTTCCGCGATGCGGCAGTGGATTTCCTCTTGTGTTCTTGCCCGACTGCACTATTATCCTTTTTCAAGGAGGTGTTTCATGCCCAATTCCGCCAGGGACCTCGTCGCCCTTCACGCCCCGAACTTCCCTCTCAGACACTGCGGGAAGATCTACACCGACACTTCCCAATTCATGAGCATCGACCATGGCGATGTCATCGCACTCGACGGATTGCACTACCTCGTCCTGCGCAACGAAACGGAACGGAGGTTCGGTCTGGAGGACCCCAAATACTGGGTCAAACGCTGCCAACTCCTGGAGACCGGCGAACGCAAGATTCTCAAGCTCGTGTTTTACGAGAATTTCCCCCTGCGGATCGGCGACTTCGTGATCCGCTGCCATCGCAGCCCGGAAAAGGAGGCCCGTATCCTCAACCTGGTGCGACACGACATCCGCTTCATGCAGGGAATCGCCTGTCATGACGCCAAGCGCAACAACGTCCGGGTCCTCGACGTCATCCAGGGCAAGCGCCTGGATCTCGAGGTAGAGGACCTGCCCATGGAGCACGAGACCTATTTCCACACCGAGTTTCCAGCCATTTTCGAGAAGTACCTGGGCTCCGTGGAGGCCATCTCCTTCCTGCACGCCCACTATGAGAAACACGGAGACATCCGGCGCGACCACCTTTGGGTGGAATACGGCACCGGGCAGTATCGCTGGATCGACTTCGACTACGCCTTCGACTTCCACGAAAACCCCTTCGGCCTCGACATCTTCGGTCTGGGGAACATACTGCTGTTCATCACCGGCAAGGGGGAACACACCATCAGCACCTTGCAACAGGCTGGCAACATCGATCTCGGCATGTTCACACGGGACGACTTCGCCCTGATGTTCGCCAACAGACTGGCCAACCTGCGCAAACTCTTCCCCTACATCCCAAAAGAACTGAACAACGTTCTCATGCACTTTTCCGCTGGAACCTACGTGTTCTACGACAGTGTCGATGAAATGCTGGAGGAACTCCGTGCCTGCCTGCCGGCACTGAAACGCTGACCGCCACCAACCGGGCGCACTGCGACCACCCCGATCTTTTCCAGGGTTGCCGCACAACATAAGGGGGTTGCCATGGACTTCAAAAATTTGCTCATCGCCGTGGACGGTTCCGAGAACTCCATCCGTGCCATCGATTATGTGGGCGAAATGCTCGGCCACACCGCCACGACCAGGATCATGCTCCTGCACATCGAGCGTTTCCCGGACAGGGACCTCTTTCCCGACGACGCCTCCTGGAAGGAAAGCTGCACCCAGGTCAGGGAAAAAATGCAGAGCTTCCTGGCAAGCGCGCGGCAATTGCTGGTGGAAAAGGGGATATCCGAGGAGATCATCGAAAGTCGCTACGTCGTCAGCTGTAAATCCCCCCTGCCCGAGCAGGCCCAGTTCCGTTGCAGCAGGGGCACGAGCATCGCCCAGGAGATTCTCGCCGTGCTCAAGGAAGAGGGCTACGGCACGGTCGTCATCGGCAGGCGCGGCGTCTCCAAGGCCGAGGAGTTCCTCTTCGGCAGCGTCTCCAACAGGATCATCCACCACGCCCAAGGGTGTACCGTCTGGGTGGTCTCCTGATGCCCGACGTCACTGGAGGAGCCATGAACAAGCATTTCCTGCTCTCGGTGAGCGACAGCAAGGCCTCCTTCTGGGGGGCGCGTTTCCTCGGTGATTTCCTGCACCACAAGGACAACGTGGAGATCACCGTCTATTGCAGCGTGCCCACTCCGACCACGTCCAGCTCCATGCCCAACTACGCCGAGCGGCTCGAAGCCGAAAAACAGCTCGAACGACGGCGGAAAAACGCCCGGAACGTGCTCACCCAGGCCATTGAGTTCCTGCACGCCAACGGATTCCACAAGGACAACCTGCACCACAAACTGGGGCAGCACAAGCAGACCGCGGCCGTGAACATCCTGTCCGAAGTGAAGAAGGGGCTCTACGACGCCCTGGTCCTGGGCAGACGCGGCCTTGGCTGGCTGGAAGAACTCGTGGAAAGCAGCGTGAGCAGGGAACTGCTGGAGCTCAAGGGCACCACCCCTGTCTGGCTCTGCCGGCTCCCGGACAAGGGACGCAAACACGTGCTCGCCTGCGTGGACGACTCGCCCCAGAGCGCCCGCATGGTGGACCATGTGGGTTTTGTCCTCGAGGACCAGCCCGAACACGAGATCACCCTGCTCAACATCTACGACCCCAACTCGGAGGATCGGATCTTTGCCGAGGCGGTCTTCGACAACTGCAAGGCCCTGCTCGCGGAAAACAACTACCCCCTGGAGCGCGTGCACACCCGCGTGGTGGAGAGTTTTTCCCCGGCCAAGGCCATCCTGGAAATGCTGGACACGGGGCGCTACGCGGCGGTGGCCGCCGGCCGCACCGGCGAGGGCCGCGGCCTGCGGCAGCGCCTGTTCATGGGCTCGGTGTCAAGCACCCTGTTCCGTCAGGTCCAGGGCGCCGGCCTCTGGCTCTGCCACTGAGGACAAGCTCCCCCGGGACGACGCCCGGCGCTTCAGTTCGGCAGGCCAACGTCGTCGCGCAGGCAGGTGCACGTCGGGCTCAAGGACCCGTCGCAGCAGAGCACGCGGCCGTTCCTACATCCGCAGACGCCCTTGTGCTTGGAGCAACAGCCACGCCCCGCAATGGACCGCACATGAGAATCCCGCCCGCTGCCATCCGCTGCTCCCTGCGCCATCTGTACTTCCCGCTGCTGCCCGCCTGCCGTGAAAGCCGGAAAGGCAGATAAGACAAGAGCCAGACCCAAAACCACAAGCAATCTCCTCATGTGTCCCTCCTGGATTTGATCGCTCCTGAATCAGAACTGATCATGCCTCGGGACAACAACGGAGTAAAGTGCAGGGCGATACAGAACTTGTCTTGTCCATGAAAAATATATGATTCTGTAGGAATCCAATCGATCACGACGTACCTTCGCTATCTATTCAGGGCATAGATCGATAGCCCTCTTTCTTGGCACGCAATATGCTGTCCTCGGGTAAACCCTGTGCGCGACACAGGCGCAACCGCCCGGACAATGGAGGCATCCCATGGAGATCAATGGAATTTTCGGAATGGGCAAAGGCATCGAACTGCCCCTCAGCCAGGAGCAGAAGAACACCCTGGAGGAAATTCTTGCCAAGTACGACCCGGAAAAAATGACCCAGGAAGACATGAAGGCCATGCGCGAGGAGATCGCCGAGGCGGGCATCCCGCGCTCCCGAGAGACCATGGTCATGCTCAGGGAGGCCGGTTTCACCCCGCCGCCCAAGCCAAACCAGGGCACGGAGTCCCTCCTTGGCGAGGAAAACCAGACGCAGTCGGAAAAAGGCGAACTTTGGGACCTCTACCAGCAACTGCAGAACGGCGAGATAACCGAGGCCGAATTCCAGACGCTCATCAAGAACCAGATCCAGTCAGGTTCGCTGATCGATATGCTTTCCTGACACCCGAGTTCGGTGGCCGACTCATTGTGGCCAGACGCGCACCGCGCTGAGGGCGAGCATGCCCATGCCCAGGCCGAATTTCAGGGCCAGGCCGAAAAACTTGCCCCAGAACGCGCCCCAGGCCGCGTGGCTGGCCTCGGCCGTGCCGCGCCCCTGCCCCAGCTCCAGGATCCAGCAACCGGCATAGGCGCCGCCCAGTGCACCAAAAAGGGCGCCGAGGCCGAAGAGGAAGGGCGCGCCCAGGATGGCGCCGGCGATGGCGCCCACAAGGCCGCCGATATTGCCGCGCCCCGTGCTGCCGAAACGCTTGGCGCCGTAGGACTGGGCCAGCAGTTCCAGGACCTCGCCCAACAGGGCCACGCCGAACAGCAGGAGCACGAAGCCCCAGCTCATGTCCAGGGGGTGTGTCATCTTCCAGACAGCCACCAGACCAGCCAGGATCCAGTTGGCCGGCAGGCTGAACACGTGCAGCAAGAGCACCGCCAGCAGCAGTGCAAGAAACAGTATCGCCCAAAGGGTGGCCATGTGGCACTCCTGTGCCGCCTACGATGTTGCAGCCGCGGCTTGGCCCCATGCGTGGAGCCCGTCTCCGGCAGCGATGTTTTTTCCGAAAAGTCCTACTCCGCCTTGTCGCGGTTGTCCCGCACCCGCACGGCCTTGCCCTCGCTCTTGGGCAGGGAGTTGTGCTGCACCAGCTCCACCCGCGGGGTCACCAGGATCTCGTCGCGCAGCCTGGCCGCCACTCGCTTTTGAATACCCGCGAGGGAGCGCATGTCCTCCACGAAGAACTCCTCCTTGACCTCCACCAACACCTTGATCTGGTCGATGTAGCCCTCGCGCTCCAGCACGATGAGATAGTTCTGCCCCACTTCGGGAATGGACAGCAGGGCCTGCTCGATCTGCATGGGGTAGATGTTCACGCCCTTGATGATGATCATGTCGTCGGCGCGGCCCGTGATGCGGTCGATGCGGCGGTGCTCCCGGCCGCAGGGGCACTGCCCCGGCAAGATCCGGGTCAGGTCGCGGGTGCGGTAACGCAGGATGGGCATGCCTTCGCGGCAGAGGGATGTCAGCACCATCTCGCCCACTTCACCCTCGGCCACGGGTTCCAGGGTCTCGGGGTCGATGATCTCCAAGATGTAGGCGTCCTCCCAGAGGTGCATGCCGTTCTGCTCCAGGCACTCGAAGGCCACGCCCGGCCCGTTCATCTCCGAGAGGCCAAAGGAGTTGTAGGCCTTGAGCCCGAGCAGTTCCTCGATGCGTTTCCTGGCCTCTTCGGTGTGGGGCTCGGCACCGATGAGCGCAATGCGTGGGGGCAGGGTCTCGGGAGCGATGCCCTCGCCTTTGATGTAGTCGGCCAGGTACAGGGCGTAGGAGGGAATGATGTGCAGCACCGTGACATCGAAGTCACGGATCAGCTTGACCTGGCGCTTGGAGTTGCCGGCCCCGGCCGGAATGGTCAGGCAGCCCAGGCGCTCCGCTCCGTAGTGAATGCCCAGCCCGCCGGTGAACAGCCCGTAGCCCGACATGTTCTGGAACACGTCCGAGGGGCGCACGCCCACCATGTACATGCAGCGGGCCATGAGATCGGCCCAGGTCTCGATGTCGTTTTGAGTGTGCATGATCACCGTGGGCGAGCCCGTGGTGCCGCTGGAGGCGTGCAGACGGACCATGCGCTCCCTGGGCAGGGTGAGCATGCCGTCGGGGTAGCTGGCGCGCAGGTCGTCCTTGGTGGTGAAGGGGATGCGCCGCACGTCGTCGAGACCGCGCACGTCCTGGGGGGAAAAACCTGCCTCCCGGAATCGCCTGGCGTAGAACGGGGAGGCCTGGGCGCGCTCCAGGGTGATTTTCAGCCGTGTGAGCTGGAGTTCGTCGAGTTTCTGCCGGGTATAGGTCTCTGCAACGTGGAAATGATCCATGCCGGGCTCCATGATGAAGGGTGGCTGTTGCCAGGGGCGCTATCCCCCGGTGAGTTCCGATGGCACCGGCATCTCTGCCAGTTCTTCGAAGGCGGTGCAGGAGTCGAGGAAGGCGAGTTCCACCATGCCCACGGGACCGTTGCGCTGCTTGCCGATGATGATTTCGGCCACGCCGCGCTTGGGATTGTCCTCGTTCTTGTTGTACACCTCGTCGCGGTAGAGGAACATGATCACGTCGGCGTCCTGTTCGATGGCGCCTGATTCACGCAGGTCGGACAGCAGGGGGCGCTTGTTGGTGCGCTCCTCGACCTTGCGGTTGAGCTGGGACAGGGCCACCACGGGCACGTGCAGCTCCTTGGCCAGGGCCTTGAGGGTCCGCGAGATTTCCGAGATTTCCTGCTCACGGGAGTCGATACGCCGGCCGGCGCGCATGAGCTGGAGGTAGTCCACCACCACCAGGCCCAGACCCTTTTCCGAGGCCATGCGCCGGCAGCGGGCGCGCAGCTCCAGGGTGCTCAGGGCCGGGGTGTCGTCGATGTAGATGGGCGCGGGCGAGAGGCTGTCCGCGGCCATGTGCAGGCCTGTCCAGTCGTCGTCGTCCAGAAAACCCCGCCTGAGCCTGGAGAGGTCAACCTTGCCCCAGGCGCAGAGCATGCGCATCATCAGTTGCTCCATGGACATCTCCAGGGAGAAGATGGCCGTGGAGACATTGTGCTGCACCGCGGCGCGCATGGCCACGTTGAGGGCGAATGCGGTCTTGCCCATGCTGGGGCGCGCGGCCACGATGATCAGGTCCGAGGGCTGGAGCCCGGCGGTTATCTCGTTGAGGCGATGGTATCCGGTGGGCACCCCCGTGACCAGCTCTTGGCGTTCGAAGCGCGCCGTGAGTTCGTCGAACACGCGCACCACAAGCTGTTTGCTGGACTGGTACAGGGAGCCCTGGGTGCGGTGGGCGATGGCGTAAACGGCCTGCTCCGACTCGGCCAGAAGTTCGTCCACTTCCTTGGCGCTCTCGAAGCTCTCACTGATGATGGAGGCCGAGGTGCTGATGAGGGCGCGCCGCACCGCGTTGTTGCGCACGATGCGGGCATGGTGCACGGCGCTGGAGGCCCTGATGACGGTCTGGGCTAGTTCGCCCAGGTACACGGCGCCACCGATCTGCTCCAGCTTGCCTTCCTGTTTGAGACGGTCGCCCACGGTGACGAGGTCCAGGGGGCGCCCCTTCTCGTCGAGTTCCAGAAAAATGTTGAATATGGCGCGATGCGCCGGGAAGTAGAAATCGTCGGTGGTGACGATGTCCACCAGGGTGTTGAAGATCTTGGGATCGAGAAAAACCCCCCCCAGAACCGCCTGTTCGGCTTCGAGGTTATGGGGGGGGACTTTGCGCACCAAATCCGAGGAGGCCTGATCCAGGCTCTGCTCAGGACTCTTTTTTCGGCTTCTTCCAAAGCCCTTTTCGGAACCGGCTCTTCCCCGGCCCTCCTGGGCGTCGCTGTCGTTGCTCAAGGAAATTACGCCTGTCCGGCCGCGGCCTCGCTTTCCTCGGTCGCAGCCGATTCGCTGGTTTGGGATTCCGCCTTGGCCTCTTCCTCGAGGTGGTGGGCGTCGTGGCGCACGACCTTGACCGTGATCTCCACCTGCACGTCGTGGTGCAACTTCATGGGCACCTTGTGCTCGCCCAGGGAGCGGATCGGGTCGTCCAAGACGATCTTGCGGCGGTCCACATCCTCGCCGATGGCCTGCTTCAGGCTGTCGGCCAGCATGGCGGTGGTCACGGATCCATAGAGCTTGTCGCCCTCGCCCACGCGCATGGGGATGGTCAACACGGCGGCCGCGATCTTCTCGCCCTGGGTCAGGGCCGAGGCCCGCATGGCGTCCATCCTGGATTGCAACTTGGCGCGCTCCTGCTCGAACACGCGCAGGTTGGCGTCGGTGGCAGGCATGGCCAGACCCTTGGGCACCAGGTAGTTGCGGCCGTAGCCCGGCTTCACGGTGACGATCTCGCCCAGGCGGCCCAGGTGGTCCACGTCTGCACGCAGTATAAGCTTCATGGCGTCTTCTCCTTACAGCATGGACTTTTTACGCACCTGGCTGGAATGCGTGGCCGTGTAGAACATCAGAGCCATCTGGCGGGCGCGCTTGATTTCGGTGGTCAACCTGCGCTGATGCTTGGCACAGGTGCCGGTGATGCGACGGGCGATGATCTTGCCCCTGTCCGTGGTGAACTCGGAAAGTATCTCCGGGTGTTTGTAGTCCAGCGGCAGGTCCTTGTTGGCGCAAAAGCGGCAGAACTTGCGTCTGGGGGTGAATTTTTTCTTGAAAGCCATGGTTATGCAGCCTCCTCGGCCTGGTACTCATCGGCCAGCTTGACGGTGACGAACTTGAAGATGCCTTCCATGATGCGGATGTTGCGTTCCAGCTCCTGTACGGCCGCCGACTTCAGGGCGTATTCCAACCGCACATAGTAACCGCGCATCATCTTATTCACGGGGTAGGCCAACTCCCGCATTCCCCAGTCGTCATTGAGCAACAGCTGACCGCCTTCGCGCTCGATGATGCCCACCAAGTTCTCCACGAGGCTGTTGCGTTCCTCGTTGGTGAGTTCGGGCGAAAACAACAAAAGAGTCTCGTATTTACGCATGAAATCCTCCTTCCGGTCATTTGGCCCTTCCACCTGGAAAGTGGGGTGTGGTGGAAGAGCAAGGCGGAACTGCGTCTATTAAACCAAGGGGTGCGCTCTGTCAAGCAGCTGCACACCCCTTTCATCACAGCACTTCGGTCAGACCTCGATGGGATGCACGGAATCCCTGGCCCAGAACAGCAGTTTGTATTTTACCTGCAAGTCGGCCACCAGGGTGTCTTCCTTGGCTCGATCCATGGGCTTGATGCGAACGTAGACCTTGCGTCCCCCCTCCTCGAAGGAGGTCAGGATGCTCACGATACGCGCCTCGTACCGCCGCAGGTCGTCGATCATCTGTTTCAGGCTGCCCGGCTCGTCCGAGAGCTGGAAGGCGAGTTGCACGCCGCCGTGTTTCACGCCGGTGATGGCGATGAGCACCTGGAACACATCCGTGTCCGAGATCACGCCCACGACCCTGTTGGACACGTCCACCACGGGCAAGCCGCCGACGCGCCGCTCGGTCATCAGCAGGGCCGCGCGCTCCACCGTGTCGGTGGCGAGGACGCTGACCGGGTTCTTGGTCATGATGCTCTTGATCTTCAATTCCGAGAGCAGGTAGTAGAGTTCGTGAACCTCCAGGGTCGTGGCCTGGGAGGGCGAGGCAGCCTTGATGTCGCGGTCCGTGACGATGCCCACGAGCCTGCCGTTCTCGTCCACCACGGGCAGTCGACGGATCTTGTTCTCCTTCATCATCTTGGTGGCCTGCATCAGGGACGTCTCCGGCGTCACGGTGATGGGCTGCTTGGACATCCATTCGCTCACGAGCATGATCTTCCTCCTTGTAAAACCCATAACATGACTGGATAATGACGCGGAAAGCCAGGGGCCCCGCCGCGTTCGGGGCGTGGACGGGCGTCACCGTGCCGGCGAGGCCCCACCATATATTAAAAAAATGTTTACAACGCTGCGCATCTCTTTGCAGTGGTTCCAAATCTGCCATGCATCCAGACCGTTGTCCAGAAGACTTCCCGCCCCGCTTGACAGCCCCGTGCCCATGGTGCAAGCCCCTGTCCATGTTGCCGGGATCATGCGGCCCATCACTGCTTCTAATACCCTCTTCACAGCTCGGATTAAAGGTAAGTCCAATGCCCCATCGTCATCTGCATCTGGAATGCGACCGCGGTATAGCCGGAGACATGTTCCTGGCCGGCCTCGCCGGTCTGGGCCTCGATCTCGCCCCCCTGGCCCAACTCCTGGGGCCGGCGGTGGTCACCTCGTTACAAGTGCACCCAGAAGCACGTCGAGGCATTGCCGGCCTGCGTCTGCATCTTGACCTGCCCCCCGCGCCTGGGCATCGCCACCTCCCCGACATCCTCGCCCTGATCCAGGGCACCGCGCTGCACGACAGCGTACGCCGCCGCGCCGCACAGGCCTTCGAACGCCTGGCGACCGTGGAGGCCGCGGTGCACAACACCACCCTGGACCGGGTCCACTTCCACGAGGTGGGCGCCTCGGACACCATCGTGGATGTCTGCGGCGCCTTGTGGGGGTTGGAGCGTCTGGGCATCCAGTCCGTGAGCTGCGCCCCCCTGCCCTGGTTCAGGGGGCGGATACGCTGCTCCCATGGTGATCTGCCCCTGCCCGCGCCGGCCACCACCCTGCTGCTGCAGGGCAAGCCCGTGTATCACACCGACTTCGAGGAGGAGCTGATCACGCCCACGGGCGCGCTGCTCCTGGACCAAATCGTGGACAACTTCACCGCCACGCCCAACGGCGGCACGCTGACCGCCACGGCCCTGGCCTACGGCAGCAAGGACCTCAGCGGGGGCGTGCGGATGTTCCTCTTTGAACAGGAGACGGCCGAGACCTCGGTGCCCCATTCCCTCCCCCTGGAGCACATCTGGGTGCTGGAGAGCAGCCTGGACCACCTCAGCGGCGAGGACCTGGGCTATGCCTTTGAGGCCCTGTTCGAGGCCGGGGCCCTGGACGTGCTGTATCTGCCCGGCGTGGGCAAGAAAAACCGTCCCGCCGGACTCATGCAGGTGGTCTGCGACGACGCGCGGCTGGCCGTGGTGCAGGACGCCTTTCTGCGCGCCACCCTGACCCTGGGGCTCCGGCGCCGGCGCATGGAGCGCGTGGCCCTGCCCCGGCGACAGGTGGAGCTGCTAACCCCCCTCGGTCCGGTGCGAGCCAAGGAGGCCGGTTACGGCGAGGAGCGCTGGACAGCGCCTGAATACGAGGCCCTCAGGTTGCTGGCCAAACGCAGCGGCAAGAGCGTGGCCGCCCTGCGGCGGATGCTGTACACGGCGGGGGGCGAGTCGTAAGTCAGGACATGGAGCGCCATGGGGTGTTGTCCCATGCGTCATTCCCGCCCGGCTCTGAGAAACCACCCCGGTTCCAGGAGCGTTGGTCCCAGAAGCGCGAGGATGTGCTCCATGCCTGGATTGACGCGCTCCAGACGATTGCCAGCCACGTCCTCCAGGCTGTAGTCTCCTGCCCGCAGCACGGTGCGCCGCAGTCCTGGTACGAGGATTTCAACGTCGCGCTTCGTGTCCCATGGCGCGCGCACCGCCACCAGCCGGCGTCCTTTGCCGGGAGCGGACAGCACCTTGGCCAGGATGGGTCGTTCGTCCCCTGGACCGGACTGCCAGACGCGGCGGCGGCCCTTGGGCAGAAACATGCCGCTGCTCAGGGAGCGGACCGCGAAGGTCCGCAGTTCTTCCAGCCACACAGCAGGCCCGAAGCGCCGCTCCGGCAAGGCATCCAGGGCGGTACGGTAGGCGTCGGTGACCTGCGCCAGGTAGCCCTCGCTCCTGGTGCGGCCTTCGATCTTCACCGCCGTGACCCCGTTGCGCCAAAGCCAAGCCAAGTACGGGAGCAGGCAGAGGTCCTCGGCAGCCAGCAGGGTCGAGTATTCGCCTTCTTCCCAGAGTTCCCAGAGGATATCGCCGGGTCTGGTGCGTTCCTCCAAGGCCACGGCCAGGGGGCGGTATTGGTAGCGGCAGGGATGGGTGCATTCGCCAAGATTGGCGGGTCTGGCATTGAGGTAGGCGGCCAGGAGGCAGCGGCCCGAATAGGCCATGCACTGGGCGCCGTGCACAAAGACTTCGATCTCCGGACCGCCCATGCTCCGAGCCTCGCGCAACAGCAGGCGCAGGGCCTTGAGGTCCAGCTCCCGGGCCATGTTCACCCTGCTCACGCCTTGTTCTTTCCAGAAGGCCAGGGACTGACTGTTCAGGGTATTGGCCTGGGTGCTCAGGTGGATGGGGAGCCGGGGCGCGATGTCGCGAGCCAGCCGCAGCACGCCGGGATCCGCGATGATCAGCGCATGGGGCTCGCACTCGGGCGGCAGGGCAGCCACCCGCTCCAGGGCCCGGCGCATGGCAGGCAGGCCCTCTTCGTGAGGCAGGGCGTTGCAGCAGAGATAGGCGCGCTTGCCCTGTTCGCGCACCAGGGCGAAGGCCTGCTCCAATTCGTGCCAATCGAAGCCACTGCCCCTGGCCCGAAGATTTGGCAGCGGCCCGCCCAGGTACACGGCGTCCGCGCCGTAGCGCAGGGCCGTAAGCAATTTCTCGGGATTACCGGCGGGAGCGAGGAGTTCGGGAAGGGGGCGCGTCACACCAACCCCTGTTTTGCCCGCGATTCCTTGAGCCGTTCCAACACGTCGCGGGGTACGAACATGGAGCCCTTGCCCACGCCGAGCCGGATGTCGGGCTTTGACACCCCGTGAAAGTCGGAGCCGCCGCTGACGGCCAAGTCGAACTGCTTGGCCATTTTCAGGAGCATCTCCACCTTGGAGGGAGAATGGTCGTTATAATAGACCTCGATGCCGTCCAGGCCGAGATCCTTGAGAAACAGAATCTCCTCGGCCAGTTGGTCCCTGTTCAGGCCGAATTGGAAGGGGTGGGCCATGATCACCGTGGCGCCCTCCTCCTTGAGTAGACGCACGGCATCCGCCGCGGTGAGCACCTGCTTGGGCGCATAGGCCTTGCCGTGATTCCCGAGATAACGGGCAAAGGCCTCGTCGATGGATGTGACCATACCCTTTTGGAAAAGCAGTCTGGCGATGTGCGGCCGCCCCACCGAGCCCTCGCCGGCGTCGGCGGCGGGCGAGGCCTGGGCCGCGAAAACCTGCACCTCTTCGTAGCTGATCTCCAGGCCAAGGGCGTTGAGCTTCTCGATGATCACGTGGTTGCGCTGGTGCCTGCGCTCGCGCAACTCGCTCATGGCAGCGTTGAGTTTGTGGGGGACAGGGGGCAGCCAAAGCCCCAGAATATGCATCTTGGCCCGCTTGGTGGTCACGCTGAGTTCGCAGCCGGGCACCACTTCGAGCCCGATGCGACGCCCCTCTTGCAGGGCCTGGGGCAGGCCCGCCGCTGTGTCGTGATCCGTGAGGGCCAGTGCCTGAAGACCAGCGGCGTGGGCCGCGCGGACCAGTTCCGCCGGGGTCAGGCTGCCGTCGGAGGCCGTGGAGTGGGTGTGCAGATCGATGCCGGGCATGCGCCCTCCTCTTCGCGTTTGCCCATAGCTAGAGCGGGGGGTGCCGCATGTCAACTCTTGATCCACACTCCACGCACGGAGCGGTACGGACTTGCCCACAGCCACACAACGGTGTAGGCAACCCCTTACAATGAATGCAAAGGAGGACGACATGGCCCTGAACCGGGAGCTGTTGGCCATTCTGGCCTGCCCCACATGCAAATCCGGATTGGACGTCACAGAACAGGAAGAGGGGCTGCTCTGCCCCACGTGCAAGGTGGTTTACCCGGTCAGGGAAGAGATACCGGTGATGCTGGTGGAAGAGGCCGTCTCCCTCGACCTCTGGGAACAGGGGCGGCGTTCGGTAAAGGACAAATCCTGAGCCGTGCCTCGGGCGGGTTCATGCCGCGGCTTGGCCGATTCCCTTGTCCAGCACTTGCAACAGTTTTCGGGCGGGCTCGAGATCCGGTTCCAACTCCAGGGCCTGACACATGCACTCCCTGGCATGCTGGGCCTCGCCTAAGTCGAGGTGTAAACGCCCCTTGTTGTAATAGAGGTGTGAATCGTGCTGGCTGCATTGCAGGGCCTTGCCGTACCACTCCAGGCCCTCCCGCAACATGCCGTTCCTTCGCAGCCGGATGCCGAACTCGTTGAACAGGTGCTTGTTCTCCCTGGTGAAGGGAAACTCGATGTCCATGAGCTTGGCGAAGATCTTTCCCGCCTCCTCGCTTTCTCCCATGGCCAGTTGGGTGATGCCCAGGCCGAAGATGGCGCGTAGGTTGTCCGGGTCCATCCGCATGGCTTTTTGGTAGGCAGCCTCGGCCTTGTCGAAGCGCTCCGCCTGACGGTGCCTGTCGGCCTTGTCCAGGGTGGCGGACAGGTTGTCCATGGCGGGCTTGACCTGGTTGTAGAAGATCAGCGGCTCTGGGCGGAACCGCAGGCAGAACTCGGCGTCGTCCATGAAGGTCTTCTCTCCGGCCGGGATGTAGTTGCCGTTGAGTGCCTGGACGCAGATGTCCCCTTGTTCGGGTTTTTCAGCGTAATAGTAGATGCAGCGTTGCGTCTTCTGCTGGGTGACACCTTCCCCCAACTTTTGGTTGCTCTTGTCGGAGACAACAACCTGAAACGCGGGAAGGCAGATGTTCTCCATGGCCCTTTCTCCTGGTGCGGGGACCTGTTCCCGTCGGCAAACGGAACGAAAGGGCGGGAGAGGCAACCCGGCTGTCTTGTCGCCTTGAGCGATGATCAAGATCCGTGGCTTTCCGTCCCCGCCTCGCGACGGGTTTGGCTTTGCTCGTATCGTGAAACGCGGGGCAGGCACTCTGCCTCGCAGACGACCGGTAGCCCGATGAGGTGAAAAAAGCAACCCACTTGTATTTACCGGGAGTTAGGAGAGTGTTTGCAACAGCCAGAAACGGGCTCTGCATGGAGGATGCAACGGTTATATTTTATTGGCTTGAATTTACATACCAAGTTCCGATTATCCACCCACAATGAGCCGGTTGCTAAAACCGCAGGCCGAGGCCCAGCCCCACGCTGTGTGTGGTACCGCTCATGCCGTGCTCCAGGGCGTAGTCCAGGTCGGCGGAGAAATATTCACCCGCCAGGAGCGTGAGCCCGGCCTTGGCGATCAGGGCGTCGGTGCCGGGCTTCACCTCGCGCAACGTCATGGGCGCGCCGGGGTAGTCCTGGAAAATGGCCGTGATCCGCGCGCGATCCTGGTCCAACTGATGCTGCCAGCCCATGCGCAGATGCGGCTGGAGGGTCACGCCGCCAAGGTCGAAAGAACCTCTGGCCTGTCCGCCGAGAAAGGCCGAGGTCCGGTTGCTGTGCAGCTCGTTCAGCCGCAGGTTCAGGAAGCCGGCCTCGGTCTCGCGGATGCGCTCCTGGCTCAGGTCCAGGTGGGTCAGGGAGGCCATGGGGCCGAAGGACCAGGAGTCCAGGACCAGGTCGTACCCAAGCTTCAGACTTGTCTGATAGGTCAGGATGTCGAAATCCGCCTGGGCACGAGTGTTCTGGTTGGGCAGCACAATGGGGCGGGTGGCGCGGTTTTCCAGCCAACCGAAGGAGAAGGCCGCGTCGGCGTAGAAGCCGGCGTATTCGGCCCCGGCAAAGATACCGGCGTGTTTGCCGTACTGGTTGCCCTTGGCGTTGCCGCTGCTCCAGTCGATGGCACTGCTGGTGTAGGCCAGGTGCGCGCCGAGGCTGAGCCAGGGCAGGATTTGGCCGTCCACCCCGGCCATCAGACCTTGGGTATTGGCGTTGTACCCCAGGTAGCCGTCGCGAGCATCCCGGGTGCTCCAAGCGCCGAGGCCGCGGGTCCAGATGCTCCAGGTACCCCGGCCGTTCACGTCCCCGGCGCTCAAGCCCCGCCAGGCCGCGAGATTACCGGAACCCTCGTCATGGTGTTTGCGGGCGCGCAGGAACGCGGCGCGGTCTTCCCGCACCCCGCTGATCAGGTCGGTCGTGCGCAGGGCGGTGTCCTTGAAGCCGAAATAGACCTCCGGGCTCAACTGCCCCAGGGTCTGGCGGATTTCCGCAACGCTGAAGTCGAAGTCCATGGCCAGGAGCAGTTCGGCCATCTCGCCGTGGGCAATGGGCACCAGGGCGTCCAGGCCCAGAGCCACGGCCTGCTGCGGCGGTGTGAGGGCGAAGTCGGCGTAACTCCTGCGCTGGATGGAGAGAAGCAAATCGAGTCCGCTAATTTCGCTGGCAATGGACAGCAACAGGCTGTTGGTTTCAGCGGCGTCGAAGTCGCCGGCGAGGCCACCGTCCGCGTGCATGACCCGCCAGGAAAAGGCATTGGTGTAGAGTCCGCGCTCCAGCTCCACGACCAAGGCTCCGCCCTGGATGTTGATGGCACCGGTGCTGTAGAGCAGGTCGCTGCCGCCATCGAAGCCCAACTCCACCTCGAAGCGACTGCCTGGTGTGAAGGTCACGTCGCCGTTCACCGTGAGCGTGCCGATGGAATTACCCGGCGCGATGGTGCCGTTGTTGGTGACAGTGCCGATGACCGTGCCCGTGCCGCCGAGCATGCCGTCCTGGCCGATACTGACGATGGGCGAGTCGAGTACGCCATTGACGTGGAGACCGCCGTCCACCGTGCTGGCGTCCGCGATGCGCAGCGTGCCGGTGAGGTTGGAGGTGCCGCTTTGCAGGTGCATGGTCTCGAAATTGCGGTACTGCCCCCCCGCGATGGAGACCATGTCCTGGAAGATGAGGAGATCACTGCCGGTCTGGCCGTCCACGGTGCCGGCAACGTCGGAGCCGCCCTGGATGGTTACGGTGTCGTTGTTTTGGCCGGCAAGAATGCTGCCGCCCACGCTGCCGGAGTTGGTGATGCTGTTGTCCGAACTGGAGCTGCCGGCGCCCTGGTCGCGGCTGCCGTAGATGTTTCCAGTGACGGTACCGGAATTTGTTATTTCACTGCTTCCGCTGCTGCTGTTTGCCCCCTGGTTGTGACTGCCGTAAACGTCACCCGAGACCGTGCCGGAATTGGTGACGCGGTTGGAGCCGCTGCTGCTGTTATCGCCGACGTTTTTGGCGGCATAGACGCTGCCGCCCACGCTGCCGGAGTTGGATACGGTGTTGTCGGCGCTGGAGGTTCCCGCACCCTGGTTGTTGCTGGCGTAAACCTCACCCGAGACCGTGCCGGAATTGGTGA